>NZ_JBOITO010000025.1:0-166345 GCF_050717635.1 Clostridium sp.
TGCGTTTGAATGTTATACACCTGAGGAATTTGACAAGAAGAGTGGTAGTCCTATTGTTCTATGCCCAGAATGTGATGCAAATATGATAATCAAAGGACGATGAGATTATCATATTTGCTTGGCATAAAGGTTTTTACTCGACCGTAGGGAGATTTTGTTCTTTTCACTTTGCTCCTTTTAATTATTTGGTAATCAAAGGTGCAAAGCCTATTTTGTATTAGACGATATTAGTATTACCTCCACACAAGGAATCATCTATAAATACACTCATAGACCTTGCACGGAGTAAAATGGATGTTGGATACATTATTATATATAACATAATTTCACCTGCTTTCGTTTTATTTAACAATTTTAAGGGGATTAATCCCCTTAAAATTATTTTATTTTTGTTTCCTTCAATACCGTATTTATCATTAAGTAAACTAACTTGTCTGGCTCGTTCCTCCATATTTCGTGTCCGGAGTGTTCAAACCAAATAAACTCTTTATGTGGAGCTTCTATTGCATTAAAATACTCCTGCGCCATTTCTGGTGATGCGTTGATATCGTAGCGACCCATCATAAAGTAAATAGGAACATCTAATTTTATAGCTTGCTTGCTTAGATCTATATCATACAACTGTGGATAGACTTGATTGAATGTAGTAACCAAACCAAGCGCCCAACTTACTTTATCGTACAAACCATATTCAGGACCTCCAATTTCGCCTAGTGTATTATAACCCGCATTCTCGATTTCAGGGTTTTTTGCCATATATTTACTCAAATACTGTGAGAGGGTACTAAATTTCCAAACCATTCCTTTACCATAGTATGGGGGCAGACCTTGATTTTCCATTTTATTAATTTGTTCTGTATCTCCCCTTTCATTTGCTAGCTTGAGCACTAGATCGTACATATGAAGATCGGTTTCAACGAATTCGACCATCGGAGCGGTACCAACAAAGGCAGAAAATAGTTCTGGGGAGTTTTGTACAAGGAGTATTCCGAGTGCACTCCCCCACGATTCACCAAGTATATATATTTTTTCCTGGTTAAATCTTTTGCATAGATACTTTGTTAGTTCATGACCATCGGAAATGTATCTCTGCGGGGTAATTGATTTAAGTGGTATAGCATCCATTGACTTACCCGACCCTGGTTGATCCCAGTTAACAACCACATAATCATCTTCAAGCTTTATTAATTCTTCTCTAGTTGCGGCTAGCTGCGATCCACCTGGCCCACCAGCTAGGAAAAGTAGTACCGGATTATTCTTGTTTTTCCCGCGGATAGTTATCCACTGCTCACTGTCACCTAAAGTTACTTTTTCCAAAGTAGCAATGCTGCCCGCGAGTGGTTTCCCATTGTCAGAAAGTATAGGTGGAGTGTATGCCATCCATTGGCTACATACTACAGAAATAACATTTACAAACACTAATATTAATATTAATATTAACTGCTTGCGTAATTTTAAAAGCCAAGGTGTTATTCTTGCTCTTGTTCGTGTACAGATAGCAATAACTAATGTAATCAAACTTGAAACTAAAAGAGTTACTATTGCTAAAACCAAAGAAAGAATCAATATAAAAGCAAACCCAAATTCTATAGGAACAGTTTTCATCGTTAGCATAAGATGTGGACGTATAAAAATAACGTATGCAGCTATTATAACGACACCAATTAGTGGTATAAGAAACCATATCTTACGAAACCAATTGCGTTTCAAACCTTGAAGAATTGTTTCTTTTTTTAATGTGTCTTTCATTATATCCCCCTTAAAACAATTTAATGTTTTTTTAATTTATTTTTTAAATAAAATTTCTATACTATAGCTACTTAATTCCTCTTTGTTTTGAATTATCCTCAAATAAATATCTCGCTTTTTATAATATTTCTTAACTATTAGTGCATATTTTTCTGCAAGATCTTCTGTAGTTGTAAAGTCTACATTACTATTAAGAATAACACCCACCTTAACTGAGTTCTTGTAAGTATTAATAGATATATCCATTACTCCAGGTTCCATTTTGATTTCTTTTACTGTATCACTTAAATTACAACCTGTAAAAACTATTAAAACCATTGCTATTAGAATTGAATAAACATACTTTTTTTTAGTTCTCATAATTATAGAGCTCCTTTAAATTGATTTTTTTATACACACAATTCATTTACATTTTAAAAGATAAATGGAATGAACATCTTTGTATTTTTCATATAATCGCTATATTCCACACCAAATTCAATGAGCATATTTTGTTCCTCCCGTTTTGCGAGACGGACATACATTACTATCATTAATGGAGACAGTGCAAGCATCGGTAATGTTGCCCAATCTGCCATCATCCCAAAAGACAAAAGTAGCAGACCAGTGTACTGTGGATGACGAATGAATCTATATACACCACTTATCACAAGGGACCCTGTTCCTTTTTCCTTTGACCAGTATTTACTGTAAATATAGTACCAACCATTTACTATAAGCAATAATGCAACTATAATACATATAAAATTGATATACATACCAAGAAAACCAATTGATCCAACTAATGTATGTCCCCACAGAATGCCTTCTGGTAGGTTTTTTCCTACAATCCATGAAATAACATACATACTAAATGGTATGCCATGCATCTCAAAAGCAAAAGCTATTAAAAAAGCAATATAAATTCCTCTAGGACTTTTGTCCATCTTTTTATAAAAAGGTACAAATAAAAGCACCGCACTATATATCGAAACAAAGAACAAGACTCCTAACCAATTATAAAAATGACTTTCTAATGTCTCTATAGCTGATACACCCCTCTCTATATTTGTACAGGAAACAGAAAACAGCCCCATTTCGTACCCTTTCCATTATTATAGCAAGGTATACTTAACTAGGACTGCATTAAATCTTATATATTTCTTAAATCAATCTTAAATCCTTTGCATATTAATAACAAACTCACACCCACAGTTGACCTCTGTTTTTACACAAATACTGCCTCCATGTGTTTCGATAATTTTTTTAACAATAGCAAGTCCTAGACCTGTGCCACCGGTTTGTGAGTTTCTTGCAATATCGACCCTTACAAACGGTTGAAATATATCCTTTGCAATTTCTGTAGGTATTCCAATGCCATTATCCTTGAAGATTATAACAACTCCACCATCTTGTTCAAATAAGCGGATTATTAATAACGTTCCTTTTGTGTTATATTTTAGTGCATTGTCAACGAGATTTTGTATCACTCTGCTCATCTGTTTTAAATCAATCTCAATCAAGATTTCTTTTTCTGGTATTTCAAAATCATATGCAAATCCAGCCTTATCCAAGTTGTTTATGAAAAACCCTAGTTCTTCCCTCATATATTCACATATATCAACACTTGTTTTATTCAATGAATATTCGGAGCTTTCCATTCTAGACAATTCAAATAGGTCATTAACTAAATTGTTTGCTCTCAAGCTATTTTCATATATTATTTTCATGTATGCAGCGTGTTCTTGTTTTGATAAATCGAGTTTGTTAAAACTGAATTCTGCATAACCCATAATGCTTGCGATAGGGTTTTTAAGATCATGAGAGATATCAAGTATTAGCCTTTTGCGATTTTCTTCTGACTGTTTTCTTAGATGTATTTCTTTCTGAATTTGTTCTGCCATTTCATTAAATATATATTCTAATTCTCCAAACTCATTTTTTAAATTAAGATCAACTCTTGATGTATAATCCCCATCTTTGAGCCGACTTGCACTGTTGCAAAGTTTTTTTAAGGGATTTATAATACTTATAGATGTTAGCTTAGAATATATTACAGTGCATATTGAAAGCAGTATAAGGTAAAACAGAATAACAGCAATAACGACACCAATTGTTGCATGTTTATCTGCTGAATCAATATCTTTGTTGTATGCGAAATCCATACCAATTCTGATAGAAGTCGGAAACGTCACTACTAACCAAAATTGCTCTCTAGAATTGAATTCAATACTATAGCTGTAGTCTATTCCTATACTTTTACTCTTTATTAAAAAATCTGTGAATTCTGATGTGGTAAGTTTATCTTTTGAAATAGTGTTAATGCCTGTTGTATGTATAATTTCATAATTAGTATCAACTACCTGTACACCACCGCCGTTATTTATAACCTGCGAAGTGTCAATGTTTTTGTAGTCATCCTGCATTAGGCTTTCTGCAGTATAATTATTCTTAACAAGGTTCTTTGATATAACATCACTTGCAAAACTCAAAAGCATAAATGCAGATATGGCTACAATAATAGATATAATAAACATAAGTGCATAGTTAGCCAAAAATCGGCTTTCTATTTTACTTTTCATAAGCTAACCTCGCTATTTTTATGGAATTTATATCCAATACCACGAATAGTTTTTACATATTCCGGATTCCTTGGATCAGTTTCAATCTTATTTCTGATATGGCTTATATGAACCATGATGGTGTTATCGTCGCAATATATATCCTCATCCCATACCGCCTTGTATAACTGCTTCTTAGTAAAAGCCCTTTCAGGATTCTCCATCAGGTGCTTAAGTAGCAAGTACTCTTTTGCATTAAGTTCCACCAGTACATCCTTTTTATAGACGCAGCACGCGTCTTTATCTAGGCGCAAACTACCATACTCTATTTTGGAGAAGACTTGCACATTTTTGGAAGAGTATTCAAGACTGCGTCTTAGCTGCGCTCCAACTCTCGCAAGTAGCTCAGCCATACTAAATGGTTTTACAAGGTAATCATCCGCACCAATTCCAAGTCCTAAAATCTTGTCCATATCATTATCTCTAGCAGTGAGAAATATGATAGGTATATTGCTTGTTAAACGGATTTTTCGCAGCAGATTAAAACCATCAAGTCTAGGCATCATAACGTCAAGTATGGCAAGATCAATGACTTTGTTTTGTAAGACATCTAAAGCATCTATACCATCCTTAGCAGTAAATACATAGTACCCCTCCTGCTCAAGCTGTAGCTTTAAAAGATTTCTGATGTCCTTCTCATCTTCTGCAATTAATACGTTCAAAAAAAACCACTTCCTTATTATGTATTTTACCAAAACTGAATTATGTGCTGTGATAACTTACTTTATATATTCTGTGTTTTAGTTATTACTAAGTATACCATAATATTCAAATTAATTATTATAATGCCTAAATCCCGGGGAGACCTCTCAAAAGGTACCTTGGTTTTTTTAAGTTTTTGAAAAATTTTAGCACACACTCTTGACAACTGATAATAAGTATGAAATTATATTACTAGACAAACAGACAGTCAGTCTACTACGAGGAGACATAAAAATGAGAATAGTAAAAGAAGCTGAAGAGCGCAGAAATGAAATACTTGACGCAGCCGATAATCTTTTCGGTCATAAGGGCTTTGACGGTACAAGTACAAACAATATTCTCGAACAAGTTGGTATTGCGCGGGGAACGCTGTATTATCATTTCAAATCCAAGGAGGATATATTGGACGCGCTGATTGAGAGGTATAATGTCCGTGTTTTAGGCGCGGCGCAGGATATCGCTGCAGACAAGAGCATACCTGTAAATGAGCGCATTATCCGCGTTGTAATGGCACTGAACATAAGCGGCGGGAACGGCAAGGAAATTATAGATCAAATTCATAAACCGCAGAACGCGCTTATGCATGCGAAAATACAAAAGGTAATATTAAGCGGAGTTACGCCTATACTGACAGGAATAATACGCGAGGGCATTGAACAGGGACTATTCAGCACGCCGCACCCCTATGAATGCATGGAAATGATTGTGGTATATACAAATACTGTTTTTGATGATGATATGGTTAAAATGACAAGGGATGAGAACGCTTTACGTATGCAAGCATTTGTTTTCAACGCAGAAAGGCTACTCGGTGCTGAAAGCGGAAGTTTTATGAAAGTTATGCAGATGTTTGGCAGCGGAAATGGCAACAGCAATGAATAAATCGTAAAAATCCTAGGGGGGAGAATCTAATAGGTAGTTTTACCTATCCCGCCAAAAAAGTATATTAGGGGCAAAAGATATTATTAATACGGATTTTAGGTGTTTTGAAATTTACACAATATACTTATGTAACTTTCGCTTTCCTTATTTGGCAACGATTTTGAATGTTTTATATGAAAATCATAAATTGAATGTTACTTAATACTGATAATTGATATTGTTATGTAACATAATTTCTATTTTGATTCTATTAAATATGCTAATATACATTTTTGGCGGGTAAGGTAAAAACACCCATAATAAAAAATGGTCAAAAATAACAGGGTATCCATTACATTTAATTAGAAATGCAGCTCATTTTTCAAATGGTATGTATGGTAGAAAATATAACGGCTTATATGGATATGATAGGGAAGAGCTATTAAAGATGATAGATAAAATAGAAAAGTATTATGCAGAATATTATGTCATATCACATGAGCCAGTATGCGATAGGAAAGAGATAAGTGATTTTTGGGAATTACTACGAACTACAGCACAGATAGCCTGTGAGGTCACTTCTGCTAAACATGCAATTAGGCTATTTATGAATAAATTTAATAGGGAACCTTCTGAAAATGAGAAATCTTATATAGAGGGCTTTATAAATGCTAATAAAGCATAATGTTAGATAGTCTACATCTATAGAAAAACATTGAAATAAATTTATTAAAGGAGAAGAGAATCATGAAAATATATGAAAATATATCATCCTTTGGTTGGGATGGAGATAATGGAATTGGAGAAATGTTAATTCAACAAATTATTGATAGAGTAAAAACAGCAACTTGCAGTTTTAAAATACTTTATGAAGAACACGAATTAAATGAGGTATATGAAACAAAAGGTAAAATGGTAACTGTAGTTAATAATCAGGAAGAACCTAAATGTAATATTAGAATCATAGATGTTTTCGAAACAACTTTTGGAGATCCAGATATCAGACTTGTAAGAGGAGAAGGAGATGGTGAAGAAGTTCAAAAGTTTCAAGGTGACCACAGAACTGCATGGAATAATACGGTAAAGGATATTCAATTAACAGATGATGAAATACTTATAGTAGAGTTATTTGAGCTTGTTGAAGTACTGGAATAGAATTATTCAATAAGAGGTTGATATGTCCACATATATCGTTTTAAATAAGCGGAAAACATATCCCATTAATAAAAAACTCCTTTCAGAATTGGCTTAAAAAAACAGGTGGCGCAGGAGGAAACTGTCCACCACTTGCACTATAGTTTTTTAAGTAAAGACACTACTATTATCCAAGCTAATTTAGATGCAATACTAAATTCTTTTATAAGTATTGCAGATGGCAGCAACACTTTAATAGGAAATAAAAATGCAGAGCTTGAAGAATTAAAGAATAAATATAAAAATATGTTATCAGATAAAAAAAGTAGTATTACACAACAAAAGGAAGAATTACAAAAGGTTTACGGAGATTTACTCGTAGTACAAAAAGATAGCAAGGAGAGCAGTGATGAATTACTAAGCATTAGAATTGATCATAGCAAACAAATGGAGCGATTAGAGGGTAATATAAAGGATAAGAATTTAATTGTAGAAGAATATAAAAATAAGAACGATATGTTGCTGAGTGATTTACAAGAATATAAACAATATAAGATTGAATTGGAAGGGTATAAGAAGTTGCTTTCGGATGCTCAGGCCAGAAACATAGATAAAGATAATATCATTAGGGATAATGATTATAATGTTAACCAGTTGAATAAGAGCATTGAGAAGCTATCTAAAGATAATCAAAAGGAATTAGAAACATTAAAAAAAGAATATCAATTAAATATAAGATTAGAAGTTGCAAAAGTAAAAGAAGAATTAAATAACAAATTTAGCCAGGAACAATTCAAACATAATAAAGAGATAGAGGAATATCAAAGTAAATATAAAGAATTATTAGAAAAACTGGAGAAGAAGAGAACAATTCCAAAAGATACCCCCAAAGTTATTAAAAAGAACAATGTAGTTACCAAAAGGGGAATAGATGAAAAGAAAATCGAGGGTGTAAATTATTTTGTGTATTCTCTTTCTTTAAGCAAAATAATTGAACTATTTAATTATAAAAAAAAAATGTTAATATAGTTGATGAATGTTGTTACTTTAGCATTACTTTTCAGTATATTATTTCCAGCCTTACCTATTAATATACCATCTATATATCAGATAAGTGCAGTGCTGAGAAGTAATTTGATCAGTTATTGATGAATCATACATTAACGGACGACCTTTGGGTGGTCCGTTTTACTTGTTTAGCTTAACAAAACAAACGATACTCCTTAGGGGGGTATGAAGAACATAGCTGTCACCAGAAGCAATAGGAAATTTCTAATTTTCCATATATGAAAGTTCCGAATCTTATTTTGGAACTTGAACTTAGGTGTATTTAAAGCATTTTATTGAGTATTTTAGAGGCATATGGTAAGCTAATCTTAAAATAAGTTCCTACTCTTGACATTATAGGAACTTTTTAAAGATAGGTCATTTTATGAAAATTAAATTCAAATAAAAACGAAATATTTGATGAAAGGATAAAATATTTATGAATAATAAACCACAACCAAATTGGCAACCCATTAAGAATATGCCTATGATTGCAAATTTAATAGATAGTCAGTTAACAGATGCTAAAGAACAATATATAACACTCTTGGAGGCTCGTAATAAACCTTGTCTTGAATGATTCAATTGTACAACGTACAATAAAAGTTTATACAGAGCAACTTGATTTTACTCAGGTATTTTAAAAACTGAACTATGCCGTCTACAGGCTCAAGTGAAACATTCATATAAAACCTTAAAAGATATTATAGCCCTGGCAGAAGAATTGGAAATGGGAACTATTGAAAAAGTTATGGAGAAAAGTGATTTGGAAATTGGTATAGAATCGTTAAAAAAGTATTTTCAACCCAGTAATCTCAAATAAAATTTGAGATTTTCCTATCCTTTTGGTTTGTAAGAGTTATATAGTTAAGTTCTTGAGGTATAGTGAAAACTACATGAAAATACCCTACGGGTAATAAATCCTCTTTTCTTTTTTCAAGCCATCTTTCCTTGGCTAAAGTTTGGCATTTAGGACAATGCCTGTTTCGGCAGGAATTATAAGAAACCCTAACGTGCCCACATTCATCACATTCGTCTATATGACCGCCAAGCTCTGCTGTTCTACAAGCTTCAATATCTATCATAGTTTTTAAAATATGTAACGGTAGCTTATGATTTTTTCTGTATTCATCGCCATACTGATTAAATATATCTTGAATCTCAATCATCTCGTTCACCTTTTTTATCTAGAAAAGTATCCAATGGACTCTTTATATTAAGTAGATCCAGCCTCCTAAGATGTAAATATATGGTGGTAGTAGTTATGTTCCTATGTCCTAAAAGTCTTTGAATATAACATATATCTGTTCCATTTTCCAGTAAATGGGTAGCGAAACAATGGCGAAGTGTGTGGACTGATGCATGTTTAGTGATTCCAGTCTTTTTCATAGATCTTTCTAATATTCTTTGAACAGTTCGTTGAGTTATAGCATGTGTACGACCATTTCCAGAAAATAAATATTCTGTAGGATGATATCTTGTCCAATACTCTCTGAGAATTTTAAGATTTACTTCCGATAACAGTGAATATCTATCTTTTTTGCCTTTGCCCTGCCTTATTAATATTTGCATGTTTTTACTATCAATATCTGCTATTTTAAGATTACAAACTTCGCTGACCCTTAATCCTGCGGAGTAAATCGTCATGAGGATTGCCTTATGCTTAAGGTTTTCAGTAACATCAAAAATAGAATTAACTTCTTCAGGAGACAAAATAGAAGGTAATTTCTTTGGTACTTTGATCCTTGCAATTTGATTAACATTCCAATATATATTTAATGTTTTAGTATAAAAGAATTTAAGACTTGCATTAATATGATTAACGGTTACTTCACTTAATTTTTTTTCCATGATACAATAATGTAAGTAGTCACGTATTTCTTTTTCGCCTAAATATTTTGGTGATTTGTTATAAAATTTAGCAAAGTTACTGACTTGACGAATATAGCCTACTATGGTCCCAGGGCTATAACCCCTTAATTCCATATCCATTTTCATTTTTTCTCTTAATTCTGACATAAATAATAACACTTCCTTATTTTTTATTTCATCAATAAAAGTTTATAGGAAGTGTGCATTATAATAAAGAAATATCCTAGTCAAATAGGATATTTCTTTATATTTTATATAAGTAAAAATTAAATTAACATAATTAGCACTCGTCTGCCACCGCTGTTAGCGGTTTAGTTCAATTGAAATTTTCACGACATTTTATTGTTCTTTATAACTATCCTATACCCTCATTGTTTCATTTATATATGTTGATATACACTATTTTCACTGCATAAACGGTGTCTAATTGAGAAGATACACTACTTTTATGCACTTTTTTTTACTTATCTTCACGAATCCATCGACTGTAATTTTCTTTAATGCCAAAAACTACTGCCAGTAATGAAAAAATAATAGCTAATGAACCAACAATAATTACCACTAAATCTTGACTTTCTTTCGCTATATTCCAATTCATAAATTCAGAAATTGGCACAAGCAATTTTAATAAAATAAAAAATGCAATTGCTATGATTAAATATCTAAGTTTGTATATCATGTGTGGTGGCGCCCCCTTTTCAACTAAAAACGTATCATGTTATTAATTCATGGTGTTTAATAAACGATATTCTAGAAAGCTCAAATCAGCTCATTTCACTAATTATACTATAGATTATATATATTTCACATAAAGAGTTTTGTGCTTTTAAGCCATAAAAGCCATACAATATAAGAAACGTTATATTGAATAAAAAAAATATTAAGAACTATAATTGCTTAATTAAATTTAATTGAATACTTAACTGCATTTTATCTTTCAATGGGGTAAGGCAACGATTCGTGAATTCGTTGCCTTACCCCTAATCTAACTGATTCCTTGGATTATAATTATATTTACATTATAAACAATTATTTTTATTTTCAGTTACACTTTTATTGTACATCTTTTTTGCTCTAAAGGCCCTATTACCATACATTATTGATAATATAAGAAGAATTATAAAAGGCAGAAATCGTAAAACTACAGCTGGGGTTTCAATAATAAAAGCTCTCCAAAAATCATCTCCATTTTTCTCCCATAGTCCAGGTGTTAAATATCTCAAATTATTGGTTTTTAACATACTAAACATATAAATTAAAATACACACACAACTACCAATACACTGATCAATAAATCTTTTGTATCTTGCCAATTTTGATTCTGTATCTGAAAAAATATCAGGCAGTCCTATATTTGATAATTTAGGAATAAAATATTGTCCTCCTGATAATGATAATTGTGTTCCTGAAACATGCTCCCAACCAGCATCTTCAAATAAAATTTTATACTCCTCAAATTGTCTTTTATTTTTAAATGTACGATAATCAACTCTATAATTCAAATCTACAGAATCTTCTTTATCAAAAGTATAAACTCCAAAAAAACCATATTTTTTAAGCACAAATCCACTTTTAGCCATTCCATTTAAGTATTCTTCCTCTTTATCCATGTCTACGAACATCTTAAATTTTTTCATGATTTTTGCTCCCTTCTATTATTAAACTATATCTTGAGATATAGTTATTAAATGCCTCATTCTAACAATCTCAAGTTTTAATACCTCTTTACCCTTATAAGTAATCACATACACTTTTCTTCGTTTATCTTCACTTTCTACTGATTTTATTAGTTTTTCCTTCAAAAGTTTTTCAATAGCACCATATAATGTACCAGCAGCAACTTTAACTATATTACTATGTTTGAAAACACCTAACATCTAATTTAGGTAAAAAGCGAACTTTTGGTTGATAAAACGCGAACTTATACTATAATTATATTAATGGGTAATAAATAAATTATGGAAAATTTTGAGCAAATAAATGGTAGCATTAATAGCAATATCTAAAACCACTGTTTGTACATTCGAAGAAGATATAGAATTTTATCCTGTAAATGTAAATGTAAATTATTCTTTTAATTTGAAACTAAATCTATAAAATTAATAATGGATGTGATATTATTGTTAATAGCATAGTTTTTGATGGGGGCTTACGACAATGAGAAAAGATTGGGATAATTATTTTATAGATATAGCACTTGAGGTCGCAGAAAGAAGCACTTGTGATAGATTACATGTAGGAGCAGTGCTTGTAAAGGAGAAAAGAATAAAAGGAACGGGTTATAATGGAAGTCCAAAAGGGTTACCACATTGTGAGAGTGAAGGATGCTTTATGAAGGATAATCATTGTGTGAGGACTATACATGCAGAAGTAAATTGCTTGATGGAAGTTTCACCTGAAGAAAGAGCAGGTTCAACATTATATGTAACCCATACGCCCTGTCCAGAGTGCCAAAAGGTAATTATAAATTCTGGTGTAACAAGGGTAGTTTTTGCTAAAGAGTATAAGCCTTCAATAAATTGGTTCCAATATGCAACATGGATAGAATTGGTTAATTTAGACCAAGATAATAAGGTATTATAGGAAAAAAGGTGGGAACTAGAGAATTAGTTCTAAATGCATCTCCATTCTCTTTATGTAAAAGATTTATAATTAATTCAGGTATAGAAAAGGTAATAATTAGAGATAACCAAACACAATACAATATCGTATATGTAGAAGAGTGGATAGAAAATGATGACTCACTTAAGGGTGATGGCGGATATTAAGTATCAAACAAATACAATGATTTTATGAAGGAAAGGATTTTATATGAGTAATATTTATATTATAGCAATAATTGCAGCGCTAATTTCTTTTATAAGTACTCCTATAGTTAAAAAAATAGCAATTAAGGTGAAGGCCGTTGATAGTCCTAAAGATGAAAGGCGAATTCATAAAAAACCTACTCCAGTTATGGGGGGGCTTGCTATATATTTAGCTTTTGTTTTAGGAGTCATTTTATACAATGGTATTTTAACCCCTTCTCAAACAGGTATAATTATAGGAGCAACTATAATTGTTATCGGAGGAGTTTTAGATGATATCAAAGATTTAAGGCCTAGATATAAGCTCTTAATACAGATCATAGCAGCTATATGTCTTTTGAAATCAGGAATTAGTATATCAATTGTAACTAATCCGTTTAGAGAAATATATCCTTACCTGAGTGTGGGATGGATTACAATTCCTATAACGATAATATGGATTGTCGGTGTGACTAATGCTTTTAATTTAATAGATGGATTAGACGGGTTAGCAGCTGGTGTAGCATTTATATCCTGTGTTACATTAATGATAGTTTCTTTAATTAATGGAAGATTGGAAGCAGCATTTCTAACCGCTGTATTGAGTGGGGCGATTTTAGGGTTTTTACCATATAATTTAAATCCTGCCTCTATTTTTATGGGAGATACGGGTTCCCAATTATTAGGGTTTCTTTTAGCGGCTATTTCAATTGAAGGGGCAATCAAATCTGCAACAGTCTTTGTAATTGTGGTGCCGATTTTAACTTTTGGATTGCCTATTTATGACACTCTTTTTGCCATGATTAGAAGAAAAGTTAATGGGCAATCTATAATGCAAGCAGATAAAGGGCATTTGCACCATCGACTTTTAAATATGGGACTGAGCCAAAAACAAGCGGTTTTTATTATGTATTTAATAAGTGCAGTTTTGGGTGCAATATCCATTATAGCAATGCAAATAAGTAATCAAAGGGCATATTTTTTGTTGGGATTAGTAATGTTTGTATCAGTTTTGACAGCTTGGAAATATGGTATTTTTAAGCATAGGGAATAAATTATACATACTTACGATACAATAAACGGATAGAAAAAAAATAAGTTAGGAGGGTATCTGGTGGAAACTATTAAGGTTATAGTAATATTTGGTACAAGACCTGAGGCTATAAAAATGGCACCTTTAGTGAAGGAACTAGAAAAGGTTCCTCAAATACAATGTACGGTATGTGTTACTGCTCAACATAGAGAGATATTAGATCAGGTCCTAGAAATTTTTAATATTGTACCTAAATATGATTTGAATATAATGAAATCAAAACAAAGCTTAACGGGGATAACCTGCGCTGTGATACAAGGGTTAGAGGACATTCTAGACAGTGAGAAGCCTGATATAGTACTTGTACATGGAGATACTACTACAAGCTTTGCTGCATCTCTTGCGGCTTTTTATAGGAAAATACCTATTGGACATGTAGAAGCTGGGCTTAGAAGTCATAATAAATTTTATCCTTACCCAGAAGAAATTAATAGAAAGTTAACGGGGGTTCTTACAGACTTGCATTTTTCACCTACTAATACCTCCAAAGAAAATTTATTAAGAGAGGGTGTAGATGAAAGCATAATTTTTGTTACAGGCAATACAGTTATAGATGCTATGAAGTATACAATTAAAGACGATTATGTTTTTGAAGATTGTGATCTAAATGCACTTGATTACCAAAATAAAAAAATAATATTAGTCACGGCTCATAGAAGAGAAAATTGGGGAAGTGGAATTGAAAATATATGTAATGCACTAAAAATCATAGTAAAAGAAAATAGCAATGTAGAAGTATTGTATCTAGTTCATCCAAATCCAGTAGTAAAGGATATGGTGTACAGAATATTAGAAGGTATAGATAGGATACATTTACTTAATCCATTAGATACCAGTGAAATGCATAATTTAATGAAAAAATGTTATCTAATAATGACTGATTCAGGTGGAATTCAAGAAGAAGCGCCTCATTTAGGTAAACCGGTTTTAGTACTTAGGGATGTTACTGAGAGGGTAGAGGCTCAGGAGGCTGGCACTGTAAAGCTAGTTGGAACGGATAAACAAGAGATTGTACAAAAAACGAGTATACTTCTCAGAAATTTAGGTGAGTATAATAGTATGAGTAGATCAACTAATCCTTATGGTGATGGTAATGCTTCTGCTAAAATAGTAGATGTGTTATTGAATTACTTTGATAAGAAATCTTAATAAACGTATATATGTGTTAATAAAATTATGGTATAGGTTAGATGTTTTTTTAGTAGGTTCAAGAATTATAATTTCTTGAATCTATTTTTGTTTGGGTATATGCATAATTTAATCTCTTTATGATAAAAATAACATAAATGTGAAAAGAATTATCGAGAAAAACGATATTTTAAAAATAATATATTGCAATTACACTATAAAAACAAACTAATCGCTTGGAAATATATACGTTATAAAGTTTTTGTAATTGTTTAATTATATACAATTTATAATAGAAATGTATTTAGACCTCAGTGAAAGTCAAATTCATTAAAATTTTAATTGAAATTTATCAGAATATTAAGATAAACGAATAACTGTTTTATAAATTATTGGTTAAATAGTAATAGTTCTTAAAATGGAGCAAATCCGAAGAAATATATTATTTAAACGATTTAATAAGATTATTTAAAGATATACGTTAAAACATTGACTAATTTGGTCTTTTATTTATGTATAGTAGAGGACTATAATTAAAAGTATAAACAAATAGTGAAGGAGAAGTAAAAATTGAATATTAAGTCGACACAGATGTATAAAAAGATTAATTATTTTAATTTTTTCATAGCACTCTTTGGATTTACTGTAATTTATCTATTTGATAAAAAATATGCAGTATTTTTTTTGTTAGGTCTCTTTTTAGCAACTATTAATTTATTATTAAATTTAATATCTGTTGATTTTATATTTAATAAAGTTAAAAACCAATATGGATTCATTACTTTTTTTGGATTTGCTTTTAGGGTTATTTTCGTGTGCGTAATAGGCGTAATAATTTTTAATTATTACAATTTTAGTATAATTGCGTTTATATTAGGATATAGTTCACAACTTATTTCTATAGTACTTTACGGAATTAATATTAAAGAATGTGAAGGGAAGTGAGCATGTGGGAGGAATTGCAAAATTACCTAGTGTAAATTTATTTGGGTATGATTTTCAAATTACAGCTAGTTTAATAACACAATGGGTAATAGTGATGGTACTTATTTTACTAATAGTATTTATTAATATAAATCTTAAAAAAATACCAGACAAAAAACAAGCGATAGTTGAAATTTTCATTGAATTTGTGGAAAAAACAGTAGAAGAGACTATGGGTAAAAGGTTTAAAAAATTTGTTCCGTTTATAGGTACATTAGGAATTTATCTTTTATCAATGAACTTGGTAGGGTTATTTGGAATAAAGCCACCGACTACAGATTATAGTGTAACTTTGGGAATGGGTTTAATTACATTTATAGTGATACAGGGCTACACAATAAAAAAAGCGGGTCTTAAAAAATATTTTACTGGCTATGCAAAACCACTACCTATATTACTTCCAATAAATATATTGGAGAGAATTATGCTGCCGGTATCTTTAAGTCTAAGATTATTTGGAAATATGTTTGCAGCAACCATAATTATGGAATTAGCATATGGCGGACTAAGTAAAATTACTTGGGTGGCACAACTGGGAATACCAATACCGTTACATATGTATTTTGATTTATTTGATGGTACTATCCAAATGGTTATATTTGTAATGCTAACAATGATTAATATTGTAATAATTTCAGAACATTAAAATAAAAAAGAAATAGGAGGAATATATTATGGATTCAGCAGGGTTTATAGCAGGAATGTCAGCAATAGGAGCAGGAATAGCAGCTATCGGGGTTATAGGTGGTGGAATAGGAACAGGAAATGCTACGGCAAAGGCCGTAGAAGGTATTGCAAAACAACCAGAAGCAAGTGATAAGATACTTAGGGCATTAGTTATAGGTGGTGCTCTATCAGAAGCAACTGCTATCTATGGTTTCTTAATCGCATTATTACTAATTTTGCTTGGTGTAAAAGGATAAGAGAAATAGTAAAAGGAAGGTAGGTGAAAGTCTCGGTTTTCATGAGGTTAAAAGAACTTGATAAACCGTGATTCTATATGCTAGAGATGGATTTAGGTAATATTATAGCTGCAATGGTAAATTTCCTTTTCCTACTTCTCATTGCTAAATATTTTCTATTTATACCAGTAAGCAAGATATTACAAACGAGAAAACAAGAATTAGATTCTTCTTTTGAAAAGGCGAATAGTGATAAAGAAGAGGCTAATAGATCAAAAATAGAAAATGGTGAAAAATTAAAGTTAGCAAAACATGAGGGTAAGAAAATAGTTGAAAAATATAAGAAAAAGGCTGAGAAGATATCTGCAGAAGTAATTCAAAGTGCAAAACAAGAAGCGGAACTTATAATTCAAAGGGCAAGAGTTGAAGTTGAAAGAGAACAAGAAAAAGCAAAAAGTGAAATTAAAGCGCAAGTTATAGATTTATCTTTAGTATTGTCTGAGAAGGCTCTTGGCAAGCATATCGATGAAAGTGAACACAGAAAATTAATTGAGGATTTTATTTTTAAGGTAGGTAGCTAAAATGTATGAATACTTAGATAAAAGATATGCACTAGCACTATATACAGTTGCTGAGGAAAAAGGGAAAGTAGAAGAATATTTAAATGATTTACGGGAAATTGTTTCACTTATGAACAATGATGCTAATTTCATGAAATTAATTAAACAGCCTTTTGTATGTACGTCTGAAAAGAAGAAGATATTTATTAACATTTTCAAGGGGAGAATTGACGAAGATCTTTTGTCCTTTCTGCTTATTCTTATAGAAAAAGATAGGATACTTTTTACTGAAGAGAAACTTAAAGAAATGGAAAAGATCCACTTAGAGCGTAATAACACATTGTTAGTAGAGGTTAAAACAGTAATACCACTTAACGATTCTGAAAGAGAAAACCTCAGAACAAAATTAATAAATATTTATGATAAGAAAATTATATTTGTTGAAAAAATAGACAAAAAAATTATAGGTGGGGTGTATATAAGGGTCGGAGACGATGTTATTGATGGTACACTAAAAATCAAATTAGAGGAAATGAAAAAATTAATGGCTAAATAGGAATAGAGGTGAGTTTATGAACATAAAACCAGAAGAAATAACATCTATAATAAAAAAAGAAATAGAAAGATATGACAAGAAAATTGACACCGTTGACTCAGGTACTATAATTCAAATAGGTGATGGAATTGCCAGAGTGTATGGGTTAGATGAGTGTATGGAAAATGAAATGTTAGAGTTCCCCAATGGAGTTTTTGGTATGGCGCTAAATTTAGAACAGGATAATGTAGGATGTGTGCTTTTAGGGCCTGAAAAGGGTATCAAAGAAGGCGATATTGTAAAGAGAACCGGTAAAGTGGTAGAAGTTCCTGTGGGAGAGGCATTGCTTGGAAGAGTTGTAAATGCGTTAGGTGTACCTATAGATGGAAAAGGTCCAGTAAAGACTACGCAGACGAGAGAAGTAGAAGTTGAAGCGCCTGGAGTTATTGATAGGCAATCAGTTAAAGTTCCACTTCAAACAGGAATAAAATCAATAGACTCTATGGTCCCAATTGGGCGAGGTCAAAGAGAACTTATAATTGGAGATAGGCAAACAGGTAAAACAGCCTTAACTATAGATACTATTTTAAATCAAAAGGGTAAAGATGTCATATGTATATATGTAGCAATTGGTCAAAAGCAATCAACTGTTGCGCACATTGTTAACACATTATCTGAAATGGGAGCCTTAGATTATACAATAGTGGTGGCATCCACAGCTTCTCATTCAGCACCACTTCAGTATTTAGCACCCTATGCTGGATGTAGTATGGGAGAATACTTTATGCATAATGGGAAGAATGTATTAATAGTATATGATGATTTATCTAAGCATGCAGTTGCTTATAGAGCTATGTCGCTATTACTTCGTAGACCGCCAGGTAGAGAGGCTTATCCAGGAGATATATTTTATATTCATGCAAGGTTACTTGAAAGAGCGGCAAAACTTTCAGATAAATTAGGTGGTGGATCATTAACTGCTCTTCCTATAATAGAAACTCTCGCAGGGGATGTTACGGCGTTTATACCAACTAACGTTATTTCTATAACAGATGGGCAAATATTTCTTGAGGCTGAACTTTTCCATTCGGGGCAAAGACCTGCTGTTAACGCTGGAATATCGGTATCGAGAGTTGGTGGAAATGCTCAAATAAAAGCTATGAAACAAGTTACCAGGACTTTAAGACTAGAACTCGCTCAATATAGGGAACTTGTAGCTTTTGCCCAATTTGGTACAGATCTTGATAAAGATGCGAAGATGAGACTGGAAAAAGGGAAAAGATTAATTGAAATACTAAAGCAGGATCAATATATGCCTATGCCAGTAGAAAAGCAAGTTATGATTTTCTTTGCTGGAACCAATAACTATCTTACGGATATTCCGGTACACCAAGTGATAAGATTTGAGAGTGAATTTTTAGAATACATGGATACACATCATAGAGAAATAGGCAAAGCAATAGTGGATAATAAGATGTTAGATGATGAACTAAAACAGCAACTTATTGAAGCTATAGAGGAGTTTAAAAAAGTATTCTCAATTAAGGAATTTTAGAGTCGTTTTAAAAGGATTAGTTAATGCAAGATAAGTAGGAAAATATCAATTTGCCTCTGTAATATATTTATGGAGGCTAAAGAGAGGTGAAACATGGCAGGTATGGGGCTTGTTGCAATTAAGAGAAGAATAAAATCCATAACGAATACTACAAAAATCACCAGAGCCATGGGACTAGTTGCTACAGCTAAATACAAGAAGATAAGAGAAAAGGTAGATATTAATAATAATTATATGAATGCCCTAAAGGACACTATTAAAAATTTAATAGATAATTATGAAGGTGATAGTATCTATGTAAGAGGAAATAATAGCAACAAAAAATTATATGTTGTACTTACGTCAGATACAGGACTCTGCGGTGGATTCAATTGGTCTATAATAAATGAAATGATGATTAAACTTAAAAGTAATAAGGAAGATTATAAAGTTATTATTGTAGGTAAAAAGGGAAAAACCATACTTAAAAAGCTTAATGTTGAAACTGTGGCTGAATACATTGAAATATCAGATACGCCTTCTTACAAGGAAGCTAAAACGATTATTAATAATGCACTTAGTATGTATAGTAGCGGAGATATAGGGGAAGTTCACATTGTTTATAAAAAGCTTATCTCATCATTAAAAAACGAAGTTAAAATTGAGAAGATACTTCCTCTAAATGCTGATAGTGAAGTGAAAAACAGTAAAGAATATGTAGATATTGAGGCAATAGATGAAAAATTAATGTATGAGATTGCCACCTTATTTTTAAGCGGTAAAATGTTGAACTCTATGCTACATTCAAAGGCTAGTGAACACAGAACTAGAATGCAGTCAATGGGGTCAGCTACTGACAATGCTAACGAAATACTTGATAAACTTAAATTGAGTTATAATAGAATTAGACAAAGCGCAATTACACAAGCAATTTCAGAAATAGTTGGAGGGGCGGAAGCTCAAAGGTAAAAGGGAGTGAGAGAAGTGCCAGGACATATAGGAAAAGTAGTACAAATAATAGGGCCTGTTATAGACATAAAGTTTGAATCAGAGGGCCTTCCTAATATTCACAATAGCATTGAAATTCAGATGGAAGATAGAGTTATCGTAGCTGAGGTTGAGCAACATATCGGTGATGATATTATAAGATCAATAGCTATGGAAAGCACAGAAGGGTTAAGGAGAGGATTAAAAGCTGTTGATACTGGAAATCCAATATCAGTCCCAGTTGGAAATGTAGTACTGGGAAGGCTATTTAATGTTCTTGGAAAACCTATTGATGAAATGGGAGAAGTTGTGGCGGATAAATACATGCCTATTCATAGATTAGCCCCAACCTTTGAAGAGCAGTCTGTTAACCCAGAAATGTTTGAAACAGGTATTAAGGTAATAGACTTAATAGCACCTTATCAATTGGGCGGTAAAATTGGACTTTTTGGTGGTGCAGGGGTTGGTAAAACGGTCCTTATTCAAGAACTTATGAACAATATTGCAAAAGAAAATAATGGACTTTCGGTATTTACAGGAGTTGGGGAGAGAACAAGAGAAGGTAATGACCTTTATAATGAAATGAAAGAGTCGGGAGTTATAGATAAAACGGCATTAGTTTTTGGCCAGATGAATGAGCCGCCAGGAGCTAGAATGAGAGTTGCTTTAACTGGTCTTACCATGTGTGAGCATTTTAGAGATCAGGGGCAAGATGTACTGTTATTTATAGATAATATTTTTAGATTTACACAGGCTGGTTCAGAAGTGTCAGCACTCCTTGGAAGAATACCAAGTGCTGTTGGGTATCAACCAACACTGGCTACGGAGATGGGAGCACTTCAAGAGAGAATTACATCTACGAAACAAGGATCTATTACATCGGTGCAGGCTGTGTATGTACCGGCAGATGACTTAACAGACCCAGCACCGGCTGCTACATTTACTCATCTCGATGCTACTACGGTACTCTCTAGAGGAATAGTTGAGCTTGGTATTTATCCGGCAGTAGACCCGCTAGAATCTACCTCAACAATGCTTGATCCTAGGATAGTTGGTAGAGAACATTATGATGTTACAATAAAGGTTAGACATATATTAGAAAGATATAAAGAACTTCAAGATATTATTGCAATACTTGGTATAGATGAATTATCTGAAGAGGATAAAACGGTAGTACTAAGGGCGAGAAAGGTTCAAAGATTTTTCTCACAACCATTTACTGTTGCAGAACAATTTACTGGAATGAAGGGCAAATTTGTTAAGGTAAAAGAAACAGTAAGAGGGTTTAAAGAAATACTTGAAGGCAAGCATGACAAATTACCAGAAGCAGCATTTATGTTTGTTGGTTCTATAGAAGAAGCAGTAGAAAAAGCAAAAACGCTAGCTAGTGAATAAGGCGTTTATAATAGAATATGAACAATGAAATGGAAGTGTTTTTATATGGAAAATCATATGAAGCTTACTATACTCACTCCTGAAAAAGAGTTTTATAGTGGTGAAATCCTCAGTTTGAATACGGAGAATGATGATGGTAGGTTTGGTATTCTTGCGAACCATGTTGCTATGATCTCTCCAACAAAACCTACAGTAACAAAATTTATCGAGTTAAATGGTAAAGACTTAAAAGCTTTTACGGGAGCAGGAATTTTAAGAGTGCATAATGAGGGCGTAGAAATGTTATGTAGTACCTGTGAATGGCCACAAGATATAGATTTAGCAAGAGCAAATAGAGCTAAAGAAAGAGCAGAAGAAAGATTGACTCATAAGGATGATATTGATGTTAAAAGAGCAGAAAATGCTATTTTAAGGGCGCTTATGAGAATAAAAACAAAAGAATAGGGAGTATAAAATGGAGATAAATTAATTTGTCTCCATTTTTTACGTCAAAAAATGAGGTTAAATTCTTTTAAGCACATTTTCGTCTAAGTTTTATATATTAATAATATAGAGAATAGACATATATAACAATCAATTCATAAGTTTAACTCTTATAAGATCCCCTATCTATACTATTTAATGAAATAGCCCTCTTCACATTTGTGCTGGGGGATGATTTTATTAATGGTAACAATATAAAGGTCCTTTTAAAGAATATAAAAGTAAATTATTGTCAATAATTCAATTAAAGGATAGGGGGATTAAAATGAAAAGAAAAAGTATTGTACTTTTGTGTATAGTAATATGTTTAATTATTTTTGGAATTAATGTTAGCTTTTCAGATGCGCAGGAGAAAATTAATTTATTTGATGAAATACTACTGGAAACTAAAGGTGAAATTTCAGAATATGGACTCAGGGTAAATTTTGAAACGAAAGAAATACCAAAGGAAGTATGTAACTATTTATTTCAAACATTAGATCTTGATAATAAAGAAATAAGATCAAAAATTTTTGAAAATGAAGATTACTACTCTATTGAGTTTTCAGGTGGGAATATTAAGGGATATATACAGGCTTTAAAAAGTAATAGCAAGCACGTAATAACTGTAAACATGAGCAAGATAGGTAATGAAAATGGACTGGTATCTCTTAAAAATAAAGTTAGCCTTAGCATTGGACATAGAGGGGAGAATATTAAATATTATCAATATTTGAAGGCAAAAATCAGAGAAAACAGTGAAAATGTAGAAGATATTTATAGCGTTAATCAAAGTATAATAAAGATTCTAGAATCGCATGGAACTAAAAACATTGAGACGGTTAATATTAATAGTGGATTAAGTACTGTGGCATATACGAAAAATTATAATGCCGTAGTAAATAATAACAAGCTAATTGATTTTAATTATGCTGTATGTAATTATTCATCTGGAAGGTACATTATCATAGGTACACCTGAAATAATTACAACTTATTGAAAATTAATAATATGGTGGAGGAAAAAAATGGATGAGTTAATAATAAGTGGTGGGAAAAAATTACAGGGGGAAGTGAATATTAGTGCATCTAAAAATGCAGTGCTTCCTATACTTGCAGCAACAATATTAAATGGTAATAGTTGTATCATTGAAAACGCACCTATGCTTGAAGATGTATTTGTAATATGTGAGGTATTAAAATCTCTTAAAGCAGATGTTAGTATAGATAAAATAAACAATAGAGTTAAAATTAATACTGCAAATCTATTTGATAATGATGCTAACGATGAATTAGTTAGAAAAATGAGGGCTTCTTTTTTAATAATGGGTCCGATGATTGGAAGGTTTGGAAACTTTAAAATTTCTTTGCCTGGTGGATGTAATATTGGAACCAGACCCATTGATCTACATTTAAAAGGATTATCTGCACTAGGTGCAGAGGTATCTGTAGGGCACGGATATGTGGAGGCAAAAGCTAAAAAATTAAGAGGCAATAACATATATTTAGATTATCCTTCAGTAGGTGCTACAGAAAATATAATGATGGCGGCCACACTAGCTGAGGGAGAAACAGTGATTGGAAATGCAGCAGAAGAACCAGAAATTGTAGATTTAGCGAGGTTTTTAAGGGCTATGGGAGCAGAAATAAGTGGAGAAGGCACAGATACTATTAGAATTTTGGGGGTCAAAGATTTTAAATTTAAAGAAGTCGTTTATAAACCCATTTATGATAGGATAGAGGCAGGAACATTTATGATAACTGCTGCAATAACAAAAAGCATGTTCAAAATCAATGGTACTGATCAAATTCATTTAAAACCAATAATAGCAAAACTTACGGAAATGGGAGTAGCGATTGAGGTTAATAGAAATAGTATAATAGTTGATGGTAGGAATAAGTTAAATCCAATAGATATAAAAACCATGCCATATCCAGGATTTCCAACGGATATGCAAGCTCAAATGATGAGTTTGTTATGTACTGTAAAAGGTACGAGCATAATTACAGAAACTATTTTTGAAAATAGGTTTATGCATGCTGTAGAACTCAAGAGAATGGGAGCAAATATAAAAATAGAAGGTAGAAGCGCAGTAATTGAAGGTATAGACAAGTTCACAGGTTCGGAAGTTAAAGCTACTGATTTAAGGGCAGGAGCGGCATTAATATTGGCAGGGCTTACAGCAGAGGGCCCCACTATAATAAGTGACATATATCATATTGATAGAGGATATGTTTGTATTGAAGAAAAATTAAGGGGTTTAGGAGCGGATATAAAAAGAGTAAGTTCTAGTAAATAATATAATGAAGTTTATTTACTTTTAATAATAAAATGATATAATTATTTATTTTTAATATAAAATATAATAAATTGGAATATATAAGTTAGTGTATATTCCAATTTTTTTTATGGTTTAAGTATTACTATATTGTATAGCGAGAGGAGAAAAAAATGAGAAGAGTTTTTATTACAAGACATTTGAAAAACTTTCTTTTGTTAATAGTTGCATTTATAGCATTTATAGTTATAACTTCTCTTTTAATAGTGGGAGGGGAAGGTAATAAAAGTACGAATAAAAAAGATTTTGTAAATAAATTTGAAATTAATGAAAGCGCTACTAAATATATTTCGCTTCCCAAAATTTCTAGTGTTAAAGTGCTTATCACAAAAGAAAATATTATACGGGACATTAATTTAGAAGAATATGTTACTGGGGTTGTTGCTTCTGAAATGCCGGCAGCTTTTGATATAGAAGCTTTAAAAGCTCAAGCAGTAGCTTCTAGGACCTATGCTTTAGCTCATATATCTGAATTAGATGGAGCACCTTGCAAAAATGGTAAAGGGGCTGATTTATGTGACACGGTCCATTGTCAAGTTTATAAGACTAAGGACGAATTAATAAGAGCATGGGAAAAGGCAAGCAAAAATTCAGGAGAAAAATACTTTCAAAAAATTAAAATGGCGGTTGAAAGTACGTCAGGGCAAGTATTAACCTATAATAGTAAATTAGTAATGGAGCCTTATTATTTTGCAACCAGTAGTGGCAAAACGGAAAATTCTGAAGATGTATTTAGTGGTAGTGTACCTTATTTAAAGAGTGTAGAAAGTCCAGGAGAAGAAAGAGCAGGAAGTTTTAAAAGTAGCAACATTTTTAAGTATAGTGAGCTTAGTAGAATTATAAATAACAATTATAATAATGCTAATTTATCACTAGCTAACATTAAGAAGGGAATAAAAATAATTGAGCGGAGTGAGGCTGGAAGCGTCAAGATTATCAAGGTAGGAAGTATAACCATGACAGGTAGTAAATTTAGGACTATGCTAGGGTTAAAGTCATCTAATTTTGAAATAGTGTTTAGCTTAAATGACGTAGAAATAAATTGCAGTGGATATGGTCATGGAGTAGGAATGAGCCAATGGGGTGCTGATGCAATGGCTAAGTCTGGAAAAAATTATATTGAAATATTAAATCATTATTATAGCGGTACTGTTATATCAAAATAAAAAATCATATAGTTAAGCTGGTTATTCTCTAAAAAAGATAACCGGTTTTTTTATTTATTCATTAAAATTGAAGGTAAATAAAAAAAGATTCATATAAATAATGGATTAAAGCTAAAAATAATACAAAAATATGAAATAAATAGAAAAAAATTTATAAAATATGTATGTTTTAATACATTATGGACAAAAATACAAGTGGAGGTGTTTGTATGGATAAGAAATCAAACAACAAAACATTAAATTTTTTTAAGAAGGAGGGCTTCTACGTTATTTTATTTGTTTGTTTATGTATAGTAGCTACTGTGGCATCTATATCATCAAGTAACAATAAAAAAGAAGTAGCAAGCAATCAACTAGAAACACAAAAACAACAAGCGAATGCAACAAAAGTTTTAAAAGAGAAAGAAAAAAAATATGAGGATGCGCTTCAAGTAAAAAAAGAAAATGAAGCTAAGACTCAGGTACTTAAGTCAGTACCTAATATTAAAAAGGTTACAACTACAAATTCAACTGCCCCGGTGTCTAAAACAATTAGTGTTAAATTTGAAAAACCTGTAGCTAATGGACTTCTTGCAAGGGCATATTCAAAAGATGTTGATGCAGTTTTGTGGACGACTACTGGGAGCTATAGTAACAATTTAGGGATTGATATTCATGTAAAGATAGGTGAACCGGTTCTAGCTGTTATGGCTGGAACAATCAAGGAAGTTGGTACTGATGTTACTAATCAAAAGGGTCAAATGGTTGTAATAGATCATGCAAATGGATTTGTTACCAGATATTCTAATTTGGATGCAAAGATATTAGTAAAGAAAGGCGATGTAGTAACTAAAAATCAAAAGCTTGGCAAAGTGGGAAACACTACTCTGAACTCATTTAATGAAGACTATGGTCCTCATTTGCATTTTGAAGTTTTGAAAAATAGTAAGAATGTAGACCCTGCGATTTATGTAACGTATGAAAAATATCAAACAGTAGAAACTAAAGAATAATCAAAAATCATACCAATCAGCCATTTTTACGAATTTATCGAAAAATGACTGATTGGAATGGAATTTAAAAGCAAGGTATTGCATATTTATAAATATACAAGGGTTTAGGAGGTAACACTTTGAAAGACTATATTGAAGATCGAGTACTGGAAGTTGCTAAGTATATTATTGAATCAAAAGCTACAATAAGAAGAACTGCCAAAGTGTTTGGAGTTAGCAAGAGCACTATACACAAGGATATGACGGAAAGACTACCTACAATAAATCCGCTGATTGCTAGCGAAGCAAAAACAATATTGGATATAAATAAAGCTGAGCGACATATTAGAGGAGGCAGGGCAACTAAACTTAAATACAAGGCAGTAGAGGGATAAAAACATTTGAAACTAAAAACTAAAAAATATTAAAGCAAAAAAAGAGGATTTTTTTATGGCTTTATAGAATAAAGTTTAGTATAATTTAAATAACGAATATACTAAAGAGCAGGAGTGAGTTTTGAGATGTTTTTTTTTCGATTAGGTACAGACATGGGAATAGATTTAGGCACAGCCACAGTACTTGTATATATTAAAGGTAAGGGTGTTATCTTGAAAGAGCCATCTGTTGTTGCCATAGATAGAAATTTAGATAGGGTATTGGCAGTTGGAGAAGAGGCTAGACAAATGATAGGGAGAACACCAGGCAATATTGTGGCCATACGTCCTATGAGGGACGGGGTTATTTCAGATTATGATATAACTGAAAAGATGTTAAAACATTTTATAAAGAAGGCTTGTGGTAAAAGAAGGCTGTCGGCTCCAAGAGTAGTAATATGCGTCCCTTGCGAAGCAACGGAAGTAGAGAGAAGGGCAGTAGAACATGCAGGTAGAAATGCTGGAGCTAAGAAAGTTTATCTTATAGAAGAACCGCTAGCAGCAGCAATTGGAGCAGGACTAGATATTACAAAAGCAAGTGGAAACATGGTCATTGATATTGGTGGTGGAACTACTGATGTTGCAGTTATTTCTTTAGGAGGTATGGTTGTACGCGAATCAATTAAGGTAGCTGGAGATAAATTTGATGAAGCCATTATAAAGTATATTAGAAAAAGACACAAATTGATGATTGGTGAGAGAACTGCAGAAAATTTAAAAATAAACATAGGTTGTGCGTGCAAACAAGATGAAGTAGCTACTATGGATATAAGAGGAAGAGATTTAATTACGGGTCTTCCTAAAAATTTAACAGTATCTTCGGAAGAAATGAGAGAGGCTTTAAAAGAAACAGTCAATTTAATAGCAGAATGTACACATTCCGTATTAGAAAAAACACCACCAGAACTTGCAGCAGATATAGCTGATAAAGGTATAGTTATGACAGGTGGGGGCTCATTATTAAAGGGATTAGATAAGCTTATACAAGAATTTACTAGAGTTCCAGTATATCTTGCAGAGGATCCTATTTCCTGTGTAGCTATGGGAACAGGAAAAGTATTGGATTATATGGATAAGTTAGACAATTCATTTAATGGAGGAGAAATATATACAAGGGATTAAAAAGTGTAAACAAGCTATATAAACAAGCAATACAATTATTAGTTTAATTGTATTGCTTGTTTATGTTTATACGGTATATATTTGATTTTAAACGGGACTTAAGCTTTTTTCCTTGGCACAGGAATATAAATAATATGAATGCAAAAGGGATCTACTTAAAACACTTGCCATTTCCATTACTAAACTGAGCCTTATGTTTCTATTAGTGAAGAGTTCACTATCATCACTGGAATCTACTATACCTATCAAAGATACGTTACCTACCTTGGGAAGTGTTTTTCCAACGCCTTTACCAGGATGAATGGGATAATTTCTAGCTTGGATTTCACCTATATTTAAGACGTCTCCTAAACATGCATCTACACCTATTATAGTGCAATTGGGATGTAAAGCATTTATTTTAGCTAGCTTACTATCTATATTTAATGCATGGATTGGGTTATCAATTGTGCCATATACAGGTAAGGGAAAGGAACTATCTTTTAAAAATGTACCTACTAGAGGACCTAGACAATCACCTATACATCTATCGGTGCCTATGCAAACAATTAAAGTATTGTCATCGATATAGTCTTTTAAAAAATTAGAAATTGTATAGTAGGCTAAAGGATCTTTATAATCGGTCTTAGCTTTACTCAAGAAATATACCTCCTTATGTTCCTATCAATAATTTATATGAATAAATTTCAACTATTATTATTATAAAAGAATAAAAAAGTGATTATTTGGCAAATAATTTATGTATATTAATTATTTGAGGGGATGTTCTTATGGGAAAAAAATATTCACGATGGATTATTATTCTTTTTACAGTTATAAGTGTTACGACTATGAACTTGTATAGCGACTATATAAGTAATAGGAATCAATATGAGAAAAATGAAATATTTAAACAAACAGTAGTAGAGAGTAACAGTAATTTAATTCCAAGCAAAAATGCCGATATAGAAACTCCTTATGTGAAAGATAATTTAGAGGAAGGGGATATGCCAGATGAAAAAGTTAGTAGTGATATTAAAAGTAAAGGTGAAAATAGTACTGCTAGTTTGGATGCAGGTTCATCTAAGGCAGATATAGAAGAAACTGCGGTGGACAAATATATATGTAATAAAAAATATTTACTTAAAGAGTGGTACAGTCTAGAAGATAACAATTATGATAATAAAAAAAATGAACAATCAGTGTTTAAAGTATCAACAGGGAAAATAATAGAAAACTTAACTGCCGCTGATAAGATAAAGTTGTTATATGTAAGTATTAAGTTAGGCAAAGAGGATTATAAAAAAGTTAAAAACTATTTGTATGCGCAGGATGCCGAGGATGGGGTTCTTAAAGCGTTGAAATTATTAAAAGAAAACTTATCGGAAAAGGAATATGAAAAAGTGCGAATTATAGCTGGAAAGTTTATAGACATGGAGCTTGCGGAGAAATTATATTAATCATAAAAAAAACACTTGAAATTAAGTAAATAATATTGTATAATGATTCTTGTCGACAAGATAAAGCGATAAATAATATAATAGGCTGGCATGGCTCAACGGTAGAGCAGCTGACTTGTAATCAGCAGGTTGTAGGTTCAATTCCTATTGCCAGCTCCATAATTGGAGGAGTTCCCGAGTGGCCAAAGGGGGCAGACTGTAAATCTGTTACGTAATGTTTCGATGGTTCGAATCCATCTTCCTCCACCATTTATGTTATTATATAATATGCATTATTTTAAAGTTTGGGAGCATAGCTCAGCTGGGAGAGCATCTGCCTTACAAGCAGAGGGTCACAGGTTCGAACCCTGTTGTTCCCACCATAAACAATTTTTTAAATTTCATAGATTAACATGTGTATATGAATTTTGTTAGTCATATAATTGGAGGAGTTCCCGAGTGGCCAAAGGGGGCAGACTGTAAATCTGTTACGTAATGTTTCGATGGTTCGAATCCATCTTCCTCCACCATTTATTATTAGAAGATTGTAAGGCATAAGAAAAAAGTTTATATTAGCAGGTTGTAAGGTCAATTCTTATTGCCAGCTTCATATATGGAGGAGTTCCCGAGTGGCCAAAGGGGGCAGACTGTAAATCTGTTACGTAATGTTTCGATGGTTCGAATCCATCTTCCTCCACCAAAAGACATCTTAAGATGTCTTTTTTATTTATTTTAGTTTTATGTGTGTATAGGATTTATTGACACTATTAAATTTATGTGGTAGTATAATTAAAACTTAATATTGTTAACTCTTATCAAGAGAGGTGGAGGGAAAAAGGCCCTATGAAACCCGGCAACCGGTGCAATACACCATGGTGCCAATTCCTGCAGATATATTCTGCGAGATAAGAAAGATGTTTAAAACACCTCTTCTTATAGTTAGAAGGGGTTTTATTTTTTTGAAAATTTTTAATATCAGAAAGGAGAATTATAATGAAAAGATTATTTACATCAGAATCAGTTACAGAAGGACATCCAGATAAAATTTGCGATCAAATTTCAGATGCTATACTTGATGCTATTTTAGAACAAGATCCTTATGCTAGAGTTGCTTGTGAAACGGCGGTTACTACAGGAATGGTTTTAGTTATGGGAGAGATAACAACTAATTGTTATGTAGATGTTCCTAAAGTTGTTAGGGAAACTATTGAGGGTATAGGATATACTAGAGCAAAATATGGATTTGATGCTAGTACATGCGCTGTGATTACATCTATTGGAGAACAATCAGCAGATATAGCTATGGGAGTTAATGAGGCCTTAGAATCAAAGCTAGGTGGGTCTGATAAGACGGATTCAATAGGCGCTGGAGACCAAGGTATGATGTTTGGATTTGCAACTAATGAGACTCCAGAGTACATGCCACTTCCAATTGCTATGGCTCATAGACTTGCAAGAAGGTTAAGCGAAGTAAGAAAAGATGGCACTTTAGATTATTTAAGACCGGATGGAAAGACACAAGTTACTGTGGAGTATGAAGATAATAAGCCAGTAAGAATAGATACTATTGTTATTTCAACTCAACATGGAGATGAGGCATCTCATGATCAAATTGAAAATGATTTAATAGAGCATGTAATAAAACCTATAGTACCAAGTGAACTTTTGGATGCAAATACTAAATATTATATAAATCCAACAGGTAGATTTGTAATTGGAGGACCGCAAGGAGACTCTGGTTTAACAGGAAGAAAAATAATAGTGGATACTTATGGTGGATACGCAAGGCATGGCGGTGGAGCATTCTCTGGAAAAGATGCAACAAAAGTTGATAGATCAGCAGCGTATGCTGCAAGATGGGTTGCTAAAAATTTAGTAGCGGCAGGGATAGCAGATAAATTAGAAATTCAGCTAGCTTATGCAATAGGTTTAGCAAAACCAGTTTCTATAGAAGCTGAAACTTTTGGTACAGGTAAAATTGATGATGATAAAATTGTTGAAATAATCCAAAAGGTATTTGATTTAAGACCGGCTGTTATCATAAGAGAACTAGACCTTAGAAAACCAATATACAAACAGACAGCTGCATATGGACATTTTGGTAGAAACGATTTAGACCTGACTTGGGAAAAACTAAATAAGGTGGAAGAAATAAAAAAATATCTATAATAAATAAGATAGCAATTAACAGGGATAACAATTAATAATTGTTATCCCTGAACTTTTATCTAATATGTTGATTATTATTTAGAATTTTGATAAAACTTAAGACAGGGGTATACTGTAAATGAAAATATGAAATACATATGAAATACATATGATATAATAAAACTAATAGTAATAATAATATTATTGGTATCTTAAAAATTTATAAGTAGGAGAGATTTTATGCCAGAAATACAAGGAACCGTTGAAGATATAGTATTTCATAATGATGAAAATGGGTATATAATTGCACATTTGAATAATAATAAAGAGAAAATAACGATTGTTGGCATTGTGCCATATATTAGTGAAGGCCAGAATCTAAAATTAACAGGGGATTGGAATACTCACCCTAAATTTGGGAAGCAATTTACAATAACTTTATGTGAGGAAGTAATCCCGAGTTCAATTGTGGGTGTGGAAAAATATTTAGCATCAGGAGTAATTCAAGGAATTGGACCAGTAACTGCTAAAAAAATTGTACAGCGATTTGGTGAAGACACCATGAATATACTAGATAACCAAATTGAAAAATTAAAAGAGATTGATGGTGTAGGACAAAAAAAAATAGAACTGATTTTTCAGTCTTATTCTAAGCAACGAGAAGTTAAAACTATAATGATATTTCTTCAAACTTATGGAGTAACACCTAATCAATGCGTTAAAATATATAAAAAATATGGCGCAGAATCTATAAAAGTAGTAAAGGAGAATCCATATGTGTTAACTGAAACCATTGATGGTGTTGGGTTTAAAATTGCCGATAGGATAGCACAAAGTTTAGGAATCAATAAAGAATCTCCTTTTAGAATACAAAGTGGAATAAATTATGTGGTTAATGAGTTTTGTACTATGGGAAATACTTATATGCCCTTAAAGAAATTATACAATCAGGCTAAAAATATTCTGGGAGTTTCTGATGAGGAAATACAGAGTAATGTTTATGATAATGTAGTACAAGGAAAATTAAAAGTAGAAAATATTGATGAAGAAGAATGTGCATTTACTATACCTTTTTATTATTGTGAACTGGGGGTAACTAAAAAAATTATAACTTTATCTGTAGCTCAGTGTGATGCGCTTAATATAAATATTGAAGATAAAATCAAAGAATTTGAACAAGAAAAAAACATACAATTTGCAACGTCTCAAAAGGCTGCTATTTGTGGTGCCGTAGAGCATAGTATGGAAGTTATAACAGGGGGGCCTGGAACAGGGAAAACTACTATAATCAACTGTATAACAGAAGTATTTGAAGGAGCAGGAATGAAAGTGCTCATGGCTGCACCTACTGGACGCGCTGCTAAAAGAATGACAGAGACTACCGGGCACGCCGCAAAAACAATACATAGGTTACTTGAGATTGGTATGGGTGGTGATGATGGAACGCAGTTTTTTAAAAGTGAGGAATCGCCTTTAGATTGTGATGTGCTCATTATAGATGAAGCATCTATGATAGATATTATGCTTATGAACAGCCTACTCAAAGCTATAAGTATAGGGACTAGGCTTATAATTGTTGGTGATGTTGATCAATTGCCGTCTGTAGGACCGGGGAATGTATTAAGGGACATTATTGAAAGCAAATGTGTTACAGTAGTGAAACTCAATGAAATTTTTCGGCAAGCTAAAGAAAGCATGATTATTGTGAATGCTCATAAAATTAATAATGGTGAGATGCCTATTTTAAATAAAAGGGGTAAAGATTTTTATTTTATTGAAAATAATGATCCGGAAAAAACATTAGATAGTATAATTAACTTAATTAACGCAAGACTACCTAAATTTAATAAAGAATGGGATAAAATGAAGGATATTCAAATACTATCACCTATGAGAAAAGGAATACTTGGTATAGAAAATTTAAATGAAAGGCTTCAAGAAATATTGAATCCAAAATCTAAAAATAAAAAAGAAAAGGACTATAGAAATACTATTTTTAGGGTAGGGGATAAGGTTATGCAAATTAAAAACAACTATTCTATAAAGTGGAATAAAACTACTGCAAAGGCTGAAGAAGGTACTGGGATTTTTAATGGCGACGTAGGGTATATTTACGATATTGATGATAATAATGAAAATGTTATAGTTGTTTTTGATGATAATAAACGTGTGGAATATGAAGGGGTATATTTAGATGAATTAGCTCTAGCATATGCTATTACAATTCATAAAAGCCAAGGAAGTGAGTTTCAAGTTGTAATTATGCCTATGTTTATGGGACCACCGCTTTTGATGAACAGAAACTTGCTTTATACTGGAATAACTAGAGCTAAAAATATGGTTATTTTAGTAGGTAAGATAAAGGCTATTAGTTTTATGAAAGATAATAACAGAAGTTTCGAAAGATATTCTGCGCTAAGATTTCGAATAAGACAGATAGTAGATGAGAACTTAAGTCTTGATGAAAATTAGGTCTGGCTAAGTCCTGTTGAAATAAATCACAACTGTGGAGGGTATTTTATATGTTTTTCTATTCGAAATTGAACCTTGGTAAAGAAAAAAATACAATTAGCAAAGAAATTTTAGGATATTCTTTGATTGGAAAAAAAAGAATAGATGTTATATCTGTATTTTACAATTCTTCTGATATATTGCTTGAAACTATAATTAAATATGCCAATGAAAAGAAAAACATGTTGTATATAACTAATGAAGAGAAGCCCAGTATTGATATTATTCACTTTTTAGAAAAATATACTAATTTAGGCGTGGATATATGTTATTCCGATTGTGAGTATAACGGGTTAAATGAGTATTTACATATATGCAATTACGAAAATGCGTCAAAACTTTTAGAGAAATTTGATTTGGTTATTTATAACGATATTAGGAGTTTTCCTAAATACAGCGAATTACAAATAAAAGAAGTATTACTAAAAATGTGCAAAGAGGATGGCACGGCAATAGCTTATTCCGTAGAGACTATCCTAAGCGAGTATGCTCCAATTATGTTCCCTCTAAAGAATAATAAAATTCCGATTATAGAACCTAGAATTATAACTACAAGAATAAATTTAAGCATTGACATACCACTAGTAGTATATGAATACTTAAAATGGTCAATTATATCTAATAGAAAGGTGATAATTTTTACACCCGATGAAGAAAAAGCTACAGCGGTATTTCAGTATCTAAGTAACTTTAAAGAGAAGCTAAGTGAAAATCTATTTTTATTTATTAGAAAGAAAAGTCCTGCTGATATTCTAATATCGTTTATGAAGCAACATAAGGGCATAATAGTAACTAATGATTTTGAAGAAAGTTATCTAGTATTTGATGCAGTTGATGTTATAGTTTACTTTGCGGATGATATTAAATTTAATCATAAGCAATTATTATATTTATCAAGTAAGGTTGGAAGAAATGAGAATGTACAAAGGGGAGAAGCGATATTTTTAGCTAATATTGAAACTGAAGAAATGGATAAAGCTAGAAGTATGGCTAGAAAATTTAATCAGAAAGCGTGGGACAAAGGATTATTAAATATATAAAAAACATACTTTATTGTTTAGCACGACTTATATATTCAGGGGACGAGTGTTGTGTAATCTGTAGTGGATATAGTGAAGAAATCGAACCATTATGTACTAAATGTAGGGAAAAATTGAGGCCATGCGAAGATCATTTTTATATAGGGAATAATGATGAAAGGTATCTAGTTTTGTCAGTATTTTACTATTCAAATATTGTAAAAGAGTTAATCATTAGACTTAAGTATAGAAGTGACTTTATCTGTGGAGAAATTTTGGCTAGGTATATGTTGGAATTTATAAAAGAAAAAAATTTGCAATTTGACTTAATAGCATATGTACCTATGACAAAAAGCGCACTGAAAAATAGAGGGTATAACCAAAGTGAGTTTTTAGCAAATTATTTATCGCGGTGGTTAGATATACCAGTTATTTGCAATTTAATTAAAATTATGGATACGAAGGATCAAATTGGTCTAAATGGTGAAGAGCGGTGGGAAAATATGAAGACCTGCTTTGCAATTGAAGCAAATGATCATATGATAAATAAAAAAATACTACTTATTGATGACGTTATAACCACTGGGGCTACTGCGTTTCATTGTGCTAGCAATTTGAAAAAAAGTAAAATAGGCAATGTTTGCATATTGACTATAGCTAAAAGTAGAGTATAATTCTTAGTGTAGTAAGTTAGGTTTGTGGTTGAAAGTCGATGCCAGTCGCAGGCGAAACGATCCACGTAAGTTAAACAAAGTTTAGTGAGCATGGTGCGGCTTAGAGGTTAGTCCTGCCGCCATAATAGGCGAGAGTGTAAGTAGTGAGAGGTTAAATCCGAGTAGCAAAAGCTCCAGCAGGCGAGTGTGGGGTCAAAGACCAGGTCAACTAACTTAATATATAAAAACTCCTGATATTATATTAGGAGTTTTTATATATTAAGACGCAAAAAATGACTTAATTAATGTAAAAAAAAATATCATAAAATTCAGTTGAAGACAATGTGTAGGATACCTCAATAAACAGGGTAATAATAAGGCATATTGAGTTATTTTACTTTAAATTGCGTTAATATTATGTGAATTCTAAATTTAGTGGTTGTTTTTTAAGATGAAAAGTAATACAATACTTATAACAACATATAACATGCTTTTAATAAAGCAGTATATATACATTAGAGAGGGGCTGTAAGTATGAAAGTTAACGTGATAGGAAAAAATATTGAGATAACAGAAGCCTTGAAAAATATTATAGAAAAGAAGATATCCAAATTTGATAGGTATTTTAATCCGGATGTGGAAGCTAAGACGACGCTTAGTGTTCAAAAGAATAGACACACCATAGAAATTACAATTCCTTTTAATGGAGTTATTTTAAGGGCAGAAGAGCAAAATGATGATATGTATGCTTCTTTAGACCTTGCTGTTGATAAATTAGAAAGACAAATTAGAAAACATAAAACAAAATTAGAAAAACGGGCTCATGGAAATTCTCTTAAATTTCAGGGTATTCCCAAATATGAAAATATTGAAGATGATGATGATATCAAAATAGTAAGGACAAAGAAATTTGCGTTCAAGCCTATGTCAGCAGAAGAAGCAGTACTTCAAATGGAATTAGTTGGTCATAGCTTTTTCGTATATATGAATGACGATACTTCAGAGGTTAACGTAGTATATAAAAGAAAAGATGGAAATTATGGTTTGATAGAATCAGAATTCTAAAAAGATATACCAAGTTTAAAGGATTAAAGTGTGAATATCTACTTTAATCCTTTTTTAATTTTAAAAAAATATGATATAAAATCATTGAATTTATTTACAAAATTTATGGGAAGTATAAGTTGAATAGCTAAGAATTAAGTGATATACTTAACAAGTGTATATTTTAAAGAAAAATGAATTGTGAGGATGAATAGTATGAGACTTTTTGATAAGATGTTTGGTAGTTATAGTGATAGAGAAATAAAAAAAATAAACGACACTGTAGACATGATTGAAGAACTAGATTCGAAAATGACTAGTTTAAGCGATGAAGAACTTAGAGCAAAAACAGAAGAATTTAAAACTAGGTTAAATAGTGGAGAGACTTTAGAAGACATATTGCCTGAAGCTTTTGCTGTAGTTAGAGAAGCTTCATGGAGAGTTCTCAAAATGAAGCATTTTAGAGTACAACTAATTGGTGGTATAATACTTCATCAAGGAAGAATAACTGAAATGAAAACCGGTGAAGGAAAGACTTTAGTGGCTACACTTCCGTCATATTTGAATGCATTAACAGGAAATGGAGTTCATATAATTACAGTTAATGACTATCTCGCAAAAAGAGATAGAGATGAGATGGGAAGAATACACGAATTTTTAGGGATTTCTGTAGGCGTAATAATTCATGATATAGATCCAACTCAAAGAAAAGAGGCATATAATGCAGATATTACATATGGAACAAATAATGAATTTGGGTTTGATTATCTAAGAGATAACATGGTTGTTCATAGTGAACAAAAAGTCCAAAGGAAATTAAACTTTGTAATTGTAGATGAGGTCGACTCAATATTAATTGATGAAGCTCGAACACCACTTATAATATCTGGAGAAGGAGAAAAATCTACTGATTTCTATAAAGTAGCAGATTATTTTGTAAAAGGGCTGGTAAAAGAAGCGGATTATTCTATAGATGAGAAAACTTCTTCCGTAATATTATCCGACGAGGGAATAGATAAAGCTGAAAAGTATTTTCATATAGAAAATTATGCTGATGCAGAAAATATGGGTGTACAACATCACGTAGTTCAGGCTTTAAAAGCAAACTACATAATGAAAAAAGATAAAGATTACATGGATAAAGATGGTGAAGTTATCATTGTGGACGAATTTACTGGAAGACTTATGGAAGGTAGAAGGTATAGTGATGGATTACATCAAGCAATTGAAGCAAAAGAGAGCGTAAAGATAGAGAAAGAGTCAAAAACACTTGCAACTATTACATTCCAGAACTATTTTAGAATGTACAAAAAATTATCAGGTATGACTGGTACAGCACTTACAGAAGATGAAGAATTTAGAGAAATATATGGACTAGATGTATTAGTTATACCTACTAATATGCCGCTTACAAGAATTGATAACCCAGATTTAGTTTATAAGACTGTAAAAGGTAAATATAAGGCTATAATAGATGAAATAGTTGAAACATATAAGGCAAAACAACCTGTTCTTGTAGGTACTGTAAGTATAGAAAAATCAGAGCTAATATCTGAGATGCTTAAAAGAAGGGGAATTCCTCATCAAGTACTTAATGCTAAATACCATGAAAGAGAAGCAGAAATAATAGCCCATGCCGGCGCGCTTGGTATGGTTACCATTGCAACTAACATGGCAGGACGTGGTACAGATATTAAGCTTGAAGAAGGTGTTGTTGCAGCTGGTGGACTTAAGATAATTGGAACTGAGAGACATGAATCTAGGCGTATTGATAATCAGCTTAGAGGGCGTTCTGGTCGTCAAGGAGATATAGGAAGCTCTAGGTTTTATATATCACTTGAGGATGATTTAATGAGAATATTCGGTTCCGAAAGGCTTCAAGGGGTTGTAGAAAAATTAGGATTAACTGATGAAGATTCTATTGAAAGTAAAATGGTCAGTGGTGCTATAGAAAGTGCGCAAAAGAAAGTTGAAGGAAATAATTTTGATATAAGAAAAAATGTTGTTAAATATGATGATGTAATGAATCAACAAAGAGAAATAATCTATAGACAAAGAACAGAGGTTCTTCAAGGAGAAGACTTAAAAGGACAAATTGAGGAAATGATAAAAGATGTTGTCATAGGTGCAGTTGATTCACATATTAGTGGACATGAGGAAAGTTTTGAAGAAGAATTATCAAAACTTATTAGCTATATTGAAGAAATATATATGCCCAAAGGTACAGTATCGGTAGATGAGCTTTCTAAAACTACTGTTGAAGAAATTAAAATAAGTCTTTTGGATATAGCTCAAAAAATGTATGCTGGGAAAGAACAACATTTTGGTGAGCAGCAAATAAGAGAAGTTGAAAGAGTTATTCTTCTAAGGGTAGTAGATAGTAAGTGGATGGATCATATTGATGATATGGAGCATTTAAAGCAAGGTATTGGGCTTAGAGCTTACAAGCAACAAGATCCAACACAAGCGTACCAAATGGAAGGTAGCGACATGTTTGCGGATATGATTGAGACAATTAAGACAGAAACAGTTAAATACTTATTTCATGTACAAATTGAGAAAGCACCTGAAAGAGAGATGGTTGCCAAAATTACATCAACAAATCACGATGACTCTCTTAAAAAAGATCCAATAAAAAAGCAAGCTAAACAAGGAAGAAATGATGAGTGTGCTTGTGGATCAGGGAAAAAATACAAAAACTGCTGCGGTAGGGGATAGTAACGATAGAAAGCAACTTTAAATTTTGACATAAAAGGGGTGAGCAATTAATTCTTGCTCATTCCTTTTTTTTAGAAGGTCCTTTGAAATAAATAAAATGAGTGAGGTGTATTAATTGATAATACAAATGGAACAAATATTAAGTGAAATAACTAAGTTAAAAAGTAACGTAGAAGAAATAAGGGTGTCTCTTTGACATAACATCTATGGAAAAGCAATTAGGGGAGTTTGAGTTTAAAATGCAGGAAATTAGTTTTTGGGAAGATATTTCTCGGGCACAAGAAGTTACTAAAGAGGCTAAGGGCATTAAAGATAAAATAGATAGATTTAATGGAGTAATTAGTAGAATAGAAGATTTAGAAGTGCTTACTGAGTTAAGTCAAGAGGAAGAAGATGATTCTTCTATGGGAGAAATAAAAAGCGAATTAAGGGAACTCCAGAATGACACCAATAGATTTAGATTAGAAATTTTACTATCTGAGAAATATGATAAAAATAATGCGATTTTAACATTGCATACTGGTGCAGGTGGAAATGACGCTCAAGATTGGACGGAAATGCTTTATAGAATGTACTCAAGATGGTGTGAAAAAAAGGGATATAAAATAGAAGTTTTAGATTATCAGTCATCTGATGAGGCAGGTATTAAAGCAGTTACATTAAGAATTATTGGTGAGTTTGCCTATGGATATTTAAAGACTGAAAAGGGAGTGCACAGGCTTGTAAGAATTTCACCTTATAATTCAAATGGTAAGAGGCAGACATCCTTCGCTTCATGTGAAGTGCTTCCAGAGCTTACTGAAGATCAGGACATTGAGATAAGGCCTGAAGACCTCAGGGTTGATACATATAGATCAGGAGGCGCTGGAGGGCAACATGTAAATAAAACTGATTCAGCTGTAAGAATTACGCATTTGCCTACAGGCTTAGTTGTTCAGTGTCAAAATGAGAGAAGCCAGTATAGTAATAAAGACACTGCAATGAAGATGCTAATGGCAAAGCTTTTAGATTTAAAGGAAAGAGCAAAAAAGGATAAAATAGAAGACTTAACGGGTGATTTAAAAGATAATGGATGGGGGAGCCAGATTAGATCCTATGTATTCCATCCATATAATTTAGTCAAGGATCATAGAACTAATACGGAAATGGGAAATGTAGATGCAGTTATGGATGGGGACATTGACATTTTTATTGAGGCGTATCTAAGGCAAATAAATAAATAAATAAAAAATCCAGTAGAATATAATTATTCTACTGGATTTTTTATTTATTAGGGGCATTAAATTGTTCTTAGAGATTTTCATTGTTAATCTTCCTATAAAGCAACGAAAATATAAGGATACTTAGTATAGAGAGTAGGAAACATTCTTTATAATATATAATAATGATGCTATTTTTAAAAGTATATTTTACAATCTCTTTTGAAGCTACATTATAACATCTTTCAATGGAAGACAAGCTTATATGCTCGAAAGTGTCTTTAGGGGTGTGTATCCTAGTCATATCATTGTCACAGAAAGTTATAGCATCAATATTTTCATGCCTAAAGCCATCGTGATCACTAGCATCTTCAAAAAGATAATCAAAAGTTATTTTTTCGGATTTTAAAGTATTTGAAACTGATTCTATAAAAGGCGTTTTATCGGTATCTTCTTTTCCACCCATTATGCATAGGGGTACAGCGTTATTGCTTCCAATCATATCAAAATTAAATACTTTACTATCTTTTATATCATCCTTATATTCTGTGACAAATTGGTTTGAACCTAAACACCCAAACTCTTCTGCGTTAAACCCTAAGAAAAGAATGCTTCGAGAGGGTTTGCCAAGTGAAGTTAAATACTTACTCATTTCTAGCATGAAGGAAAGACCGGAGGCATTATCTAGAGCACCATTATATATGGTGCCATTTAGATCGGTACCTAGATGGTCAAAATGCGCACAGACAATTATTGGTGAGGCAGAGGTATCGCTGCCTTCTAAATAACCCATAACGTTATTTACACTAGTTTCTGAGGTCTCATAAGGTAAAAGGCAATCAACTATGCAATTGCTTTCTAATAAATTTTTAAGTTTTATAAGCGTTTCTTTAGTAATCATAATATACATGTTATAATTGGAAGTGGAAATAAAGGAACTTCTAAAGGATAAATCATTATTAGGTGGAACAAAGAACACGAAAGGGCCATCGGCGGTATGAACTTTAAGGGAATCATTGGTTATTTCTGTAACATTATTTTGCTTGAAGGTTAAATTATTGACTTTGAAGTTTAACATATCTTCTTTAAAATCTTTACTATAAACAAAATCTTCTAATAGATTGCCTTTTGTATCTCGTACACTTAAATACGGGCTATTTTCAGTTTTCCTAGGGTATAGCACTTTGAAATTTTGAAATTCCTTTCCTTTATAAGGGGAAAGGCCGCTATTTTTAAATGACTTGTTAATAAGAATAGCTATTTCTTGATTTTCTAAAGTGCCAGGAAGTCGTCCCTTAAATTGGTCTGAAGAGATATATTTTATGTTTTGGTACACATTTGTAGCATTGAATCTATATAGGGTATAATATATATGTGAGCTATAATAAAATAATAAAATACAAAGGGTTAGAAAAAAAGAACATATTAAATTTTTCATATATCTCTCCTAAAATTTCTATCTTTTATATAAATATGAGTATAGAAATGGTGGTATGATTAAATATGTTAATTTCGCGAAGTAAAATATAAATTTGAGAGGAGGACTGACTATTTAGTTGTATTGAAAAATAGTCGAAAAAGTATGGTGAATGTAGAGAATAGATTGATTAAAGAATTTGGAATAACAAAGCAGCAGTCTGAAAATGTAATCCAGTTATTAGATGAAGGGAACACAGTCCCTTTTATAGCTAGATATAGAAAAGAAGTAACTGGGGGACTTGATGATATAATTCTTAGAAATTTCACTGAGAGACTTATATATCTTAGAAATTTAGAAGAAAGAAAAGCAGATGTAATTCGTTTAATTGGAGAACAAGAAAAATTAACCGAGGAAATTGAGCTATCAGTAAATAAATGTGAGACCTTGACTGAAATTGAGGATATATATAGACCCTTTAAGCCTAAGAAAAGAACTAGAGCTACCATTGCAATGGAAAAAGGGCTTAAGCCTCTTGCAGAAATTATTTTCAGCGGAGAGTTTAAAGGTGATATTGATGAGTATGCTGAAGAATTCATAAGTGAGGAAAAAGAAGTTAACACAGCACTAGATGCACTAAAGGGTGCTGGAGATATTATAAGTGAAATGATTTCGGATGAAGCTAATTTTCGAAAGTGGATTAGGGCACTGGTTCAAAATCAAGGGATTGTAGAAACTAAGGGTGGAAGTGACGATACTACTCCATTTGAAATGTATTATGAGTATAAAGAAAGTGTTAGGACTATTCCTCCACATAGAATTCTTGCAATAAATAGAGGTGAGAATAGTAAGATACTTTCTGTAAAAATTAAAGTTGATAATGAAAAAATCGTTGATTATTTAAAGAACAAATGTTTAAAGGGAAATATTAAAACTGATAAGTATATAGAGGAAAGCATAGTTGACTCTGTAAAAAGGCTTATATTTCCGTCAATCGAAAGAGAAATAAGGTCTCAGCTAACGGAAAAAGGTGAAATTGGTGCCATTGAAATATTTAAAGCTAATCTGAAGGCTCTTTTAATGCAGTCTCCTATAAAAGGAAAGGTAGTGCTTGGATTTGACCCTGGGTTTAGGACTGGGTGCAAAATAGCAGTACTAGACGAGACAGGGAAGGTTCTAGATATAGCTACGGTATATGCTACAGCAGGTAGCAAGGACGGTATTCAAAAATCTATAGGTATTATTAAAGCATTAGTAAAGAAGCATAATGTAGAGGTGGTATCTCTGGGTAATGGAACAGCTAGTCGCGAGTCTGAAGAAATTTTTGCTCAAATAATTAAAGAACTAAAAGAAGAATGCTCAAAAGATTTGTACTATGTTATAGTTTCAGAAGCTGGGGCGTCAGTGTATTCTGCTTCAGAACTTGCATCAAAAGAATATCCAGACATAGATGTATCTATTAGGGGAGCCATTTCTATAGGACGAAGACTACAAGATCCATTAGTTGAACTTGTAAAAATCGATCCTAAAGCTATTGGAGTTGGTCAATATCAACATGATGTTGCACCTAAAAAACTTGATGAATCCTTAAAAGGGGTAGTTGAAGACTGTGTTAATGTGGTTGGTGTAGACCTTAATATAGCAACACCGTCATTATTATCTTATATATCAGGGATAAATGCTTCTATAGCTCAAAATATAGTAGCTTATAGAGAAGAGAATGGTAAGTTTAAAGCTAGAAAAGAATTATTAAAAGTTAAAAGATTAGGGGCAAAAGCTTATGAGCAATGTGCAGGCTTTTTAAGGGTTATGGATAGTAAAGAATTTTTAGATAACACTTCAGTTCATCCTGAGTCATATATTGCTGCCAAAAAATTATTAGAATCTCTTAAGTATACTAAAGCTGATCTTAAATCTTTGAATTTTAAAGATTTGGATGAGAGACTAAAAGATATTAATATTAAAGAGGTAGCAGAAAAGTTAGAGATAGGAGTTCCAACCCTTAGAGATATTATTAAAGAAATTAAAAAGCCAGGTAGAGATCCAAGAGAGGAAATGCCGAAGCCTATATTAAAAACAGGTGTAGTTCAAATGTCTGATCTTAAGCCGGGGATGAAACTTATGGGGACGGTTAGGAATGTATCCGATTTTGGAGCTTTTGTTGATATTGGAGTTCACCAAGATGGGTTAGTACATATAAGCCAGCTATCGGATAAATTTGTAAAGCATCCATTAGATGTGGTTAGTGTTGGAGATATAGTTGAGGTTAGTGTGCTTGAAGTTGATGAGAAGAGGAAAAGAATATCACTATCAATGAAAACTCAGTAATTATTAGTTGCTTTATTAACTTAAGATGTGTATAATTAAGTTGTAAAATAAAAATTTAATAATCTTCAGGGCGGGGCGAATTTCCCCACCGGCGGTAAAGCCCGCGAGCCGTAAGGCAGATTCGGTTTAACTCCGAAGCCGACAGTAAAGTCTGGATGAAAGAAGATGAGATATATGTGAATTTGCCCTGACATAGTTACGTGTCAGGGCTTTTATTGTATCCATCCCTAGAAGAATATTCAATTAGGGGGTATAAAAATGAGAGACGAAAAACTTGTTAAACTTATTAAAATTTCACTTTTATCTGTTATGGCTTTTCTTTTAATGTACATTGAGTTACCAATTGCAATATTTCCTGAATTCCTAAAAATAGACATAAGTGATTTGCCAGCTCTACTGGGGGCCTTTGCGCTAGGACCTATAGCAGGTGTTATTATTGAACTTGTTAAAAATATATTACATGGATTTTTAGCAGGTAAAACAGCATTTGTGGGAGAACTTGCAAATTTTCTAGTGGGATCCTGTTTGGTATTAGTATCTGGGTATATATATAAGATTCGAAAAAGTAAGAACGGTGCTATTGTTGCATTGTTAATAGGGACAATTGTTATGTCAGTTTTTGCTGGAATATTAAATTATTTTGTTGTCCTACCATTGTATGTAAAGGCATTAGGGCTTCCAATAACTGCTTTTATAGGAATGGGAACAAAAGTAAATCATAATATTACAGATTTGAATACTTTTATTATTTGGTCTATTATCCCTTTCAACTTCATTAAAGGAATAGTAGTATCCACTGTAACTTTAGCTTTATATAAGAGTGTGTCACCTATACTTCACAAAGAGCATATGGAGACTGAATATAAAAGAAGACAACAAAATTAGATAACTAAAAGGGATGCTGCACCTATAAAGTAATTATAGATGTAGCACCCCTTTTGTTTATTATTCACCATTAACCATATTTTTAAATATAGATATAGTTGTTTTAGGATATATTCCATATCTCTTGAGTTTTAATAAGGAATCTCCTTTCTTTACAGTACCGTTTTTAACAGTAACAGCCATTCGTATGCCTATTTCCGGAAGAAGAGCTAATACATCATCGTTATAGTGTCCATAAGGATAAGAAAAATAAGGGCTACCGGTTAGTTCTATATTTTTCAATAAATCTTTTTTTACAAGGTCTATAGGTTTTGTAATTAAATAACCTTTACCATTCTCGGATTTATGTAAATTATGAGTATGGTTTGAATATTCAAATACATCATCAGTCTTACTAATATCATCCCGGTTTAAGAACTGTTGTTTTTGAGAAGCGAATTCCACACTGTCATCCTTAATATAGGATGTAATTAAGAAAATTGCTGCCTTAAAATTATATTTCTTTAAAATAGGATATGCATAAATATAGTTACTTAAGTATCCATCATCAAAGGTTATACATACAGTTTTTTTAGGTAGGTCTATATTACCTAAAACCCACTGCTCAAGTTCTGCTAGATTTATTGTGGTATATTTATTATTATGTAAGTAATCCATTTGCTCCTTAAAATTTTCAAGGTTAAGTACTACACCATTGTTAGTAAATGTGTTCTCCCTTTTCTTTAGTAGATGGTGATACATAAGAATTGGTACTTCTTTCGCTACAGTTTCATTCAGTTCAAAGGTTCTAACAACTGGCTGTTTAAAAGTTGTTGATAAAAGTGTAGTTTTAGTTGGTTTATCCACTGGTTTTTGTAATTCACTCTTAGAATCCTCTGTTACTGTAATTGTTGTACCAGAAGTAGGTTTAGTTGAAGAGTTACATCCAACCAATAATATTGCGCAAAATAGTGCTAAAATAAATTTCTTATTCATAAATGTTACCTCTATCCCAATAATTTTAAATTTGAATTATAGCTTAATAAATTACATGTATACACTAAAACAATTCTCCTACATTGTAGCATATTATTAGATATTTTGGTAAATGTTTAATAATACATTCTATAGGTTTCTATTCCACATAATTACCGCATCTTCTCTATTATCTTCGTAATAATGGGGTCTAATGCTTACCTTTTCAAAGCCATGTTTTTCATATAAGTTTATAGCTGTAAAATTAGAGCTTCTAACCTCTAAGGTTATTGCTGTAACCTTTTGCTTTCTACAAATTCTAAATAATGCTTCCACAATCATGTCTCCAGCACCAACACCACGAGCCGCGGGGTGAACTGCAATATTAGTAATATGGGCTTCATCTATAATTATCCACATTCCTCCATAACCTACTATAGAATTCCCCTTTTTTAATATTACATATTTAGCGAATTTATTGTCTAATTCACTTTGAAGGGATTCTAAACTCCAGGAAATTGGGAAGCTTAACTGATTAATATTGATTATAGACTTAATGGATGAAGCATCCATTGGACATATTTTAAAATCACTATTCATTTTTTCTACGCCTCATTTTTTCTTCATATTCTCTTTCAGCTTGAGGTTTTCTAAGATAAATAGGAACTGATGAATATATATCATCTTTCACTCCACTTGATAGGAGTTTAAGGCCTAATTCTCCAAGGGAAGAAGCCTTAGCTAAATTTAAATGGGCTGGTGCAAAATTTATATTAGATAACTGTGTTAGAAGTCTTTCTCTAAATTTCAAAGTACCAGCACCTACAAATGAAATATGGCAATTTTTTTCTTTTAAAATATTTATTAGTTCATTTAAAGACACGTTCATATAATCGCTTATTCTATTAAGTTTGTTATCATTAAAGTTATATAAGGCTGTATAAACATTATCTCTTAGTGCATCTAGTATAGGACAAATAATTCCGTCTGTATATGCTAAGTTATATGCTAGTGAATCTAGGGTTGAGACAGTTACAAAAGGTTTTTTTGAGCCTTGACACAAGCCTTTAATGGTGGCAAGTCCTATTCGAAGTCCTGTAAAAGAACCCGGACCTTTCGACACTACAAAACCATCAATATCACTTATACTCATTCCAGTACTTTTAAAAAGTTCATCGATTATTGGCAAAAGTATTTGAGCATGCTGTTTTTTACAATTAAAGGTTATTTCAGAAAGCACCCTGCTATCATCAAGAATAGCACAGGTTGCAGATTCTGTAGCAGAATCTAAACTTAAAATTTTCATAGTTTTAGCTCCTTTATATAATCATATCTTCTATCTGAATATTGAATATTGATTTTTCTATAATCGTCTCCAAATTCTATTGATTTTTCAATGGTGATAGTTAAATTATCTGGTGGAATCAATTCTTCAATATAATTAGCCCATTCAATTATGCTAACGGCATCGCTAAATATATATTCATCAAAGCCTATAGAGGCTATTTCATCAGGGTCATTTACTCTATACACATCAAAATGATATAATTTTAAACGACCTGTATATTCATTTACAATAGTAAATGTGGGGCTTGTAATATGGTCTTCAATGTCTAACCCACGTGCAATCCCTTTAGCTATTTGAGTTTTGCCAGTGCCTAAGTCGCCAATTAAGCATATTATATCGCCTGGATTTACAAGCAATCCTATTAATTTTCCTATTTTATAAGTTTCTTCTACTGACGTTACTATAAACTCCATAAGTTTCACCTCACTAGATAGTTTATCCTAAAAAATAAAAAAAGAAAAGGTAATATGCTAAATATAAAAAATACTTGCATATAATAAAAATACATGATATAATTTGGATGTATTTTAGGGATATAGCTCAGTTGGTAGAGTAGTGGTCTCCAAAACCATTGGTTGTAGGTTCGACCCCTACTATCCCTGCCACTTTAAAATTTAATACGCGAATAAAGGGGTATAGCTCAGTTGGTAGAGTAGTGGTCTCCAAAACCATTGGTTGTAGGTTCGACCCCTACTACCCCTGCCAAATAAAACCTGTGAAATTATTTTCACAGGTTTTTGCGTGTATTTAATTATATTTTAGCTTCGCAGAAGATGATTTAATATGTTTCATAATGGATTGTTAATAATAAATACTATAATACTGGAGGCTATGAAATGCAACAATATGACATAGTAGTAATTGGCGGTGGGCCAGCAGGTCTTGCAGCTGCCATTTCAGCTAAAGAACATTATGATAGTAAAATTTTGATTTTAGAAAGAGAAGATGAACTTGGGGGGAATTTAAATCAATGTATTCATAATGGATTTGGTATGGAAGTTTTTGGTGAAGATTTGACGGGACCAGAATATGTGCAAAAGTTTGTAGATAAAGTAAGTAAGTTAAATATTTCCTACAAATTGAATACTACGGTATTAAGTCTAAACCATGATAAAGAAATTAATGCAGTTAATTCTGAGGATGGAACCTTTAAAATAAAATCAAGAGCTATAATAATTGCTACTGGCGTCAGAGAAAGACCAAGAGGATTTCTGAATATACCAGGTAGCAGATGCGCAGGTATATACACTGTAGGGACAGTGCAAAAGTTTATAAATATAGAAGGATATATGCCAGGAAAAGAGATAGTTGTATTAGGTACAGGAGATATTGCATTAAGAATGGCAAGCCGGCTTTCAATAGAAGGAGCTAATGTTAAAGTGGTGGTTGAAAGTAATGATGCTATTAATGTAACTGATAAAAAACTAGGTGTGTTTTTGAGTGACTTTAATATACCATTACGAACAAAGCATAAGATAGTTGCGATTGAAGGGAAAAATAGGATTAAGGGTGTTACATTAGTGAAGCTAGATGATAATAATGAAGTTATTAAAGGCAGTGAAGAATATATGATCTGTGATGCACTACTTTTATCTGTAGATTTATATCCTGATAATGAACTAGCACTTAAAGCAAAAATATTAATTAATTCGTTAACTGGTCAAATTGGATTGGATGAAAATTCACAAACTAATATAGATGGGATATTCGCATGTGGGAATGTAGCTTATGGAAATGATACTTCTGAAAATGTAGTAATGCACAGTCTTAGTGTAGGCATTAGCATCTCACAATACTTAAAGAATTACGAAGGTTAGTGAGGAGAGTTTTGAGGATTTAACTGTTAGTTTATTCTAACAGTTTTTTATTAAAAAATTTTATGTTGTGAATAAATAAAAAAGTGTTGACATATTTTAATACTGGGAATATAATATAATAAAGTTAAAGTAATTCATACTAAAATACTAGGAAATACTTAGAAGAAGGAAAGTAATATAAGAAGAGCATACAGAGCGAGAATCTAAAGCTGAGAAGATTCTTATGGAAAACTTATATGAAGTGCCCTTTGGAGTTATGCACCGAATATAGTAGGCTGCATCGGGATTCGCCCGTTATTGTGATAGAGCATAGCGCTGTGCTTGAAAAAAAGTGGCTTTATAATCACTAAAGTGGTTATAAATTAGAGTGGGACCACGAAGCAAAACTTCGTCTCTAAAATAGAGGGAGTTTTTTTTGTACCCAAAAATATTTAAAATAATATATTAGAGATGTATAAATAGATTTTTAAAAATGATTTACTAATTATAAATTTGGAGGGATATTATTATGATGTATAACAACGTTTTAGATATGATAGGAGCAACACCAATATTAAAATTAAATAAATTGGTTGAGGGTAACATGGCTGATATATTTGTAAAACTAGAAAAATTTAATCCAGCTGGAAGCATAAAAGATAGGGCGGCTCTTGGGATGATAGAAAAAGCTGAAAAACTCGGATTATTAAAAGATGGATATACTATAGTTGAGCCAACCAGCGGAAATATGGGGATAGCCTTAGCTATGATTGGAATAGTTAAAGGATACACGGTAATCATTGTTATGCCAGATACCATGAGCGTTGAAAGAAGGAACTTAATTAAGGCATATGGAGCACAACTTGTGCTTACAGATGGAACAAAAGGTATGAAGGGTGCTATAAATAGAGCAAAGGAAATAGCAGAGGGAAATCCTAGCTTTTTTATACCACAACAATTTATTAATTTAGCAAATCCAGAAAAACACTATGCCACTACTGCGGAAGAAATTATTAGCGATATAGAAGATGTAGACAGTTTTGTAGCAGGGGTAGGTACTGGTGGAACAATTACTGGGGTAGGGAAAAGGCTTAAAGAAATTAAGAGTGATATTAAAGTAGTTGCGGTTGAACCAGAAAAATCTCCTGTACTATCAGGAGGAGAACCGGGTCCACATAAAATACAAGGAATAGGTGCAGGATTCACACCAGATATTTATGATAGTGGCGTGGTGGATGAGATAATGAAAGTATCTGATGAAGAAGCTTTTGAAATGGCAAAACTAATGGCTAAAGAAGAAGGAATACTCGTTGGAATCTCAACAGGCGCAAATATTGCGGCAGCTATAAAAATTGCTAAACGATTAGGCAAGGGTAAGAAAGTTGTTACTGTTTCGCCTGATGGAGGAGAAAAATATATTTCTATGGGGATTTATGATTAAAGTTACAGGATTTATAGGGGGCGAATAATATGTATAAAATAATAAAAAATGAAATTAAAAATATATTAGACAAAGATCCAGCAGCGAATAACTGGGTTGAAGTAATATTATTATATCCGTCTATTCATGCTATAATATTATATAGAATAGCTCATTTTCTATATAAGCATAAAATTTATTTTATATCCAGGGCACTATCTCAAATAGCTAGATTTTTCACTGGAATAGAAATTCATCCAGGTGCTACAATAGGGAAAAGATTATTTATAGACCATGGAATGGGAGTAGTTATCGGAGAAACTACAGAAATAGGGGATAATGTAACCTTGTATCAAGGAGTTACACTAGGCGGAACAGGTAAGGATAAAGGCAAAAGACATCCTACTATAGAGAACGATGTTGTTGTGGGCGCTGGTGCTAAGATTTTGGGGCCAATTAGCATAGGAGCTGGTAGTAAAATTGGAGCCAATGCTGTAGTTCTTAAAGATGTATTAGCTAGGTCAACTGCTGTAGGTATTCCAGCTAGAGAGATTTTTGGAAAAACTGTAACTATAATAGAGATTAAGGACTATTTAGGGAACACTAAAAGAATCTACAATGATATGATAATATAAAAAGGACTGACAATATGAGTATTAAGGAAGAAATAATAGAGTACTGTAAAAAACAAGGGTTGGACACAATTGGATTTAGCGAATGTAGAATTTATCATGAGCTAAATCCTTATTTTGAGAAAAGAAAAAAGCTAGGGCTGGAAAATCAGTTTGAGGAGCATAGTATAGATAAGAGAATAAATCCTTTTTTATATATGAAGGAAGGAAAAACTATAATTTCTATAGCGTTTCCATATCTATATAATTCGGATTTTAATAAAAGTGCTCATTTTTCGAAATATACGCTAGGAAGAGATTATCATGTTGTAACAACGGAGTATATGAATAAAATTTGTAAATTTATTGAATCTATAGGTGGTAAAGCTATGAGTTTTGTGGATAGTAATGCGCTACCAGAGAGATATATTGCGTGCAGCAGTGGGGTAGGATTCATAGGGAAAAATAACGCACTAATAACAGAAAAGTACGGATCTTATGTTTTTTTAGGAGAAATTATAACAGATTTAATAATGATGCCCGATGAAAAAGTTATGACAAAATGTGGTGATTGTAATATATGTTTGAAAGCGTGCCCTACAAGTTCTATAGTTGAGGGAACACTTGGAATAAATAATAATTCGAATATTTGTCTAGCCTATATAACTCAAAAAAAAGATATAGAGGATTTTTGGTTTGAAAAATTAAATGGTAGATTATTTGGTTGTGATACTTGTCAGGAAGCCTGCCCATATAACAGCGGAATAGTGTTTAGTGATCTTAGTGAGTTCAAGCCCTATGAACATATGAGTTGCAATAACCTTAAAGGGTTAATGGTAACTAATAATCAAGAGTTTAAAGAGAAATACAAAATAACTTCTTGCGGCTGGAGAGGTAAAAATATTCTTAAAAGAAATGCACTTATTAATGCCATTTCTATTGGAAAAGTTAAAATTAAAACTATGGAGAAGGATACATCGCCTTATATAAGAGATTATTATTATAGACTTTTAAAGATTTTCAAACTATAATAATTTTATAAGGATTTTTTGTGAAAGGTGGAATTCTAATGGTTTCGAAAGTATTGTTAAAAATAATAGACTTTTTACCGGACAAGACTGTAACTTTGATAGCTAAAAGATTGCTAGACACGTATATTAATAAGTATGCAAATATAAAAACTAATGGAATGGAAAAAATTAATGCAACAAAATCCCCAATAATTTTCATATGCAATCATTTAAGTAATGCAGATGGTATAATTATGAATAAACTATTAAAGGATAATAATGTAACTTTTGTTGCTGGTGTAAAATTAACAGATAATAAGCTTACCAAACTAGGTTTTCATGTGGCTAAGACTATAAATATAAAACCGAATTCTGCAGATAAAGAAGCTATATCAAAAATTATTAGTACCCTAAAGCAAGGCAACAATATTATGATTTTTCCAGAAGGAACCAGGAGTAGGAATGGAAAAATGATAGAGGGCAAGAAGGGTCTTTTATTAATGGCTAAATTATCAAAGGCAACAATACTTCCAATGGGAATATGGGGAACGGAACTATTGCTACCTATAGATAAAAATGGTGACATGGCCTCTGAAAGATTTCATCATGCAGATGTAAATATTAATGTTGGTGATCCTATTATAATTCCAAGTAAAAATGAAGATGAAGACAAAAACCAGTATCATGATAGAGTAATGCATGATGTAATGTGTAGTATCGCTATACTGCTACCAGAGCAGTATAGGGGAGTATATTTAGAGTAATGTAAATAAACAAGAATTTTGGTGTGAAAACTAAAACCTTGTTTTTTTTATTGGAGTTTAGGAATCTAAAGTAATATATAATTGTTAAAAAAATGAAGGAAAAATTTCATTAATTTAACATAATAAAGAAAATAGAACCTTTTTATATAAGATTTTACACCATACAAAGCAGATATAAATATCATATGCAATAAATTATAAAGAATTATATAATTTAAATAAGTATTTTGTACTTAAGTGAGATATAATAGAGTTGTAATTAAATATAAAATTCACATAAAATCTTATGTGAATTTACAAAATAAAAGGTTGGAGGTATGTTACTATGGGAAGCAAAATGCTAGGAAAATACTTAAAAGAAAATTTAGAAGATTTAAAAAGTAAAGGTTTGTATAATGAAATAAATGTGTTGAAAGGTCCTAATGGACCTGTTATTACTATAGGGGATAAAAAATTAATTAACCTTTCTTCAAATAATTATTTAGGTCTTGCAACTAATCCTAGACTTATTGAAGCTACCATTGCAGCAACTAAGAAATATGGTGCAGGAGCAGGTGCGGTTAGAACAATTAATGGTACTTCGGAAATTCATACAGATTTAGAACAAAAACTTGCTAAATTTAAACATACAGAGGCAGCTATTGCATTTCAGTCAGGCTTCAATTGCAATATGGGTGCAATTTCAGCAGTAATGAGTAAAAAAGATGCAATTCTTTCGGATTCATTAAATCACGCATCAATAATAGATGGGTGTAGATTATCCGGTGCAAAAATTATAAGAGTTGAACACGCTGATATGCTAGATTTAAGAAATAAGGCAAAAGAAGCAGTAGAATCAGGTTTATATGAAAAAATTATGGTAATCACTGATGGTGTATTCTCTATGGACGGTGACATTGCAAAGCTTCCGGAAATTGTTAAGATTGCAGAGGAGTTTGACTTAATAACATATGTAGATGATGCTCATGGCTCAGGAGTACTTGGGAGTGGTGCGGGTACTGTACATCACTTTAACCTATCAGATAAAATAGATTTTCAAATTGGAACGCTGTCAAAGGCAATTGGAGTTGTAGGCGGATATGTAGCAGGATCAAAAGATTTAATTGATTGGCTCATGGTTAGGGCTAGACCATTCTTATTTTCAACATCACTAACTCCTGGATCAGCAGGTGCTGCTATAGAAGCTATTAATATTCTAACAGAAAGTACTGAGCTTAATGATAAACTTTGGGAAAATGCTAATTATTTGAAGAAGGGGTTAAAAGATCTTGGATTTGATATTGGAAATAGTGAAACCCCAATTACTCCATGTATAATAGGTGATGAAGTTAAAACACAAGAATTTAGTAAACGACTTTTTGAAGCAGGGGTTTACGCAAAATCAATAGTATTCCCAACTGTTAGAAAAGGAACTGGGAGGGTAAGAAATATGCCTACAGCATCTCATACAAAAGAAATGTTAGATGAAGCACTAGCTATTTATGCAAAAGTTGGCAGAGAAATGCAAATAATAAAATAATAAAATAATAAAATAATAAAATAGACTAAATATTTATTAAGATTTGGAGGGAACATATGAAAAAAATATTGGTAACAGGAGCCTTAGGACAAATAGGTTCAGAACTAGTAATGGCGATGAGAGAAGTTTATGGTAGTAATAATGTAATAGCTACAGATTTAAAAAAACTAGAGGATAGCCCGGTAGTTACCACCGGGCCTTTTGAGTTATTAGATGTGACTGATCATAAAACTATGCTTTTACTTTGCAAAAAATATGAAATAGACACATTGATTCATTTAGCAGCACTATTATCAGCAACAGCGGAAGCAAAACCACAACTAGCTTGGAATATAAATATGGGTGGGCTTGTAAATGCTTTAGAAGTTGCTAGAGAACTTAAGCTTTCGTTCTTTACACCAAGTTCTATAGGCGCATTTGGACCATCTACACCTAAAGATAATACCCCTCAAGATGCAATACAAAGGCCCACAACTATGTACGGTGTAAATAAAGTTGCAGGAGAATTGTTATGTGATTATTACTGTAAAAAGTTTGGAGTTGATACAAGAGGAGTACGTTTTCCGGGGCTAATTTCTTATGAAGTTCTCCCAGGAGGAGGAACAACTGATTATGCAGTGGATATATATTATGAAGCATTAAAGTCAGGTAAATATACTTCTTTTATTGCAAAAGGAACAAAAATGGATATGATGTATATGCCAGATGCAATAAATGCAATAATTGATTTAATGGAAGCTGATGGATCAAAATTAATTCATAGGAATGCATTTAATATTGCAGCTATGAGTTTTGCACCAGAAGAAATAGCTGATGAAATTAAAAAGCACATACCGGGATTTAAAATGGAGTATGATGTTGATCCAGAAAGACAAGGAATTGCTGATTCATGGCCAAACTCAATTGATCCAACTTGTGCTGTGAATGAGTGGGGTTTTAATGCTAAATATGATTTAGCAAAAATGACTACTGATATGTTTCAAAAATTAAGAGCTAAAGGAATCGGTACTAAATGATCAAAAAAAATATCAAAGCAGTGTTAGAGATTCTTAATGAGACATACGCTGGAGCAAAATGTGGTCTTGATTTTGCAAATCATTATGAACTTTTAGTTTCTACCATACTATCAGCACAATGCACAGATGAGCGAGTGAATATTGTTACAAAAGAGCTATACACCAGGTACAATACGCCAGAAACTATGATTACTTTATCTCCGGTGGAATTAGGTGAAAAAATTAAAAGCTGTGGATTTTATAATAATAAGAGTAAAAATATTTTAGCGGCTACAAAAATTTTATTAGAAAAACATAATGGAGAAGTACCGAGCAGTATGGAAGAATTAACAGAGCTTAACGGTGTAGGTAGAAAAACTGCTAACGTAGTATTATCTAATGCTTTTGGTATTCCAGCTATAGCTGTAGATACTCACGTTTTTAGAGTTTCAAAACGAATTGGTCTTGCTTTCGGGAAAAATGTTGAAGAGGTAGAGCAAGAGCTCATGAAAAACATTCCTAAAAAAAGTTGGAGTGATGCTCATCATTATCTTATATGGCATGGGCGAAAAATATGTAAAGCTAGAAAACCTAATTGTGAGGAGTGCCCTATAGCGCCTTATTGTGAATTCTTAAATGGTAAAAGTAATTTTAATAAAACCTCTAAGATTAAGTTTAGGTCCGCTAGGGTTTAGTTCAAGGATTTAGAATTAATAAATAAACACTCTTAATATTTGTATAATATTAAAGGTGTTTATTTTTTGAAGATGTTTATTGTAATATATCTAAAAGTTCTTCTTCAATCATGTAATTATATTTTCCTTGCCTATAATCATTAATTGTGTTTTTCTTTTCTTCATTTTTTAATGAAGCCATTTTATCTAACATTTTTTTGGGAAACTCTACGTAGGCACCTTTAGGATTCATCTCACCATCAAAGGTTATGATAGTTGGAATTCTTGCATCGCCAGTGCATTCTTCTAGAAAAGTTTCGTACCCAGTTTTGGGGAAACAATATAAGTTTATATTTTTGTTTTCTTCCGCCATTCTCTTAATGAAGGGTAGGGTAACAATGCAATCAGGACAGTATCCTTCGGAAAAAACAGCTACATTGACAGTGCGATTTATAATTTTCAACGATTCTTTAGTGACTAAGGATAGATAAGTAGAATTATAAGCAGTAAGTTGTATCTCACCATAGTTAAGCTTTGATTGGTCTAAATAAGTTTCAAATGTTGTACCATCTGATAAGTTTATCATAATTAATATCCCTACTTTCTGTAAAATTATTAATTATAATTTTACCATCCAATAATAACTATTGCAAATTAGTTAATGTACATTATATATTTGAACATAAGTATAAAATGACATAAACTTCCTAACATAATAAAGATGTGAAATATTTCGTGAAATCCAAAAAACTTTAGGTTTATTTTAGGACGTTTAGTGGCATATATAATACCACCTACTGTATAAAAGAGACCACCACCGAGTAGCCACATAAAACCACCTAAGGAAATAGCTTTTATAATAGGCACAATAGCAAAAACAGAAATCCAACCCATTAAGATATAAAATAGAGTGTATAACCATCTGGGTGCGTCAAACCAAACTATCTTCAAAAGAATTCCTATAAAAGCTAAAAGCCATATACCTATGAAAAGATAGGTACCTACGCTGCCTTTTAAAGCAATTAAACATATAGGGGTATATGTTCCTGCAATTAGAACATAGATCATAGAATGATCCACTCTTCTAAGTATTTTGATAACCTTTTTTGAAGATGTAGACTTATGGTAGGTTGAGCTTGCAGAATAAAGTAATATTGAACTGATTCCAAATACTGCAAGTATAATGGTGTTGTACCAATTTGAGGTATCTAGGGAAAATTTAATTAAAAAAATCAACCCTATTACTGATAAAAAGGCACCAACTAAATGTGTAAGACTACTTATAGGTTCTCTAAATTTTGATAACAAATGGATCACCCCTTGTAATATCTCATGAACAAGGTATAAAAGCCCGAGCCATGGATATAATTTATTATGTGATTATTAAATACATTTTACTGATTAAAACAATATTTAACGTAGTCTTAAAAACTACATGTTATATATATTAATACTACAATAGAAAGTAACGTATATCAACAACGAAAATAGCTATAATTATAGTGAATTGTGGCAATAGGTTAAATTATTAGCGTATTACTTCATATAGCTTTAAAATACTGTAAATTTAGAGTATAATAGCATTTATAGACTACCTGTAATTATATATTATGAGTATAGTATAGCTTGCACGTTATCTACTATATAATGAAGGGGAGGTGAAATAAATGGATTATACCAAGGAAACTTTAGATGGATTAGTGAAAGAGATTATAGGAGCAAAAGATGTTAGTTTAATGGAAATACCTTGTGTAGATTTATATATGGATCAAGTCACTACCTTTTTTGATGAAAAGCTCTCAAGTCTTAAAAGGAATGATGAAGACAAAATTCTTACTAAAACAATGATTAATAACTATACTAAAGGTAAGATTTTGATACCAGCAAAAAATAAGAAGTATACTAACGAACACATGATATTACTTACTCTTATTTATAATTTAAAGCAGACTATATCTATCAGTGATATTAATACAATTTTTAATTCTATTATTGATGTAAAAACCTCCAAAGATACAAGCATGTCATTAGAAGATTTATATAACAATTTTTTAGATATAAAGGAAGTTCAGAACCAAGAGTTTGTACTTGATGTAGATAAATATTCTGAATATATCAAAGTTAAAATTAAAAAAATGGGAAAAGAGGATGGAGAGTTAATAGAACTTATATTAATGGTATTATTACTTATTAATAAAGCAAATATGCAAAAAAGAATGGCAGAGAAATTAATTGATAATTTTTTTAAGACCATTTGATTATAAATGAGGAGATGATCATATGTCAAAAGTTGTAGAAAAATTTTTAAAATATGTAAGTTACAGTACTAAATCAGATGAGGAATCAACTACTGTGCCAAGCACAGAGGGCCAAATGGTACTTGCCACTGAACTAGTAGCAGAACTAAAAGCTATGGGTATAAACAATGCTAGTGTAGATGGTAATGGATACGTTATGGCAACTATTCCATCGAATTTAGAAAAAGCTGTACCAACTATAGGATTTATAGCACATATGGATACTGCACCAGATATGTCAGGTGAAAATGTTAAACCTAAATTTATTGAAAATTACGATGGAGAAGACATAATATTAAATGAAGAAAGCAACATAGTACTATCGCCAAAAGATTTTCCTGAATTAAAGAATTACATAGGAAAGACTCTTATAACCACAGATGGAACTACCTTACTTGGTGCTGATGATAAAGCTGGAATTTCTGAGATTATGTCAGCTGTAGAATATTTAATGGATAATCCTAAAACACCACATGGTATAGTTTGTATTGGGTTTACACCAGACGAAGAGGTAGGGCGTGGCGCAGATTTATTTGATGTGAAAAAATTTGATGCTGATTTTGCATATACTATGGATGGGGGAACTATTGGAGAATTAGAGTACGAAAATTTTAATGCTGCAGGAGCAAAAATTTATATCCATGGACGAAATGTTCATCCGGGTTCAGCAAAAGGAAAGATGATTCACTCTACACTTATAGCAAATGAACTCATGAGTTCTCTACCACAAAATGAGACACCAAGTACTACAGAAGGTTATGAAGGATTCTATCATCTTACCAGTATTAATGGTGAAGTTGAAGAGACAAAACTTCAATATATTATAAGAGATTTTAATAGCGAAAACTTTGAAAATAGAAAGATATTTATAAAAAACGTAGTAGATAAATTAAACAATAAATATGGAAGTGGCACAGTTGAAATAGAACTTGTGGATCAATATTTTAATATGAAAGAAAAAATAGAACCAGTTAAACATATTGTAGATACAGCATTTTTGGCTATGAAAGAAGCGGGGGTAAATCCTATAATGGTACCTATTAGAGGTGGTACAGATGGAGCAAGGCTTTCATTTATGGGACTTCCAACACCGAATATATTTACAGGTGGACAAAATTTTCATGGCAAATATGAGTTTATACCTACATATGCCATGGAAAAAGCTGTTGAAGTAATACTCAATATAATTAAGTTATATGCTGAAAAAAATATCGTATAATTTTAATTAATATATATTTAACTTATTGGCTTATCTTAAACAGATAAGCCAATTTTATATTGTTAATTCTAAGTATTATCTAACATATCTTAAATTAATTGTTAACTAGTTAAAGGTTTGTTAATAAATTTGACATTAAACTGTAACATAAATGTATTAATATATAATTAGTGATAAAACGCGCAGTATAAAAGGAGGAAAATATATGAATGAAAATGTGGATAATGATAAAATAAACGAAATAGACGAAAATACAATTAGCTATGAGAATAACAATGTAAGTGAGAATATGAGTTATTCAAGTGAAACTGAACCTATTGTATTAGAAAATAATAATTATACAGAAGTAAGCCAAGAAAAAGTGAAAAAGAATAAAGGCGGTATGAAAAATAGAATAATGTCCTACATAATAGTAGGTGCAATATGTTCGACACTTGGAGGTATAGGTTCTGGTATTGTTACAATGAATATGATGAAAAATACAAATGGTACAAATAATACTAGTGTACCTAAAGCGGCTACTACAAAAAGCACTAGCGATTCAAGCGCAAAGCTTGTTACTACCAGTACTACAGAAAATTTAAGTGTACCTGAAATTGTAAAAAAAGTAAGCCCAGCAGTAGTTGCAATTTCTTCTAAAAGCTCTCGTGGTGAAGGGGTAGGAACAGGTATGATATTTAGTAAAACTGGATATATTTTGACAAATTACCATGTTGTGAGTGGAGCACAAAGTATTAAAGTTATGCTTAGTGATGGAAATGAAGTTTCTGCAAAAGTAGTAAACTTCGATGAAGCAGCAGATGTAGCTGTAATTAAACTGCCGGACAATGCTAAAATTCCTGGCGTGGCTGAATTCGGAGATTCTGATAATCTTGAAGTAGGGGAATCAGTGGTAGCAATAGGAAATCCTCTAGGGAAAGAACTTATAGGATCTGTTACTACAGGCATTATTAGTGCGGTTAATAGACAAGTAAGCATTGAAAATAAGGAATTGAAATTTATTCAAACAGATGCAGCTATTAATCCAGGTAATAGTGGTGGACCACTAGTGAATACTAAGGGGCAAGTTATAGGAATAAATACTGCGAAGATAAGTTCTACGATGAGTCAGCAAGAGGTAGGCGTAGAAGGATTAGGTTTTGCAATACCAATTAATACAGTGAAGCCTAAAATGGATAGTTTAACCAAGCAAGTTCTTACCATAGGAATTACTTGCGAAGTAATTACTCAAGATATTTCAGAAAAATACAATTTGCCAGTTGGAGTACTAGTTAGGCAAGTTCAAAAGGATAGTGCAGCAGAAAAATATGGTATTAAAAATAAGGATGTTATCACAGGGTTTGATGGTAAAAAGGTTAAAACTGTGGACGAATTAAATGCTTTGAAAAATACCCATAATGCTGGGGATATAGTTAAAGTAGAATTAGTTAGGAATGGTAAAACAATAGAAATAGATTTAACACTTTCTGAATAAATTTTAATATATATAATAAATAAAAACCACTTGGGAACTCCCAAGTGGTTTTTAAAAGTTTTATGAATATTACCTTTGTTCTTTAATAAGGCCCTTTCTATATGCTGTAAGTAGCAACTCTAAATCTTTAATTTGCTCTTTTATTTCTAGGCCAACATCTGTATCTATTACACGTTTGCGGCTTGTAGCTGTTTCTAAAACTATAGTAGACGATAAGATATCCTTACCTTCATCGATAGCTTTTTGTCTAGATTCAAAAGGAGCATGTGATGCTAAAAGTAGTCCATAGGAATTATAAATAAGAGTATATCCAGCTATACCTGTTTGCGGTTGGTAAGCCTTAGAAAAACCGCCATCAATAACTAAAAGTTTACCGTTAGCTTTTATAGGGCTCTCACCTTGTTTAGTTTTTACTGGGACGTGACCATTTATAATGTGTGAGTTATTGATAGGCAAATCAAATTCAGTCAATATATTGTTGCAAATTGTTTCATCATCCCTATATTTATAGTATGGATTTTTAATTTCTATATGAGTACTTTTGTCATTTATAAAATATCTCTCAAATGTAGTCATTTTATCTTTACCAAATAGGGGAGAATTGGAACCACACCACAAATACCATATGGTGTCTAGTGCATAAAGTTTAGATTCTGAATCGCTTTTGCCAAAATAAGCTTCTCTTGCCACTCGTTCAGTTCTATCGATATATGTTTTTCCACTATATATAACATTATCTATTCTCATTTTTTTAAAACTACCATCTTGGTTTAATGCTATGCAACCATGATAAAGCAAATTGGAGTTGTACTTTAAGTACATACTACCCTTCGAATATAAGAAACGTACGTGTTTCTGGAGTTTTTCACTGTTGGAGAAAGAAGATTTAAGTTTGTTAATAAGTTCTCTTTCATCTTCAGTTAATCTATAGGGGTCAGTTGGGTCAATAGTTGGGAAATTAGTATCATTTAGCTTATACTCTTTTCCGTCAATATTTATGCAACCCTTTTCATAGTCTATCTCATGGAGAAGAAGCCTATCTTGCATTTCATAATGTGGACGCCTTTTTATTACTTGACCTTCAAGTTTAAATTGAATTATGGAAATAGCTTTATGCATTTGCGACATTAGGTTAAGATCTTTTTCTCTATAATTATTTTCTGGAAAAATTTTTGGCTTAAAAGATTTGCAAGGGTCATTCCCATAAAAATCTAAAGCAAAAGTTGCAAGAGGCAATAAGTTAATACCATAACCTTCCTCGATTGTATCTAAATTTGCATATCTTGTTGAAATACGAAGTACATTTGCAATGCAACTGTCAGACCCCGCGGCAGCTCCCATCCAAAGTATGTCGTGATTACCCCATTGTATATCAATAGAGTGATACTTTATAAGAGTATCTAAGATTATATGCGCTCCAGGACCTCGGTCATAAATGTCTCCTAAAATATGGAGTCTATCTATAGTTAGTCTTTGAATTAGGTTTGCAATAGCAACTATAAATTCTTTAGCTCTACCAGTTTTAATTATGGTCTGAATAATTTCGTTGTAATATTCCTGTTTATTAAAAGTGTTTTGTTGTTCATGGAGTAATTCTTCAATAATATAAGAGAAATCTTGTGGCAGTGCTTTCCTGACTTTAGATCTAGTATATTTAGAGGAGACTGCTCTACAAATTTTAATAAGTTTATGAAGTGTGATTTTGTACCAATCTTCTATATCATCTTCTTCTCTAAGCGCTATGTCTAACTTTTGTTCGGGATAGTAAATAACGGTTGCAAGTTCTTTTTTTTCTGTTTCTCTAAGTGAAGTACCAAAAATATCATTAATTTTTCGTTTTATTACACCAGAAGCATTCCTAAGAACATGAGTAAAGGATTCATATTCACCATGAATATCTGTAAGAAAATGTTCAGTTCCCTTAGGCAAATTTAGGATAGCTTGTAGATTTATAATTTCCGTACAAGCATCTGGAATTGTAGGATACTTGCTAGCTAGTAGCTTAACATATCTTAAATCTTCTGCTATAGTATCAATATATGATTCACTAGAAATTATCATTCTTGACTCTCCTTTATAATTACATTAATTTTATTTGTATAGCTTATTTAATATAAAAGCTACATTTAATATTATAATACATTATTATAGAATATTGTATTATAATAAAAACTTTTTTAATAAATAGTAAAAGGTACACCGGCATATACCAGTGCACCTTTTGCTATTTTAAATATACTGTTGTAAGTTAATTTACTTTATTAGTAAGGAATTAGCTCTATCAATAGCTTCTTCAACACTATTACAGAAATTCTCTTTTCCTATAAGAGTTACAAATCCATATTTTTCAAGAACATTAAAAGGCTGTTCTTGCAGGTTTAACATTATTAACTCCGTATGATGTTTTTTACATGTTTCATAAAGCATTTCTAAAGCATGATATCCTGTAGCGTCAATAGCAGGTACATTGGACATTTTTATAATTAAAATCTTAGTAGGAACGCCAAGTTCTCTAATTGCATGCATGAATTTGTCTGCCGCACCAAAGAAGAAAGGTCCATTAATTTCATATACAGATACATTTTCAGGGGTTTTTATGCTATCTATAAGCTCTATCTGATCTCTATCTTCATGTTCATCAAGAATATATCTCACATCTGAAACATCTGCCATTCTTTTCATAAATAGCAATGAGGCAAGCATTAAACCTATTCCAATAGCAATTACTAAATCGAAGAATATTGTTAGAGAAAAAGTAACTAAAAGAACCGCTGCATCACTTTTAGGGGCTTTAAATATTTGTTGAAAGGATTCCCATTCACCCATATTGTAAGAAACTACGATTAATATTGCAGCCAAAGCTGACATAGGCACAAGTTTTACATATGGCATAAATACTAGGAGTATTATTAATAAAGTTACTGCATGAACAATTCCTGCAACAGGAGTTCTACCACCGTTTTTTACATTAGCAGCAGTTCTTGCTATAGCACCAGTTACAGGGATACCGCCAACAAGACCAGAACAGATATTAGCTACGCCTTGTCCTACAAGTTCCATGTTAGAACGATGTGAACCACCAATCATACCATCAGCAACTACTGCAGATAGTAAGGATTCTATTGATCCTAAGATTGCAATAGTTAAAGCTGGAAGCATTAGCTGTTTTATCATACTAAAAGAAGTATGAGGAAAAGCAATACTAGGTAATGCACTTGAAATATTACCAAAACGGCTTCCGATGGTTTCGATATTTAAATTGAATAAGAGAGCTATTACAGTAGCTACTATTATTGCAATAAGCGTTCCTGGAATTTTTTTATTTATTTTAGGCCAAAATATAATTATTGAAAGTGAAAGAATACCAATAAGCACACTTTGCATATTTAAAGTATTAAAACTGTCAAAATAAGCAATCCATTTAGGAGCAAATTCTGAAGGAACAGTTTTCATAGTTAGTCCAAAGAAGTCTTTAATCTGAGTGGAAAAAATAATAATTGCAATACCGCTTGTGAATCCGGTGGTAATAGGGTAAGGAATAAATTTCAGCATACCACCAAATTTTAAAACTCCCATTATTACAAGGAAAATACCAGCCATTATTGTAGCTACGATTAGGCCGTCAATACCAAATTGTTGGACTATACCGGCTACGATAACTACAAAAGCACCAGTAGGACCGCCAATTTGAACTCTGCTTCCGCCAAGGAGTGAGACTACAAATCCACCTACAATTGCTGTATATATTCCTTTTTCAGGTGATACACCAGAGGCTATGGCAAGAGCTATAGCTAAAGGTAGAGCAATAATAGCTACGATAACTCCTGCGATAAAATCTTTTATAAATTGATCTTTTGAATAATCTTTTAAACAGGTAACTAGTTTTGGTACAAACATAAATTCCACTCCTTTATTTTAATTAGCATTCGAATGTTAGGAATAAAAAACATTCAAGTATTAGGTTACTTGAAAAAGAATTATTTCAATATATATCCATCTAAACATATAAGTTTTTGACACTAAGATGAGAAAAAACAAAAATATATTTAGTTGCATATAATATTTAATACTGTATAACATATTTAATAATATCATATTTTAAGATGAAAAACAATGAATAATATGTACGTTTTAATAGGAAAAATTATTCTGTTGATATGATATAATATTTTTGGTACAATCTATTGACTGATGAATTAGCATATGAAAATAGTAAATCATATAAATGCTAAAGGTCATATAAGGGGATATGTTATGGAGAAAAACTTATACTTATTTAATATACATTCGTTATATAATTTAGCAAGATATGCTTTTTTGAAAATTGAATCTAATTATGCAAGGACGGTGGAGGAATCTGGTATAACACTACCTCAACTTAGAATTCTTTGGATTATTAAAGTTTTCCCAGGAATTTCACTTAGTAACGTCGCAAGAATTGGATGTTGGTCTTCACCTACTGTTAGTAATATGATTAAAATATTAATGGATAAAAGGTTGATATTTAAAGAAGAAACTATAAATAAAAAATTATATAAATTTCAATTAACAGAAATGGGTAAATATTTTATTAATATAAACAAACAAGATAGGGAAAAAAAATTCTACCTTTTTGATTTAATAGGTTTATTTTCACATAGGGAATTAGATTTTATTATACATATTTTTACTAAAATTATAATAAAAGAAAAGAAAGAGTTTATTTTTGAATATATTGATAGAATTAATCAAATGAACTTAAAGATTGATTTAGCAGGTTTTGATGAAAATAAGGTTAGTATAATAAAAAAGACAATTAGTATATATAATTTTTTAAGAACATTTATATTAACGGTTAAAAGTAATCACAATGAACCACTTAAGCAGTTTAATGTGACTTATGCTCAACTGAGGGCACTATGGATAATTGATGCATTTCCAGGTATCACATCAAGTGAATTAAGTGAAATTAGCTTTTGGTCACCATCTACAGTTCACGTAATAGTAAAAAATTTAATTAGTAAAGATTTTATTTGTAAAGAAAAAGCAGCAATCAAAAATGCTCTTTACTTAGATATAACAGAACATGGTGAGAGACTTATAATTGATGATTTTAATAAAAATCAAAAGAGTATGTTAATTTTTGAAGAATTAAAAGATATAAGTTTAGATGAATTAATAGCTTTAAATGGACTTCTAATGAGAATGAATAGTAAACTTGGAAATTATAAAACGGAGGAATACATAAAAAAAACCTTTGATATTATTAATAATAGAACATAAAAAGATGATTTTAATTAGGAATCATCTTTTTTTATTATATTAAAAATATAATTTTCAGATATTACATAATTTCAAGCAATAAATAGCAAATTAGTATAGTATCCTTATAAAATTCATAAATATAATATAAGGATAAAATTGAATTAATTATTAGCTGAATTAAGTGTAAATAAATTATATATTATAAAATAGAAAGGTGGGATAGATATGAATAAAACTCTAAGGACCGTTGCCATTGTCGTTGCAGTATTTTTAGTTATAACAATGCCTATTGTTGGAGGCTACAATAAGATGGTTAGTTTAGACCAAAAGGTAAAAGTCTCAGAAGGTAATATAGACACCCAACTCCAAAGAAGGTCAGATTTGATTCCCAATTTGGTTGAAACAGTAAAAGGATATGCATCACAAGAAAAAGAAATATTTATACAAATAGCGGAAGCCAGGGCTAAACTTTCCGGATCAAAAACCGTAGGTGATAAAGCAGAGGCGGATAGTGAACTTGGTACCGCGCTATCAAGGCTATTAGTAGTTGTAGAAAGATATCCAGAATTAAAATCTAGTCAGAATTTCAGAGATTTGACCGTAGCGCTGGAGGGTACAGAAAATAGAATAGGTACAGCAAGGCAAGATTATAATAAAAGTGTTGATAATTATAATACTACAATTAAAAAATTCCCCGGTTCTATTATTGCAGGAACTTTTAGGTTCGTAGAAAAAGAATATTATAAAGCTAGTGAATCTGCTAAAGAATTACCCAAAGTTAATTTTAGTAAATAGGAGTAGAATATGAAAAATTATTTGATAAAAACTATTAGTAAAATTTACAATATTATGTTATGCACACTTTTATTAAGCTCAATAATATCTATGAACATGGTAAATGCAGAGGTTAAATTTCCTAGGGCTACAGCATCAAAATATATTAATGATTATGTGGGACAGATAGATGCTGCCTCTGCACAATATATTATGTCAATAGGCAAGGAACTAGAAGATAAAACAGGAGCACAGGCTATTGTGGTGGTTATAGATACCTTGGAGGGTGAACCAATAGAAACTTATGCCAATGGTATATTTAGAGAGTGGGGTATTGGGCAAAAGGATAAAAATAATGGGCTATTAATTTTATTATCAATAAGTGAAAGAAAGTGGAGAGTAGAGGTGGGCACAGGTCTAGAGGGTGCTATTACAGATATATACTCTTCAAGAGTCATGAATGAAATTGCAGTGCCTAAGTTTAAACAAAACCAATATGGACAGGGACTTAGTGAGGCATATTCGGTTTTATTGGATAATATAGCCAAAGAATATGAAGTAACATTAGACAAGAATATTAATGTTCCTAAATATACTGAAAGTATAAAAAATTCCAATACATCTAAAAGTGGAAATGGAATTTTAGTAATAGGAGTTATTTTGATAATTCTTCTGGATTTTATTTTTAATAGGGGAAGAGTAACTAGATTTATGATTAAAGTTCTATTTTGGAGTGCGATTTTTGGACGTGGAGGAAGAAATGGTAGAAGTGGTGGTGGTTTTGGAGGGTTCGGTGGTGGATCGTCAAGTGGTGGTGGCTCCTCTGGGGGATATTAATTTTCCGATTTGGTAGAATGTAATAAAAATGTTGAAATAATTGGATTATGTTACAATGTTATTTATATAAAAATAAAAGTATAATATTAATTAAGTGCATTAAAAAAAATACCATAAGGACTTGTTATTTATTTAGTGTTCTTTCTAGGACCCCTACTAGTAAAATGAAATAATTAAAAGCAGAAAAACAATGTTTTCTGCTTTTATCTATTTTAAGTTTATTTATTTGAAAACTATTGTTACATTTTCAAATTTCATATCTAATAGAATGCCCTGTAAAAGTAATTTGGCATTATTGTTAGCTTCATCTAAAAATCCTTTTTTTAATAAATTTGTTTCAATCACAATCTTTTCATTACTAACTTCATTTATAATATCTTGCATACTCAGTTTATTAAACATTGAAGATTTTTCATCATAAACAAAAAAATCTTCATTATTGATTACATGATCAAGTATCTTAGATTTTTTTAAAGTAATGGTAACATCTTTTTCATTAACAACAACGGTTAAATCTTTTAAATCCACCCCAGCTTTAATATAGCCACTATATTTTATAAAAAATGATTTTTCAGTAAAGGGAATAGGGAAATTTTTGAATTTTTTAGTGTTTTTTAAAGCTAATATATTAGAATAGTTATATTTTATTGTAGAAAGTTCTGATATTTTTGATAATCTTTCCGTAATAAGCGTAGAAGAGATATCTTGTTCGTTATTAATACTATTTATAATGGAATAAATCATTATGATTGAAATGGTTGTGCATAAGAGCATAATTATAAAAAAAATTTTGCTTTTATTTTTTATAGGTTTAAAGACTGATCTTAAATTCATATTAAAACAACTCCTTATTAAATAATTACAAAAGATTATTATTATAGTATATGGTAGGGTAGTATGATTTTAAAACTATAAAAGCAATTAAAAGGTATAGATAATTAATAAACGTCATTTTGAAAATATAAATTTTGATGCAATCGGTTGCATTAATACGAAAAATTATGTATAATAAATATAAATGGATATAGGAGGGAAAAATTAATGGATAACAATAATCTTCCAAGAGTTGCTTATTTTTGTATGGAGTATGGACTTAATTCAGATTTCAAAGCATATGCAGGGGGACTAGGTATACTTGCAGGTGATCATTTAAAAGGAGCTAAAGACTTGAAACTTCCACTGATTGGAATAGGTCTTAAGTGGAAACAAGGATATACGGAACAACTCATAGATGAAAATGGGAAAGCATATGATACATATCATAACTATACTTATGATTTTTTAGAAGATACAGGGGTAAAAGTAACTGTTAAAATTAGAAATTTAGATGTAGTATGCAAGGTTTGGAAATTAGAAGAATTTGGGAATGTACCCCTATATCTTTTAGATACTGACATACCAGAAAATGGCGATACTTGGATAACAGGTCAATTATATGGGTGGTTTGGAGAAGAACGAATTGCGCAAGAAATAGTTTTAGGTATAGGTGGAGTAAAAGCTTTAAGAGCTTTAGATATTCCTATTGATGTATATCATTTTAATGAAGGGCATGCAGCACTGGCGGCTACAGAGCTTATAAAAGAAAAAATGCAATCAGGATATAGTTTTGAGGAAGCTTGGAACAAAACTCGCGAAGAAGTAGTATTTACAACTCACACTCCAATAGTTGAAGGCAATGAATCTCATGACGTTTCTAAATTAGAGTATATGGGAGCATTTAATGGATTAACTAGAGAGCAAATGGTTAGATTTGGTGGAGAACCATTCAATATGACTGTAGCAGGACTTAGATTATCAAGGAAAGCTAATGCTGTAGCACAGCTTCATATGGAAACTGCAAACAAAATGTGGAAAACTGTGGCTGGGAGATCCGAAATTATTGGTATAACTAATGGAGTGCATAAACCATCTTGGGTAGACGATCGAATTACTAAGGCTTATGAAAATAATGGGGACCTATGGGAAACTCACATAACTGTTAAAAAAGAATTAATAGAATTTATTAATGAAAGAACAGGAGTAAAACTTGATGTAGATAAGTTACTTATTGGATTTTCAAGAAGAGCTGCACCTTATAAAAGAAGTGATTTAATATTTACTGACGAAGAGATTATTTCTCCACTACTTAAAAGTGGTAAAGTACAAATCGTATTTTCAGGAAAAGCACATCCACTTGATGATACAGGAAAAGAAATAGTTGAAAAATTAGTAAGAATGATGAAAAAGTATCCTAACAGTGTTGTATTTTTAGAAAATTATGACATGAATATAGGAAGAATGTTAACTAGGGGATCAGATATATGGTTAAATAATCCAAGAAGACCTCTAGAAGCAAGTGGAACTTCAGGGATGAAAGCTGCCATGAATGGTGTGCTTAATTGTTCTATTTTAGATGGTTGGTGGCCAGAGGCTTGTAATGATGACGTAAATGGGTGGCAGTTTGGAGACGCAGTAAGCCTTAATGAATTATCTCCGGTAGAATTAGATAAACATGATACAGCAGCCCTTTATGATACATTAATAAATAGAGTTATGGTTACTTATTATGACAACAGAGAAAAATGGGTAGAAATGATGAAAGAAAGTATTAAAACTACAAGCTATGCATTTTCAGTAGAGAGAATGTTAGATGAATACTATAATAAGATGTATATAAAATAATCTATTAAAAAAACACAACTTCCAATTGGAAGTTGTGTTTTTTTAATTATTTTACTTCTACTATCCATCCTTCAGGAGGTTTTACATCTCCAAACTGAATTCCATAAAGAGTATCATAAAGTTTTTTAGTAATGGGGCCTACTTCTGTTTCACTGTGAAAAATATGAAGGTTACCCTTATATTCTATGCCACCAATAGGGGATATTACAGCGGCAGTACCACATGCACCCGTTTCTTTAAATTCATCAAGATTATTTACTAGAACATCTCTTTCTTGTACCTCTAATTCTAAATATTCTTTTGCAAGGTATAATAGTGAATACTTAGTTATGCTAGCAAGAATCGATGGAGATTTTGGAGTTACAAATATATTATCTTTGGTAATTCCAAAGAAGTTTGCAGCGCCTACTTCTTCAATTTTGGTATGAGTTGCAGGATCAAGGTATATACAGTCTGCAAAACCTTTTTCTTTAGCAAACTCATGAGCCAAAAGACTTGCAGCATAATTCCCTCCAACCTTTGCGGCTCCAGTTCCATGAGGTGCCGCTCTATCGTAGTCTTCTGAAATCATAAAGTTTACTGGAGCAAGCCCACCTTTGAAATAAGCGCCTACAGGACAACAGAATATTCCAAATAAAAATTCAGGAGCTGTTCTTACTCCTAGATTATCACCAATACCTATGACATAAGGCCTAAGATAAAGTGTTGCACCAGTTCCATATGGTGGAACAAAAGCTTCATTTGCTTTAACAACTTGAATACAGGCATCAACAAATTTCTCCACGGGTATTTCGGGCATAAGGATACGGTTACAACTTGCACTAATACGTTTAGCATTTTCATAAGGCCTGAACAGTTGGATTTTACCATCTTTTGTACGATAGGCTTTTAAGCCTTCAAAACATTGTTGGCCATAATGAATAGCAGTTGAAGCCTCACTTATAGAAATCTTATTATCTTCAACAAGTTTTCCATCATCCCATTTTCCATTCTTCCATATTGAAACATAACGTAAATCTGTTTTAGTATAACTAAAACCCAATTTACTCCAATCGATATTAACATTTGTGCTCATATTAATCCTCCTATTATGTAGAATTTGGTTCTTTTTTTATAAAAAAATTTCTATAATATATTAATACGATTATTATAACATAAAGTATGGACAAGAAATCACACTAGCAGCATTTAAACCAATAAAATTCAGAATATTTTTAAAACAGTAAAGAGACACACTAATATTCTTAAAATAATTTCTTGAAACAACTCTTACATAAAGTAGTTTTACCCTTGTTTGCAGAAAGACAATCATCCTTTAAAACTTGTTTACCACATATTTCACATATGTGTTTTGAGGAAGGGCCACAATTAGCAGTCATAGAATTAGATTTATTTATATTAGCACCTAAAACACTTTTCTTATTTGATGGTAGATTATAATTAATAGGTTCCGACTTTTCCTTATTATTAACTATTAAATAATCAATGCTATATGCACTTTCTCCAAAAAGTTCCAACTCAAACCTGGGATTTTTTGCATCATAAAACTCTTCAATAATAATTCTTGTAACTTGGGCGTCATTTACTATAAGTCCACTTTTCTCAATGCCATCAAAAATACTTTTTGTTATATTGGTTGTATCAGGATGTCTTTTTTTACTTTTATAGAATACTTTTAAAACAGCAATAAGAGATTCAGTTAAGATAATACTTGGATTTTGGCTTCTACATTGATAAGCAATCTCTTCTTCATATAGTGCATATCTATCATGGTATTTACCAGAATTATAAGGTAAAATAGCTCTTCCATTCATGTTAGAAAGTTTAAAATTAGATTTTGTAATAGGTGAGCCTTTTATTATGACTTTTGCGTATGTGTTACTCATAAATGCCTCCTAGGTTATATATATAATATATATTAACTGTTGATTAATTTTTCAAAAATATAATCATATGTACAAGTATATCATAGAAAAAATTTGATATCATATAGTTAATAAAGTATAATTGGTTTGTGTAATTAATAGATATAACCATTATAATAATGTAACTATATTTAGAATGGTTTTACGAATATATAGAAAAATCATATAAACAATACTAAAGGTGGGTAAAAACAATGGAAAAAGATATTAAAATACTTGCAATTGAATCAAGTTGTGATGAGACCGCAGCAGCGGTAGTGGTGAATGGACGCCAGGTTCTATCAAATATAATTGCATCACAAATTGATATACATGAAAAATTTGGAGGGGTTGTTCCAGAGGTAGCATCTAGAATGCATATAGAAGTAATAAGTGCTGTGGTTCAAGAGGCACTAGATGAAGCAGAAGTTACATTAGATGACATAGATGCAATAGGAGTAACTTATGGACCAGGGCTTGTAGGGGCACTACTAGTAGGAGTTCAATATGCTAAGGGTCTAGCATATGCAACGGGTAAACCACTAGTAGGAGTTAATCATATAGAAGGTCATATTAGTGCTAATTTTATTCAATATAAGACGCTTAAACCACCCTTTGTATGCTTGGTAGTTTCAGGAGGGCACACATTTATTGTGTATATGAAAGATTATGGTGAGTTTGAAATTATGGCTCAAACTAGAGATGATGCAGCTGGAGAAGCATTCGATAAGGTGGCTAGGGCTATTGGTCTTGGATATCCAGGTGGTCCTAAAATAGATAAAATAGCAAAAGAAGGAAATGAAAATGCTATAGTGTTTCCAAGAGCTAAATTTCATGATAATACCTTAGACTTTTCTTTTAGTGGAGTTAAATCAGCGGTGTTGAATTATTTGAACAAAATGAATATGAAAAATGAAAAAATTAATGTGCCTGATGTGGCAGCATCTTTTCAAAAGGCAGTGGTTAGTGTCTTAGTAGACAATGCTATGAAGGCTTGCGTAATTAAAGGTGTAGATAAAATAACACTCGCAGGTGGCGTTGCATCAAATTCTTGCCTTAGAGAGACGATGACAATAGAAGGACAAAAGAAAAGTATTAAAGTTTTGTATCCGGAAATAATACTTTGCACAGATAATGCAGCTATGATTGGAAGTGCAGCTTATTTTGAACTAATTAAAGGAAGAGTTTCGGGGCTAACGCTGAATGCAATACCAAATTTAAAACTGGGGGACAGATAGCAAATAAAAAAAGAAATGCCGGTATATTGATACCGGTATTTCTTTTTTTATATATTTTATTGTGAAATAATTATAATTCAATATCTTTTTCCATAAGTTTTCGGTTAATGGATCTTTTAACTAGCAGTACAATAACTGCTAGTGTAGGTGCTCCGAGGAACATGCCAAGAAGACCAAAGGCTCCACCGCCTATAAGTATGGCAAGTATAATAAGTAAAGGACTTAATCCAAGAGAGTTTCCAAGTATCTTAGGTCCTAAGTACAACCCATCAAATTGCTGAAGAGCAATAATGAATACAAGCACCCAAAAGGCAGCTATAGGGCTATAAAATAGAGTGATGAAAAAAGCGGGAACCATTCCAATAAGTGGACCGAAATATGGAATCATATTTGTAAATCCGATTATTAAGCTTATAAGCACGGTATAAGGTACTCCGAAAATACTAAGTCCCACAAAGCACATAAGAGCAATAATAAGTGAGTCTATGGTTTTTCCTATAACAAAATTAGAAAAAATATTATTTACTTCGTCACCGAATATTATAAAACTATCTGCCTTTTCTTTTGCTAAAATTGCATAAATTAATTTTTTTATATTTAATATTAAAATTTCTTTATCCTTTAGAAGATATATAGAAACAATAAATCCAAATAAAAACTTCATAATTGAAGAGGTAAAGCCTATGGCAGTTAGGAAAGCTACATTAATACCAACATTTAAAAAATCACTTAACTTAGCCGTCAAAGTAGTAGCATTTTCATTTAAATATTCAGTTACACCATATTTATCAAGTAATTGAATCTTGTCCATATTTTTAGTAAACCAAATTTGAGTTTTAGATATATATCCAGGAGTTAGAGATGCCAGTTCACTAATATTATCACCTATATTTGGGGTTAGTATAGTGATACTAAAATATAATATTCCTAAAACAATTATATATAGTGAGAGCAAAGTTACGACACGTTTTGTATGGAAATTGTTTTCAATAATAACCATAATTGGGTTTAATAAATAGGCTATGCCGAACGCCCATATAAATGAGCTTATGTATGATATAAAAACACTAATACCATTTGTAAGCAGCTCTATATCATTTACCACTCTGAATAAAATAAAGGTTATTAAGATAATTGGAATTAAATTTAAATAAGGGATTCGTTTATTTTTGAACAAGCTCAATTCACTTCCTTAGTTAGGGATTATTTTAATATTAATATCATAATATTATATATCATAAATATTAAATTTAAAAGATGTTTATGATATATTTGAGGAGATTATATATTAAAGTATTGACCACGAAAGTTGTTGTTAATCAAAATAAAGTATCTGGAATAAAAATAGACTATTATATTGCGTAGTCTATTTTACTTTTTTGTCTAACTATAAAAAAGCATTATGAATGTTCATATATTATTTATAATATAATTATTGACTAATGGTCATAAAAGTATATACTAAATAAGTACGGTAAACAAATGACTGTTGGTCACAAATAAAAGGATAAGAAGGATGGTAAGTGAACTATGGAAAAAGATAAGATTATTAAAAGCAAACAAAGTAAATCAGAAATAAATAAGTTAAAGAAACAAAAGAGCCTATACGATGCAGCTTATGAACTTTTTACAACTAAAGGGATTAATGACACTGCTATAAACGATATTGTAAAAAAAGCAGGAGTTGCTAAAGGAACGTTTTATCTTTACTTTAAAGATAAATATCATATTATTGACTTTATAATTTTAAGAAAGAGTTCAAAAGTATTAAAAGAAGCTATTGAGGTATCTATGAATAAGGAGTTTAAAGAATTTAATGATAAAGTAATCTTCTTTGTAGATTATATAATTGAGTACTTAAGGAGTGATAAAAGGCTTTTAAGGCTTATCTATAAGAATCTTTCTTGGGGCATTTATAGAAAGGTCATAGCAGAACCTTTGGAGTACGACGAAATGAAAGAAATCGCAAAAGTGTTTATGGATAATATAGTGAGTGAAACTATGTGTATAAACGAAGCTGAAAAAACATTATTTATGATTATTGAGCTAACAGGTTCCGTGTGCTATAGCTCAATTATTTTAGAGGAGCCAGATACTATAGACAATATGAAACCTATGTTATTTAAAACTATTAAAAAAATGTTACAAAATTAATTTTATAAGAAAGGGATGACCTAATTGAAAAAGTTCGGACACTTTATAGCAAAAAACAGGATTCTAGTTTTAATTATTTCTACATTGCTACTAATTCCAGCTGTATTTGGAATGGTAAATACAAAAATAAATTATGATCTTTTGACCTATCTTCCACAAAACCTTGATTCCATGAAGGGACAAAATATTTTAGATAAAACATTTTCAAATGCAGCTACATCAATGCTTATTATTGAGGATATGGAAGCTAAGGATGTTTTAAAAATAAAAGCAAAGGTTGCAAAGGTTCAAGGTGTAGAAAAAGTTATTTGGGTAGATGATATTTTAGATACTACTGTACCTAAGGAAATTTTACCGGAAGAAATTAAAAGTTCTTTTTATAGTGGAAATTCTACTATGTTAATAATTAAATTTAAAGAATCTGCATCTTCAGAAGCCACTCAAAATGGTATAACAAATATAAGAAAGGTAACAAATAAGCAGTGTTATTTAAGCGGTATATCCGCAATTGTTAAGGATACTAAAGATTTAGCTGATAGTGAAACACCGTTCTATGTAATGATTGCCGTGATATTATCGGTGATAGTTTTATCTTTAACAATGAAATCTGTTATAATTCCATTTATTTTTTTATTAGGGATAGGTTATGCCATATTATATAATATGGGGACAAATATATTCCTGGGACAAATTTCCTATGTAACAAAGGCATTAGCAGCAGTACTTCAACTGGGTGTAACTATGGATTATTCAATATTTTTACTTCATAGATATGATGAGGAAAGAGAACTTATGCCAAATAATCATATAGGAGCAATGGGAGAGGCTATAGCAAATACCATGGTTGCTATATCGGGAAGCTCACTAACAACTATAGCAGGTTTTCTGGCATTATGTACTATGCAACTTGCCTTAGGTAAGGATATTGGAATAGTAATGGCAAAGGGTGTATTACTTGGGGTTATAACTACGATAACGGTATTACCTTCATTGATTTTAATATTTGATAAACCTATTCATAGATTTAGTCACAAAACCATATTACCTGAATTTAATAAATTATCTAAGCTGGCTACGAAACACCATAAAGCAATCACTATAGTATTTTTACTCCTATTTATACCAGCTATTTATGGAAATAATCACACTAAGGTTTATTACAATTTAGATGAATCTCTACCAAAGAGTTTAGATTCTATTATAGCAACCAATAAACTAAAAAAAGATTACAATATGACCTCAACACACTTTATTATAATAAATGATAAGCTTGAAACTAATAAAGTTAAGGAAATGGTAAAAAAAATAGAAAAGGTAGATGGAATTGAAAAGGTGCTTGCATCAGATAAATATTTAGGACCACTTATTCCAGAAAGTTTTATACCAGAGGATATTAAAGCTATAGTTCAAAAGGGTGGCTATAAGCTAATAATGGCAAATTCTAAATATAAGGCAGCTACAAACGAAGAAAGTGGTCAGATAGATGAAGTGATCAAAATTACAAAGGAATATGATCCGAAATCAATGATTTCAGGAGAAGGAAATCTTACTAAAGATTTAACTGAAATAGCAGATGTAGATTTTAAGCATGTGAGTATAGCATCTATTGGTGCAATATTTGCTATAATACTTCTAATATTTGCATCTCTATCTGTACCAGTAATTTTGGTTTTAGCTATACAACTGGCAATATTCATAAATATGGCAATTTCATGCTATACAGGCGCTGTTATACCCTTTGTAGCATCTATAGTAATTGGAACTATACAGCTTGGTGCCACAGTTGACTATGCAATATTACTGACAACAAGATTTAGAGAAGAAATGAGAAATGGATACGATAAAATAAAGGCTATGGAGATAGCAGTAAAAGGTTCGGCAAAATCTATTGTAACTAGTGCATTAACCTTTTTCGCAGCTACTGCTGGTGTAGCAATTATTTCTGAAATGGAAATGATAAGTTCATTATGCACAATGATGGCAAGGGGCGCACTAATCAGTATGGCAATTATATTGCTTGTTCTTCCATCTATATTAATTGTAAGTGAAAAGGTAATACAGGCAACTAGTAGGAATTTCAAAACTAAACCAGGAACAATTAGTAAATAAAAATAAGGGGAGATGTATTAACATGAAAAACAGATGTATGTCAAAAAAATTATTAAGTGTAGTTTTAATAGTAACATTAGTTAGTTCAAATATGGTATATGCAACAGAATTAATTAAAAAGGATGAAACTGTATATGTAACATTAAGTCAAAAAGGAGAAGTTAAAGAAAGAATAGTGAGTGACTGGCTCCATTCAGATGAGAAGAATGTTGAAGTTCAAGATAAATCTATATTAAAGGATATAAAAAATGTAAAGGGGGAAGAAAAACCAAATGGTATTGGTGAAAATTTAACTTGGAAGTTAGAGGGAAACGATATCTATTATCGAGGGACTACTGATAAAAAACTTCCTATAGATGTAAATGTTAAATACACGCTTAATGGAAAGGAAATTAAGCCGGAGAATTTAGCAGGAAAAAGTGGAGAACTAAAAATGAAAATTGATTATGTGAATAATGATAGCCATATGGTTAATATTAAAGGGAAAATGAGAAAAATATACACTCCATTTAGTACTGTAACTGTATTGGACTTGCCAGTAGATAATTTTAAAAATGTTAAAATTAATAGTGGGAAAATGATTAATGATGGTAATAATCAAATAGTTACTTTCATTTGTCTTCCAGGAATGAAAGAAAGTTTAGATTTAAAGGATAACATCTTAGATTTAAAAGAAAGTTTAGAGATTACTGCTCAGGTTAAAAATTTTGAGATGGGACCTATAATGATAACGGGAACACCTGAACTTCCGGATATGAGTGAATTTAAAAGTGCATCTACTTTAGATGATTTAATAAAAGGTATTAATGATATTAAAGATGCTAGTACTAAGTTAGCTGATGGAACAGGTAAATTGGTTGTTGGTCAAAAGGCTTTAGCTGATAACATGACATTGTTTAATGGTGGGGTAAGTAAGCTGGGAATTGGAGCTTTAGGATTAAATAATGGTGTTGCAAAACTTGGAGATGGTGTAAATGCAGCACAAAGTGGTGCGATGCAAGTAGCGGGTGGGTTAAAAGCATTCCAGGTAGGTACTACAAAGTTCGGTAGTGGAGCGCAGCAATTTGGAGTAGGCGCATTAGACTTTGCTACAAATTCAAAAGGCTTTGCTAATGGAGCAGTTAAGGTAGCAGATGGAACAGACAAATTAATTATAGGGTCTAAAGCACTTTCAGATGGAGCTAATAAGTTAGCAGAAGGGACTAACACGGTGTCAACTAAAATGGAATCACTAAGCACAGGACTAGATACAATGGTTGAGTCTACAACATCACTACAGCAAGGTCAAAAGAAGGTAATAGATGGAACAGAGCAAAGTTTAAAAGGTATAGATAAACTAAAAAGAGGTAAACAATTGGAGATGAAATCTACTGAAGCTTTAATAGTAAGAATTGAGAAATTACAGGGGCTTGTTAGCCTCCTAGGAAAAATTCCTGGAACAGGTGAAATAGCAGATAATTTCAATAGTGAATTAGAAAATGAAAAAGCGGGACTTGTAGCTTTAAAAGATGGTGGGAATGAATTATTACAAGGATTAAATGAACTTGAACAAGGTATAGTAAAAATTAAAGCTGGTTCAGAACAGGTAAATACAGGTATGAGTCAGCTACAAGAAGGACAAAAAAGTGCAGCTTCAGGGTCAAAAGAATTAGCTAAGTCTACAAAACAAATATCAGATAAAAGTAGTGAATTAGCTAAAGGAGCAGTAGGACTTGCACAAGGTGGAGAAAAATTAGGACCAGCTGCAGAAAGCCTTAGAACTGGTAGCGATGGACTTACAGGTGGAGCAGATAAGTTAAATGTTGCAGCTAAAGATTTAAGTATGGGAACAAAAACAATGGCAGAAAGTACCCAGAAATTAGTTGGAGGTTCTCAAAGTGTAGTAGATGGTTTGGCGAAATTGAATAGCGAAGGTGTGAAACCATTAATGGAAGGAACAACTAAACTTAATTCAGCAGCTAAAGAACTTTCTGTGGGATCGGTAAAATTAAAAGATGGTGCAGATAAATTAGTAGATGGAAGTAAAGAGTTAGATGAAAATATGATAAAATTCGATAAAGAGGGTATTCAAAAGATAAGTAGCAAGGTTGATAGTAAAATGGGAGATTTACAAGATGTAATTGATGTAAAAGATGAACTTGTGGAAGTATCCAACAATTATGGCACCTTCTCAGGTATAGGTGACGAGATGGACGGTAAAGTTAAATTTGTTATGAAAACTGATGAAATAAGAGTGAAAACTACAAAAGTTAAAGATGAAAAAGAAACTGTTAAAGAAGAGAAAATAGGATTATTTGGATGGATAAAGAACTTGTTTAGCTAACCATAACTCATTATTTATTTGTGCTAATGTTGACCATATTACTTTGCCATATTTAACAGAAGAAAAATAATATCTAAAGCAATAGAAGAAGTTTTTACAAAATAGGAAACAAAAGGACATCATTTATTTAATATAAAAGATGTTCTTTTGTTATTTTTATACGTATAATGATAGAGGAGTAAAAAAATGATTAATAATTATTCTTATAACATTACAATAAGGAGTAAAATTATGACTAGCCGTGATAAAAGAAAAAAGGAAGGTTCCAAGCTACTTATTATTGGCTTGTGTTTAGTTTTAAACACAACTACACTAATAGCTTGTTCAAATAAAACTAATAAAAATATAAACGAAAATAAACAAAATATAACAAGTAAGGATACTGAAATCAAAGGTGGGGGACAAATTAAAGAAAATAATAAAATTACAAAAATAGCCTTTGAGAAGAATGATGATATCTATCTTTACGATGAAATAAATGGACAAATTAAATCTTTGGGAGACAATTTAAAATTAAAGGATTTATTGAATATTTCTCCAGATAAGACAAAACTAATATTCAGAGAATTTAATGAAGGAAAACAAGTATATCCTCCACATATAACTGTATATGATATTCAAACTGAAAATCTAACACATATTGTTATAGATAATATAAATGTTCAACAAATTGTTGAAATGAAATGGATTGATAATGAAAACATTTTGTTTACGGGGCACATTAATCCATCAGCTTCTGGGTATTCAGTTTACAATATAAAAAGAAGAAAAGAGCTAATTGCTTGCGTGGGGACCATAAGAGATGTAACAATAAGTAAAAAAAATATTCTTTATAGTGATACACCACATATATTTCCGCAGCGCAGAGCCAACTTATATATCAATGGTAACAAAATTTTTGAATCTCAGAATGCTAATGAAGAAATATTTGAGGGGGTGCTATCTAAGGATGGTAAAGCGATTGCTTTCAGAAGTTCCGTGGCAAATGAAAATGATTTAAATGGTGAAGTAACTGTTTATCTTAATGTAGCTAAAATTAATAGTGATGAAAAATCAATAACTGATTTAAAGAAAATAAGTATGAGTAGTGATGTAAATGGGTATATAAAATTTGATGACAAAAACAATGTGAGTATAATAGATGATGAGTCCATATATAAGTTAAAAACTGATGTTTTTATTAAAGAGAAAAATACTTTGTCAAAGGAAATAGAGATTTCAACTGAACAACTAAAACAGTTCAAACGAATTATGGCAGAGCAATTTCCAGAGGATTTTATAACAGAACAAACATTATTAGAGGATATGGACATATACAATGTAATAGAATTTTGAAATTTATAATTAATATTAAATCCACTAAAAGCGAATTATTTACATAATTGTTTACAAAATATAAATATATGTTAACAAATATTTAAAAATTTGTTATAATAACCTTAAGACTTTTGGAAAAAAAAATGGAAGAAGGGTTATTATGAAAAAGAAAAATTCGCCTAGAGTAATTAACACAAAAAATCAACGAAAGACTATACCAAGATTTATAATTAACAAATTGGGCATGTTAGTTGGGCTAATTTTACCAATAGCTTTATTCATAGCTTATTCTATGGATGTGAATTTTTTCTATATTACAGAAATTATATCTATTTTTGTTCTTATTATATGTATAGCTGCTTATTTAAAAGATGAAGTTATTTATCCGCGGTTTAAAGTTGTGCACCGTGGCAATAAAGTAGGTATTAAAAAAACAGCTGTGGACCAAAAACATAACACAAAATTTTCTTTTTCGTTAAAAAAAGGGACAGTTCAAATGGTATTGTCAATATTAATAATTATAATATGTACTTTTTTAGGACAACTTATTTATAGGGCTATTGGATAATTAGTATGTTAATAAGTCAAAAGTTTAAAAGGAAATGATATCATGGGGGCGAAAAGTGAATTTCTGCTAGTATTTGCAATTTGTTTATTTTTAGTAGTAATGCTTTTATTAATTTCTAATTTAAGACGGGCAAAAGATATGTTACAGAAAAGTAAAAAAGATCATGATTTTCTGAGAATACTCTTAGATGCAATACCAAATCCTATATTTAGTAAGAATATTGACGGAGAATATATCGGTTTTAATACTGCTTTTGAACAATATTTGGGGCTTATAGAGGAACAAATTATTAATAAAACAGATTATGAAATAAACCAAGGAAAAATATTAGAAATATATGATAAAGCGGATTCTGAGTTGATGCAGAGAAAAGGTAAACAGACTTATGAGTCTAAGGTGATATATGCAGATGGATCAGAACATGATGTGTTATTAAATAAAGCAACACTTATAGATAAAAATAATAGAGTTATGGGATTAGTGGGGGTTATGCTGGATATCACAGAACGTAAAATATATGAACAAAAGATAAGTAGATCATTAAATTTAAATCAAGCTATGCTTCAAGTAAGCCAATCTATTATTGGTATAAATAACACAAATGAATTATTTGAATTAATATTAGAAAAGGCAATAAGTATTATTGAAAATGCACAATTTGGAAGTGTTTTGATTTTAGATGAAGATGGAATGTTAAAAATTGCTGTATCAAAAGGCTATAATATTAATTCAGCAAATAATTTTAGTATATCTTTACAAAGATCCTTTCTTTGGATAAAAACAATGGGAAATATAGAAAGAACAATTATTATTAATGATATTGCTAAGCTGCATGACGTAAATTTAGTAAATGTTTGTAAAAGTAGAGATCCATGGGATATAAAATCATGTATTAGTGCACCGATTATAATTGAAAACAAACTTTATGGAATGATCAATGTAGATAGCAAGTGCGCTGATGTATTTAGTGAGGAAGACTTAGTAAGTATGGAGCACTTTAGGAGTCAAATTGAAATAGCTATTAGTAAACAGAAATTATATGAAGAAACAATTTATTTATCTAGATATGATAAGCTAACTAATGTATTCAATAGGAGATATTTTGAGGAAATGTTTGATTTATACTTTAATAAAGCACTAAGATATAGTGAAGAATTTCAGCTAGCTATTTTTGATCTAAATGGGCTTAAGATTGTAAATGATACTTATGGGCATTTAGCAGGAGATAAGTATATTCAAACCTTCGCTAACAAATTAAAAAGTAATGTTAGGTCTTCTGATATTTTAGCTAGATATGGTGGGGATGAATTTATTGCTATATATTGGGGTACAAATCTAAAAAGTTTAGATGTTAAACTTGAAGAACTACTTAAGCAGCTAAAAAACAACCCATTTAGTTTTGAAGGAAATCAAATTGTATGTAGTTTTAGCTATGGAATTGTAAGCTTCCCACAAGAAGCCCAAAGTTACAATCAGTTGGTGAAAGTTGCTGATGATAGGATGTATGAGAATAAAAGAGAAATAAAGAGTACTATTTAATATGTAAGATGATGAGATTAATTCAAATAAACAAAAGATAAATATTAAAGGAGAGTTGAATATGAAGAATAGTTATAAGTTTTTTAGAAACAGTGAATGCCAATATTTTCCTTGCCATGAAGTTGAAAATGATGAGTGTTTTAATTGTCTGTTTTGCTATTGTCCATTGTATTTTCTTGAGAATTGTGGTGGAAACAAAAAAATGATAAATGGAATTAAAGATTGTTCATCTTGTATGATTCCACATTCTGAAAATGGATATGAATATATAGTTCATAAGATAATGGAAGTCAACAAAACAAAAAGAAAATAATGAGTATGCAATTTCTCCTGCGTGCCTTGCAAACTAACTCCAAACTAGAAATTTGATTAAGAAATTTTAATTTAATAGTTTTATCGTTTATTATTGCAAGGCACTTTGGAGAAAATTCATACTTTCTATACGTTAATTATGTAAAGAAGGGCTATCGAAATGTGAAATAACATTTCGATAGCCCTTTCTATATTTGCATTAATTAAAAAAACCAACAGTAGCTTAATTTGTTTGCTTATATGTAAACAATAATTAAAATGGTTTACAAAGTTAAAGCAAACGGATATAATGTATTATATAAACATAAGTGATAACATAGGATATGTTAGGAGGAAGGAATTAATATGGATATTTCGAAATTATTTTGGGAATCATCTGTAGATGATATTTGTAAGGGGTATATTTATGATAAAATTTCAGAAAATTATATTTGTCTTATTTGTGGAGAAAAATTCACTAGGGGACTTATATTTAAAGAAGATGGAGTGCTTATGGAAGCGGAGATGGCCGTTAAAATTCATATAAGTAAATCACATGGATCTGTTTTTGACTATTTATTATCCTTAGATAAAAAATATACAGGATTATCAGAGATTCAAAGCAAAATTTTTGAATATTTTTATAAGGGTTATAGTGATAAAGATATTGTGAAAATAGAAGGTGAAGGCAGTGAGTCAAATATCAGAAATCATAGATTTAAATTAAGAGAAAAAGAAAAGCAAGCAAAAACCTTTTTAGCTTTGATGACATTATTATCAAAAAATGAAAGCAATGATAATAATAAAAAATTAGTAGAAATTCATAGGAGGGCAACCATGGTTGATGAAAGATATGCCATTACAGAAAAGGAGAGAGAAAATGTAATTAAAAATTACATTAAAAATGATAAGATAGTTAATATACCACGATCTGAAAAGAAGAAAATTATTATTCTAAAATATCTATCACAAAAGTTTCTACACAATAAAAAATATACAGAAACTGAAGTCAATGAAATTATAAAACAAATGCATGAAGATTTTGCAGCGCTTCGTAGATATTTGATCCAATATGGATTTATGGATAGAGAGGATAATGGAAGCAGTTATTGGCTAAATGATTAAAGGGGTGACTAAATGGAAATTAAAAAGTTCAAGGAAGTATCTAATTTGCAAAAAAAAGAAATATATAAATTAATTAAAAGTTTAGATGTAACTTATAATAAATCCCTTATAGAAATGAATAGTGTGTATGAAAGTGATGTTTTTAATGAAGGAAATAATGTTTTTATTTTATTTGATTGTGGTCAAATTAAGGGAAGTATAGCTGTGATAACCAAAGAAATCAGTGTTAGAGGAGAGGCATTTATTACAGATGTTTATATTGAAAATGAAAATATAGAAAATAAATTATATTTACTGTTAAAAGAAATATTTGACTATTGCGATATTTGTAACGCTAGAAATATAAAAATAGGTATTCGTGAAAGTGAAACGCATCTTATTCCCTATATTAATAAATTGAAATTCACACATATTTATGATGCGGTAGTTATGAAATATAGGGGAAATAAAAATATAGTATTAAAAGCAAATAAAGAGATAGAACTTCTGCCTCTTTCTATTTTAAATTCGCATGAATATATGAATATTCAAAACCAGGCTTTTATAAATAGCCCTAATGGCTCAACAATTGATGAATTTGAGGTAAAGGATTATATAGTTCAATATACTAATGATGAAGATTTAATTGGAATATGTTTTACCGGGAAAAAACCGTGTGGAGTATATGAACTATCTATAAATCGAGATGTAGGATGGATTAATACATTAGGGATTGCGCCTGTTTTTCAAAACAAAGGACTGGGGAAAGCGTTAATAGTGAAATGTATTGAAAAGCTACGGGAAAGAAAAATAGATCAAATTAAGCTTTTAGTAATTACTACTAATTACGTTGCAGTAAAGATGTATAGAGATAGTGGATTTATAGATGAAAAAGTATTTTCTTATTGGTTTCAAAAGAATATTTACTGATAATTAGGTTACTATACATTATAAAAAGATATCATTGTAAAATCAGTATGATAACGTGTATAATTATAATTAGGTATTTGTGTTAAAAATGTAACTATTTAATATTGGAAAGGGGGGAGAGAATGTCCGAGTGGTGGAGTAGTATTGGAAGTTTTGAAAGGTTATTTTGGGTTATTGCATTTCCATCCACGGCAGTATTTATACTACAAATAATAATGACGTTTATGGGTCTAGGAGATCATGGGGATATGATTAGTGATATCCAAGAATCAATCGATGATATTCCAGGGGATTCATTAGATCTAGATAATGGTGCTGGCGAATTTTTAGATTTTAAGTACAAATTTAAGTTAGTTACTATAAGAAGCGTAATTGTATTTTTTACCATATTTGCTTGGACTGGGATTGTGGCAACAACATCAGGTAAAAGTAAGATAACGACTATTATTGTAGCCTTAATTGCTGGTTTTGTAATGATGTATATAGTATCCTATCTCTATTATTTCTTAAACAAGTTTGTAGAAGATGGAACTATGAATACAAAGAATGCAATTAACAAAGAAGGTCTAGTTTATTTAACTATCCCAAGTGGAAGAAAAGCTAGTGGAAAAGTAGAAGTAGTGGTTCAAGGTGCATTAAGATTACTTGATGCTGTAACGGATGGAGATGACATACCTACAGGAAGCAAAATAGTAGTTATAAGTATCTCGGAAGATCAGCTTTTGCTGGTGGAAAAAATAGATTAAGATTAAGGGAGGAAATTTATGCCAACGGATAATATTTACGGAATTATTTTACCAATCATTGTTGTTGTAGCAATTTTTATAACCATACTTGCGGTGTTTGCAAGGTACAAGAAATGTCCTTCAGACAAAGTTCTTGTTGTATATGGTATGACAGGGAAAGGAAAAGATGGAGAGACACGATCAGCTAAATGTATTCATGGTGGAGCAGCATTCATAATTCCTGTAATACAAAGTTATAAATTTTTAGATTTAACACCAATATCTATTGAAGTTAATTTAACAAATGCACTTAGTAAGCAAAACATTAGAGTTGATGTACCTTCTAGGTTTACAGTAGGTATTTCTACAGAATCATCAATTATGCCTAATGCAGCTGAGAGGCTACTAGGATTAGGTCAAAACGAAATTCAAGAATTAGCTAAAGATATAATCTTTGGTCAATTAAGACTAGTTGTTGCTACTATGGATATTGAAGAAATAAACTCGGATAGAGATAAATTTTTATTAAATGTTGCTTCAAATGTAGAAGCTGAGCTTAAAAAAATAGGTTTAAAGCTTATAAACGTTAATGTTACTGATATCAGAGACGAGTCAGGATATATTGAAGCTCTTGGTAAAGAAGCAGCAGCTAAAGCCATCAATGATGCTAAGAAAACTGTAGCTGAAAAGAATAGAGATGGTGCAATAGGTGAGGCAGATGCGAAGCAAGATGAAAGAGTCAGAGTATCAGCAGCTAATGCTAAAGCTACAGAAGGAGAAAATTTAGCTAAGATAACTGTTGCTAATTCAGAGGCAGAAAGAATGGAAAGACAAGCAGAAGCTAATAGAAGATCAAATGCATCACAAAAAGTTCAAGAAGCTAAAGCCCTTGAAGAATCATATGTTGCAGAGGAATTGGCAGAAAAAGCTCGTGCTAATAGAGAAAGATCTACAAAAGAAGCAGACGTAATAGTTCACGCTGAAATCGAAAAGAGAAGAGTGGAAATTGATGCGGAAGCAAAAGCTGAAACAATAAGAAGAATAGCCAAAGGTGAAGCAGATGCAACTCTAGCTAGAATGGAAGCAGAAGCTAAAGGTAACATGGAGATATTAACTAAACAAGCAGAAGGCTTAAAGAAAATTGTAGAAGCGGCAGGTAACAGTGCAGAAAATGCAGTAATGCTTATGATGACTGATAAAATCGAGCAACTTGTTACATTACAAGTTGAAGCTATTAAAAATATTAAAATTGATAAAATTACTGTTTGGGATACAATGGGCGGAAATGGTAATGGTACCCCAACTACAGCAAACTTTTTATCAGGGATGTTAAAATCCGTTCCACCACTACAAGATGTATTTAAGTCAGCGGGTATGGAACTTCCAAACTATCTTAAAGGTAATTTTACTAAAGAAGATACAAATAAAAATGAGCAGGAAGCAGAACTAGTAGAAAAATAAAAATATTAAATTTTCTGAATAGTATTGCTTTTGAACTAATTACAGATTATAATTAGCTTAGAATTAAAAAATAAAATTAAATAAGTTAACATAGATAGAGGAGCAAGTAAACTGGTAGTTTTTGAATGTTAAGGATAGGAACATCCGATATCAAAAATGAAGTATTTATTTGCCGAAAGAGTATTTTGGTTCTTCAATATATTCTTGGGGGTAGAAAGTAGTAGTTCTATCACTGCCATAATTTTTTTATGGAGAGCTATTTATGTAATGAAAGTTTATTTTCATTGCATTAATAGTAAATTATTTTGTTTATTAAGGCACTGAAAGTTCAGTGCCTTTTTTTAATGCAAAGAAAATAAGTATTACAAAACTAACCATTACATAAAAAAGGAGGAAGTAAAATGAAATCTTTAATCAGATTAAGAATGAGTACTCATGATGCACATTATGGTGGGAATTTAGTGGATGGAGCTAAAATGCTTCAATTATTTGGAGATGTAGCTACAGAACTTTTAATTTTAAACGATGGTGATGAAGGATTATTCAAAGCATATGATGCTGTTGAATTCTTAGCTCCAGTCTATGCAGGTGATTTTATAGAAGCTGTTGGAGAAATAGTGACTGTAGGAAATTCATCAAGAAAAATGATTTTTGAAGCAAGAAAAGTTATAGTACCAAGACCAGATATAAATGATTCAGCTTGTGACGTATTAGAAACACCTATAGTGGTTTGCAGGGCAAGTGGAACTTGCGTAGTACCTAAAGATAAACAAAGGAAATAATACATCAATGTAAACCTTTTCACATTATAGAGCTATAAGCTAGAAATTAACAATTGAATAAATTCATGACAAATCATAATAATATATATAACTTATAATAAAAATTAGGGTGGATAAAAATCAAAAATTGTTATATATCCTAGATGAATATAAGGAGGTAAGTACATGGAAAAATTAATAATTACAGCAGCTATATGCGGAGCAGAAGTTACAAAAGAGCATAATCCAAATGTACCTTATACAGTTCTTGAGATAGCAACAGAAGCTGAAAAAGCATATAATGCAGGAGCTAGTATCATTCATTTACACGTACGGACAGATGATGGAACACCTACTCAAGATAAAGAAAGATTTAGAGCTTGTATTGAAGCTATAAAAACTAAATGTCCAGATGCAATTGTTCAACCTTCTACAGGTGGTGCGGTTGGTATGAGTAACGCAGAAAGATTACAACCTGTTGACTTAAAACCGGAAATGGCAACTTTAGATGCGGGAACTTGTAATTTTGGTGGAGACGACGTATTTGTAAACACCGAAAACACTATTAAAGAATTTGGCACTAAGATGATTGAACTCGGAGTAAAACCAGAAATTGAAGTTTTCGACAAAGGAATGATCGATATGGCAATAAGACTTCAAAAGAAAGGTTTTATAAAGTCACCAATGCATTTTAATTTTGTTATGGGTGTAAATGGGGGAATATCAGCTACTCCAAGAGATTTAGTATTCATGGAGGGAAGCATCCCTACTGGAAGTACTTTTACTGTATCAGGTATTGGTAGATACGAATTTCAAATGGCAGCTATGGCTATTGCTATGGGTGGTCATGTAAGAGTTGGATTTGAAGATAACGTGTATATTGAAAAAGGAATCCCAGCTAAATCAAATGCAGAACTCGTAGAAAGAGTAGTTAGACTTGCTAAAGAGCTCGGTAGAGAAATTGCCAGCCCAAAGGAAGCAAGAGCAATATTAGGATTATAAAACTTTAGATATATGTATTTACTTTAAATAAAGGATAGGGGGGTAAATTATGAATAAGGTAGTAACTCCTGATAAACTCAAACCTCTTTTTAAAGATGGTATGACTTTGATGATAGGTGGATTTCTAGGTTGCGGAACTCCTCATAAGATAATTGATATATTGATTGAACTAAATATTAAAGACTTAACTATTATTGCAAATGATACAAGCTTTGCAGATAAAGGGCTTGGAAGACTGGTGGTGAGTGGCCAGGTTAAGAAGGTTATAACATCTCATATAGGAACCAATTCTGAGACTGGAAGACTTATGAATGAAGGTAAAATGGAGGTTCAACTTGTACCACAAGGAACATTAATAGAAAGAATAAGATGTGGTGGAGCAGGACTCGGAGGTGTTTTAACACCAACAGGAGTAGGTACCATTGTTGAAGAGGGAAAACAAAAGATTACAGTAGAAGGTAAAGAGTATTTGCTGGAGCTTCCACTTAGAGCTGATATTGCAATAATTAAGGGTAGTATATCGGATGAATTTGGTAATACCTTCTACCGGGGAACCACAAAAAACTACAACCCTACTATAGCAACAGCTGCAGATATAGTTATTGTTGAAGCAGAAAAACTAGTAAAAATAGGTGAACTTGATGCTGACCACGTAATGACCCCTGGAGTTTTAATTGACTATATATTGGGAGGTATTGAGTAATATGATTACAGATAGCAAGATCGCAAAGCAGATCATTGCAAAAAGAGTTGCAAAGGAATTAAAGGATGGACAGCTTGTTAATCTAGGAATTGGACTTCCTACAATGGTCTCAAATTATGTTCCTGAGGGCATAATGGTTACCTTTCACTCAGAAAATGGTATGGTTGGAATGGGACCCATGGCAGAGCTTGGCAAAGATAGTGAAGATATTCAAAATGCAGGTGGACAGTATTGCAGCATACTTCCAGGAGGAGCTTACTTTGATAGTGCAATGTCTTTTACATTAATTAGAGGTGGACACGTTGATATTACGGTACTTGGAGCCCTAGAGGTTGATGAAGAAGGAAATCTAGCAAATTGGATTATACCAGGAAAAATGGTCCCTGGAATGGGTGGAGCAATGGATCTTGTTACGGGAGCTAAAAAGGTTATTGTTGCAATGATGCATACTGGAAAAGGACAGCCAAAGATTCTTAAAAAATGCAATCTCCCACTAACAGCTAAGGGAAAGGTTAATCTAATAGTAACGGAACTTTGTGTAATTGAAGTTACGAGGGAAGGTTTAGTTTTAAAGGAAATATACAAAGATACAACAATAGATGAAGTTAAATCACTTACAGAAGCAGAGCTCATCATATCAGAAGACTTAAAAATAATGGATATATAAAAATAAATAATAATATAAAAACAAATTAGAGGAGGAAATTAATTATGAAAAAAGGATGTAAATATGGTTCACACAGGGTATTATCACCACAAGGGGTGTTAACTCAAGCAGCTCAAAAAATAGACAACGATATGGAGATTTATGATAACGAAATTCTTATTGATGTTATCTCATTAAACATAGATTCAGCTAGTTTCACTCAGATAAAAGAGGAAGCTCATAACGATGTAGAAAAGATAAAGGCTAAAATATTAGAAATAATTGCAGAAAGAGGAAAAATGCAAAATCCAGTAACTGGATCAGGCGGAATGCTTATCGGAACAGTTGCACAAATAGGTGATGCATTAAAAGATAGAGATTTAAAAGTAGGAGATAAAATAGCTTCATTAGTTTCATTATCTTTAACTCCACTTAAAATAGAAAAAATTCTAGATGTAAAAATGGATATAGATAGAGTAGATGTTAAAGCTAAGGCTATATTGTTTGAAAGTGGAATATATGCTAAACTACCAAGTGATATGTCAGAAGCATTAGCACTTGCAGCTCTTGATGTGGCTGGAGCACCTGCTCAAGCAGCTAAACTTGTTAGACCAGGGCAAAGCGTACTAGTACTCGGAGCAGCAGGAAAATCAGGAATGCTTTGTTGCTACGAAGCAATGAAAAGGGTTGGACCAACAGGAAACGTTATAGCCATGGTTAGAAAACAGGCTCAAGCTGATAAACTAAAAGGCTGGGGACTATGTCATGAAGCTATAGTAAGTGATGCTCAAAAACCAGTTGATGTTTTAAATAAAACACTAGCAGCTAATAGCGGATGCGAAGTGGATTTATCAATTAGTTGTGTAAATATTCCCAATACTGAGATGGCTTGTATATTACCAGTTAAGGATGATGGTATTGTTTACTTTTTCTCAATGGCTACAAGTTTTACAAAAGCAGCTTTAGGCGCTGAAGGTGTTGGTAAGGATGTAACTATGATAATAGGAAATGGGTATACTAAAGATCATGCTGAAATAACACTTGCAGAGCTTAGAGAAAGTGAAACTCTAAGAAAAATATTCGATGAATTATATATTTAATATGTAAACAAAATTTTATTGCTTTTAATTAATTTAAAAGCAATAAAATATTAGATTAGTAATACTGCATTTTATCTAAAGATTATGCAAATAATAATGATTCATACATATGACGATAATTCTCGAAATTAGATGGAGGCGAATATTAATGAGAGTAAATAGAAGAGTAGAACTTTTTAAAGACGTTGCTGATGAACAGTGGAATGATTGGAAATGGCAAGTTAAAAATAGAATTGAAACTGTGGATGAACTAAAAAAATATATACCGCTAACAAAAGAGGAAGAAGAAGGAGCTAGGCAATGTTTACAAACATTGAGAATGGCAATAACTCCTTATTACCTTTCTTTAATAGATATAAATGATCCATATGATCCAATAAGAAAGCAAGCTATACCAACGGGTCTTGAATTACATCAGGCTCATGCTGATTTATTGGATCCATTACATGAAGATACAGATTCTCCAGTACCAGGACTCACTCATAGATATCCAGATAGAGTATTACTATTAATAACTGATCAGTGCTCAATGTACTGCAGGCATTGTACAAGAAGAAGATTCGCAGGGCAAAGTGACAGTTCTATGCCAATGGATAGAATAGATAAAGCAATTGAATACATTAGAGCGACACCACAAATTAGAGATGTATTATTATCAGGTGGAGATGCACTATTAGTTTCAGATGATAAATTAGAAGATATAATTAAAAAATTAAGAACCATTCCACATGTTGAGATAATAAGAATAGGTTCAAGAGTACCAGTAGTTCTTCCTCAAAGAATTACTCCAAAACTCGTTGATATGTTAAAAAAATATCACCCAATTTGGGTGAACACCCATTTTAATCATTCAAATGAAATTACAGAAGAATCAAAGCTTGCATGCGAGAGGATGGCAAATGCAGGAATACCTCTAGGAAACCAATCAGTTCTCTTAAGAGGAGTTAATGATTGTACACATGTAATGATGGAGCTAATACATGGTCTTGTAAAAATTAGAGTTAGACCATATTATATTTATCAATGTGATCTTTCAATGGGACTTGAACACTTTAGAACACCAGTATCTAAAGGAATAGAAATTATGGAAGGTTTAAGAGGGCATACTTCAGGCTTCTGTATACCAACATTTGTTGTTGATGCTCCAGGTGGTGGCGGTAAAATTCCAGTAATGCCAAATTACCTTATATCTCAAAGTCCAGAAAAAATAGTACTTAGAAATTTTGAAGGTGTTATCACTACTTATGAACAGCCAACTAGTTATATTTCAGACTGTCATTGCGATGTATGCACCGGAGCTAAAAAGGTTAACAAAGTAGGAGTGGCAGGGCTATTAAATGGTCAAAAGATGGCTATGGAACCAGTTGGACTTGAGAGAAATTTAAGAGGACACCACGAGTAAGATGAAAAATGTTACCCGAATTTTTGATATGATTAAAAATTATGATAGTGTTTCGATCATAGGAATGAACAAAAATGTAGGGAAAACTACCACCTTAAATCATATATTGAGAGAAGCCAGAGGGAGAATATCCCTTGGGCTCACCTCTATAGGACGAGATGGAGAGGACACGGACCTTGTAACGGCAACGGATAAACCTAAAATTTACATAGAAAGAGGAACTATAATTGCTACTGCAAAACAATGCTTATTTAATAGTGATATAACTAGGGAAATTTTAAAAACTACTGGTTTTAATACCCCTATGGGAGAAATAATTATATGCAGGGCGTTAAGTGACGGATATGTAGAGCTGGGCGGTCCATCCGTAAATTCTTATATGAATGTAATTTGTAATGAACTTAAAGGGTTTGGAAGTGTGCTTATAATTGTAGATGGAGCTCTTAGTAGAAAAACTTTAGCTTCTCCATCAGTTACCAGTGCTACAATTTTATCAACTGGAGCAGCACTATCAAGAAGTATGGTTAAGGTTATAGAAGAAACCAGTCATACGGTTAAATTACTAACCTTGCAAAATGAAGAGGATATGGAAGTATTAAAACTGGCTGGTGAAGTTTTACGTAGAGGTGCAATAGGTATTATTTATAAAGACAATACTATAAAAATATTAGGTGTGTGTACGTCCCTTGGATCTTCTAAGGAAATTGTTGAATTTTTAGATGAGAGCACTTCTTATGTAGTTATTAAGGGCGTGGTTTCTGATAAACTTTTAGAAGAAATTATGGCATCCACAAATCAGTATAAAGGAGTGATTTTCCTAGTTCAAGATGGAACAAAGCTGTTTTTAACTAGGGATACCCTTTATAAATTTCAAAAGCAAGGTGGAATATTAAAAACAATAAATAAAATTAACATAGTATGTGTTACATCCAATCCAAAATCACCTTATGGGTATGAATTTGATAAGCATAAGTTTTTAGATGGGCTTAGAAATAATTTAAGTGTACCTGTATTTGATGTAATTGGGGGAGAATAAAATGAGGTTTTTAGATAAGCAGCAAAGAGATCAAATTGGATTTTCTTTTATTATGGATAAACTTGGGATAACTACGCCTTATGGCCTCCAGGAAAGAAAAAACATTAGGCCTTTTAAAGTTTCAGAAGCAAATAAATTAACCCATGAGTTAAATAGTATAGAGACTATAATTAAATCTATGAATTCTAATATAGACGAGTATAAGGTCATAGGAAGAATATTTTGTAAGCTCAAAGATATTAGAAATTCTATTAAAAGATGTAGTAAAGAGGAAACATTTGACGAAGTTGAATTGTATGAAATTAAATATTTTTCAATATTAGTAACAGAGCTTAAGGATATCTTGGATAAATTACAAATCCATATAGAAGAAGTTAATTTAAACTCTTTAGAAGAAATTATTTCGCTCCTAGACCCACAAGGTACAGGTATATCTACTTTTTATGTTTATGATGAGTATTCTAAAACACTGGAACACACTCGGCAAAAGAAAAGACAAGTGGAAAGTGAAATTTTTGCTGCAAAAACCGAGGAGCGTGCACGTGAATTAAAAAAGGAAAGGTTAGATATAGTTATAGAGGAAGAAGAGGAAGAGCTAAGGATTAGAAAAGAGTTAACATTACAAATTTCTAGTAAAATTAAAATTATAAACCAGAATATAAAAGCCGTAGGTTTATTAGACTTTTTGATTGCTAAAGCAAATTTAGCAATAGATTATAATGGAATAAGGCCCAAAGTTTGTAAAGGAATGAATATTCATCTTTACAATGCTGTTAATCCTGAAATCAAAGAGATATTAGAAAGTGGTAAAAAAATATTTACTCCAGTTAGTATAGAACTTAACTCTGGGACAACTATCATAACTGGTGCTAATATGGGTGGTAAAAGTGTTACCTTAAAAACTATAGTGCTTAATTTACTTCTTGGACAAATGGGCTTTTTTGTATTTGCTGAAAGCGCACAATTCCCTATTTTAGATTTTATACATTTCATTTCAGATGATATGCAGTCTATATCTAAAGGGCTCAGTACATTTGGAGCTGAAATAATAAAATTAAAAGAGGTAGTAGAGTGTACAAAACTAGGGAATGGATTTATAGCTTTAGATGAATTCGCCAGGGGTACTAATCCAAAAGAAGGATATTATTTGGTGAAGTCTCTTTGCAAGTACTTAGCTGATTTCAATTCTGTAAGCTTAATTTCAACTCATTATGATGGAGTAGTTCTTAAAAATATGGATCATTATCAAGTAATGGGACTGAAAAACGTAGATTTTGATAAGCTGAAATATAAGATAGATTTAAATAAAACTCATTCTGTGGAAATAATACAAGAACATATGCAGTATACACTAGAGAAAGTTTCAAAAGGAAATAAAGTACCAAAAGATGCACTAAATATAGCAGTATTACTAGGTCTTGAAAATGACATAGTGGATATAGCAAAAAGTTTCTATGATGAGGAGGAACAAAATGGAAAGTAAATTAAATTTAAACTGGGATTTAGTTGAAAAAGCAAGACAATCAGCTAAAAATATAGCAAGTGATACTCAAAAATTTATTGATATACATACTACGGTAACAGTAGAGCGAACTGTATGTAGACTATTAGGTATTGATGGAATAGATGAGGTGGGAGTACCTATTCCAAATGTTGTTGTGGACAACATTAAAAATGGTAATGGATTAGCACTTGGTGCTTCGATATTTATAGGAAATGCTATGCTCGAAACTAGCCTTTCGCCACAAGAAATTGCGGTAAAAGTATCAAAAGGTGAAATAGATTTAACTAAACTTCCTATGCATGATGAATTTGAAATTAAAATGGCTGTAGATAAAGTAGCTAAAGCTATGGTAGCTAAAATTAGTGAAAATAGAGGAAAGAGAGAATCTTACCTTGAAAAATTCGGTGATAAGAGTGGGCCACTGCTTTATGCAATAGTTGCTACAGGTAATATTCATGAAGATATAACTCAAGCATTAGCAGCTGCAAAGCAAGGTGCAGATGTAATAGCAGTTATAAGAAGCACTGGGCAAAGTTTACTTGACTTTGTTCCTTACGGAGCTACAACAGAAGGTACGGGGGGAACGCTTGCAACACAAGAAAACTTCAGACTTATGAGAGCAGCCCTTGATGAAGTAGGAGAGGAGCTTGGAAGATATATAAGGCTTTGTAATTATTGCTCTGGACTATGTATGCCTGAAATAGCTGCAATGGGAGCTATAGAAAGACTAGATGTAATGCTTAATGATGCATTATATGGAATCCTTTTCAGAGATATTAATATGCAAAGAACTATAGTTGATCAATACTTTTCAAGAATAATAAATGGATTTGCTGGAGTTATAATAAATACTGGTGAAGATAACTATTTAACTACATCAGATGCAGTAGAAGAAGCTCATACTGTACTTGCTTCTCAATTTATAAATGAGCAATTTGCATTAGTTGCTGGAATTCCAGAAGAACAAATGGGACTTGGACATGCATTTGAAATAAGTCCTGATGTTGAAAATGGTTTTCTACTTGAACTTGCACAAGCTCAAATGGCAAGAGAAATATTCCCAAGGGCTCCGCTTAAGTACATGCCTCCAACTAAATTTATGACTGGAGATATATTTAAAGGACAAGTACAAGATGCATTGTTCAATATGGTTAGTATCGTCACTGGGCAAAGATTACATCTGCTTGGAATGATTACAGAAGCAATACACACTCCTTTTATGTCAGATAGAGCAATAGCAATAGATAATGCTCAATATATATTTAGAACTATGAAGGATTTAGGATCAGAAATCACCTTCAAAAAAGGCGGTATAATGGAAACTAGGGTGGAAGAAGTTGTAAGTAAAGCCACAGATTTAGTCGGAGAAATTGAAAAGGATGGTTTATTTACTACACTTACACAGGGAAAATTTGCAGGAATTAAAAGACCTTTCGATGGCGGAAAAGGACTTGCAGGAGTTGTAGAAAAAGAAAAGGCTTATTTCAATCCATTTATAGACTTAATGTTAGGGAGGAATGAATAATGAGCGAAGGACAATATTCATTAGAAGTTAAAGATTATGATAAAAACTTAGATTTAACAAAGCTTAAACCCTATGGAGATACTATGAATGATGGTAAGGTTCAAGTGAGTTTCACACTTCCAGTTAACGATAATGAAAGAGGAGTGGAAGCAGCTATTCAGCTTGCAAAATCTATGGGACTTAAGGACCCAAACTGTGCTCATCATGGTGCTTTAGATACTGGATTTACTTTTTATGTGGTCTATGGCTCTTTAACCCATACAGTAAACTATGAAGAAATTCACGTTCAAACTGTAGAAGGTGAAGTAATGGATATGAGTGAGGTTGGAGAGTATATAAAAGAAAACATTAAACGAGAGGTTGTAATAATTGGAGCTAGTACGGGCACAGATGCACATACTGTTGGTATAGATGCAGTAATGAACATCAAGGGCTTTGCAGGGCACTATGGCCTTGAGAGATACCCTATGATAGAAGCTTATAATTTAGGAAGTCAAGTTGAGAATGAAGAATTTATTAAAAAAGCTATTGAGCTTAAAGCTGATGTTCTTTTAGTTTCTCAAACGGTAACTCAAAGGGATGTACACATTCAAAACCTTACTAATCTAGTGGAATTATTAGAAGCAGAAGGAATCAGAGATAAAGTTGTGCTAATTTGTGGAGGTCCAAGAATAACTCATGAACTTGCAAAAGAGCTTGGCTACGATGCAGGGTTCGGACCAGGGAAATTTGCTAACGATGTAGCAAGCTTTGCTATTACAGAAATGGTAGCAAGGGAACTTATGTAATTTTTATTTTAAAATATATACTACAATACACAAAAGAGGCCTGGAGAGAAATCTCTAGGCTTATTTAAAATGGATTTTAAGCTGAAATTGAGTTTTAAATTTAGTAATATACTAAAAAAAAAAATAAAAAGTAATGCATCTATTTTTTTTTTTTTTTTTTTTTGACCAATTTACACATATAATGTTTAAATTTAGTGGATGAAAAATATTAAAGTATTCGTATTTATGTGTATAAAGGATAATAGGAATACTATTTGATAATGCTATTGAATCAGCACTTATGTGCAAGGTTAAAAAAATAAATTTTGGTTTAGTAAAAAACGAAGGAATCACTGTGTTAAGTATAAGCAATTCTTGTATGACGGATACCCCATCTATCCATCAAATGTATGAAAAAAATTTTCTGCAAAAGGTGAGGATAGAGGTATTGGATTAAAAACTATAAGAAAAATTATTAGTGAAAGATATAAAAATATAATAATTAATACCAAAATGAAAGATTGTATATTTACGCAAGAGTTGGTGATTTATGATATTAAAAAGGATAAGTGAAGTCACTTATCCTTTTTAATATCCTTTCTGTGGATTGCCCACTAACTTGAAATCCAAATATGTTTCCTTGAAAGTAATTCCACGTAATGTGATAGCCTATAGGTAGCCAGAAATTATTTGATTTAAGGAACATATAGGCGAATAGTAAAGCAACTAAAAAAAGATTTAGATAACTAATAATACTCATACTAGGATTTAAAGAATGCATTACTGAAAATATAATTGATTAAACATTAAAAGCCATAAATCTAAGTTAAGGATTTACTACTTTTATTTAGTTATTTCATCATTTTGGAAACTGTTAACGCGCCATAAACAGCCCAACATATAGTTAATACTATGCCAATGCTGCACAAAATAATGCCAGCTTTAGCCTTACCCTTCTTTTCTGATTTAAGTCCCAATATTCCAATGACAAGGCCTACTATGTTTACTTGAAGACCGAAAAGTGGAATAAAAGATGCAAATAATCCTATAATTCCAAGAACCATACCTGCTGTGGCTTTACCATTATTGTTTTTTTAAGTTAATACTGTTGATTCCATTACATTCAATCCTTTTGATTTATAAAAATGTATCTATAATATACACGGATTTATTCCAACATATATATCAATAACAAGTTCATCTATTTTTGAAGGATCCATTATATCTTTAACAGTGACATTATAAGAAGCAGTTATTTGTTGCAATTTATTTTCTATAATATGAGAGTTAATTAGATTATATGTATTTTGTAAAAGTGCTGTATTTCCAGTATGTGTAGCTTTTAAGGCGTTAGTTAATAGAAACTGTTTTTTTAATGTATATTCACCGGTAACCTCTATTTCTTTATCTAAGGGCACAAGTATCTCCATATCTAAAACTTGTCCAAGTTGTTTTGCTCGATTGAAAAGGTAGCTGTAATAAGTGGTCCTAATTTTTGAGCACTTTTTTCATTAATGAGCTGTCCTAGTTTTTGAATTTCAACTGCCATATCTTGTTGAGTGATTTTTTTTCTTAGGCTAATTAAGTTATTGAGTTTGAGTTCTTGTTTTTCTAGTATCATAAACATATAGCCTCCTAAAAAATTATATTACTTTATGTTTCTTTTGCATAATATGAACAATGCGATACCAGAGAACATTCCCAATCCAATCCGCTACATATGAAAAATCCATATTTAATGCTAAATTACTTATAATCATTATTATTGAGGCTAAAATCGCTAAAACACCCACAAATATTCCAACCTTTTTTCCAGTTAATAAAGAATTATTGGTCGCATTTTTATTATATGAAAGACTAGGAAAATAAATATATACGAGACCGCTATTTTTTAAAGAACTGCTGTAAAATGAATTTGCTATTCCTTCTCCATTAGTGTTTGTTCCTATTATTGTACCCAATTTATTTTCCTTTATTATAGCAACAGACCCATCGGCTGCTGACCCTGTACGTGAATTGATTAAATAATATATATTTTGTTTTCTTTCTGATGATTTGCCTCTATAATTATATTCACGTGTATAATAAAAGCCTTTATCATCTTTGGAACTTTGATAAAATAACCTGTTTAATAATTTGTTATTGATAATTTTATTAGAATTTGAAATAGGAACAAACCAGTTAAGTTTAGTTGTTATATTATCGCTATAAAGTGAAGAATACAAGTAATTCATTGAATAGCTTCTGCTTCCTCCATAATTGTCTCTTAGATCAATAATAATATTATCGAATTCTTTCATACTTTCTATAGTTGTCGCTAAGTCTTTACCTTGAGAATTCATAAAATCTTTTACTTCAATATATCCTATATTATTTTCATTATCAGAATAACTATAAATGATTTTTTTATTACTACTCACCTCTGTATTTTGATCACTTTCTTTAAATAAGTAACTACCTGAATTAACAATTTCTATTTGAAGATCAATGTATAATTCTTTATTTATTGTACTACCATTATCAGTATTGATCAAAGTTACATTAACCTTTTCACCAACACTATCATTCAATGTAAAATAATGATAAGGAACTTTTCTTTTATAATCATACTTAAGGCTATAAGTGGAAATATTATTAACTATATACTTGTTCATTGGCTCATTATTAATAGAGACCAACTCAAACCCTTGTAAGCTTTGATAATCATAACCGGAGTCCATTGGATCAAATAAATATTGACCATTAATATATTCGAAATTCACACATTGTACCTTTGAAAATTGTTCATATGAATTTCTCATGGTTTTATACCAATACTCTATCAAAGGTTTAGTATTATATTTAGAAAGGGTCTTGCCTAAATTATAACAATGTAGATTCGAAATATATGAATACACTGGAAAACAAATGTCTGTATGTATACTTGGTACATCCTGTACTATAGCTAACATGGTACAAAAAACTCAAAATCAGTTTTAGTTCCCATTATTAAGTTCAAGTAATAATCTTTTCTATCTTTAAAACTAATATCATAAAGAGCCTCCTGGTCACTCAATAGAGGAACACTCTCAATAATAGTATTATAAAACTCTTCACAGTCTGATATTTTTTCATCATTAGTCAAATTAAGTATAGAGACCTCCTTATTAAAGAAGGTATTATTAGCATATGTTATTATTTTATATCTTGATATGAAAATACACAATACTATAATGAATATACATACAATATTAAAAATTAAATTCATTTTTTTTCTTCTCCATTTTAAATACCTCTCTATTTTTATTTCTTGCAATCAATAGATACTGTACACATTTGTGGGAACAATATGAATCTCGCTATAGATATTATCACTTTTATTATTAGTGATATCATTTATGCAAAATGTAATGAAATACAATATTTATTGCTAAAGCACATCCTTAATATTAATAGCATAAGTAATTTTACCGAATGCTAGTCCCATTAATAATACAAAAGCTATGGAATATATGTTTTGGATTGAGTTACTGGTATGTCCTTATTTAATTATACAGAATATTAATTTGAGTTGCAAATATTTAACAAAATCATATATAAATTTAATAATTTTAAAATATAATAGGCATGAAAATTGGCGGAAAAATTAAATACCACTTTCAGGCTCTACCTTATAGGGAATATGGAGAGTTTACTGGAACTGTTACTGATATTGCAGTAGATTCAACTATTGACCAGCAGTCAGGTACAAGCTACTATTTGGTTGAATCTGAAATTCAAAATAAACCTTTGTTTAGTTATAAGGGCAAGAAAGGTGAACTTAAAATAGGAATGACTTGTGAAGCGCAGGTTATTACTAAACGTAAAAAGATATTACATTATTTATTGGAAAAAATAAATTTGAAAAACTAGAAGAAGTATATCTGTAATTCCTTAAAAACTCTGATTTTTAAAAAAATCAGAGTTTTTAAGAGAAAATCCAATCACCTCTTCAATTTTATTAGAGGTTTTTTTCATTTCATTAATAAAATCTTCACTACTCCTATATATATATTTGAAATTATGACTATAGGTGTGAAGACCTATACTATGACCTTTATGGTAAATCATGGTAAGGGCTTTTCTTTACCTTCAATTCTCCATGAAGATAGGTAAGTCTCTGATATTTATACAAGAGAGAGTTTAGGGGCACTGACGTATCTGATTTTAAGTTTGATGTAAGCTGACGCCTAAAAAGATTTAAAAGCTACTGTTTTTATTTAAAATAAAAGTGAAAAAACCCCTAAAATAAATATAGGAAATTTTTTCACTTCTATTGTGCGGATTATAAGTTAAATGATATGCAAGCTACTATTTAATAACCTTATATGCAACTATTCCGCCAACTATCAAACCAAGGATGAAGCCGACTTTAATTAAAGTCGGCAGTATCTGTTTAATATTTATGTCTGGCACATGCAAACCTCCTTTGTCAAAACAGTTAGAAAATCTTATTATAAATATATTGAGTTGCGTGTGCAACTCCTACAACTGTGGCTGCTACAACTATAGCAACTCCTACAACTATGACTCCTGCTAAGATCACACCAACAATAAAGGGCATACCTCCAATTAATTTTTTAATTCTTTATTGCTACTACACTGCCTGCAACTAATCCAAGGGTAGCACCGGCTGCTAAACAGTGGCCAACTGTTACGCTTATTCCCCAGATTACAAATAAAACAGGGAATACACCACCATTCGTTTCCAACATTTCATCTTTTGATAGGGTATCAAAACCAATAGAATTTAAATCATATACATTTGTCATTTTTTTCACCCCCAATAATGTTTATAATAATTATTTATAATAAACTTCTTTGTACATAAAAGAAATTATTATCTAAAGTTTGTTGGGATTTATTCCTACATAAATGTGGATTTCAACATTATCAATATCACTCAAATCTTTTGCATCCTGTATTGCTACATTATAAGCAGAAGTTATAGGTTGAAGATTATTTAGCTGCATATATGCATTAATCTCATTGATTGTATTTTGAAGCATCATAGGATTCCCTTTATGAATTATTTTTATTGCATTGGTTATTAGAAATTCTTTCTTTACTTTATATTCGGGAGTTCCACCTATTTCTTTATCAATCGGAATCAAAATTTCCATATCCATAATTGGAATTACGGCTTGTACAACATTAAAAGTAGTTGAAATAGAAGGGCCAACCTTATTTGCACCAACGCTTTTTAAATATAATTGAAGCTTTGTCATTTCAGAAGGTATTTCTTGTTGAGTCATGTTTTTTCTTAATGAAATTAAACTGTTTAATTTTAACTCCTGTTTTTCTACTATCATTTTCAGACCATCCTTTATGAATATATTTAGGTTCTAACTGCTTGTAAATCCAATATATAACATACAATAAATTTTTACAATACTAATATCGTGAAACACCCCTTTCTAGAACGTGAACTCAATTTCAACAATAAAATACATTTCACGTTCAAAAACATACCATTTCACGATATTTTACTTAAAAAACAAATGATAAATGCTATAATTTGTAATGATTTAATATATTACACTTAGAACGGAGGATAAAATGAGAAATCCATTTAAAAGATACATATGTATAAAGCAGCATGATATTAAAGACTGTGGAGCAGCCTGCCTTGCAACAATATCAAAACAATATGGGCTTAAAATTCCAATATCAAAGATACGTGAAGTAGCAGGTACAGATAAACAAGGAACTAGTGCTTTTGGCATTATTAAAGCAGCTGAACAACTTGGGTTTACAGCAAAGGGAGTTAAAGTAAGTAAGCCAGAAGATATATTTACTGAGTTTCCCCTTCCGGCTATAGCTCATGTAGTTATAGATGGTTCTCTTTTACATTATGTAGTTATACATAAAATAACTGCAAAAGAGATCTTAGTTGCAGATCCTGCCAAAGGAATTGTTAAGTACACACCAGAAGATTTCTTTAAAATATGGACAGGTGTCTTAATCCTTATGGTAAAATCAGCAGAGTTTAAAAAAGGCAATGAAACTAAGGGTTTGTTTTCAAGATTCTTCGGACTTATAACACCTCAAAAGGGTTTGGTTCTAAATATATTTTTCGCTTCTTTAATATTTACTATATTAGGGATACTGGGTGCTTTTTATTTTCAAGTATTAGTGGATGATGTGCTTCAATATAATCTATTAACCACACTACATGTACTTTCAATTGGATTTATTGTGTTAAGCATTTTAAAAATTTTATTAAATGCTTTTAGGTCTCAATTACTTATGTATTTGGCTCAACGGATAGATATACCTCTAATGCTTGGATATTATGAGCATGTAATTAATTTACCTATGAATTTTTTTGGGACACGTAAAGTAGGCGAAATAGTATCAAGATTTAATGATGCAACTAGTATAAGAGAAGCAATTTCAGGTGCAACTTTAACCATAATGATTGACACCCTAATGGCTTTTGCTGGTGCAGTAATTTTATTTACACAAAATCGTCTTCTATTTGGAATAACTTTAATTCCAGTTGTTTTATACGCTATTATTGTATTCGTTTTTAACAAACCAATTAGGGATGTTAATAGAAAAAACATGGAAAATAATTCAATGATAACTTCTTATCTGGTGGAATCCCTTACTGGCATTGAAACTATAAAAGCTTTCAATGCAGAAAGAGAAGTAAATGGCGAAACAGAGAAAAGATTTATTAAGTTAATGAAAAGTGCCTTCAAAACAGGGTGGATTAGTAATATACAGGGTTCTATAAAAGGCGCTGTCAAGGCGGTTTTTGGCGTAGTTATTCTATGGGTAGGAGCTTATGAGTGTATTAAAGGTAGGTTATCTGTGGGACAACTATTAGCATATAACTCCTTACTTGCATATTTTCTTGATCCAATAGAGAATTTAATAAACCTTCAAAGTCAACTTCAGACAGCAATTGTTGCAGCAGATAGGTTAGGAGAAATACTGGATCTTGAACTGGAGAAAAGTGTTGATGAAAATAAGAAAATCAATCCTTCTACTTTAAAGGGTGGTATAGAGTTTAAAAATGTTGATTTCAGGTATGGTACAAGGAAAATGATATTGGAAGGGTTAAATCTTAGCATAGCTCCTGGAGAAAAAATAGCCTTAGTAGGTGAAAGTGGTTCAGGAAAAACTACCTTAGTAAAGATACTTATGAATTTTTACCAATGTGAAAAAGGAGAAGTATTAATAAATGGGTACAATATTAGAGATATAAATATTGAAGCTTTAAGGGATAAGATAGCATATATCTCTCAGGATATATTTTTATTTAGTGGAACTATAAAAGAGAATCTTTTCTTTGGGAAAAAAGAAATGGATTTTGAAAAAGTAGTAGATGCCTGTAAAAGGGCTAAGATTCACGATTTTATAAATGAACAACCCATGAGATATGAGACCATGGTAGAAGAAAATGGTTCTAATCTTTCAGGAGGTCAAAAGCAAAGAATTGCTATTGCTAGAGCAATACTTAGAAATCTAGAGATATTGATAATGGATGAAGCTACTAGTAGCCTTGATTCCATCACTGAAAAGGCTATAGAAAAAACTATGTATGAGTTTAGTAAAGATATAACTACAGTAATAATAGCCCATAGGTTAAGTACTATTATGAGGTGCGACAAAATCTATGTTATGGATAAAGGTAAGCTTATAGAAGGTGGCTCACATAGTGAGCTTATAAGCAAAAAAGGACGGTACTTTGATTTATGGAAGGATCAGCTGCCAGAATTCTTTAATGAAGAAGTTGCAGCAACTAAAGTAACAGAGGTGAATATAGATAATGAATAATATTATACAAAACTTAAGTGAAATAACAGATAGTAGAGAATTGTTAGAAGCAAAACCACATAAATTTACCAGTATCTTTGCATATGGTTTAATAGTAATATTAATTATTGCTTTAATTTGGACCTACTTTGGTGAAATAGACATAGTTGTGAAAACGAATGGAATTGTAAAATCAAATGATAAAACTATTTCAGTTTTAAATGAAGTAGATGGTAAGGTTAGTGCTGTGAGTTTTAAAGAGGGGCAGAAAGTTAAAAAAGGCGATATACTCTATAGCCTTGAGTGTAAGGATGCTATGTTAAGTAAAAAAAACTATGATAAACAATTAATAACGCTACAGGCTACCACAAATAATATGGATAAGCTTAGAAATTCTATATTGGATAATAAAAATAATTTTGATGTTAACAAAGCTGATGAAAAAGATTATTATAATAAATATTTACTATATAGTACAACTAATGAAAAACTATTATTAACTCAAAAGCAAACTGGGTTGCAATCAAGTATAACAAATGATAATAAATTGATTTCATCTAAAAGCATTGGGTCGCAAATTAGTGAGAGTAGTAATGTAATAAACAGTTTGAATGTACTACTTCAATCAATAAATGATAATAAGAGTAAGTTTTCTGATGGTAATAGTGTGTATTCTGCTAAGTATTCAGACTATGAATTTAATATACAAAGTCTTCAGAATTCTATTCAGCAAAAGAAATTAGCATTACAAAATGCCAGTGCTAAATACACACAAGCTACTACTGATTACCAAAGTCAGATAGATAGTACTCAGGCAGCATATAACAATGCAATTTTAAAGCTTGCGCAATATAAAAGTCAATATATTGGACAAATTGCAAGTAACATTACGCAAACAACTGCTTCACTAAATGACATGCAGTCCACAATACCTATAACACAAATTACTCAAATTCAAACTTCAATAAATAATTTGCAACTATTGGTTCAGAGCATTAACTCAGCACATAATTTATTTACAGATTCTAATAGCACATATTACAGACAATATGTTGATTACACTAATAACTTTGATAAATATAAGACATCAATAACTGATCAAGAGGCCTATAAAAACTCATATTTAATCACTATTAATCAAAGTATAGATACAGCACAAAATGATTTAACTCAACTACAAGCTAATTCTTCTACGATTTCAGTAAAGGCAGGTACGTTAAGCCAAACTATTTATAATCATCAATTGTTACAGTCTAGTATAAGTAAAAATCAAAACGAGTTTCAAAAATCAAATATTGAATATTATAATAAATTTATTGATTACCAAAATGCCGTGGAAGAATTACAAAACAATATTACTATTCAGGCAAAGTTAATTTCTAGTCTTGCTTCAAAAAAAGATGCTATTATTGATGATTATAGCAATCAGTTAACTGCAGCGCAAAAGGTTTTAGATGGGGGTGCAATTGATTTATCAAAGTACGAAAATCAAGGAGTATTGGATGTAAAATCTAAATTAGATGAGGCTGGTAATGCTACGAAAAATTTGCAATTTCAATTAGATCAATCTAAACTTACCCCTGGACTTGATATGGTAAATGGTAAGTTAGCTGCAAATGACATTACAAAATATAAAATGGATACATTAGTTCAATTAGATGATGGTATAAAACAAAACGAACAAAAACTAAATGAATTGAAAACTAATATAGGTAGTTTACAGTTAAGTATTGATAAAAGCACTGTGAAATCTCCAATAGACGGTGTAGTTAATGTTAAAAGTGATATTTCTAAATCTCAGATTGTAAAAAGTGGTCAAGAAGTTTTATCGGTTATACCACAGAATAGTTCTCAGTATAGGGTTCAATTATATGTTTCAAATAAAGATATAATAGGCATGAAGATTGGAGAAAAGATTAAATACCATTTCCAGGCGTTACCTTATAGAGAATATGGAGAGTTTACTGGAACTGTTACTGATATTGCAGTAGATTCAACTGTTGATCAACAGTCAGGTACAAGTTACTATTTGGTTGAATCTGAGATTCTAAATAAACCTTTATATAGTTATAAGGGGCAGAAAGGTGAACTTAGAATAGGAATGACTTGTGAAGCACAGGTTATTACTAAACGTAAAAAGATATTATATTATCTATTGGAGAAAATAAATTTGAAAAACTAGAAAAAAGTATACTTACTTTCCCGTAGATATTTAATAAGATAGGTTGCTCATAATTTAGGGGTTATCATATATACTACAATACACAAAAAAGCCTGGAGAGAAATCTCTAGGCTTTTTTAAAATGACATTATTCCTTAATATTGTAGTCAATTTACATATTTTGCGAATACGCATGAAAAAGAATATATAAATTAAAATTGGAAGGTTAATAAGTTTAAATTAAAGAAAGCCGTTCCAGCCACCTTCCGGACCGAATCACCCACCAGTTATAATATTATTTGCAGGAGTACTTAATTTATATAAGCTTTCCGTGGATTGTCCACTAACTTGAAAGCCAAATATATTTCCTTGAAAGTAGTTCCACGTAATGTGATAGCCTATAGGTAGCCAGAGATTATTTGATTTAAGGTACATATAGGCAAATAGTAGAGCAACTAAAAAAAGATTTAGATAACTAATAATACTCATACTAGGATTTAAAGAATGCATTACTGGAAATATAATTGATGAAACAATAATAGAAGTCTACTTATTACCTGTTTGCTTAAGTACGGTCATGCAGTAACCCCTTGCAAACATCCCTTCATTTATTCCTACAAATATAAATAATCCTAATGCAGATAACGGAGATAGACTTCCAGTTTATGTTAGGACCTCTGAGGCCGTAGTAAAAACTGGAGGTTTTTACTTTATTCTATACTTATTATTATGAAATGACAATAACCAGCACCACCTATACTAATATTGAAAATGATATGCGAAATCGCATTTTATTTATATTGTTTATTTGTACTGTTTACCATAATGAAATTATATCATAGTTTTCTTTAAGGATATAATACAATAAAATATAATATGTAACATTTCTACGTTAATTTCATATAATAGTACTATAAGAAATTTTAGGAGGGGGAATTTGCAAATCCTAAAGATAGGTTCAAGAGGAACAGTTGTGATGGAAATACAATCGCTACTAAATAAGTTATGGTATGATATAGGAAAACTCGATGGAATCTATGGGCCTAAAACTGCAGCAGGGGTGCAGAAATTCTAAAGATATTTCGGATTATCACCTACGGGACTGGTAAATGAGGTTACTTATAAGCTTATGAATATATTTCTAATAGGTTATGATTTTTATAGGATTAGACCGGGAGACACTCTATATAAAGGTTCGCAATGTTTGATGTTCTGATAGTCCTACATTTCGAACCTTTAGATGTTATTAAAATGATAATTTAACTTCATGGCTTTGTTTAAGAATAATGAAATTCTTCCATAATTAGAAGAACAATAAGACTTATTACCACAAATAATATTTGCATATTTTTATCATTAATAGCCATTGGTTGGATAATTGACCAAAGCCCAAAATACCATTAATAACTCCACCTATTATCATACGTACATATTACCTATAATTGGTGTGTATGACTTTCAACACAGCTCTTTAACATAGCCATTCCCAAACTAATTGCCTAAATGTATATTTCAAAACATGTACTGTACACTTGACAGATGTCAGAATTAAATTTAGGAGTGATCAGTTAGTAATATTATTTAGTACTATATTTTTATAATAAATACATTCCCAATTATTATTCTTTGCATATATTGTACAAAGTAGTGTACAATATATATATGGAGGTGATTTTATGATTGCTATAGGTTATTCAAATTTAAGACAGAATTTTAAAAATTATTGCGACAAAACTACAAAAGATTTTGAGACTATTATTATTACTCGTGAGCGTGGTGATAATGTGGTTATGTTATCGGAATCAGCATATAATAACCTTTTGGAAAATTTATACGTTAGAAGTGATCCTGCCTATTATAATGAATTGTTGAAATCTATCGACCAATTAAAAATGCGAAAGGGACTTAAAAAGGATCTGCTTGATGAATAAGGTGTTTTCAGAGGTATCTTGGGAGCATTATTTATATTGGCAGTTAGAGGATAAAAAAATACTAAGAAAAATTAATGAACTTATAAAAGACATTGAAAGAAATGGGAATGAGGGTCTAGGAAAGCCAGAGTCATTAAAACATGAGTTGTTTGGTTATTGGAGCCGTAGGATAACAGAGGTCCATAGACTTATATATAGTATTGATGATGAAAATGTCTATATTGCAAGTTGTAAAGGACATTATCATAATTAACTTTTTAAAATATATAAAATAAAAAAAGAGGGTTAGCGCTCTCTTTTTTTATATGTAATGAATTAGGACCGTTATGTTACTTTCACTGTTATTTTCTTTATATAAAATTTTTTAAAATAATAAGTTATTTAAATGATTGTCTAATTTTATATGAGCAAAAGATTAGAATGTTTCATAGTAAAATAAAACGGTACCCCCCAGCCTGTAGCCATTCCCAAAACCCATAGTATTCCAAGTGGCTGAAAGGTCTGATCTTTCCACAAATCATTCCATCCCATAAAAATTCCGCAGAATAAGCTACCTAGTACAACACGTTTTTTAAACGATACAATCCCTTTTTTAATTCTTTTTTTACTTCCCCAAACAAATAACCCTTTTTTAATTATTTTTATAGTGACAATAGCGCTTGGTATAAATCAAATAAAAAATATAGCATATAAAATAACTATGTTGCTAACCATCTATTAGAATGGTTGGTTTATGATATAATTATTTATAGGTGGTGTTCATATGAGAGCTATAATTAAACTAGAGAATTATTTAAATAATTGTACTGAGGGTGAAAGACAAGCTGTTTTATATATGGTGCAACATACTAAAGAAATGGTTGATCAAGATATTCATACAATAGCTAAAAAATGTTATTGTTCAAGTGCCACCATAGTACGTATATCTAAAAAAAATGGTTATAGTGGATTTAGAGAGTTAAAGAAAGAATTAATTTTAGATTTAAATAATATTGATAATATTGATAGTATTGACATTAATAATCTAAAGTTAGAGGCTACTGATCAAGTATTAGTTGATATTACAAATAATAATATAAGAGCTATTAAACAAACAGCAGAATTAATTGATTATAATGTTTTATTAGAAGTTGTTCATTTAATTAATGAACAAGAATATATTAGTTTGTTTGGAATGGGAGCTAGTTTTATTGCTTGCAAAGACTTACAGATGAAACTGGAAAGAGTTAATAAGAAGACATCTCTCTATGAAGATACGCACTTACAATTTATAAGAAGTAGCAATGTTTTAGAAAATGAATTAGCAATAATGATATCTTATTCTGGCGAAACACAAGAAATAATAAAAATGGCTAAAAATATTAAAAAGAATCATGGAATCATTATTTCTATTGTAAAATATGGTCGAACTGACTTATCTGATTTAAGTGATTATGTTTTATATGTACCAGCTTTTGAACAAGAGCTTAGGGTTTCAGCTTCAAGTAGTCGTATATCACAACTAAATATGATTGATATCATATATCACTCATATTTAAAAGAAGTTTATGATATTAAGATAAAGAACATCTTAGAGACTAGTAGAATGCTTAAGAAAGAAGTAAGGATAAATTGATAATTATTACAACATCTGAAACTTTGTTTCAGATGTTGTTTATTTTGTTGAAATTGTAAACGATTTAGTTTAGTATGTGGTTGTAGGGGTGATAATATGATAGATTTAAGTGAGATGCCAACTGAGACTGTTAATGAGAACTCAAAAAACTTAAGTTCTTTGAATGTTTTAGATGCAGTTAGATTATTCAATCAAGAAGATTTAAAAGCAGTTACATGTATAGAAAGTCAATATGAAAATATAACTAAGGTAATAGAATTAACTAGTTATGCACTAAGTAATGGAGGAAGAATTATTTATATGGGGGCAGGAACTAGTGGTAGGTTAGGTTTAATTGATGCGGTTGAATGTCCACCAACATTTGGTGTTGATTATAATACAGTAGTAGGTCTAATAGCTGGTGGTAAAAATGCTTTTATTAAAGCAGAAGAAGGTGCAGAAGATTCTCTGGAACTTGGTAGAGTAGATTTAGATAAAATAAATTTAACTAACAAAGATGTTGTTATTGGAGTTGCAGCAAGTGGCAGAACACCTTATGTTATTGGTGGTTTAAATTACGCTAAAGAAAAAGGCTGTAAGATAGGAGCAGTTGTTTGTAATTATAATAGTAAAATCAAAAATATTTGTGAAAGTACAATTGAAATTGTTCCAGGGCCAGAAGTATTAACTGGTTCAACTAGATTAAAGGCTGGTACAGCAACAAAATTGGTATTAAATATGATTAGTACTATATCAATGATAAATCAAGGTAAAGTATTTAAAAATTATATGATTGATGTAAAAATGAGTAATAAAAAGCTTATTCAAAGAGGAATTAATATTATTTCTGCAGTAACAGATTGTAGTGAAGAATTAGCTAAAGAAAAATTAATTGAATCAAATAATAGTGTTAAAGAAGCAATAGTAATGATTTTATTAGATTGTAATCATCAAAGTGCAAAATCACAATTAGAAAAGGCAAATGGCTACGTAGATAGATTATTACATTAGAAATAGTGTTTAGTAATATATAGAAGAGGGGGAGCTTATAAATGAAATATGACGTATTAGGGAAAGCAATTGTACAAGCATTAGGCGGTAAAGGAAATATCATTAATGCAACTAACTGTATGACAAGAGTTCGTGTAAATGTTAAAGACTCATCAATTATTAATAAAGAAACAATTAAGGATATTGAAGGAGTATTAGGAATTGTAGTAGAAGATAATAATTATCAAGTAGTTGTTGGACCAGGAACTGCTAAAAAAGTAACAGATAGTATGGTTGTAAAATTTGGTTTTGACAGAGATGCTGAAATTCTTGAAAATGATTGGAAGACTAATAAAGCAGAAATTAAAGGTAACCAAAAAAAATCAGGATTAAAGAGATTTTTAAAATTAATCTCAGCTATCTTTATTCCATTAATTCCAGCAATTATTGCTGCCGGTTTATTTAATGGTTTTGGATCATTATTATCACAATTATCTACAGATGGTGTAATTGATGGTTCATTTTGGGAAACTATTATCTTATTATTTCAATTAATAGGTGGAGCATTCTATGCATACTTTGCAATATTTACAGGTATTAATTCCGCAAAAGTTTTTGGTGCTACGGAAGCATTAGGTGGTATCATTGGTGGTATTACAATTAGTTCAAACATTGTAGCTATATCTCAAATGATTAATTTATACAATGAAGCAGTACCACTTGAATCAACATTAACTACTGGTAAAGGTGGTATCATTGGTGTTATTTTTGGTGTATGGTTATTATCTAAAGTAGAGAAGGCTTTAAGGAAGAAAATACCAGATGTATTAGATTTAATCCTAGTTCCATTTTTATCATTATTAATCACAGGTATTTTAATTGTCTTTGTAGTAATGCCAGTGGCTGGTTTTTTCTCAGATGGTTTAGTATTTGTATTAAGTTTATTAGTTAATTCTGTTAATCCTGTAGTAAGTGTTATTAGTGGTTATGTATTAGCAGCGTTATTCTTACCAATGGTTTTATTAGGGTTACATCATGGTTTAATTCCAATTTATGTAGTTCAACTTGAAACTATGGGTGGCGTTAGTTTATTCCCAGTATTAGCTATGGCTGGAGCTGGGCAAGTTGGTGCCGCAATTGCAATTTATCGCAAAGCTAAAAAACTAAACAACAAGCGTTTATGTAAAATTATCACAGGTGCTTTACCGGCAGGTTTCTTAGGGGTAGGTGAACCGTTAATTTATGGTGTAACATTACCCATGTTTAAACCGTTTATTACAGCCGGTTTAGGTGCTGGATTTGGTGGTGCTTATGTTATGTTAGCACATGTTGTGGCAGTAGCTTGGGGACCAAGTGGACTTGTAGCTATTCCATTAATGCAAGCACCAGCTATGATGTTAAATTACTTTATTGGTTTAATAATATCTTATGTTGCAGGATTTATCATCACTAATTTTGTAATAAAAGATGAAGATGTTATAAATGTATAATGCTTTCTAATAAATATGTTTAATAAATTTTTAAAAAGTAAAAGAACAATTGTCATCACTTCATAGTGATGATAATTGTTCTTTTATTTCGCCATGGTGGTGAAAAGGCACCACAAGCAATAACAAAACCGCAGTTTATTTTTTATTTGATTTGCAAGATAAATAAATTATGTTCAAAATACTTGCAGCTAAAAAAGGTATTGAAAAAAATTTACAAATTAAAACTATTTATTTTTTGATATCATTTTAATTATAAATGTACCAAGTAGAATAGTAGCTAGTACTCCATACAAAATTATTAAATTATCAGATGTTTGACTAGGCATTTTACTCCTTTGTGAAAGTGTAAGTAACATAATAGCTATTATAATAAGAAATAATATATTGGTAATAAATATTTTTTTACGAACGCAACTTTATAGGGCTTTTGACCCTGTACTATAAATTAATTATTCTAGTAAGTTCTATTTTCATTATCAGATAAATTCATTATCTATTTGGTAATATAATTTATTGCCCAAAAAGCAACAAGTCAATGGGCTATTCGATAATTTTTATATATTTGGTAACAATCGTTTTAATAGTATATATTTCTTGTATAATATTTATTATGGAGGTGATTCATTTGGTAACATTCGGTGATCGATTAAAGACTGAAAGAAACAGAATACATGTTACATTGGAAACAATGTCAGAAGATTTGAAAACTACAAAGGCAACTTTAAGCCGTTATGAAAATAATTTACGAGAACCTAAAGTAGATTTTATTAATCAAATAGCTGATTATTTACAATGCTCCACAGATTACCTTCTGGGAAGAACAGATAATAGATTAGGAATAATAGTACAAGATAATGTTAAAAAAAATGATATTAAGATTGAAATAGATAAAAGTATTTACCCTGATGGTCTTACCCATGAACAAGTATTAGAAATACTTGAGAATCTAAAAAGTGCTGGTTTTAAATGGGAATCTAAGGATAAATAGAATAAAAAATAATTTTAATGAATTTAGCGCCATATGTTAAAAATAACATATGGCGCTATTTTAGTTCTTATATAACGTCCCCTGTAACTAACTAATTTGTATGAAATAGTATAAATGTATAAACTAAAAGGATATTATGAGGCAGTCTCCTTAGTTAAAACAATTTGATCTTTTTTTTTATTCCATTCAATTTCTACTTTTAAATTATCTTTGTTCTTATACTTCTTTATGTTTCCATTTATTTTATCATCGTTGTCAGTTTTTATCATTAATCCAGCAACTTTATCATAATTTTCACTATATTCACCCATTCCGACACTTGTATTTCCTGATAGCTCTTCTATTATCCATCTAATCTATATAAAACATTTAGAAAAATCTAAAAATGTTTTATACGGAGGGGAATTTATGAGAAAAATATTATCGATTTTAACTTGTGCTGTTTTAATTACGGGACTTATGTCTTCAAATGTTTTTGCAGCTTCTAATAAGAATATACCAGATGAAAAAGTAAGCCAAAGTGAGATGTTTTATTCTAATAACAATTATAATTTGAATATTGACATTCAAAGTACAACTAGTGATTCATTTGTTAATTGGGGAGCTTCTATTTACCAGTCAGATAACGGATATATTAAAGCACAAGGATTAACAGAAAATTATATGAATGTAGGTACTATAGGGTACTCATTGTATGTTGAAAAGTATGCAAATGGATATTGGAATACAATTAAGACATTCTCGTATAGTCTAAACAATACTAATCGAGCTACAGCTAATCATAGTTTAGCAGTATCATCTTATAGTTACTATAGAGTTAGAAGTATAAATTATATAATAAATAATGGAGTAACAACATCCAAAACTTCAATATCTAATGATATATTTATATATTAAAATAAAGACCTAAAACGGGTTTTATTTTAATAATCCAATTATTTTTTTCATTTGAGTATCTGTAAAATCATATGGCATAAGTACTTCATTCTTTATATTGTTATCAAACCAAAGCATGGTTTTAAAATTTTTATCATCAGTAGCAAAATTTATTTTTAAGTTGTTGATAATTATATCCTCAGTCCTAAGGTTTGAATTCATAGAAATTGTTTCTGATCCATTTTCAGCTACAGTGTTTTGATAAAAACGAATTATTTTTCCTGTACTATTTGTATAAACTTGATTAACACTAAAAGAATCTCCCATAGACTTTACAAGTTTCACTGTTTCTAACTTATACCCATCAGGTATATATTTAGGTACTAAAAGTTCAAAAGGAATCTCTTTTTTAGCCTCATCTATTGTTACTAACTTTTCTATCTGATCTGTACTATTATTTGATTCGGATATACCGTTATTTAAATTAGTATCTAAGACATCCTGTGTACTAAACTTAATATCTCTAGTATCTCCTCTTAACTCCTCAAATTTTTTCATAACGTTAAATTTAAAAGCTGTTACCTTTGGAATTGATGAGAGAAATGTTGAAAGAATTATAATTAATGTAAAACTAGCCACTAAAGCTAACTTTTTTGATATAGATGATCTATTATTTTTTTCTTTTAGATTGCTATGAAATTTTTTCATAGTGATATTAAAATCAGGAATGTCTATATCAGAATGGATATCTACTTCACTATTAAATTCTGTATACACATCTATTATAATTGTATCTATATTATCATGCTTCATATTATTTCACCTCTTTCTTATAGCCATCGCCCCAACTTCAAAAGATTTATCAATACATATAAGATGGGACTCTTATATATTAGATAATGTTCTTTTAAAAAAGTTTCGTTTTTTTTGAAAATTATTTCAATCTAAAACTATTGCAGCAACTTCAAAGGAAGCATCAGCACATACAAGATTGGTATATATCTTTTTTTTTGCTCTTTTATGTTTTGTTTTAACAGTATTTTCATTTAAGTTTAGTATCAACGCTATTTCATTAAAACTTAAGTCATAATAATATCTTAAATATATTATCTCTTGGTCAACAGGGTTTAACATTTTAATAGATTCTTTTACCTGTTCCACTATTTCGCTTTTTACCAATAATTCTTCTGGAATATCTTTTGAAGAACTACCTAATAATTCCAGGTAAGCATCTTCGCTGGGAATTTCCCTGTTATATTTTTTAATCCATGATAAACTCTCATTTTTTGCTATAGTAAAAATCCATGATTTAAATTTTTTTATATCTTGAAGTGTATCAAATTTCTCATAAGCTTTCATTAGTGTCTGTTGAAGTATATCTTCAGCTAGATTTTGATTTTTTATAATAGAATATATAAATTTATATAACTCTTTATAAATTATAGAAATTTGGTCTTCAAAATGTTTTTTTCTTTTGTTAGGTTTAAGTATATCAATAAATTTCATCGCTTTTCTCCTTAAGTTAATAATATAAGGTAATCCTATATATTCACAACTAAATAATATTTATGATTTGTAAGAATATTATACCATTAAAGGATATTTTAATAAACTTATAAAGTGCAATTGCTATGAAAGTAGAGGGATTACTTATAGATTAGATAACGGTTTTTAAAAAAAGTTTTATTTTTATGAAACTTTATTAATTTTTTATCATCTAATATATATAAAACACTTATAAAAATCTAAATATGTTAATACTGAGGTGGGATAAAATGAAAGCGCGTTCCAAAGAAAAATTATTTGCAATTTCAGGTATGGTAATATTAATAGTTGGGATTATTGTAATTAATACATTAATTACACTGTAACATTTCCACGTTAAATTCATATAATAGTACTATAAGAAATTTTAGGAGGGAAAATTTGCAAATCCTAAAGATAGGTTCAAGAGGAACAGCTGTGATGGAAATACAATCTCTACTAAACCAAATAGGATATGATGTTGGGCCACTCGATGGAATTTATGGACCTAAAACTGCAGCAGGAGTGCAGAAATTCCAAAGATATTTTGGCTTAGTACCTACAGGAGTAGTAGATGGGGTTACTTATAAGCTCATGAATAGATTTCTAATAGGTTATGACACTTATAGAATTAGGTCGGGTGATACACTATATCTTATAGCAAGGAGGTATGGCACAAGTGTCCTAAGTATAATTACTGCTAATCCTACAATAAATCCTAATAATTTGCAGATAGGGCGGGAGATTATAGTTCCCTATTCATTAGATGTGGTTTATACAAATATTGATTATACTTATGATATTATGAAAAGAGATTTAGAAGGACTAAAAGCTAGATATCCATTTATTCAAGTTGCAAGTGCAGGTAAGAGTGAACTCGGTAAAGAATTGTATTATGTAAAACTAGGCAATGGGCCTAATAAGGTTTTTTATAACGGGGCTCATCACGCTATTGAATGGATAACAAGTGTTCTCTTAATGAAGTTTATTGAAAATTTTTCTGAAGCTTATGCGTCAGGCCAAAAAATAGAAGGATATAATGTTCAAGATATATGGAATAAAAGCAGTATATATATAATGCCTATGGTAAACCCAGATGGAGTTGATTTAGTACTTAATGGTTTAGATAGGAGTAACCCAAACTACAATGATTTAATTGTGTGGAATGATGGGAGCAGGGACTTTTCTAAAACATGGACTGCTAATAATAGAGGGGTAGATCTTAATCATAATTATAATGCTATGTGGCAACAGTCAAAGGATGCTGAAAAAACCTATGGAGTATTTGGACCAGGACCTACAAGATATTCAGGTACCGCGCCAGAATCAGAATCAGAATCTAAAGCTGTAGCAGATTTTACAAGAAAAAATAATTTTAGATTAGTAATAGCATATCACAGTCAAGGGGAGGTAATATACTGGAATTATCAAAATTTAGCTAATGCCGAAGCTAGAAAAATAGGAGAGATATTTTCAAAGTTAAGCGGCTATGAATTAGAAGAAACCTACGGGATTACAAGTTTTGCAGGATATAAAGATTGGTTTATAGATAAATATAGGAGGCCTGGTTATACAATGGAAGTTGGGCTGGGAGTAAATCCTCTTCCAATTAGTCAATTCAATAAAATATATAAGGACAATATCAAAGTACTTCTCGAGGGGGCAATAGTTTAATTATTTATAAACACTAAAGGGGTATGAAATCTATCCTGCATAACTTGCAATCGAACTCCAAATAGAAAGTTTAGAATTTGTTAATGGAATTTCGGGTTTAGAGCTCGTATGCAAGGCATTGAGGATAGATTTCATGCTTTTAAGATAATGAGTCTTCCCAAGCCGCGTAAAGACCTTCAAGTTCTTTCTCAGTACTTGTAATTTGCTTGTTTATATCTTCACATCTGATAGGGTTTGAATAGACCTCCTCAAGGCAAAGGTCGTTTTGGAACTTTTCTAATTCTTGTTCTATAGATGAAATGTTATCTTCTATAGATTTAAGATCTGTTTTCTTCTGCTTTTCTAGTTTTTCAACATCTCTTTTTTTCTTTTTATTAGAATTAATTTGAGTTTTTGAAAGGCCTATCTGTTCATCTTCTATCTGAAACCTTTGAGGGTTTTTCTTTTTTTCTATATAATAATTATAATTACCTAAATATTCTTTAAGTCCATCTTGATTTAATTCAAGTATTTTAGTAATTACCTTGTTTAAGAAATACCTATCATGAGATATTACAATAACAGTACCATCATATCCTAGAATTGAGTCTTCTAGTGCTTCACGAGACATAATATCTAAGTGATTTGTTGGTTCATCTAATAGTAAGAAGTTAGATTTCGACAGCATGATTTTCAAAAGATTAATTCTGCATCTTTCACCACCACTAAGAGAAGATATGTTTTTAAATACATCTTCTCCTAGAAATAAAAATGCGGCTAGAGAAGTTCGAAGTTCTGTGGTAGTAAGTTTAGGAAATTCATCCCAAACCTCATCTATTATAGTTTTCTCTTCATTTAAATCTGATTGTTCTTGATCATAATATCCTATAAAAATACTTTTACCCAATATTTTTATGCCTGTATCACTTTCAAGTTTATCCATTATAATTCTAAAAAGAGTAGTTTTACCTCGCCCGTTTTCCCCAATAAGAGCAATTTTTTCTGACCTTTTTATATCTAAATCCAAATTTTCAAACAGAACATTATCTCCAAATCGTTTTGATAAATTTTCTATATGAAGAACATCATTGCCACTTTTGATTTCTGTTTCAAAGTTAATATTAGTTCCCTTAGGGTCTTTATCAGGAGAATCAATACGCTTAACTTTGTCCAAGGATTTTTGTCTGCTATCTGCAGCTCTTACGCTCTTTTCCCTATTAAAGGACCTATATTTAGTTATAATATCTTCTTGCCTTTTTATTTCTGATCGTTGTAAATTGTATGCTTTTAATTGAATGGCATAATTTATTTTCTTTAAATCAATAAATTTTGTATAGCATCCATTATAACAATCTACATGACCATTAATAAGCTCAAAAGTTTTATTAGTAATAGCATCTAAAAAGAATCTATCATGGGATATTATAAACATAGTCCCTTTATATGATTTTAAATAATCTTCTAACCATTCTATAGCACCTAAGTCTAGGTGGTTAGTAGGTTCATCTAGGAGGAGTATATCAGGACTTTTAAGTAATAATTTGCATAGTGCAACCCTAGTTTTTTGACCCCCGCTTAATATAGTTACTTTTTTATTATAATCTTCTTCCATAAAGCCAAGACCCTTTAAAACTTTACTTATTTCGGATTTATATGTGTATCCGCCACGGTTATTGTAAAGTTCAGATGCTAATGTATATTCTTTTATTATTTTATTATGATATTCTTCTTTTGAAGAATCATAAGGTTCTTTCATTTTTGTTTCAAAATCTTTAAGACTTCTTTCTAAGGCAAGTAGATCTTCGAATACTAACAGTGTTTCTTCGTATATAGTGTTAGTTGAATCGAGTGATAGATCTTGAGATAGATAACCAACTTTTTTGTTTTTATCTATAAAAAGCTCTCCATTATCATAATCCAGTTGTGATGTGAGTATTTTAAAAAGTGTGGATTTACCTGCTCCGTTAGCTCCAATAAAACCTACTTTTTCACCTTCATTTATACTAAAAGTTATCTTGTTTAAAATAACATCTATACCATAACTTTTGTGAATATCTTTACAACTTAGAACTATCATTAGTTTCCCCTTTCGTGCATTGTAATTTCAAATTAAACTGCGATTCTATATTATTGTACTATTTATATTAGATTTTTTGAAGTAAAAGATAAATATAATTAGTATTTATTTAAATATACCTTGTATAATACTATAATGAAACTATGGAAATATAATAACAATTATTAAGTTTGTAATAAAAAGTAGTGTTAATTTATGATAATGTGGTAAAATATATTATATAAGATTTATGATGCTTTTGGAGGGATGTAAACTGTGGAAAGAAAAAAGAATATATCAATGGCAGTAATTAGAAGATTACCTAAATATCATAGATATTTAAGAGAGCTTTTAAAGAATGATGTAGATAGAATTTCCTCAAAAGAATTAGGTGAGAGAATTGGGTTTACAGCGTCACAAATTAGACAAGACTTGAATTGTTTTGGAGATTTTGGGCAACAAGGATATGGTTATAATGTTAAGGAATTACTAAATGAAATTAGTGGAATTTTAGGTCTATCAAAAGAGTATAAGATGGTAATAATAGGTGCAGGTAATATAGGTCAGGCTATTGCTAATTACACTAACTTTGAGAAGTTAGCCTTTAGTTTGGAAGCTATTTTTGATATTAATCCAAAACTTATAGGACTTAAAATTAGAGATGTTGAAGTAAGGGACATTGATGAATTAGCAAGTTTCCTTGAAAAGACACCAATAGATATTGGTGTAATTTGTGTATCGAGAAATAACGCTCAAATGGTTAGTGATATGATGGTAGAGAATGGAGTTAAAGGCATATGGAATTTTGCACCTGTGGATTTAGAGGTGCCAGAAGAAATGATTGTTGAGAATGTTCATTTAAGTGAGAGTTTGTTAACTCTTAGTTGCTTAATGAATGACAGGACATATCTATAAAATTAATTAGATATTTAGCTTTAGCTAAAAGACTTTCTTCATTAAAGGAAAGTTTATTTACCTTGAAATAACTGATATAGTGATATATAATGTAATTGAAGCTGATGGCTTCAATTATTTTTAAATCTATTTGTTATATTATTAACAAATGGTTAATTAATTCATGGAGTGTGAAACGATGGAATACAAAAATATTGTTATTAAAAAGGAAGACAGAATTGCTGTAATTACAATTAGTAGACCAAAAACACTAAATGCATTAAATATAGAAACACTAAAAGAGTTAGATCTTGTAATTGAAGAAATTGCTAAAGATGACGAAGTTTACGCAGTTATTTTAACCGGTGAGGGAAAAGCTTTCGTTGCTGGGGCTGACATCATTGAACTTAAAGATTTTGATGGAATGGCAGGCAGAAAATTTAGTCATTTAGGGAGCAAAATATTCAGAAAACTAGAGACACTAGAAAAACCCGTAATAGCAGCTGTAAACGGTTTTGCATTAGGTGGGGGATGTGAACTTTCCATGGCTTGCGATATTAGAATTGCTTCATCAAAAGCGAAATTTGCTCAACCAGAGGTAAAACTTGGAGTAATACCTGGTTTTGGTGGTACTCAAAGATTAGCTAGACTTGTAGGAACAGGTATGGCTAAACAATTAATATATACTGGTGATATGATTGATGCAGAAGAAGCTTTAAGAATAGGCCTTGTAAATAAAATAGTAGAACCTGAAAAACTAATGGAAGAAGTAAAGTTATTAGCTAAGAAAATTGTAAGTAATGCACCTATAGCGGTTAAGTTATGTAAAACAGCAATAAATAGAGGTATGCAAATGGATATAGATACTGCTCTAATTTGCGAATCTGAAGTTTTTGGAGAGTGTTTCTCTACTGAGGACCAAAAAAATGGAATGATAGCTTTTATAGAGAAAAGAGAAAATTGCTTTAAAAACAAGTAATAATTATTACTTTGTTTAAAAACAGACAGGTAACAATTAATAATTAGTGCCTGTCATAGATAATAGTGAGGAGGAAGAATAATGAATTTTGGATTGACAAAAGAACAAGAATTTGTAAGACAAATGGTAAGGGAATTTACAATAAACGAAGTTGAACCACTAGCTGCGGAAATAGATATATCAGAAAGATTTCCTACAGAAACTGTAGAAAAAATGGCTAGATACAATATGATGGGTATTCCAATTGCAACTAAATATGGCGGTGCAGGCGGAGATAATTTATCCTATGCTATCGCAGTTGAAGAGTTATCAAAAGGATGTGGAACTACTGGGGTTATTCTTTCAGCTCATACTTCATTATGTGTTGGGCCAATAGATATGTTTGGCACAGAAGAACAAAAGATAAAATATTTAGTTCCACTTGCAAAGGGTGAAAAATTAGGTGCTTTTGGGTTAACTGAACCTAATGCAGGAACTGATGCGTCTGAGCAACAAACTACTGCAGTTTTAGATGGAGATAATTACATATTAAATGGTTCGAAAATATTCATAACTAATGGTGGACAAGCGGATACATATGTAATCGCAGCTATGACCGATAAGAAAAAAGGAACAAGAGGTATATCTGCTTTTATAGTTGAAAAAGATTTTGAAGGATTTTCAATAGGTAAACATGAAGATAAATTAGGAATAAGAGCATCAGCAACTACTGAACTTGTATTTACTAATTGTATAGTTCCAAAAGAAAACTTACTTGGAAAAGAAGGAAAAGGCTTCGGTATAGCAATGAAAACTCTTGACGGAGGAAGAATTGGTATAGCAGCTCAAGCCCTAGGGATTGCAGAAGGAGCTTTAGAAGCAGCTGCTAAATATATGAAAGAAAGAAAGCAATTTGGAAAACCACTTTCAGCATTCCAAGGTTTACAATGGATGATGGCAGAACTTGATGTTAAAGTCGAAGCTGCTAAAATGCTAGTTTATAAGGCAGCGTGGAATAAGGACAATGGTCTTTCATATAGTGTAGAAGCAGCTAGAGCAAAATTGTTTGCATCAGAAACAGCTATGGAAGTTACAACTAAAGCAGTTCAAATCTTCGGAGGATATGGATATACGAAAGATTACCCAATAGAAAGAATGATGAGAGATGCTAAGATAACTGAAATTTATGAAGGAACTTCACAAGTTCAAAAGATGGTTATTGCAGCAAGCTTATTAAAGTAGGAGGGATTAAGAAATGAATATAGTTGTATGTATAAAACAAGTTCCAGATACAAATGAAGTTAAAATAGATCAGGTAACAGGAACACTTATAAGAGAAGGAGTTCCATCAATTATAAATCCAGATGATAAAAATGCTTTGGAAGAGGCATTAAAACTTAAAGATAACCACGGTGCACATGTAACAGTAATAAGCATGGGACCTCCACAAGCAGAAAAAGCTTTAAGGGAAGCACTAGCAATGGGAGCTGATGAAGCCGTACTAGTATCTGACAGAGCATTTGCTGGATCAGACACACTAGCTACATCTCATACACTAGTAGCAACCATAAAAAAAATAGGTTACGATGTGATCTTTGCAGGAAGACAAGCTATAGACGGAGATACAGCACAAGTTGGACCTGAAATGGCAGAGCTTCTAGATATTCCACAAATAACATACGTTGAAAACGTTGATATAATTAAGGGTGGACTAAAAGTTAGAAGAGCTTGGGAAGACGGATATGAAGATATAGAGGTTAAAACTCCAGTTCTTTTAACAGCTATAAAAGAGTTAAATGAGCCAAGATATATGAACATAAAAAATATTTTTGATATGTATCAAAATAAAGAAGTTAAAGTTTGGAATGCGGAGTATATTGGAGCCGATAAAGAGGTTCTTGGATTAAAAGGTTCACCAACAAAGGTTAAAAAGTCTATGACTAAAGAGCCTAAAGGACATGGAGAATTAGTAGAATTGCCACCTAAAGAAGCTGCTCATTTTGTAGTTTCAAAATTAAAAGAAAAACACTTTATTTAAGATTAGGAGGGATTAAGCAATGAATTTAGTAGATTACAAAGGAGTATGGGTCTTTGCTGAGCAAAGAGACGGAGAACTTCAAAAAATTGCCTTACAACTTTTAGGTGAGGGAAGAAGAATGGCAGATAAATTAAAAGTAGAATTAACAGCAGTGCTTCTTGGTGATAAAACAGACCATATGGCTAACGAACTAGCAACTCATGGTGCGGATAAAGTAATAGTTGCGGAGCATCCATTATTAAATCACTTTACAACCGATGCATATGCAAAAGTTATATGTGAACTTGCAAACGAGAGAAAACCTGAAGTAATATTTATAGGAGCTACTTACCTAGGAAGAGATTTAGGACCTAGAGTATCAGCAAGACTTTCAACGGGCCTTGTTGCTGATTGTACATCATTAGATGTAGACCCAGAAAACAACAATTTACTTATGACAAGACCAGCATTTGGAGGAAATATAATGGCTACAATAGTTTGCGGAGAGCATAGACCACAAATGGCTACTGTAAGACCAGGAGTTTTTGAAAAATTAGCTAGAGATACAAGTAGAAGTTGTAAAATTGAAAAAGTTACTGTGAACCTAACGGAAAGTGATATCAGAACTAAAACTCTAGAAGTTGTAAAAGTTGCTGAAGTTTTAGCAGACATAGCAGATGCTAATATCATCGTATCTGGTGGTCGTGGAGTTGGAGCTAAAGAAAACTTTGCAGTACTTGAAGAACTTGCAACTACCCTAGGTGGAGTTGTTGGAGGATCAAGAGCCGCAGTTGAAAACGGCTGGGTTGATAAATCACTTCAAGTAGGACAAACAGGAAAAACAGTTAGACCAAATGTATACATAGCATGTGGTATTTCTGGAGCAATTCAGCATTTAGCTGGTATGCAAGAATCTGATTATATAATAGCTATAAACAAAGATGCATCAGCACCTATAATGAAAGTTGCAGATCTTGCAATAGCTGGAGATTATTCGAAAGTTCTTCCAGAACTTATAGCTCAAGTTAATGCATTAAAGAATATATAATTTGTTTTAAAATAATTTATAATTGTAATGAACTTATTCTAGTGCTAGAATTTAGCGGTAGGGTAAGTTTTTTTACTACAATAAGGTTATAATATAATTTTAGGAGCGTGTTATTGTGGAAAAAATTTTTGTGCTGGGTGCTGGAACTATGGGGGCTGGAATTGCTCAAACATTTGCAGCTAAGGGATATGAAGTAATATTAAGGGACATTAAAGATGAGTTTATAGATAAAGGTCTTGCTGAAATTAAAAAGAATCTAGAAAGATTAGTTAGTAAAGAAAAAATTACAGAAAAACAAATGGAAGAAATACTTTCAAGAATTACAGGAACTATTGATATGGATTTAGCAGAAGACTGTGACTTAGTAGTTGAAGCGGCTGTTGAAAACATGGAGATTAAGAAACAAATTTTTAAAGAGCTGGATTCAATCTGTAAACCAGAAGCAATTTTAGCATCAAATACATCGTCACTTTCTATAACAGAAGTAGGGACCGCTACAAATAGACCTGACAAGGTCATAGGAATGCATTTCTTTAATCCGGCACCAATGATGAAGCTTGTAGAAATAATTAAAGGAATGGCTACTTCTGAGGAAACTTTAGATAAAGTTAAGGCGATTTCAGTTGTTATGGGTAAGGACCCTGTAGAAGTTGAAGAGGCGCCAGGCTTTGTAGTAAATAGAATATTAGTGCCAATGATAAATGAAGCAGTGGGCATACTTGCTGAAGGCATTGCATCTGCGAAAGATATTGATAAAGCAATGATGCTAGGAGCTAATCATCCAATGGGGCCACTAGCACTTGGGGATCTTATAGGTCTTGATGTATGTCTAGCTATTATGGATGTTTTATATAAAGAAACTGGTGACTCTAAGTACAGAGCACATAGTCTTTTAAGAAAATATGTTAGGGGCGGATACTTAGGAAGGAAAACTAAAAGTGGATTCTTTAATTATTCAAAATAAAAAATTAATAAAAATGAATTTTAGACAATAGACTTTGACTGTTTGTGTTAAAATGTAGTTAAATGAGAAAAAATTATAGATGAACATGGAGGAAAAAATATGTATAAAATTATGGAAAAAAAAATATTAGCACCTCAAATATTTCTAATGGATATTGAGGCGAAAAGAGTAGCTAAATCAGCGAAACCCGGTCAATTTGTAATCGTAAAAATGGATGAAAAAGGTGAAAGAATACCTTTAACAATATGTGATTATGATGTTAAAAGAGGAACGGTTACTATAGTAGTTCAAACAATAGGGTGTTCAACAAAAGAAATGGAGAACTATGAAGTTGGCGACTCATTTTTAGATTTTGTAGGACCGCTGGGGCAAGCATCAGAATTAATGAGTGAAAGTATTGAAGAGTTAAAGAGTAAGAAAATTATTTTTATAGCTGGTGGACTTGGAACAGCTCCAGTTTATCCTCAAGTTAAATGGTTAAGTGAGCAAGGGGTAAAGGCGGATGTAATAATAGGCGCAAAGGCTAAAGAATACATAATTTTGGAAGAGGAAATGAAGAGTGTAGCAGGAACAGTTTATCCATGTACTGATGATGGTTCTTATGGATATAAAGGACTTGTTACAAATAAATTAAAGGAATTAGTTCAAAATGAAGATAAAAAATACGATTTAGTTATTGCTATTGGACCAATGATAATGATGAAATTTGTTTGTAGATTAACTGAAGAACTTGGGATAACGACTATAGTAAGTATGAATCCTGTTATGGTAGATGGAACTGGAATGTGTGGAGCTTGTAGAATTACGGTAGATGGAGAAACTAAATTTGCCTGTGTTGATGGACCAGAATTTGATGGCCATAAGGTTGATTTTGAAGAAGCAATGAGAAGACAAAAAATATATAAAACAGAAGAAGTTTCTAAAAACGAAGGAATAAAACCAGGCTGTGGCTTAGGGGGTACTAAATAATGAGTAAAATGAAGCAAACGAAAATATCAGAACAAGATCCTAAAATAAGAGCAACTAATTTTGAGGAAGTTTGTCTAGGATATACAGAAGATGAAGCAGTTGAAGAAGCCAAAAGATGCTTAAACTGTAAGAACCCAAAATGCGTTACTAAATGTCCAGTTGCAATAGATATTCCTGGGTTTATTCAACATGTTAAAAATAGAGAATTTGAGGAGGCAGTTAAAGTAATAGCAAAATATAGTGCATTACCGGCTGTTTGTGGAAGAGTATGTCCACAAGAAACTCAGTGTGAAAGCAAATGTATATTAGGAATAAAGGGAGAATCTGTTGCAATAGGTAAACTTGAAAGATTTGTAGGAGATTATTCTAGAGAACATAATGTTGATATTTCAGAAACAAAACCTAAAAATGGAAAAAAGGTAGCTGTAATAGGGAGTGGTCCTGCTGGACTTACTTGCGCAGGGGAACTCGCTAAAGCTGGATATGATGTAACAATTTTTGAAGCACTTCATAAAGCTGGTGGAGTTTTGGTATACGGTATTCCAGCTTTTAGACTGCCAAAAGAAACAGTCGTTAAATATGAAGTTGAAAATGTTAAAAAATTAGGAGTTAAAATAGAAACAAATGTTATAGTGGGAAGAACTGTAACAATAAATGAACTTATGGAAGACGAAGGTTTTGATGCTGTATTTATTGGCTCAGGTGCAGGCCTTCCAATATTTATGGGAATACCTGGAGAAAATTTAAATGGAGTATTCTCTGCTAATGAACTTTTAACTAGAAATAATTTGATGAAAGCATATAAAGAAGGTTATAAGACTCCTATAAGAGTGGGCGCTAAGGTGGCTGTTGTAGGTGGAGGAAACGTTGCTATGGATGCTGTGAGAACAGCAGTAAGATTAGGCTCAGAGGGCCACATAGTATACAGAAGATCTGAATCAGAACTTCCAGCTAGAGCTGAAGAAGTTCACCATGCAAAAGAAGAAGGAGTTATAATGGATTTACTTGTGAATCCAGTTGAGATTCTAGGAGATGCTACGGGAAACGTTATAGGCATGAAGTGTATAAAAATGGAACTTGGTGAACCTGACGCTTCAGGTAGAAGAAGACCTATAGAAATTAAGGGTTCAGAATTTGTAATGGATGTAGATACTGTTGTAATGTCCCTAGGTACGTCACCAAATCCATTAATTGCTTCAACAACAGAAGGACTCGAAACTAATAAATGGAAATGTATAGTTGCCGATGATGAAACTGGGTTAACTTCTAAAGTTAACGTATATGCTGGTGGAGATGCGGTTTCTGGAGCAGCTACTGTTATACTAGCTATGGAAGCAGGAAAAAAAGCTGCTAAAGCTATAGATGAAATGTTAACAAAATAATAGAGAACAACTTAAATAGCTTCATAAACGAAAGTTTATGGAGCTAATTTTGTGTAAAAATTTGTATTTATAAAGCGAAAGGAAATGTAAGCATTAAGCAGTATAATAAATATAAAATTACATATTTAGAAAATTATGAGCCTATTAACTATTGACAAAAGTGTAGCACAATAGATATAAATAGTGTAGTACATATAGTTATATAATATATTATATTTTAATGCAAGAACAGATGTAAAAACTCTTGCACACCTTTTTACCTATGATTCTTGTTATGGGACATTTAAAGGTGAAGTAGAATCGCGAGGCAACTCATTAATAATAAATGGTAAAGAAATTAAAGTGTTTAATGAAAAAGAACCTAAGGATTTACCTTGGGAGGAACTGGGCATAGATGTTGTTATAGAATCAACAGGTATATATATAAAGAGGGAACAGGCTATGCAGCATATTAAAGCGGGAGCTAAAAAGGTAGTAATTACTGCACCAGCAGAGGATGAGGATATAACAATAGTTATGGGAGTTAATGATGGAAAATATAATCCTGCAGTATCTATAACAGAGCTAGTATGTGAGGTGTCAAAAGAAGTAACTGTAGAAAAAGTAAATAATGCATTCAAATATGCATCACAACATGAGCTTAAGGGCATATTGGGATATTCAGCTAGAACAGTAGATTTAGTAAATCTTGTAGCAAGTAAAATGGAAAATGTAAAGAATATGAAGATGGTAGTATAGTTTAAATAAAAAAATTAGGTATTACCATAATTTATGGATAAAAATGGGGACGGTTAACAATTATTAGCTAGTTTAGTGGTTAATAATTAAGAGCTGTCCTCTTTTGTTTTTTTCTAAAGTTGTAGTATCATTAGTGAACAGCAATAAAATTTGTGAAAAAGCTTTAAAAATATAAAAAACTTGTTAACACATATAAAAATTTTGGTATAATAAGATTAAACGGTGGGAGGCATAGATATGTTAATTGAAAAAATAAATAAATATTACACAAGCAAATATGATTTTAATTGTTCGGAGGTAATGATTTACGCAGCTAGTGATGAATATAATATGAATTTGAAAAGCGAAACATTTAAAGCGATGTCCTCCTTTGGTGGTGGGATGGCTGTGGAAAGCGTATGTGGAGCAATAACAGGTTCTCTTGCAGTTATAGGTATTTTATTCACTTGTAAGCGGGCACATGAAAGCGATACAGTTAAAAAACTATGTCAAGAATTTTTTAGAAAGTTTGAAGCAGTGTTAAATACGAATAATTGTGCTGTGCTTAAAGCAAACTATAAAAAAGAAGATATTGGTTGCAGTATAATGATCGAAACTGCGTCTAGCATATTAGATGAAATTGTGACAAGAGAATTAAAAATTAATAAATAACTGTTTGAAGGGAAAGATTATGGATTATAAAAGTATTGAATCATTTAATAAGGGAATCATTATAAAAGATGTAGAAAATTTTGAATTAGATCACATATTTCAATGTGGGCAATGTTTTAGATGGAATAAAGAGGACAGTGGGAGTTACATAGGAGTAGCATACGGCAAGGTGATAGAAGTAGAAAAAAAGGGTGCCGATGTAAAAATATATAATATAAATGAAGAAGAATTTAATAATATTTGGTGTGATTATTTTGACCTCCAAAGAGATTATATAGTTATGAAGGATAAATTTGAGAAGGATCCTCTGCTTAAAAAATCTGTTGATTTTGGACATGGTATTAGGATACTTCAGCAGGAGCCTTTTGAACTCACAATATCATTTATAATTTCTTCTAATAATAGAATACCTATGATAAAAAGGGCCATAGAGAAGCTGAGTAATAAATGGGGAAAAGCCATAGAATACAAAGGAGAAACTTACTATGCCTTTCCAACACTTTCTGATTTAGAAGGAGCATCTATAGAAGATATTAAGAGTTGTGGTCTAGGATTTAGAGCTAAGTATGTGAAAAATACAGTACATACAGTATACACTGGTGAAGCAAATTTGGAGTTTATTAAAGCGCAAGATGATGATATTTGTCATAAAGAGTTACAAAAACTGAGTGGTATTGGTCCAAAAGTTTCGGATTGCATTATGTTATTTTCTATGCAAAAATATTCTGCTTTTCCAGTGGATGTATGGGTTAAGAGGGCAATGCAATTTTTTTATTTAGCACCAGATGTGTCATTGCCTAAAATAAGGATTTTCGCTAGAGATAAGTTTGAAGGCAAATCAGGTTTTGCACAACAGTATTTATTTTATTATGCAAGGGAAAACAATATTAAAATAGAGCCAATAACAAAGGCTCCCAAAGGGTGAAAAGAATGAAAATGATATGGAATAATATTAGAAGCAAGGCAGCAAAAAACAAACATTATATAGTATTAGAAGTAGTTCTATTGCTTTTTTTATATATTGGATATGAATATTTTTTTAAGTATGCAGATATAATAAAAGACCCTAACCTTTTAAAAGAGGTTATTCTTTCTTATGGAAATTTTAGTGTTTTAGTTTTCGTCCTTATGCACGTGATACAAGTAGTTATTTTCTTTATTCCAGGTGAGTTTATACAAATTGCTGGAGGATATATTTTTGGGACTTTCCTAGGAGCTATATTTTCTTTAGCAGGTATTACTTTAGGAAGTCTATTTATCTATGCTATTTGCAACAGCTATGGTAAACCTGTTGTAGACAAATTAATATTAAACAAGAAAGTAAAATTTTTTAAAAAGATATTAAATGCAGGAAGTAAAAAAAGTGTTGTATTCATCTTTTATTTAATCCCTGGAATACCAAAAGATGCACTAGCATATATATGTGGAGTATCAAATATTTCTTTTAAAGATTTTATTATATACTCCACATTAGGTAGAATCCCTGGAATTTTCATTTCATCCTTTTTTGGTCAAAAAATATACGCATGGGACCTTACAACGTTAATAACTATAGGAGTAATTACTGCTATTTTATCTATAGTAGGAATATTTAAGGGTAATACTATAATTAAAAGTATGACCAAAAATAAAAATATAGACTAGTAAAATTAATAGTCATTTTTTAGTAGAGGACCTATATATATATCTTAATATTAAGCTGATTATAATAATTAAACTAAGGATTAGTAATGCACAGTGGAAGAAAAAATCTTGTGGGAGAATTGTTATTATTGGGTCAAGGTCTACATCAAATAACCAGTAATTATTATTGAAAAATAGATGATGAAAGGTGGTAAAACTCTTATCAAAATTAATTATAAAGGGAATAAGTAATAATATGGGCATAATTATTAAAATTATAGAACTAGTTAACAGGTACTTGAATTTTTTCTTTCTTTTATTTATGATTATGCCTATTATACTTATTAAAATTGAGAATACTAGCATTATCTTAAGATTATCAAATATTGCTTTAACTTCTTTAAAATGAGTTTGTCCATTAATAGATGAAGGTAATGTTGGAAGATTAAATTCTTCATCTGCATATTGTGTTATATATGTAATTACATAGTCATAATTAGCTTTTAATTCTGTTTTGCTTAAATTAGAAGACTCTTCTATATTTAAAATATTAATATCAGCATAATATAAGGGCTTAAAAAGTAGAGTAAAATTTACAATTAAGACTATAAAAGAAAAGGTAAAACACATAATAAAAAAAGATTTCAATAAAAAGTTAAAACATTTACTTATAATGTTCATAAAATCACCTCCATTTAGTGATTTTATCAATAAATTCAAATTTATTCAATGATTTTAAAATTAATATATAATATACTTACAATTCAGAAAAACTAAAAAAATCACAAAATTATAAAAAGTAGAGTAAACAAGAGGAAAACTATAGAAATAAGGGATAGATAAACATGACTTGTGATTTTGGCTATAAATGGTATAATATATGGAATAGACGAATTTGATATTATGCCCACTATAAATTAAGATGGTAATTAGAAAACATATTAGCACTCAGATGTGCTGAGTGCTAACAAAATAATATAAGGAGGGGTTTAAATGAACATTAGACCACTTAGTGATAGAGTATTAATAAAAAGGTTAGAAGCAGAAGAAACTACAAAAAGTGGAATACTTTTAGCAGGAGCTTCAAAAGAAAAACCACAAGAGGCTGAGGTAGTTGCAGTAGGACCAGGAAAAGTTGAGGATGGAAATTTAATTAAAATGGAAGTTAAAATAGGAGATGTAGTATTATTCGCTAAATATTCAGGAAGTGAAATAAAATATGATGGTATTGAGTATATCATATTAAAACAAGAGGAATTATTAGCTATAATCGAAAAATAATTTTTAAAGTATAGGAGGTTTTAAAATGGCTAAAAGTATATTATTTGGAGAAGACGCAAGAAGAGCTATGCAAAGAGGTGTAGATAAGCTTGCAGATACAGTTAAGATAACACTCGGACCCAAAGGAAGAAATGTTATTTTAGATAAAAAATTTGGATCACCACTTATAACTAATGATGGTGTTACTATAGCAAGAGAAATAGAACTTGAAGATGCTTATGAAAACATGGGAGCTCAGCTTGTTAAAGAAGTTGCTACAAAGACAAATGATGTAGCGGGTGATGGAACAACTACAGCTACACTACTTGCTCAAGCTATAATAAGAGAAGGCCTTAAAAATGTTACAGCGGGTGCAAATCCTATGCTAATAAGAAATGGTATAAAAATGGCTGTAGATAAAGCTGTTGAAGAAATTAAAAAAACTTCTAAACCAGTTAATGGTAAGGAAGATATAGCTAGAGTTGCTGCTATATCAGCAAGCGATGAAGAAATCGGAACTCTAATAGCTGATGCTATGGAAAAAGTAGGTAATGAAGGTGTTATAACTGTAGAAGAATCAAAATCAATGGCAACAGAACTTGATGTAGTTGAAGGAATGCAGTTTGACAGAGGATATTTAAGTGCATATATGGTTACAGATGCTGAAAAAATGGAAGCAAATCTTGATGAACCATATATTTTAATAACAGATAAGAAAATTACTAATATACAGGATATACTTCCAATACTTGAGCAAATTGTTCAACAAGGGAAGAAGTTATTAATAATTGCTGAAGATATTGAAGGCGAAGCTTTAAGTACATTAGTTGTTAATAAATTAAGAGGGACTTTTACTTGTGTAGCGGTTAAAGCACCAGGGTTTGGTGATAGAAGAAAAGAAATGCTTCAAGATTTAGCATACCTAACCGGTGGAGAAGTTATATGCGAGGAACTCGGACGTGAACTAAAAGATGTTACTGTTGATATGCTAGGAAAAGCAGAGAGTGTAAAAGTATCTAAAGAGAATACTACAATAGTAAACGGAAAAGGTGAAAAGGTAGCATTATATGATAGAATTTCTCAAATTAAAAAACAAATTGAAGAAACTACATCCGACTTTGATAGAGAAAAATTACAAGAAAGACTTGCAAAACTTGCAGGAGGAGTAGCTGTAATAAAAGTTGGAGCTGCAACAGAAACAGAATTAAAAGAAAAGAAACTTAGAATAGAAGATGCACTAGCAGCTACAAAAGCGGCAGTTGAAGAAGGAATTGTTGCAGGTGGTGGAACAGTTTATATTAATGCTATTGTTGAAATCGCTAAGTTAACATCAGATATTGCTGATGTTCAAGTAGGTATTAACATAATCAAAAGAGCACTAGAAGAACCACTAAGACAGATAGCTACAAATGCTGGCGCAGAAGCTTCAGTTATAATAGAAAAAGTAAGAGAAAGTGCTGGAGAAATTGGATATGACGCTCTACGTGGCGAACTAGTAAATATGATAAAAGCTGGAATTGTTGACCCAACAAAGGTTGTAAGGTCGGCACTTCAAAACGCAGCATCAGTTGCAGCAACATTCTTAACAACAGAAGTTGCAGTAGCAGATATTCCAGAAAAAGCTTCCGCACCAATGGGTGGCGGACCAGGAATGGGAATGGATGGAATGTACTAAAAGTAATTTGAATTAGAAATATATTTGCATTAAAAATTAGCTAGGCATTTGCCCTAGCTAATTTTTTTATCTTGGATATATGGTAAGAAATATGCATTGACAATTGCTTAAGAATTAACTAATATGGTATAATAACTTTAAATATAATATCGCAACTCATATATCCCTTGAATATGGCAAGGAGTATCTACGGTCAGCCGCAAATTGACCACTATGAGTAAACTTAGTATGAGCTTATTTAAGGCATGCTAATTTTACTTTAGCCAAAGTAGGATTAGTATGCCCTTTTATAGTTTATAAAGGTTGAATATATAAATATTTTTATGCTAATTATAAAAATGAGTAAAAAATAAAATTGTGAAAGGCGTTGATTAAATGGCAAAGATTCTAAAAAAGGCATATACCTTTGACGATGTACTTCTAGTTCCTAATAAGTCAGAAGTATTACCTCGAGATGTGAGTCTAGTTACTTACCTTACAAAAAAAATAAAGCTTAATATACCATTAATAAGTGCTGGAATGGATACTGTTACTGAGTCTAGAATGGCTATAGCTATGGCTAGAGAGGGCGGTATAGGTATTATACATAAGAACATGAGCATAGAGAAACAAGCTATTGAAGTGGACAGAGTTAAAAGACAAGAAAATGGCGTAATTACTGATCCTTTTTTCTTAGCTCCAGATAATCTTTTAGAAGAGGCGCTAGCGTTAATGAGTAAATATAGAATATCAGGGGTTCCAATTACAACAGACGGTAAATTAGTTGGAATAATTACTAATAGAGATATAGTTTTTGAAACTGATTACAGCAAAGTAATCAAAGACATAATGACAAGTAAAAATTTAATTACTGCACCAGAAGGAACAAGTATGGAAGAGGCTAAGCAGCTTCTTAAAAAACATAAAATAGAGAAGTTGCCTTTAGTTGATAGCGAAAATAACCTAAGGGGACTTATCACAATAAAAGATATAGAGAAAACAATAAAATTCCCAATTGCTGCAAAGGATTCTAGAGGAAGATTATTATGTGGTGCAGCCGTTGGAGTAACAGCGGACATGATGGAGCGAATAGCAGCACTAGTAAAATCTGGAGTAGATGTAATAACTATAGATACAGCTCATGGTCATTCTTTAGGAGTACTAAACGGAGTAAGGAAAATAAGGGCTGCATATCCAGAGCTGCAAATAATAGCAGGAAATATTGCCACCGCTGAGGCAACTCGTGATTTAATAGAGGCTGGAGCAGATTGTGTAAAAGTAGGTATAGGTCCTGGATCGATTTGCACTACAAGGATTGTAGCAGGAGTAGGAGTTCCACAACTTACAGCTGTTATGGACTGCGTGGAAGAAGCAAATAAATATGGAGTACCTGTAATTGCAGATGGTGGTATAAAATACTCAGGAGATATAGTCAAGGCACTCTCAGCAGGCGCTAAAGTGGTCATGATGGGTTCTATGTTTGCTGGATGTGAAGAAGCACCAGGTGAACTGGAAATCTATCAAGGAAGAAGCTATAAGGTATATAGAGGAATGGGTTCTTTAAGTGCTATGGCCTCTGGAAGTAAGGATAGATATTTCCAAGAAGGAAATAAAAAGTTGGTACCAGAAGGGGTAGAAGGAAGATTACCTTTTAAAGGAACTGTTATAGACACTATATATCAGATGGTAGGTGGCATACGTTCAGGAATGGGATATTTAGGTTCGGCTACACTAGAACAACTGTTTGAGACTTCAACTTTTGTTGTTCAAAGTTCAGCAGGGTTAAGAGAAAGTCATCCACATGATGTATCCATTACTAAAGAAGCACCAAATTATAGTGTAAGCAGATAGTATTAGATAAAAATAGCTAAAGAAAAAGCTCGGGCTTTACTTATAGGAGGAAACTAACATTGATTAATAGAGAACTTATTTTAGTAGTTGACTTTGGTGGTCAATATAACCAGCTTATTGCAAGAAGAGTTAGAGAAAATAATGTGTATTGCGAAATAGTGCCATACACATCTTCTGTTCAAAAAATAAAAGAAATGAATCCAAAAGGATTAATATTTACTGGCGGACCCAATAGCGTTTATGCTGAAGGTGCTCCAAAAGTTGAAAAGGAAATATTTGAACTTGGTGTTCCTGTTTTAGGAATATGCTATGGTGCTCAGTTAATGGCTCGTATGTTTGGTGGAGAAGTTATAACACCTAATGTTCGTGAATATGGGAAAATAGAAGTCAATCTAAACAAAGATGCTGTTATTTTTGCAGGAATAAAAGAAAAACAATGTTGGATGAGTCATACAGATCATATATCGACGGTGCCAGAAGGTTTTGATATAATTGCAACTACTAAAGATTGTCCAGTAGCTGCAATGGCTAATGTTTCTAAAAAACTCTATGGAGTTCAGTTTCACCCAGAAGTAAAACATACTCTTTTTGGCGAAGAAATGCTTAGAAAGTTCCTATATGATGTATGCGAGGTTAAAGGCGATTGGTCAATGTCGTCATTTGCAGAAGAAAAAATTAAAGCTATTAAAGAAATAGTTGGAGATAAAAGGGTGCTTTGTGCACTATCTGGTGGTGTAGATTCTTCAGTAGCTGCAATGCTTGTACATAAAGCAATAGGAGATCAGTTAACTTGCGTATTTGTTGATCACGGCTTACTTAGAAAAGATGAAGGAGACCAAGTTGAAAAAATGTTCAAGGGTCAATTTAAAATGAACATAATAAGAGTTAATGTTCAAGACAGATTCCTAGGTAAACTTAAAGGAATAAGTGATCCAGAAACAAAGAGAAAGATAATTGGAGAAGAATTTATAAGAGTCTTTGAAGAAGAGTCTAATAAACTTGGACAATTAGATTTTCTTGTGCAAGGAACTATATATCCAGATGTAGTTGAAAGCGGCACCGCTACTTCAGCTACTATAAAAAGCCATCATAATGTCGGAGGTCTTCCAAAAGACATGCACTTTAAACTAATTGAGCCACTAAGGGAATTATTTAAAGATGAAGTTAGAGCAGTGGGGGAAGAAATTGGGATTCCACATCACTTAGTATGGAGACAGCCATTTCCAGGACCAGGCCTTGCTATAAGAGTGCTTGGAGAAATAACACCAGAAAAATTATTCATAACAAGCGAAGCGGATGCAATATTCAGAGATGAAATAGCTAAAGCAGGACTTGAAAGTGAAATATGGCAGTACTTTGCATGTTTACCTAATATCCAATCTGTTGGTGTTATGGGCGATGAACGTACATACTGTCATACAGTGGCTCTAAGAGCTGTAACTAGTTCGGATGGTATGACATCGGATTGGTCTAGAATACCTTATGAGGTGCTCGATACGGTGTCTAGACGGATAGTTAATGAAGTTAAAGGAGTAAATAGAATTGTTTACGATATAACCTCAAAACCACCTTCCACTATTGAGTGGGAATAATTTAAAACGTTATTATTGAGGAATCTCTATTTAATTTACAATTTATTTTTGTTTTAGACATTATAGTGACACAAAGTGTTGTTATTATAAATATATAGCAAATAGCTATTAAATGATTTTTTTAATTAGAGTCCCCCTTTAATTAAATATATAAATATTAAACAAGAAATGGACTGGCATAATTTAGCCAGTCTTCTTTATTTTTTGATAATTGAAATTCCTTCTAAGGAATAAAATGTTTTTATTAACAAAATTTTAGTAAAGAGCAATTATGACCTCTTGATAGGAATATTATGGTATAATATTGTGCATATAGGCTATTGGGAGGAAAATTAAATGAAACTTGTAATTAAAGATATAGAAAAAAGTTATGGAGAAAAACAGGTGCTGAAAAAAGCATCATTTACCTTTGAAAAGGGGAAAATTTATGGACTCCTAGGAAGAAATGGTGCAGGAAAGACAACTCTTTTTAATTGTATAAGTGGGGATATTAAATATGAAAATGGTTCAGTTAGTATTATAGAAGATGGACAAGCATTGGAAAAAATAGATTATAGAAAAGTAGGATATCTATTTTCAGATCCTGTGCTACCAGAGTTTTTAACAGGATATGAGTTTTTAAAATTTTATATTGATATTAATAAGGACAGGATTGTAGAATTACTTACAATAGATGAGTACTTTGATATTATAAAAATTAATGAGGAAGACAGATATCGTCTTATAAAGGGATACTCTCATGGGATGAAAAATAAAATACAAATGGTTTGTCTTTTAATAACTAAACCAGCCATAATACTTTTAGATGAACCGTTAACTTCCTTTGATGTAATAGTTGCTTTAGAAATTAAGAATTTGTTAAAGAAAATGAAAAGTGATCATATTATTATTTTTTCTACTCATATTCTTCAGTTAGCTACAGATTTGTGTGATGAAATATTAGTTCTAAATAATTGCATTTTAGAAGAGGTAGACAGTGAAATTTTAAAGAGTACTGAGTTTGAAGAGAAGATAATGGAAATTTTGAAGGAGAAGGGCAATGATTAGTACATTTATAAATAGTTTTAAGTTTTCTTTTGCGGAGCAAGCTAATACTTTTATATATTTTCTTAAGAGGTTACCCCTTATAGGAAAAAAAATTCCTGGTAGCTTATATGGAAAGACTAAAGCTAAACTGGTTATAGGAACTATACGTGAAATCTTAGGGGTGTTTGGTGGATTTATAGGCAAAGCAATATATTTAGGAATAATGATTATTCTGCCTGCATATTTTATGACCAAGAATATAGAAAAAATGCAACCAATCTTTATACACATATTTTTCTTTTTAAGTTTCATTTTGGGACCAATTATGAAAAGTATTGTTTTCGAAAAAAATAATAAATCTGCATTTAATATGGTAACCTTAATGAAGGCTGATGCAAGAAAATACTATATTGGACAAATATTATATAGAAATATAACAGACTTTATATACTTTATTCTTCCTGTAATAATTATAGGGCTTGTAGTAGGATTTTCACCACTGAAAGCTATAGTGCTTGTAGTGGAATTAATAGCATTGAGATTGATTTTCGAGGGGATACAGCTTTTTATATATGATAAGAAAGAGGTTATACTAACACAGAAGGATTTATTTGTGTCATTAGTAATAATTTTCGGACTTGCGTTTGCCTATGCATTACCATTATTAGGATACACTATTGATTTTAATCTAATATTATTTAACATTTTTATAGTGTTAACTACATTAAGTCTAGCAGTGGCATCATTCTTTTACATATGGAAATTTAAGAAATATATCACAATAGCAAAAGTTCTATTAACTAAAGATAAATTATTTGATGTAGATTCGTTTAAAACGGATATAACTTTTGGAACTGTAAAACTGGATGAAAAGAAAATGGGAAAAGAAGACTTAAACACAAAAAAATATAATGATAAGCAGGGTTATGAATATTTAAACTCAATATTTTTTCTGAGATTTAGAAGAATAATGGTGAAACCTATAAAGCAAAGAGTTATTTTTATATTAATTGTATTTTTAATTACTATGTATTTTATATTATTTATGCCCGATAAAAAGGCGAATATAATCACTGTAATTAAAAAAGGTATTCCTGTATTGGTATTCATAATGTATAGTATGTCAACGGGAGAAAGAATTTGTAAAGCTATGTTTTTTAATTGTGATATAAGTCTATTAAGATATAGTTATTATAGAGAGGCAGGCGTAATTTTATCTAATTTCACTTCCAGGCTTAAGAGAGTAGTGGTGCTTAATCTAATACCTGCCTTAACTTTATGTGCTGCTATAGTTTTCATTGTATTAGCTAGTGGGTATGGATCACAGCTTATTAAAATGATACCAATATTTTTATGCATCATTTGCTTAGCTTGCTTTTTCTCCATACATCATTTGTTTATGTACTATGTATTACAACCATATACAGCGGAGTTAACAGTAAAGAGTCCACTATTTAAATTCATAAATATGGTTGTGTATTTTGGTAGTTATGCATGTCTACAAATTGAGACATCTTCATATTATTTCGCAGCAGGAGTTATTGTAACAACTATTTTATACATGATAGTTGCTTTGATTTTAATCTATAGAGTAGCACCAAAAACTTTTAAACTTAAAAATTAAAAGTCTTTGGTGCATTAAGAAAAACTCATACTAAAGTAATTTTGTTATATTAAACAGTGAATTTTGAACCAGCCAATTCTGTGGAAAGTACTTTCCAATAGTCCAGTAACTAACGCCGCCTAACTTATATTCACTGGCCGTTCTAAGCTTAACGTTTATACTTCTAGCATCTTCGAACCAAACTACATGCTTTCTTCCATCAGGAGAATAATAGTTAAAGAATGGTGCTTGAGCAGTATAGTCATATTGAATAGAAGCGTTTACTCTTCTTGCAAGATCTACTGCCTCTACATTGCCAAGTGCAACAGCTTTAGTTCCAGGGACAAAAGGTAAGGTCCAATCATAGCCATAATTAGGTATTCCCATAAAAATTTTTTTACTTGGGATTACAGTTACTGCATAATCAAGAATCTTTTTAACATTATTAATTGGTGCTACAGCCATTGCAGGACCAGAGGTATATCCCCACTCATAAGTCATTAGTATGACATGGGAAACTGTGGAGCCATGAAATGGGTAATCATGAGCTTCATAAAGTAAGCCTTTTATAGTGCCAGAAGGTTTAGGGGCTAAAGCAGTAGTAACGGTATATCCTAAAGGTTTTAATTTCGCAACTGTTTTGCGTAAAAAATTATTATAACTTTCTCTATCTTTTGGATAGATGTATTCTAAATCTATATCTAAACCAAAATAATTTTTATTTTTTAATGTAGCAATTATGTTGTTAAGTAATGTATTTTGTACAGTTTCATTTGTAAGTATGGTATTGGCTAAATCACTATCAAAGCCTCCACCTTCTTTTAAATTTGTAATTACCATCATAGGAGCTACTTTAGCTTTTCTTGCTGCCTTTATTAGCGGGACATCATTTATGCCTTTAAGCGTTCCATTAGCTAGCACTTGATAGCTGAATATGCTAAGGTATGTTAAACTAGGTAGAGTTTTTACAAGCACATCCATATTCGTAGAAGGAAGGGCATAGCCATTAGCTTCTATAGAACCCAATTTTCCTTGAGATGCGGGTATATTAATAATTTGACCGGGGTAAAGTAAGGTAGAAACACTAAGACTAGGATTTGCAGCATATAAACTAGAAATAGTTACGCCATACATTTTGGCTATGCTGTAAAATGATTGACCAGAAATAATTTTATGTGGTCTTGTACCTTTTAGTATTACAATAGTTTGGCCTATTACAAGGTCAGCTGGGTTTGTAAGTTTATTATCTAAAGCAATTTTAGTATATGAAGCTCCGTATAATTTAGAAATTTCATATAAGCTCTCACCGCTTTTTACAACATGAATAATCAAAAAATATCACACCTTATAAAGTAATATAATTAAATATATGCAACAAAATGCAAGGGAATACATACTATTTATCTCATATCAAAAGAATTTCAAGTTAATATACTAGAATAATTAGAACATCATAGAAAACACTATAGTTATGAGGAGTTTAGGCAAGGCTATGTAACATAATTTGGTATAAAAACTAATATTTATTTAAAAGCTTGATTTATTTCAGTTAATAAACTAAAATTATTTTATGTAATTTAAAAAAAGTAAAACAATTAATTATTGTCTCAATAAAAAGAAAGTAATAAGGAGGAATATTAATGGAAAAGATTTTATCTTTAGATTTAAGTAAGACAATTCCATATTTAGGTGAGCATGAAGTTTCTTATCTTCAGCCAATGGTATCTACTGCGCACAAATTGTTACATAGTAAAACAGGTGTGGGAAATGAATTTACAGGATGGGTAGACCTTCCTTTAAATTATGATAAATCAGAATTTGCAAGGATTAAGAAGGCGGCAGAAAAGATTAGAAGTAATTCCGAGGTCTTAATAGTAATTGGAATAGGTGGATCATACCTAGGAGCTAGAGCAGCTATAGAGATGCTAAGCCATAGCTTTTATAACAGTCTTTCAAATGAAGAAAGGAAATCACCTGCAATATTCTTTGCTGGAAATAATATAAGTTCTACATATATGGCAGATTTAATCGATACTATAGAAGGTAAAGATTTTTCTGTAAATGTTATCTCAAAATCAGGAACTACTACAGAACCAGCAATTGCTTTTAGAGTATTTAAAGGATTGTTAGAAAAGAAATATGGAAAAGAAGGAGCAAAAGAAAGAATTTTTGCTACTACAGATAAATCTAAAGGAGCTCTTAAAAAATTAGCGGATGTAGAAGGCTATGAAACTTTTGTTATTCCAGATGATGTAGGAGGAAGATTCACAGTGTTAACACCTGTTGGATTACTACCAATTGCAGTAGCTGGTATAAGTATTGACGATATGATGGAGGGCGCAGCTGACGCAAGTGAAGCGTATAGTAATGAGGATATAGACAATAACGATTGTTATAAGTATGCAGCAGCTAGAAATGCACTTTATAGAAAAGGTAAAGTTACTGAGATTTTAGTTAACTATGAACCAGCACTGCAATACTTTGGCGAGTGGTGGAAACAACTTTATGGTGAAAGTGAAGGAAAAGACCAAAAGGGGATATTCCCAGCAGCGGTTAATTTTTCTACGGATTTACATTCTATGGGACAGTATATTCAAGAAGGTGTAAGGAATATATTTGAAACGGTTATTAATGTACAAAAACCAAGAAGGGAATTTATAATAGAAGAAGCAAGTGAAGATTTAGACGGACTAAACTTTTTAGCAGGTAAAACTATGGATTTTGTTAATAAAAAAGCATTTGAGGGAACAGTACTTGCTCATAATGATGGAGATGTACCAAATATTATTTTAAATGTACCATCATTAACAGCATATAATTTTGGACATATGGCTTATTTCTTCGAAAAGTCTTGTGCAATAAGTGGATATTTATCAGGTGTAAATCCATTTAATCAACCAGGAGTTGAAGCATACAAGAAAAACATGTTTGCACTTCTCGGAAAAGCAGGATACGCAGAGCTCAAAGCAGAACTTGAAAAAAGGCTTTAGAGAGATGAGAATTATTGTAGATGCAGATGGGTGTCCTGGAAAACAGCTAATAGAGAAAGCAGCTAGTGAAAACTCTATAGAACTTATTATGTATTGTGATATTAATCACGTTTTAAACAGTGATTATGCATCAATAAGGTATGTGGATAGTGGATTTCAAAGTGTGGATATGAAAGTAGCTAATGAGGCAAAAACTAAGGATATAGTAATTACTCAAGACTTTGGTGTTGCTGCTATGGTTTTAGCTAAAGGTGCCTATGCTATTGGTCCCAAAGGACATGTATACGATGATTCTAATATCGATAAATTATTATTTGAAAGACATATGTCTAGTAAAGCAAGGCGCGGTGGAGGAAAAACCACTGGTCCGAGGAAAAGAACTAGTGAAGACGATGAAAAGCTTTATAACAATTTAATTAAACTTATTGTAAAAGCACAAGCACAGCATTAATAATATTTTAGAGGGCTAAGCAATTAAAAATTGTTTAGCCCTTTAAAAATTTAGACGAATTAGTTTAATAAATTACTTAATAATTAACTATTCTAGAGTTCTAAGGGTTTGAACTGGTCCATATCAAGGTTATTTTTAATAGATTCGGGGTAGAGGCCTGCATTATTTAGTACTTCTAACATAGGATAATCGGCTTCATTATCTACAGTGATAATATTTTTCTTATAAGTATAATTAGGGTCGTATTCATTTGGACGTTTATCACTCATAATATTTCTCCTTTCGTAAGTTATTATAAAGATAAATTTTATTAATTATAAAATTTATCTTTATAATAGTTTTAGCAAAATATCAGATTTTATTATAATAATTTAATACCATAAAAAGATATAATATTGAAGAAGTTTTATTTCGTATGAAGATTATGATATACTAGAAATATAAGTTAATGAATAAATTAAAAACAGCTTTAAAGGCTGTTTTTTTTATGAGCAAAAGTTTATATACTTATCATATAAATGATAAATAGTAGGGAAGCTATAATTAATGGGTTTGTGAAATATTAATAGGAGATGAAGATAAATGGAAAGAATAGACAAAGTATTATCGAATTTAGGCCATGGGACAAGAAAAGAAGTAAAGGCATTACTTAAGAAAGGTAAAATAGAGATCGATGGAATCATAGTTTCTGATAATACTATGAAGATTGATCCAGAAAAGGTTGTAATAAAGGTATCTGGTGAAGAAATTACATATAGAAAATACATATATTTAACCATGAATAAGCCAGCTGGTGTGGTTTCTGCTACTGTAGATAATCATGATGAAACGGTAATTGATTTAATAGCTCAGGAATATCATGCTTTTAAGCCATTCCCTATAGGGAGACTAGATAAAGATACAGTTGGACTTCTATTAATTACTAATGATGGTGAGTTAAATCATAAATTAATAGCACCTAAGAATCATATAGATAAGGTGTATTATGCGCAGATTAATAAACCTATCGATGCAAAGGATGTGGATACATTTAAAAAAGGCGTTATACTAAATGACGAATATAAATGCATGCCAGCAATATTAGAAGTATTAAAATCGGATGAAAATGGATCAGAGGTAATGGTCACTATTCAAGAAGGTAAATTTCATCAGGTAAAAAGAATGTTTGAAAGTGTAGATAAGCAAGTTGTATTTTTAAGAAGAATGAGCTTTGGCCCATTAAAATTAGATGAGAGTTTAGAGGAAGGACAATATAGAGAATTGTCTGAACTTGAGATAGATTTATTAAAACAAGTTTAATATTATTAATAATACTATTTAATAAGGGAATAATAAATAGTATATGAATAAAATACCATCATTTTATAAAATGTTTACAATGTTTTTTGCAAAAACACTTGCAAATCTTAGCGAAATTTAATATAATTAAGGAGCAAAGATAAATAAAGAGATAAATAGCCCCCTTTTTATTTGTTATAAAACAGCCCAACCCCAAGGGCTGTTTTATTTTTAAAAAAGTCAATTATCGTAAACAAATATTGATATACTATATTTCGACAAAATGCCTACATTAAATATAACTATTTAATGTAGGCATTTTTTATTTCGAAATAGGGAAGTATATAACTAGTACTATATACTAGATGCATATTTTAGACTATAATGAAAGTGAGTAATTATAGAAATACAAGAATAATTTAGTATATAATTTTGTGAAATTAAAGCAATAATAATTATGATTTATAAAACCTAAAAAATATATTATTAGAAAAGTTAGAGGAGGTCCACTTATGGTAGTAAAAGATACTTTAATAAATTTTATGACAGAACAAGCGTACAAACCTATGAATCTAAAAGAACTCTCTAAAATGTTTGATATTAAAAAAGGAGACATGAAGGAGTTTAAAACGTTACTGGCTGCAATGGAAGAGAAGGGTGATGTAGTTAAAACACGTACTGAGCATTATGGTATTCCAGAGAAAATGGGTCTTGTAATTGGTAGATTCCAAGGACATCAAAGAGGATTTGGATTTGTAATAGCTCGCGAGGAAAGACCAGATATATTTATTACAGCAGATAATGTTAACGGCGCAATGAATGGTGATACAGTTATTGCGAAAATATTAAAAGAAGAAAATAAAGGAAAGAAATGTGAAGGTGAGATCACAAGAATAATAGAACGTGGTAATAAAACAATAATAGGAACTTATGAGGACAGTAAAAATTTTGGTTTTGTTGTAGCAGATGATAAGAGGATTGCTCAGGATATATTTATCCCTAAAGCTGAAAGAAATGGTGCCACAACTGGTCAGATAGTAATAGCGGAAATAACTCAGTGGCCAGAACAAAGGAGAAATCCAGAGGGAAGAATCATTGAAATTCTCGGTGACAAAGGGGACACAGGTATTGATATATTAACTATAATTAAAAAACATCATTTACCAGAGGAGTTTCCATCAAATGTTGAAGCTTATGCTGAAAATATAGTTGATAAAATTCCAGAAGAAGAGTATACAAGGAGAACAGATTTAAGGGACTTACGTATGGTAACTATAGATGGAGAGGACGCTAAAGATTTAGATGATGCTGTGTCTATTGAGATTTTAGCCAATGGAAACTATCGTTTAGGAGTTCATATAGCAGATGTTTCTCACTATGCTAAAGAGAAAAGCGTTTTAGACATAGAAGCTTTAAAAAGGGCAACTTCAGTATACTTAATAGATAGAGTTATACCAATGCTTCCTAAAAAACTCTCTAATGGAGTTTGTAGTCTAAATCCTAAATTGGATAGGTTAACTCTTACTTGCTTTATGGAAATAGATAAAAATGGTAAAATTGTAGACCACGAGATATTAGAGTCCATTATAAAGACTAATGAGAGAATGACTTACACTGACGTCACAAAAATATTAAGAGAAAAAGATGCCGAAATAATTAAAAAATATGATTACTTATATGAAGATTTTAAACAGATGGAAGAATTATGTGGCATCCTTAACAAAAAGAGAATGACAAGAGGTGCTATAGATTTTGATTTTGATGAATGTAAGATAATTTTGAATGAATTTGGAAAACCTGTAGATATTGTACCGTATGAAAGAGCCATTGCAAATAGAATAGTTGAGGAATTTATGTTATCTGCTAATGAAACTGTAGCTGAGCACATGTTCTGGCTCAACGTACCATTTGTTTATAGAATTCATGAGGACCCAGATGAAGAAAAATTAATTCTTTTTAGTGAATTTGCACATAACTTAGGATACTCTATGAAGTGGGGAAAAGATATACAGCCTAGAATGCTTCAAGAGGTAATAGCAAAAGTAAAAGGGAAAAAGGAAGAGATGGTGCTAAGCACGCTTTTACTTCGCTCTATGATGAAAGCAAAATATTATCCGGAATGTAGTGGCCATTTTGGTTTAGCAGCTAAATATTATTGTCACTTTACATCACCGATTAGAAGATACCCTGACTTAATAATTCACAGAATAATTAAAGAGGTTATAAATGGAGGCTTAAGTGATAAAAGAACTGGAAAATTAAGAAAAGAAGTAGAAATAGCATCAAAACAATCCTCTGACATGGAAAGAGTAGCTATGGAAGCTGAGAGAGAAGTAGATGACTTAAAGAAAGCAGAGTACATGAGCGAGAGGATTGGGCAAGAATTTAAAGGTATTATTTCTTCAGTAACTAACTTTGGACTTTTTGTGTCACTTCCTAATACTATAGAAGGATTAGTCCATATGAGCAGCTTAGATGATGATTATTATGTATTTGATGAAAGGCATTTAACTCTTATTGGTGAAAGAACCAAAAAGATGTATAAACTAGGAGAAGAGGTAAAGATAATAGTTAGTAAAGTTGATTTAGCTTCTCATGAGGTTTATTTTGATTTTGTTAAAGCTGATGAAGAAGAAGAGGAACACCCAGAAGAATATTCAGTTACTGAGTTAGATAACCTTATAGAAGAATAAGATACTGCATCAGAATAATTAAAAATAAAATGCAGAAGGGGGAATTGCCTCCTCTTCTGTTTATTTTATTTAAAGAGTATAATAGGATATAGTTCATATATTATTGAAATGAAATGTATAATATAGTATAATGATAACAATAAAGTAGGTGAGATTATGGCAAAGGAAAAGACAAATAAAACATTAGTAGAAAATAGAAAGGCAAGACATGATTATTTTATAGAGGAAGCGATGGAAGCAGGTATAGCACTTGTTGGTACAGAGGTTAAGTCTATTAGAGCTGGTAAGGCAAATTTAAAAGATAGTTATGCAGATGTTATAAATGGTGAAGTATTTATTAAGAATATGCATATAAGTCATTATGAAAATGGGAATCAATTTAATGCTGATCCGTTAAGAGTCAGAAAGCTGTTGCTTCACAAAGAACAAATAGATAAACTAGTAAGATTTACGGCTCAAAAGGGCTATACATTAGTTCCATTATCACTATATCTTAAAAATACCAAAGTGAAAGTTAATCTTGGTGTTGTTAGAGGCAAAAAAGACTATGATAAGAGAGATGCAATGCTTGAAAAAGATGCCAAGAGAGATATGGATAGACAAATTAAAGAAAGAATGAGATAATAGGTAGGATTGCACCGTAATTCCATAATATTTGCACTTGATAAAGCGTGGAATATAGTGTATCATTAGGATTATACCAAGTAACACAACAAATTAACAAATTAAAAAGATATAAAATTGCGTTATAGATATGCAATAAGTTTCATGATTATTGTAAAGCAAAAGATTAAAATATAATCTTTTGACTATAAGGGGGCGTACTTGGTTTCGACGGGGGTACGTTGCATCGAGGAAGCGAGCCGGGGGAACCTATGGACCCGCGTAAACAACTATAGGGACAATTTAAACGCAAACGATAATTTAGCACTAGCAGCTTAGTTCTGCTACGTCTTACCTTTGATTACCGCGACTTAGGATAGGGCGCCGACAGCGGTGAACCGAGTCTAGGAAAGCTTTGACTTAGAAACGGAAAATATGAAGCTACCAATGCCTAAATCCCGTCAATAGGAGTTAGGAAGAGGGAAATTTAAAGTATTGACTACGCTCGTAGATGCCTAGGTGTTATGGCTTTCGGACAGGGGTTCGACACCCCTCGCCTCCACCAGTAAAACCCTCAACTAATTATAAATTAGTTGAGGGTTTTCTTATGTTTTGATTTAGTTTGTTTCAAGTGACGACAGCCAAAAATATAATCTAGAAAGCGTAATTATTCTATATTTGTCCACCTGACTCGAACAAGTAATTACCATATACAATTGATAGAGTTTGAGTATAAAATATGAGTTTGAATAAATTGAAGATGCTGAAGTAAGAGCCGATGAAATTTTAGATAATGATAAGTATTTCAAATGTTATAAAAACCCCCGGCAGGCTGTGCGAAAACCTAAAATTACTATCAATATAACTCTAATTTTGGTATAATTAAACTATGGAATAGACCAAAGGAGATGATTCAACTATGAACTATATTTTGGGAAGAGATAGACTGCAAGCAAGCGTGGAATGTTTTGAAGATTATGTAGAAACCGATAGCGAAGTTAGAGTTATCGATAAAATAATTGATGCATTAGACATTGAATCTTTAGGGTTTAAAATAGGAAATAATGATATCTCAGGAAGACCAATGTTTAGTCCTAAGGATATGCTTAAATTATTTGTTTATGGTTATTTTAATGGAATAAAATCATCGCGCAAACTTGCAAAACAGTCTATAATAAACAAAGAAATTATATGGTAAAGAACTTATAGTGGTTTTAAAAAAATGTTAGAAGAAAATGGTATAACTTGTTATGTTTCTAAGCCTAGATATTCTAATAGCACTGGAGATTCTATTTATTTTAATGATAGATTTATATATAATCCACAAGACAATACTTATATATGCCCAGAAGGGCAAATATTAGTGTGTATAACTAAGAAAAAAGATGTAAAAGAAAGAAAATATGCTAATTGTCAGGCTTGTGATAACTGTACATGCAAAGAAAAATGTACAACATCTAAAGTAGGAAGAATATTAACAAGAAAAATATATGAAGACATTGTTGATGTTGTTAATAAAAGGACCAAAAAAAACAAGGCTAAATATAACCAAAGGCAAGAAATTATTGAGCATGTATTTGGAACATTAAAAAGAGGTATGAATTTCGACTATTTGCTTTTAAGAGGATTCAAAAAGGTAATTGGTGAAGTCAGCATAGCCTTTTTTAGTTACAATTTGAAGAGAGTCATAAATATCCTATTGTTATCAAAGCAGCCTAATATAGGTGCTTTTTTTTGCTTTATATGAAGGAAAGTAGTTGCAAAAAAATTTTAACATTCTAGTTCAGCTGTGAATTATACTTAAAATTTAATTCTCTCACAGCCTGCCGGGGTACGTGAACAAATTGTAACCACAACTTGATTATTGATACTTTGTTGTGTTTTACCTTGCAAGGTTGGGTATTATCAACTTTATAATCGCTTGAATCACATTGATTTCATTTTCTGAACATTTATTAATACAAATAATGAATGTAAAACATCATTATTTGTATTAATATTCACTTGTTCAAAAGACAAAGAATCTATGGAAATGTGTAAACATTCGCAAATATTTATTAATGTATTAACGATCATGCTCCGTTACCCACTTTTTTTTCAATACTTGTTTTTGTTTATATATAGTCTTTCATTTCACATAGTAAAAAGCATACAACATAATAATGTGTATTTTTGCCCATCCCCCCGAAAAGGTGGAATAAGCAAATTATTCGTTAGGCAATATCTGAAATATAGCCAGTTCAAATCTAATTGCCTATATTTGTATTTCAAAATAGGTACTACCCATTTGAAATATATCAGAAATAAATAAGATGTAGTTATGACACATAAAAACAACGAATAAGGACCATTTCATAAAGTACACTTTGTGAAATGGTCCTTATTCCCTCTTTTGAAAGGGATAAACAAAAACACCCTGCAAATAAATTCATTACTTATTATTAATATCTTAAAATTAAGATGGATCATATAAAAGCAATGTTTTGCAACTAATTTGTATAGAAAAACAAATATGTAAAATATTGAAATTAAAAAATTTAATTGTAGAAAAAAGTTGAAAAAAGTTGAAAAAAGTTGAAAATTGGCAATAATAGTGGTACTATACAGATAGAATATTATAAACTTTTAGTAAATTTGTGTTTAAAATTAGTTTACAAAGGAGTGATATGTATGGGAATATTACGTTGGTTAGCGGGAATATTAATAATTTTCTGGTTATTAGGACTGGTGCTTAATATTGGTGGTGGCTTGATACACATCTTAATTGTCATAGCTGTTATAGTATTCATTTTTGACATTATTGGTGGAAGAAGACGATTATAGAAAGAAGTATTTTAAATACAATACAGAAGCTTTTCACAAATAACTGAAAGAAGAAAGGAGAATTATTATGTTAAGCAAAGTCAAAATACTAAAGGGCTACAAGTTGAAATGTCTCGATGGAGAAATAGGTAAGGTCAAAGCATTTTATTTTGATGACCACAACTGGACAATTCAATATTTGATTGCCGACACAGGAAATTGGTTAGTTGGCAGACAGGTGTTAATATCACCGTATGCGTTGAACGGCGTAAATAACGAAGACCAATATATCGTCATCAATTTGACCAAAAATAAGATTGAAAATAGTCCCTCTTTGGCCAGTGACAAACCCATATTACGACAATATGAAGAAGATTACTATACGTATTATGGATGGCCAGTATATTGGGGTGGGCCAAACATCGGGGTAACGGGTGGGCTTTCTCCTTTCATTGCGGGTGGTCAAGATCAAGAAAAATTGATAGAATCAACTCAAGGTGATAAAGGTTGGGATACCCATTTACGTAGCACTCATGAGGTGAATGGCTACACCATTCAAGCCACAGATGGCGAGATTGGACACGTTGAAGATTTTATCATTGATTATGAGACATTGGAAATTCGCTATTTAGTTATTGATACAACGAACTGGTGGCCGAGTAAAAAAATTCTAATTTCACCGAAATGGATAGAGCGTGTTAGTTGGAAAGAATCTAAAGTATTTGTCAACCTTCTTCGTGAGACAATCAAGCAGTCACCGGAATATAGTGAGGAGTCTCTGATAACACGAGACTATGAAAGCAAGCTGCATCAACATTATAATCAACAAGGATATTGGATCAATGAAGAGAATTTCAAGAAAATTTCCCTTTTTTTAATATGAATTTGAATATAGATTAGTTTACATTTAATAAACCTCTATAACTAGCCTATACCACATAGTTGCCACCCTATAAATGAGATTAAAGCTATGTTCTAACTTTAGTTTAACAAGGCCACACAGCAAATCGTTTATATATACCCAGGAAGAAATTCAGCTTATGGTGGAAGATATTACGATTGCAAAATATATTAACATATTAGTTGGAGGCGGATTAAATTTTAATTGTTGTGAGGAGACGAAAATGGAAAAGTATGTTTATGTTGTTATTTCAAGAACACCAACTTCTACAGGGAAATTAGTTAGAAAATTTTTAAAAGAAGAATATAATCATGCTTCAATTAGTTTAGATAAAAATCTAATTCAAATGTATTCATTTTGTAGATTCTCAATTAGTAATCCACTTGTAGGTGGAATTGTACGCGAAAGTGCATTTACTCTTAACATAGGGCGTAAAGAAGATGTTCCTATTAACGTATATCGGATACCGGTAAGTGTAATTAGATATGAATTAATAAGGCGATTTATATATGATATATATAATGATGATGAAATATATTACTATAATTTTCTTCAAGCAATTGGGGTTATTTCTAATAAAAAGCGGTCGGTTTATAAGACATATATATGCACAGAATTTGTAATGGAAGCACTAAAGGAGGGTGGTATTAATGTTCCTTCACTTGAATCCTACCACATAACACCAACAGACATTTGTGAAGTTATGGATAAATTTATATTTTACTCAGGGAATCTTAACAACTATCCTTATAAGCAAAAGGTGAAAACAAAAGAGGATGAACTTTTCTTTTGTAAAACAGGATTTATATATGAAGGGTTACATACGCTGAGACACTTTTGGATGGTTTTATCTAGGGATAGACAAAGCAAAAGGGCTAGCAGCAGGAGTAGAATATAATTTGGAATTAGTAGTAATTCATTGTATAATATAGTAAAGGAATTTATTGAGATATATTCCTTTATGAATATTAGGGTGAAAACAGTGGATAATCACCAGTATACTATTTCTATGAAATTAGAATTAAATGAAAATGACTTTGAAGATATTCCTACTAACCTATTAGGTGCCTCAGGGTATTTATATATGTTTTTAATATTATAAGGCATGGCTCTTATAGCAATATAGATTATAAGAAATATGGCTTGACGTTGTTTAAAAAAGCTCTGAGGTATGCCTTGGAACTTTATTTTTGTCATCTTTTACTTTCTTAGTTATCTTTATTATAATACTTTTATTAATCTTACGTAATTTGTATTTGATTCTGAGCAAGTGGGTCGCTTTGCGCCCACTAAGGTAACTGTTACTTGGGGAAAATAGTAAATAATTATTTGGAATTTAGAGTGAGCATCAATGGCTGGAGTAGTAGCTATTGGTGCTTATTCTATTGAAGTTCGCAATCTCAGTCACTCTGCCTTCAAAAGCACCCTGGGGTAATTACTTTTACAGGTATGTAAAAATAATCTACCGACCCGAATAAAAACATGCTATCTCAAACAGATGGTAAGCTTAATACCAGCAACTATGAGTATAATGCTGCAAACAAAATGACTAGAAAAATTGACAATGGAGGAAGAACAGGAGTTGCTGGAAGCTACATTTATAATCCAGCAAAAACAGAAAGCTACACTTATTTTAGATAAAGGATTCCATTTTAATAAATAATTAAGTCGGAGGTAAAAGTGGAAAACAAATTTAATAGAGTAGAATTAATTGAATTGGTAGAGAAGATAATGAATGCAAAAGGTACAGAAAAAGAAATAGATGATATGATAGAAAAGCTTGAGAAAAATGTTCCTAATCCTGAGGTTAGTGACCTAGTATTTTGGAATAAACAAAATGTTACAGCTGAATAGATTGTTGATAAAGCATTAAGTTATAAATCAATAATATTATAATTACATTTGACCAGCACTTTAGCTTCTGCGTCTTAAAAGTATTGAAAACAGTAGTATTTATGGTAATAAAAATAGTGTATCAAATTCGGAGGTTTTCACTATCAATAAGACCTCATTTTTGTTAGAATATTAACGGAAATGAGGTTTTATAATTGAGGAAAAATTACATTGCAAAACTAGTGAAATATATGAAGAGGGTCTATGATATTGAAAGTAAGCGATGGAACAAATACCGTAATGTAAATTAACCTCACATTTGATATACTTTGATAAAGTAATCGATATGAAGTTTTATTTTGAGAGCCACAACTGAAGCGCTGATTCATGGTACATGGCGCTATGAACCTAAGAGTCAGGGTATATTTTCCTTTAAAGATGATATGGTAGTTTTCATTGAGGATACTGGTCGTGACGGGGTAGGTGTTATTATGTCCTTGTATGATTTAAAAGGCAATCAGCTACTCAAGGGTAAAAAATATAATAATATTTAAATTTTATCTAAAGAATTCATAAGGTGCGGTACGGTTATAGATAAGAGTAAACCTATAATAAAATGGAGTATTTATTCTCCAGAAGGCCTGGAAACTATACAAAATACAAATCTGTGGTCAGCATACTTGCTTCCAGATAAAAACATCATAGCAAACATCCAGCAGAATAATGATTATCTTATGGGGATAATCGACGGTAAAACAAGGAACTGGAGCGTAGAGCCTAGATATCAAAAGATTATTAAATATTCTGATGGCATTGGTGCTGGGGTTCGAAAAATCAAGGGAAAATGTACAGAGGATACTATTATATTTGTCTTAGAGATATTCGATAGTAAAGGAAAGGTACTCTATATTTTAAAGGAGGAGGCTGTGTCTTTAAGTAATTTCACAGAGATTATTTTATCAGTAGATAATTAGCAGATTAATGAGGGGGGGGTGCACTTTTTAGCAGAAAACCCATACAATTTAGCGTTAATGAAAACTAACCTTCAGCCTAAAATTATCGCTAAATTGTATCAAAATCATAGTTATTAGACATACATAAACAATGATTTTGATACAATGGAAAACCCTTGAATTCAGGGGTTTTCGTTGTTTTTTGGATTAAATGCAAGCTGGAATTAGAGACTGAAAGCACAAAAACTTGGATTGAATTGAAATAAATGCACACCACCTATGGATTTTAGTGTAGGGGGGTGTGCATTTTTAGCTTGGGGTGTGCACTTTTTAGCGTAAATAGAAAGCTAGTGTTTTAGCGACTTTGAGTATGATTACAAAATAAATGCAGCAATTCTCTCAGCAATCATGATTTGGTAAAAAATTTAGCCTACTTATCATTATTTTCTGTTATTGTTGATCTTTTCATACTGTAGTGAGTAGTTCTGCGAGTCACATTATCAGCAACTACTTGAATATTGCTACGTCTTGTTTTTTCTAACTGAACTTTATCAAATAATTCCTGCGAAATAATAGGAAAGTGGCAGTCTATTGCTAAATATTTCTGGAATTCACCTTTGTTGATCATTCTTTTATTGTTAGGATATTCAAGGCCGTAAGTTTTCCCAACCAACACATTGCCCGTGTATTTTTCATTTGAAAGCATTGTATCAATTGCACGCTTCGCCCAATGATTTTGCCTGTTGGAGACTTTATACATTCTTCTTCAAGATAACGAATTATTGCTAGAATGCTATATCCATTAAGATATAACTCATAAATTTTTTGTACTACTTTGGATTGATCTTCATCTATGACAATATTTCCATCATAAGCATTAATATAGCCATAACATTTGCGATTATAAAATTTTGAGTTTCCTCTCTCAAAGCCACATCGGATACCCCACCTGATATTTTGGCTTCTTGATTCACTATCAGCTTGCGCTACTGCTTCGAGAATAGATAGCAGAAAAGTCTTACTTGTCTCTGAAGTATTAATGTTTTCAACCTCAAAGTACACATCAACAAGCAGGCTACGCAATTTATTTATAACATCGAGTATGTCCACTGTATTGCGTCCAAATCGACTTACTGATTTGGTAATTATCAAGTCGATTTTGCGGTCATAGCAATCCGAGAGCATTCTTTGGAATTCTACCCTGTCGGTAGTATTTTTCCCGGATTTAATATCTGCATATACATCAACCAGTTCCCAATCAAGGTGCCGCTTAACAATTTGCTTATATTGGTGGATTTGGTTGTTAAGGCTTTCTATTTGATCAGCATGCGCCGTGCTGACTCTACAGTATATTGCTACCTTCACTTTTAGCATGAGATGTATTCTCTCAATTTTCGTGACTTTTCTTTCATTAATCATTTTCGCATCATTCCTTTAAAAGAGTTGAAAAGATAAAATTTCCATACTCACATGTATCTCATATGAAAATTTCATCCAATATAATGATTATTGCCAAATTGTAATAAAATAATTAGCCTAACCAACTCACTTCGGAATTAGATTTATGTTTAGGCTATGTTAAAGAGTAGTGTTGAAAATCATACACACCAATTATAGCCAATATTATCCTTTTGTTGTATAATGGAGTTAATTCGGACATGTAATTTTATGTTCAACAGTAAAAAATTATAGACTAACAATTGTTTATCATACCGATAAATAGTAATTTGAAAGAGAGGACCCTCAATGAAAATACAAGAAGCCAAAAACACACTAATATCAATAATTAATAGAGTTGAGAAGGCTGATTTATATTTTAGCGGTCTTATCAATAAGTCCGAATTTATTGCACAGATGATATTTGAAATCATAAAAAATCAATATTTTAACAAACTTCCAACGGCATCTTTGCGCCAGTATGCCATTGGCTCAAAACAGGAATACTCCGGATTGGATTCCGAATATGAACAGATTAAGCGAAAACACAAAATGGCTTTGCTTGAACAAGATAAACTACACCAGAGTATCGGGATGGTTTTACCTAAAAATGATATGAGCAATATAAATACTCGACTTGAAGGGTATCATTATAATCATTTACAATCACGACAAATACAAAACTACGGGAATCTTGAAATTATTACGACTCTTTCAAAAGGACAGATGCCTGATAGCAAAAAGATAAACCGTGCAAGATTCAAGGATATATATTGCCAATATGATAAATTTATACGCAATATGAGGGATGAAGCGGTTCTATCACCAGACAAAAGGGTTACTAATGCTATTGATTTTTATGATCTCCAAAATCGAATGAAAATCGAATTAACATACAACCTTGTGCTCGTTATGGAAAAATATAACGTACACGATTATCCAGCACAGAGGGCTTCATTTTTTGTATTAGGCGCATTTGGCGAAGGTATTTCGCTTCAAAATCGCTTTCTTTTGCAGCAAAATAAATGGTTTCCTTATGTTTTTGGTGAAAAGCAAACAGAATACGAAGATACCGTTGGTTTATTTATTGCTCTTTTGCGGCTAAAAAAAGAAGTTATGAATTATTTCTACAACCTAACAAAAGACTGTGCTTTTGAGATAGACGAAGCAGCTTCATTTATACAAAAAGAATATAATCCATTCTCCATTTTCACAGAGAATAAGGATTGGAGCAACAACAGGATTGATTTAGCCAGAAAGATTCTCAAATCATATTGGATTAGGTCGGAATAGTCATTTCCCGATTTTCGTTCTTAATAGACGAGACAACCTTCAGGTATACTGAATAAAAAAAGGAGGTTGTATATCTATGAAAATGTATGAAAATTGTGAGGTCAAGAGTATTGAATACGAACGCTCTGATACTATTGAAAAACAAGGTCCACGTGATGCTATCACGAAGTATCTTAAAAAAGGATATTACGTTAAAGAAGCTCGAAACGGGTATTGGGTTCTTGTTAGACCATCAAGAGTTATCATTACAGTAAAAAGTTCTGCTGGCACTCAAGATATGAACATGAAGCAGGAAATTCTAGATTATTACGGAAAACAAAAAATATCCGAAAAGCTAGTTGGAAATTTTAAACAAGATATAGATATCAAAAAGATTGTTATCTGCCTTGATGCAAACGGCGATTATCTAATAAAAAATGCGTCTTAATAGTATAGATTATCAACTGTATGAGATTATTTATACTTGGCTCACTATCTCAAATTCCAATTTAAGGCTGAGTAATACAACTAGTAATTTAGTCAATTCAGAAGGGTGAGATATTAGATGGATGGAGTACCGAAATTAATAATACTAAGAGGTAATTCTGGAAGTGGTAAGACTACCACAGGAAAAGCTTTACAAAGAAAATTTGGACATGGTACAATGCTAATTTCACAAGATGTTGTTAGAAGAGAAATGCTATTTGTGAAAGATGGACCTAATACAGAAGCCAGTCAATTATTAAATGAACTCGCACTATACGGGAAAAAACATTGCAATATTATAATCTTAGAAGGAATTTTAAATTCTAACTGGTATAAAAAACTATTTGAAAATTTATTTGATGAATTTGATAAACAAATTTTTGCATATTACTTTGACATTCCTTTTGAAGAAACCCTAATTCGTCATAAACAAAAGCTTAATACCCATGAATTTGGAGAAATAGAAATGAAAAGATGGTGGAATGAAAAAGATTTATTAGATATTATTCCTGAAGTATGCATTCATAAAGAACTAAGTTTAAATGAAATAGTGAATATGATTTATTATGATGTTATAAAGTAATTAATAAACTCAAATTAAGAATGAATAAGATAAATAGGAATTTATATATGAAATGCAATTGTAGATTATTTGTATAATCGAACGTTTGCAACAGGGTGATAAGGCTGTCATATCCAAATTTTATAAATAATAGCGCAATTGAAATGTGGCTTACAGTATTAATCATCTTTGACTTGAAAGCTTAAAAAGGAGTGTACGAGCATGACTAATGAAACCCTTGAACTAATTTGCCGAAATGCCGATATCTCTGTGGGAACACCAATCGGTGATGTTGGAATTATCCTTGATGTCATTGAAAATACAAAAAACCGTAAATTCCAATACTTGAGAAATGGAGAATTAAGATCACATGGTTACAATTTAAGGTTTAATGGCAAACCTTTACCGAAAGGATGTTTCGGATATCAAGATATAATTATCTTGCTTGAAGATAATATTCCTGTTGGTATCGTGTTTCCGATGGGTGAAAGTGATTTGCATGTTTTAGTCTTAGAAGAATATCAAGGCAGGGGTATTATGAGTGATTTTATGAGTAGTGGAATCGTTCATCAACTGAATCCAAGACTTTCGAGTATCTCAACTAATTACTCTCTCGAATTTGAACCAGAAATGTACAGTAAAATGAAGCATCTTGCGTCTAAAGCAGGATTGGAATTACGCATGTCATCTTAACTGGGTGTGAATGTCAACATATGTAGGCATTTACTGCTTATGTTTATTTTCAAAGGCTAACGATATTACTATTATAAGCATAATGTGTAAGTCGACAAATTCCAATTTTTAAGGGTAAGTATTATAAATAGTAATCTGTGAAAGGGGTATTAATATGGATGATAGAGTAAAAGCATTAAGTGGTGGAAATATGGATATAGATTTGACAAGTGCAGGGGTTGATTGGAAACAGACTCAATGCCCGTGGAACACTGCGAATAATACAAAGGAACTTCAATATGCAAGTATTTTTGTGGAATTAAATTTTTAGATAGCGTATTGTGTAGTTATCCTTATGAAAATAGTGAGGTTCTCACAAGAAGTGATATAGATAGAGATTTATGGTAAAATTCTAATTTGAGGTTGATTAATATAAATAGTAATTTAAAGAAGTAAAGAATATTAGAATTGGAGGAAGTAATATGGATAAACAATTAACTTGTGCTGATTGTATAGAAAGATTGATTTCACTTCAAAAGAGTGCGCAAAAAAGAATTATTGAAGCTTTGCAAGAACATAACAATTTTAATATTCCAAGATATGATGGAAAGACTGGTATAGGCGCTAATACATCAAAAAATGACAGAAGATTATTTGTATGGGTTCCAATTTATGATAAAGGCAATGAATATCTTATCACATTGTTTTACAGCGAGATTGACAAAAAATCAGGTAATTGTCATTCACAAGTTGGAAGAATTCAATTTGTAAAGGATATTATCCCATCAAAATATATAGGTTCACCAAATAGTGTACTAAAAGAAGGCAATGATGAGAAAGAACAACCTACTGTGGTTGAATTTTGCTCTTATAAGTGGATAAATTCGCTAGATTATATGGATGGGAAATATACAAAGGAAATGTGCCTAAATAAAAAATGGCTTACCATTGACGATGTGAATTGTGATGACAAAATTCCAATACTCATAGCAGAAGCATTTGAAAAATTTATAGCAGAGGTGTAGCACTTTGAACCACAACTTCCAATCTGTATAGAAGAAGAAAAGTTGGATTTAGAAAGAAAGGAATGGATATAATTATGAAAAAAGAGAAAGTTGAACAATACATTAAAGAAAACAAAGGAACTGCGTTAAAAAGAGCTAGTGAGATTTTAGAAAAAGAAACATCAATGGCAAGTTTTAATGGTATTATTGGAAGTAAAAACGGAACGTATGCCATAGACCCGTTAGATTATGAAGATTCGGAGAAATATATAGAAGATTGGAATCTAAAACATGAAGAATGTTATGCTGTAGAAAAAAACTTTCCTTATGAAAAGGCTTCTCATAGAGTCCACAAGCTTTTGAAAGATGAATTTTTACAAGAATATATAAATAACTATCTAGCTAGAATATATTATAACAAACATGAAAAATAGTAATATGATGATGAATACTTTTACAAATTCCAATTTGTAGTGTAACTATTGCTCATAATTCTTCTATGACGCAATAAATGTAGCCTTGATAGGTTGCCTTTCTATTTCAACATTATTCTTAAACAGAGCCTTTATATAACATAAAAACCTTTGATTTTAAAGTGCTTTGTTGTTTTTATAGAGAAATTTAATGGTGATTAGGCTAAAGTCAAGGCACCGGATTGTGAAAGTTTGTGCACAATTTAGTGGCAATGATTTTGTGGAATCTGCATTAATATTAGGAAGTAATCTTGTTTGAATATCTATAATGACTTGCTATTAATGCTATTAAGAGCGAACATAACACTACCGAAACTAGCGGTAGAAAGGGGAGTTCGCCATGAATCCTAGAAATGTAATCATTATACCACCCACATTCCCAAATCAGCCGAGTCGCTATTTAGGAACACCAGGAAAAACTCATGTAGTAGGTTATTCCCGTGTTGAAAAAGGAACCGGTGCTGGTGTTCAGATTAGAAAAAATATCAGACAACTCATTGCAGATCGACCGGAATGGGAATTGCTATATGTAATGACAGACTACTATCAAACCCAGAATCAAGATTTAACATATCGTAGTTTTTTTAACCTATGCAAAACTATTAGATCAGGAAGTGTTGATGTTCTGATTTTCCATTCTGCGAACAATGGGGAAGAAGATTATCCTATTGCAGAATTGCTGTTTCGGCTTTGTGGGGAATGTAGGATTGAAGCATACATTGCTCGCAACAATTCTCTATTTTCAGTATGCGATTTTATACTATAACGTGTATTTGCTAATTTGTATCAAAATTTGGGTTTAGCCTAATCATCTCATAAAAGAACAACAATATTGATATAATAGAAAACCCTTGAATTCAGGGGTTTTGGTTGTTTTTGAGTTGAAATGCAAGGTGGAAGTTGAGCTGAAAACATAAAATTATTGGTTAGAACGCAATAAATGCACACCCCTATGGGTTTTAAACTTAGGGGTGTGCATTTTTAGGGTGGGGTGTGCACTTTTTAGCGAAATTATAAAGGCTTATTAATATGGTCCATGAAGGCATATGTTGAGATAGTATTAAATCTGAAAGGGAAATTTAGCTAGAAAATAAGGATTACACTATAATTACATGGACTAGTGAGGAATTTTTAGCTTTTTTAAATTTCTAATTTATATTGCAAAATTGTTTACAAACATACTGATTTCAAGTATAATATCAGTATATTTGTAATGAGGTGAAGTAAATGGATTATTTAAATAAATTGGAAAATTTAATTGAGCAAAATAATGGTACATTATTGACAGCAGATTTAGCGCGTCTAAATATCCCACGAACATATTTATCTAAGCTTGTAAGTATAGGAAAATTAGAACGAGTAAGTAGAGGTGTATATGTTTTGTCGGGTGAAATAGAAGATGAGATGTATTATATGCAGATTAAATATTCAAAGTTAATTTATTCACATGAAACAGCTCTGTTTATACATGGGTTATCTGATAGGACGCCCTTTGAATATTCAGCAACTGTACCAAGTAATTATAAGGTTGTAAAAAATATTTCTGAAAGCAATAAGATTTATTATATAAAAAATGAACTACATTTTTTAGGTATTACTACCGCAAAAACTTCTTTTGGAAATGATATTAAATTGTATAATATTGAAAGGACAATTTGTGATATTGTACGAAGCAGAAACAAAATAGACATTCAAATTTTAAATGATGCGTTAAAGAGGTATATTAAACTAAAATCTGCTGATTTTAATTTGCTAGGCGAATATGCGAAAAAATTCCATGTTGACAAAATAATTAAAAAATATATGGAGGTACTTTTATGATTGCTCAATTGATGTAGGTGATGACGTAACATTCTCTTATATTAAGGTTGAGCCCACCAGAGAAGATGATGATTATGGTGGGTACAGGGCAAGTATACAATCTGTTTACGATACAATTATAACACCAATGCAAATTGATATTACAACAGGAGATGCTATAACTCCAAGAGAAATCCTATATAGATTTAAAATGATTTTTATGATATATATATTTTGACAAAAACACAAGATTTCAATAAAAAGCTATTTAATGAAGCGATTTTAAAAACATCGAGACATAGGGGAACAACACATATCTTTGAAAATATTGAAAAAAGAATATCAGTTGTTGAAAACAGTAAAGATTTAAAAAAGCTATGAGATAAATATAAGAAAAATTATAGCTATGCAAAAGATATCTCATTTGAGGATATAGTTCTTGCTTTGAAGGAATTGTTAGTATCAATAAAGGAAGTTAAAAGCATTCCCTTTCAGCCAGTGAATATGGTTCTGCGGACTGGGAGTTAAAAACACCGTAAAGTCACAATTTCAAGACTATGTAAAAGTTGTTGACTTGTAATTTATTGCAATTTATTATGTATATAATCTCAATAATCATTTGATGATTGGTTTGAGTGGTTAATTTAGTTAATTTATATTTGTGGAGGGATACGAAATGAAATTATTATTATCAGGAGGCAACGCCGAAGGCGTTGTCACACTTGACGAATTTTTTGCTTATCAAATTGATTTAAGTCGAACAGTATTATATGTACCAGTCGCTGATAAAGAAACTAATTACGACCAACGCTTTGAATGGTTCAAACGCACTTATAATAAATATGGAATTTTCAATATAGAAATGTGCATTGACCTGAATAAAGCAGTTATAAGCGATATATACACCGCAATATATATCGGAGGTGGCAACACTTTTAAGCTTTTGAAGGAAATAAAAGAGAGTGGATTTGATAAAAAGCTCATTGATTTTATAAATCGAGGTGGATTTGTATATGGCTTATCAGCAGGAAGTATTATTTTTAGTGAAGATATAACGAGTACAACCTATGATAGTGAAAACACTATTGGCTTTGAAGATTCAACAGGACTAAATTTGGTAAAAGGTTTTAACATTTGTTGTCATTATGGGAATGGGGATTATGATAATACAAACTATAAACGAAATAGGATTCAAGAGTATTCAGCGCAGTCATATGGCACAATCGCATTGCCGGATGGTTGTGCGGCTTATATTCAAGATGATACAATTACTTTTATGGGTAGCGGAGTTGTACTGTTTAAGAAACCATAACGTTTATCCATATCCCCCTGTGCTAAGATGGTTGTCGTAGGGAATAATATATGTTATTCTCGAACAAAGGAGAGATGATTATTTTATGACGAGACAAATTAAAAAATATACTAAAGAAGAGAAGGATGGTTTAGTTA
>NZ_JBOITO010000026.1:0-160385 GCF_050717635.1 Clostridium sp.
TTAAAGCAAGGTGTAAATTTATGACTTATAATCTATATATAGGTTAGTAGAAAACCAACGCCAAGGTACATTCCTTCACCAAGCCTGTCGGGCTAAGGTTCAGGAACGTCGGCAACAAGAAACGTTATGTGACATTTTAGGTCTATCTGAAATTATCTTGTCCAGTTAATTGTTTTTAGCTATTATAATATAAATAATAGGTCACATTGGTATTTTATTGCTATAATTCTATATAGAATATAGGAAGCGGTTATTAAACGAATAATCATATATTTGAGTTATTAACTGAACTTAATACTCATGGAAAGGAGGGTGATAATAGTGAAAATTAAAATAATTGGTTCGATTATTGGAATAATACAATTTATTATCATGCTATTCATCATAGTAAATGTCTATAAAGGTTCTTTTAGATCTGTAAGTATGTTTATTTTATTATTAATTATATTTCAGGCTGCTTTTTATAATAGGTTATTAAGTAAGAACCGAAAAGTATTGATACAGAAAATAGTAATAATTAATATTTTCCTGATTATTGTAACTTTTGCTTTGTTACCGAAGTATACCTATACTGAAGCTAAAATAATTGCAGAGGACAAGTATAAAAATGAATTAGATTATTTTGTTGAGTTTGAACCATATTACAATAATACTATACCTGTTAGAGCTGATGGTATAGAAGAAATATTTATTCCAAGTAGATTTTATTATTTTTCTTTTGTTCGAATTAATGGTGAGAAAAAACATATTATGATAAATCCTCTGAAAGGCAAGATTGTAGAGTTAGAGGACTCATATTGGAAAGAGTGATTTTATGATTGCATTGTAACAAACATAGCATTTCTCATTCATAACTATGCCAGTATACGCACTAAAAGAAAGTGGAAATCTATGAGAAAAGAATTAATAAGTATCATGGTTATATGTTTCATTGTATTTATTTAATTTGAGTGGATGTAGTTATTTTTCAAAAAAAACTCAATACTATAAGTAAACCAGAAGGAAAAGACTTGTGTATGAATCATATTTAAAGAAAACACGGTTGGTATTGTGGATAAATCTATGCATAAGGATAGTAAAAGACCTGAAACATCACATAACAAAATGTTGCCGTTCGCCTTGGCTGGAGATTCTGTCTAGAAGGGACAATCTATATAGAAAGTGTTTGTTTTGACTAAGAAAATCAAAATATACCGCCAAGGCACATTCCTTCACCAAGCGCGTCGCGCTAAGGTTCAGGAACGTCAGCAACAGGTCACGTTAGGCGACATTTAAAAAAAGACCCCGTTGGGTCTCGTGTTACAATCTTAATATTTGTTTTTTATGAAAAACACGCAGTACAGTGCACAAGGTATTATCTGAACTAAGTGTAAATACTACAACAAATGGCAATGGTGACAATATGCATATTCTAACATTTTCATTGTTTATGCTTTTTTCATGAAATCGTTGAGGCATATATGATACCATAGAATTAAATATATTTCTAATTTGAAGCTTATTTATACCGTCAAGGGAATCTACATAATTAAATGTATTAATTGACCAATTAATTATCATTGTTTACAGAAATACTCCTCAAATTTATCATTGGATATTATTTTGCCTTCTTTTGTTTCTTTTAAAGCAATTTTAATTTCCTTAATAATTTCTGGGTCAAAATTGAAAATTTCATTGTCACTATATTTATTATTGATAGTTTTTTTAACTTGTGGGTGACTCATAACATCTACCTCCTTAAATAAGGTATGCCTCTTGACTAAGTATCTATACAATTATTATAAACGAAAATTGGAAAGTTGTACACCGATTTTTAAAAAAAAGAAAAGACGTCGCCTAACAAAAACTCCCATTCGTTTCGGCATGAAAAGACTGCCAAAACACATTCTTTCTCCAAGCGCAGTCGCGCTATGGCTCAAGAACGTTTGGAGTTAGCAACGTTATCTGAAACGAGATGTTCATGATATTTTAGTTCTATTACTAAAAAGTGGTAATTTGTATTTTTAAATTAATGCAGATTAAGACCATATATATACTAGCAATGTGCGATAAAATGAAAAATTGAAGTAACCTATTGTTTTAATGAGTTTAAAATAATATATTAATTTAGGTGATTGGAGGGTAATAATGAATGATTATACAATAATAAGTGATTATATGGATAACGAAAAATATAGACTAAGCTTTAATAAATTATCAATGGATATTTTTGCATCTAATCCTGAGAAATGGTACGAAAAAAATCTTTACTATAATAAATGTATTTTTTACTCCTATATATATGATGACAAAGTGGTTGCAAATATATCTGTGAATATTATGGATTTAATTGTAGATGGACATAAGAAAACAGCATTACAACTATCAGGTATAATGACACATCCTGACCATAGAAACAAAGGTTTATCCGCATCACTAATTAATTATATTATAGAGAAGTATGAAAATGAATACGATATTTTTTATCTTTTTGCCGAAGATAGTGTTTTAAATTTTTATACTAAATTTGGATTTAAGCAAATCATTGAAGATTCCTATGAATTAGATACCAATCTGATACACAGAACAGAAACCATGATAAAAAATCTTAAAACCGATGATGAAAATGATTGTAACATTATTTTGAGAATTATAGAAAATAGACAACCTGTATCTGAAAAACTAGGGGTATACAATGATCTTTGGCCTCTACATATTTTTTGTATGTATGTATATACCGATGATATGTATTATTTAGAAGATGAAGATACTATAGTAATTGCAAACAGAGAAGATGGCTGCCTTCATATATATGATATAGTAAGTCAGACACTTATTAATCTAGATAGTATTATTGAGAAAATTGTATCTATAGATGATGAAAAAATAGAATTCCATTTTATACCTGAAAGTAACAAATATAATATACTTAAAGTTTCAAAAGAAAGACCAGATGACTGGTTGTTTGTACGGTCTAATAATACTTCATTTAAAGAAATATTGTTTCCATCGACTTCCCAAATGTAATATAAATACAATTATAGGGTTTTTAGCGTTAAGTAAAAAAGTAGAGTTTAGATTCACAACAGTAGATTACTAGGTAACAGGTAATAGCCACAATAGGCTGATGGTTAAGAGATATCGATTAAAATAAGAAGAGAACATATCCCCTCAGATAACAAAAAGGTAATTGTTCATAAGTTATTTGGAATAATCTTTTAAGACGTAGCTGTAAATATATTAATACATAAATATTATAATGCATAAATGCAAAAGTGAGGGAATGTAAAATGGTAGTTTTAAATGGCGGTTCTTATTACCCAGATTCAGAGGAAGTTGATTTGGCGTGGATTTCAAAAATTAGTAAAGATGATTTAATTATGTTTATTCCTGCTGCAACAATTAGATCACAAGAAGAGTATTATAGGTTTTTAAACAAAAAATGAGTTGTTATAATCTTGAAAATATTGAATATGTAAATTTATATACTGAATGGAAAAGAGCCCGTGATGCAAAGGTCTTATATATTGCTGGTGGTAATACTTACAAACTCATAGATATTGTTCGTAAATCTGGTTTGGGAGATTTTTTGAAAAGTGAAATGGATAAACGTATTATTGTAGGGAATAGTGCAGGTGCCGTAGTTCTTGGAAGTGATATTAGAACTACAAATGATAATGATATAATTGGAGTAGATGATACAAATGGAGTTGGGCTAGTAGAATATTCTATTTGTCCACATTATAGCAAGGATAAGGAAGATAGACTTGTAAATCTATCAAAATTTTTACCGTATGGAATAATGGGAATATCTAAAAAATCTGGAGTGGTGATTGAAAATAAAATAACTAGAAAAATTGGTTTGACCAAAGAAATAGGGTTTACTAAGGAAATTGGTTTATACTTAAAAATATAACTGTAATTGTATACAAACTGTCTGTATATCGAGTTTATATGCAAACTAGCGTTAAGACGTAAGCTGAATGGATTTGAATTCAGATGTTGAGCCGATAAAACTATCACCATAATTATATACTAATAGTGATAGTCACTAAAATTGCTCAATTTTTGAAACGAGATTTAGAACGATGCTGTATTTTCCGTTACTATTCACATGTTGAGAAACAATTATTATGGAGTAAGGCTCATATTCTAGGATACCTGGAGTAGGTCTTGCTCAACGTGTAGCGGCTAAACGACCTATAACAAAATGTTGCCGTTCGTCTTGGCCGAATAGTCCTTTGAGGAAGGACAATCTATACAGAAAATGTATGTTTCAAACTAAGAACAATAAGCTGTTCTATAGTTGCAAAGTCTCTTATGTTACCCTTTAAATCTAAGTTTTCATTTCTCCATTCTTTTGCGGTCTTACCAAACAACGCCATATTAAGCACATCTGCTTCATTCGCATAAGTGATTGATATTGCCTTATTGGTTAAGTCATTAGAAATTAAATTCTCTTTTATAGCATCTGTATGCATTTTATAGTTTAATTTAGAAAGCAAACGATTAACGTTCCATTCAAGCGATAATCTACTGTTTTCATCACCTTTTAATCTTTGATAATCCTTTATAATATATAATTTAAATTCTGGTGAAACCCACGAAGCAAATTCAAATGCAATATCTTTATGAGCAAACGTACCACCATATCTACCTGATTTTGAAATAATTCCAATTGCATTAGTTGTTGATATCCATTTTTGTGGTGACAACACAAATACATTAGCACCAGCTTCATTTTTAAACTGGTCGAATTCGACTAGTTTAAAATCCGGATTATTCATCTGTTCCCACAAACCTAAAAACTTTATAGTACTTCTGTTTCTTAACCAATTCTTAACTATATCAGCAGGTGAATCTATATTTTTATATTTTGCAATATCAGTTAGACTAATATAATCATCTTCATTTCCCTTAGAAACAATAGAATCTCTGCTCCATTAGCATTTATATTTGCTTTATACTCTTTACTTTTAGTCATTAGCTCCACCTCACTATTTATCATTTAATAATATTTTACCATAAAACAATTCAGCCTGCTCTACTTTTTCTTTGAAAGCTCAGTCTACTGCTAAGGTTCTAATCCTCATGTTGATTTAGCGATCTTTTTATCCACACTGTTATTGCTAATTTTGAAAATAATGTTAATTTTATGTTTTTTAATTGTCATGTTTTTACAAATACGATTTTATGAATTCTACTCTATAGTCAAATTTCACATCTTTAAGTAGTGAAGACTTCTTGTTTTTTACCATTTTTAGTTCGCCATGTTGGCAGCAGTTTCTCTTGCTAAATGTTGTATCATAGGTGTAGAACCTTTTCAAAAGGTTACTAGGTTGTTGGAATAATGTGGCGTGGTAGCAAGCGTGTTTAATAACTTTGAAAATAGTAGCGTAAAAGGCTTAAACACGGTAAACCAAGTAAATATGCTTCAGCAGGAGAAATAAAAAAGCATTGGCTTCACAAATGCAAATAGCAGTATACTATTAGTTCAAAAAAAGCTTGAGAAATCAATTGATGATTGTTTAAAAAGAACGAAGGCTGAAAAACTTATTGATTTAATCGATGAATTGAATAAAAAATATACTTATATTTAATTCATGCGATTCTTATATTGTGCAACATTTATTATAGAGTTATGATCATCATCTAGGATAACTGGAGTATGTCTTGCATAAAGTATAGTGGGTATTATTATTTAATCGCCAAGGCACATTCCTTCACCAAGCCCGTCGGGCTAAGGTTCAGAAACGTCGGCAACAGGTCACGTTATCTGACACCCATACTCGAGGAATTTCTTAGAGGTCAAAGAAGTGATAAGTAGTTTTGTTTGCTTGACAGAACTCTCATTATTTCGATAATAGAGAGATTATCATTTACAATATAGAATACAATATATGAATCAATAATAAGCATACGATATTTTTTTGATTTTAAATGATAATCTTTTGGAGAAACACCTTTGTATGGAAATTGTGACAAAGAACTTATAGCGTAATCTATCTTACTAATTAATTAAGAGCAGCAGGTGGATTATCAATTGAAATATAGTTTAAAATATTGTAAACATCATCAATAGCTATAGGGAAATATATAACTTTATATAAATTAAGCGCTATATTTACTCTTTAATATTTTCATGAAATCCTCATGTGATACTGTAGGCGCACCATTAGCTTTTTCTGCTTCAGCAACAGCCAGTTTATCGTATAAGTCAATCTTTGCTTGAATTTGTTCAAAATAAGCTAAACTCATAACAACAAGATTACCTTTCCCGTTCTTAGTAATGTAAACAGGTTCAGCATCTTTATGACAAGTTTCAGAAATTTCATTAAAGTTATTCCTTAAAGCAGATATTGGAAGAATTTTTGGCATTATCGACACCTCCTTATCATGATTGTGATAAATAATAAAATTGTTTAGTGTAAAAAAATTATAATAATTGAAGGAGAAAGTATGTAGGGCGTGACAGATAGTATATAATAAGTTTTACAGAATTTTAGTTTATGTAATGAAAATTTACGTAAGCAGCCATAATACGCTACTTACTCCCCACAAATTTATATAGCATGAATAAGTATGAACTTTCTCTGAAGTGACTTGCAATAAGAAACGATAACACTATTAAATTTGATTTAGTAATTCTTCTTTTGCAAATATAAAATCACCGTAAGCCTTCCAGGACGGAAGGCTAGCGAACCCGAAGCAGGATGCTGAGTTTGAGTGTTAGGGGATTTTATATTTTCAAAAGATTAGAATTTCTTAATCAAATTTCTTGTTTAGAGTTCTTATTGCAAGGCACGCAGGAGAAATTTCATACGACCCTATTTATAAGCCCACTTCATTGCTAATCATATCTTTGTAAGTTTGTCTTTTGCATATAAGTCTATGCTTACCTTCACTTACTAAAACTACAGGAGCCTTAGGTATTTTATTATAATTACTGCTCATGGAATATCCATAAGCACCCGTTGAAAGTACAGCCATAATGTCTCCACTATTAACCTTTGGTAATTTTACGCCTTCTATTAATATATCTCCACTTTCACAGCATTTTCCAGCTATGGTAACTACTTCTACGCAAGGTTCATTTACTTTATTTACGAGTACGCATTGATATTCTGCATTATATAAGGCTGGTCTTATATTATCTGTCATTCCACCATCTACTGCCACATACTTTCTGATCTCTGGTATATCCTTTATAGATCCTACAGTATATAAGGTAATCCCAGCATTAGCTACAATTGATCTCCCTGGTTCTATTACAAGAATGGGTTGATTTATTCCATACTCTTTGCACTTGATTTTAGCTTCCTCAATTATAACTCTACAGAATCCCTCTATTTCTTTAGGCTCATCACCTTGATTATAATAAACACCAAATCCTCCGCCTAAATCCAATTCTTCTATATCGTAATTAAACTTTTCTTTAATATTTTTACTCAGTGATATCATTATTCCCACAGCATCTCTATAAGGTTGTAACTCGAAAATTTGAGATCCTATATGACAGTGTAGTCCTGCAAGTTTTATATTTGATAAACTTAGAACGTTGGTTATAACCCCTTCTAACTCATTGTTCAATATAGTAAATCCAAACTTAGAATCAATTTGTCCGGTCTTTATATAATCATGAGTATGGGCTTCTATTCCTGGAGTAATCCTAAGGATAACCCGTTGTATAATACCCTTTTCCTTTGCAGCTTCATTTACTAGTTCAATTTCCTTAAAATTATCTGCCACAAAAGTTCCTACTCCAAGCTTTATTGCCATGTCAATTTCATCAATAGTTTTATTATTACCATGGAAATATACCTTTTCCAGTGGAAAATTAGCCTTATAAGCGGTATATAATTCTCCTCCTGAAACTACATCTAAAAATAAACCTTCTTCTTTTACAATTTCACACATGGCTATAGTTAGAAATGCTTTTCCCGCATATGCTATCTTATTTTTTCCTTTGGAATCTTTAAAAGCACTATAAAATCTTCTACAATTATCTCTAATAAGCTGCTCATCCATTACATAAAGCGGGGTACCATATTCCTTAGCTAAATCTTCCGCATTAACCCCTGCAATACTCAATTTATTATTATCATCCTTTATATTACCAAAAAATTTCATAAAATCACCCCTCTTATTTATAAATTAAATTCCTTTGCAATAAACTGTATAGCCTTTATTTTATCTTCTGTTTTAATAGCACAAGTAATTCTTATTTCTGAAGTAGTAATCATTTTAATTTCTATGTTATTTTCATTAAAAACCCTGAACATTCTAGCTGCTACTCCAGATGTAGTCTTCATTCCAAGTCCCACCAAAGAAAATTTAGTTATGTCCTCGTCAACTATAACATTATTATCTACAATCAGATCACCTATAATCTTTAAACTTTCTTTTAAGCTTTCTTTTGGAATTGTAAAAGATACATTCACTTTACCATCCATAGAAGAGGTTTGACTTATCATATCAATATTAATTCTTTTATATCCTATATTTTCAAAAATAGTTGCTAATATATTTACATCTTTAGGTATATGTTGCAAAGTTACTGCCACATCTTCATCACTTGTCGCCATCCCTGTTACTGGTTTCCTTTCCATATTCACGTTTTTTACCTCCCTAATTAATGTTCCTATAATATTACTATTACTACGGCCTACATATATGGTTATCCCATATTTTTGAGCAAGCTCTATTGACCTTGAATGCATTACCTGAGCTCCCAAACTTGCCAGTTCTAACATCTCTTCATACTCTATTTCTTCTAATTTCTTAGCCGCACTGTATGCTCTAGGATCAACACTATATATTCCGTCAACATCCGTATATATTTCACAGCTGCCTTCTAGCTTCACAGCCAGCGCTACTGCAGTGGTATCCGAACCACCTCTGCCTAGCGTGGTGACATCACCGTCTCCATTTATCCCTTGAAATCCAGCAACTATTACAACCTTGCCTTCTTTCAAACGTGTTTTAATCTTCTTATCCTGAATATCTTTAATTAATGCTTTACCATATTGTCCGCTAGTTTGAATACCAATTTGATGTGCAGTATAGCTTATGGCATCATACCCCAGACTCTTAATTGCCATAGCTAAAAGTGCACTTGAAATGATTTCTCCCGTTGATAATAATGCATCTAATTCCCTCTTATCTGGTTCTTCAGTAATATTTTTTGATAGTGATAATAAATCATCTGTAGTGTCACCCATAGCAGATACCACTATCACTAAATCTACATTTTGCTTTTTTCTATCCACTATACCTTGCGCAATACTTTTAATCTTTTCTGTAGTACCTAAAGAAGAACCCCCATATTTTTGAACAACTACTGCCATAACTTAACCACTCCAATCAATATCTAGTGCGTCTAACTTGTACACCGATTAATTTCACCTTATTAAATAAACTTCTAATAATTCTAGAATTACTTCTACAAATATTTCCACATTGTTTTCAAAAAAAAATAAATGCAGCAAAGGAACACCTTTGCTGCATAAAAATACATGTTTTTATACAAACTTCGTGTACCTTGTAGCTCTCCACTAAAAATCAGTGACAAGTTTACACATGTTATATGCAAACCCAGAAAATATTTTAACATATATTTTCTTCGGCTGTATATCCTTTTCTTATTCATCTTAGCCTGTCAGCTCCAAATAAGTACTCTTAGATACAGCACCTCTACCCTAGGTAGTTTATCTTTTAAATTAATTATTAGTTTAGCACAGTATGATTATAAACACAAGCACCTATTATATCCTTTACTATAATATAATATTTTTACTAATAATAATACACTTTCTAAAATAATTTTAATTTAATACTAACCAATTTCACTATCTCTGAATATTATATATGGATACGATTATATGGAGTGTGATGTTTATCAAAGGTACAGTTAAGAATATTTTCCCTGGTGGCAATACTTCAAGAGGCTTCCATTCCTTCTATAGCTATATAATAAGTCAAGATGAAGCACGAAGAATAATATGCATAAAGGGCGGACCCGGTACCGGCAAGTCCTCCTTAATGAAAAAAATCGGTATATACTTTAATGAAAAAGGCTACAACATAGAATACCATCATTGCTCTTCTGATAATAACTCACTAGATGGTCTAGTTATTAAAGGACTTAATGTAGCAATACTTGATGGGACCTCACCACATGTAGTTGACCCTAAAAACCCAGGTGCAGTAGATGAAATTCTAAACATGGGAGACTTCTGGAATGAGGAAGGTTTTAAGATATATAGGAATAAAATAATCAACATAAATAAAAAAGTAGGCAAAACTTTCAAAAGAGCCTATAGGTTTTTTGGAGCAGCCAAATTAGTTTATGATGATTGGTATACCTATAACAATGAAGCCTTAAACATTAATAAGCTAAACTTACTAAAAGAAAGTCTAAAACAATCATTATTTACTACCTCGCCATCTAATATAGGTTTTGATAGGCATTTATTTGCTACAGCTTTTACCCCTAACGGTATTGTAACCTACATCGAAAACTTATCCTCAGATTTTAAAAATATTTACGTATTAAAAGGCGGCCCTGGTACTGGCAAGACAAATGTATTACAATTTTTATCTGATGAAGCCTTAAAGAGAGGATTCTATGTGGAAATTTTTCATACGCCCCTAATTCCTGAAAAAATTGAACACATATTAATTCCTGATCTAAATGTTGCAATTTTAACCTCTAATGAGATAAATAATCTAGATTTACCAGGTAAAATAATTGACATGAACGACTTCCTAAATAGTAACATTCTTCAAACAAATAAAATTGAAACTCAGTATGATGCAACCGAATTTTATACACTATTAAACAAGGGTTTAAAAGCAATAAAAGAAGCCAAAGGTCTACATGATGAACTTGAGACTTTTTTTATACCAAATATGGATTTTGCTAAATTAGATGCAGTGTACGCAAAAATCATTAAAAAAATTGACGGATACGAACACGACTATTTAAATAACAGATAAATTTTTAAGAGCTGTGCACATGTGCATAGAGCTATACACATGTGCAAAAATCTGTGGTTATCCATAGCTTTTGTCTATTAAAGATAGATGTCATAACCTTTTGAAACCTTGTCACAATATGTTATAATATTAAAATAGTCAAGTTAAAATAATTGGAGGCAAACTAATGGAAAAATCAAAAGTATATTTCACAAACTTAAGAACAAAGCCAGGGCACAGTCTACTCACTAAGCTTCAAAAACTAGTAGTAGAAGCTGGTATTAAAAATATAGATTTTACTGATCAATTTGTAGCTATAAAAATCCATTTTGGCGAACCAGGAAATCTTTCCTACATAAGACCAAATTATGCTGCTACAATTGTGAAGCTTATAAAAGAGCTTGGCGGCAAACCTTTCCTAACTGATGCAAACACACTCTACTCTGGAAGAAGACATAATGCTGTAGACCATATTGAAGCTGCTATGGAAAATGGTTTTAATCCAATTTCTGTAGGATGTAATTTAATTATAGCCGATGGTTTAAAGGGTGGAGATTACAGAGAAATTCTAATAAACCAAAAACATTGTAAAACTGCTAAAATAGGTTCAGCAATTGCAGATTCTGATATAGTTATTTCTATGACTCACTTTAAAGGTCATGAAATGACTGGCTTTGGTGGTGCATTAAAGAATTTAGGTATGGGGTCAGGTTCAGTAGGTGGCAAGCTTGAAATGCATTCCGCTTCAAAGCCATTTATGAAACATAGTAAATGTGTAAGCTGTGGAGTCTGTATAAAAAATTGCCTACATGAAGCAATTTCCTTTGATGAAAATAAAAAAGCAACTATAGATTATGATAAATGCATAGGCTGTGGTCAATGTGTTGCTGTATGTCGTTTTGGCTCTGCCACAATAAAGTGGAATGAATCTGCTGATAGTGCCAATGAAAAGATTGCAGAATATACCTATGCAGTTATTAAAGATAAGCCTAATTTCCATATTAGTTTTATTATGAACGTTTCCCCTAATTGTGATTGTTCACCAGAAAATGACGTGGCAATCATTCCAGATATAGGTATGGCTGCTTCCTTTGACCCAGTAGCCTTAGATCAGGCTTGTGTTGATATGGTTAACAGTGCAACTGCATTAACTTCAACTGAACTCTCCGATAGACATTATCATGAAGGACAAGATAAATTTTCTCATATACATCCAGATACAAACTGGAAAGTCGGTCTAGCCCATGCAAAAGCTATCGGCATTGGTACTGATGAATATGAATTAGTAATAGTGGAATAAAAAAAGTGCTATAAAACTAACAAAAGGAGAAAGTGATGCTGATATCACTTTCTCCCTTTTTATAAACTTAATATTCAACGTTCCTTAACGCTAGCCCTTTTGTTTTCGCCATCAACGTATATTTAGACTCTGTTTTTTCAATTAGAAGTGTCTCTATATCCTCTAACGTAAGCTTTCCTTCACCTATATCTAAAAGACTTGCTATAACAATTCTTACCATATTCCATAAAAAATCATTTGCATTAATTTCTATTTCAATCATACCATTTTTTTCTACTATATTTATATAATTAATTGTTTCAGTAGTGGATTTAGTATTATCTGTTAAAGTAGCAAATCCTTGAAAGTCATGATGTCCAACTAAAGTCTCTGCTGCAATTCTCATTTCATCGATATTAAGTTTGTCCTCACTGTGATATACATATTTTCTATTGAATGGATTTCTGAGTTCATTGTTATTTATTTTGTACACATAAGTTTTTGATTTTATGTTATATGCTGCGTGAAATTTTTCACTTGCTTCTTCCATAGATTTCGCCACTATGTCTCGTGGTAAAAATTCATGCAAGAAGTCTAACATAGCTGTTATACTTAAATCACAATTAGTATGAAAGTTCGCCATGTAATTTTCAGCATGCACTCCTACATCAGTTCTCTCACAACCATCAACCTGAACCATTTCTCCTGCCATTTTAGACAAAACACTTTCTATTTTACCTTCCACAGTTAGTTCGTTATCCGCTTGTTTTTGGTATCCTTTATATCTACTTCCATCATATTCTAATATCATCTTTATATTTCTCATATATATCCGCCTCTTACTAATTTGATTATTCATATTTTAAATTTACCCAATGAACACTTTAATTATATCATATATCCTTGTTTCATAAGGTCTTAATTTTATACTTTTGCTAACCTCGCCTTCTACCACATAGTTCGATAGTAACAATTCGGTTCTTTCATACTCAATATTCCTTGGAAACTCGAATATAGGTTCATTCCCAAAAAAATTAGCTATAATTAATACAGTCTTATCCTCTAATTGTCTTAAATAAGCATATATCTCTGCGTGCTCTCTACTAATTTCCTGGAAGCTTCCATACACTAACACATCACTTTTTTTTCTTAAAGCGATTAATTTTTTATAGTAATTCAATATTGAATTGGGGTCATCTATTTGCTGCTCCGCATTAATTTTACTATAGTTCGAATTAATTTTTATCCAAGGCTTACCAGTAGTAAAGCCAGCATTTTCACTATTACTCCACTGCATCGGTGTTCTTGAGTTATCCCGGGAAGTAAATCGAAGTCCTTTTAGATAATTTTCTTCACTTACTAAGCCACTTTGGACTAAATCCTTATGTTTGTTAAACGCTGCCACATCTCTATAATCTTCTAATTTAAAATCCCAAGCATTGGTCATTCCTATTTCGTCACCATTGTAAATAAAAGGAGTCCCCCTTTGAGTCAGTTGAAGACAAGCTAACATTTTTGCAGATTCTTTCAGATAATTTTTCTCGTCACCAAGTCTTGATATGGTTCTTGTAGTATCGTGGTTTGAGTGAAATAAGGGACACCACCCTTCTTCCTCTGGTCTTACTTGCCATCCAGTCATTTTTTCCTTAATATCTTTTATTAAGTTAATAGGTTTTCTTTCCCAATCCTTTTTTCCTCTGCCTACACTATGCATATCAAAATGAAAAGTAAAATCTAATTCACTTTTATCTGTTCCTGTATAAATATAGGCATTTTCATGATTTATTCCACCAGTCTCACCAATTACCACATGATATCCAGTGTTGAATACATCTTTTCTTAATTCCTTTAAGTATTCATGCACTTTCGGTAAGTTTTGTACATATTCTATAAAATTTCCATATATATGTCCTTCTTCTATTTTTCCATTAGGAAATGAATGATCTTTTTCTAGATGATTAATAGCATCCATTCTAAAACCATCAACACCTTTATCCATCCAATATTTTATCATACATTTTATTTCTTCTCTTAATTTTTCATTTCTCCAATTTAAATCAGGTTGTTTTTTCGAAAATATGTGAAGGTAATATTCTTCTGATATTTCATCGTATTCCCAAGCACTTCCACCAAAAAACGAACCCCAATTGTTTGGTGGATTGCCCTCGCTTCCTTTATTCCATATGTAATAATCTCTGTATGGATTGTCTTTGCTTTGTCTACTCATTTTAAACCAAGGATGCTCATCGGATGTATGATTAATTACCAGATCCATAACCAACTTCATTTGTCTATTATGAAGTCCACTAACCAAATCATGAAAATCCGTAAGCGTTCCAAATTCATCCATTATGTCTCTAAAATCGCTGATATCATATCCATTGTCATCATTAGGTGACTTATTTATAGGATTTAAGTATAATATATTTACTCCAAGGTCTTTCAAATAATCTAGCTTTTGTATTATTCCTTTTAAATCACCTATTCCATCACCATCAGAATCCTTAAAACTTCTAACGTAGACCTGATACGCCACTGCTTCTTTCCACCATTTTCTATCCAATTTTATCACCCTCTTAAATGTTATATTTTATTAACTATGCGTAATTGTTATTTCTGTAGTGAGTTGGTGAAACCCCTACTATCGATTTGAAAGTTCTACTAAAATGGCTTTGGTCATAAAAACCTAATAAAATTCCGATATATAAAATACTTTCATCTGTACTTAGTAGTAAGTTTTTTGCTCTATCTATTTTTATTTTTTGCACGTATTTCATTACTGAAATACCCATATTTTTTTTAAAGCAATCGCTTGCATAACCTACAGAAATATTTAAGTCCCTAGCTAGCTTATCAAGAGATGAGTGATTTTCTATATTAACATGTATGTATTGTAACATTTTATTAATCATAAAATTATCCGTGACCTCAATATCATTTATTAAAATATTAAAATATGCTATAGCCATGCTAATTTCTAATTCTTGTAACTCCATTAAATTATTAATAGCTTGGATTTTATAATAAAATTTATTATAAAGTGGATGGAGAGCACTTTTTGATACACCATTTTTTATAATCTCCTTAGTGTATATAGCATTCCATATAATTAAATCACTTTTTTTATTACGGGTTGTCTGCCCATTTTCTTGTTCCTGCTTATGTTTTTCTTTTAAGATGTACAACACTTTAGGTATGTTTTTTGATTGAATTAAAAAGGATATATCATTATTAAAAATATAAATATCAGATTCAAAGGTTTCTATCATTATTTCACCTCTCAAATATAAAAAAAAGTTCTAATGCAATTTTAACATTTCTAAAAATTAAGGTCAATAATCTGACGCATTAATTATTAAAAGTCACATTAAATATATACATATTTAATGAGTTATATACAATTACACTAAAAATCATTATGCTATAATTGCACCATAAATAAAAGTGAGGTAGATAAAAATGAACAAACATGCAATATATCATATTACTGAAACGCCTTATGCCTATGGTAAAGATTTAAACACTCTAGTTTTACGTATAAGAACGGCAAAAGACGATATTAAAAAATGTAATTTATATTATAAAGATAGATACAACTGGGTGGATCCATATGATGTTAAAGAAATGGAAATAACTTCACAATCTGAATTATTTGATTATTACGAAACAATGGTATCCGTTGAAAAAAACAGATATAGGTATTACTTTGAGCTAATTGATTTAAATAACAACACCACATATTTTGATGAGAGAGGTTTTAGAACTAATTCACTAGCCGAAAATGAGCAAACAGCTTTTCAATTCGCCTATTTAGCACAAGGCGATTTATATGAGGAAGCTACATGGCTACAAGAGTCAGTTGTATATCAAATTTTCCCAGATCGTTTTTGTAATGGTAATGAAAGTAATGACCCAAAAAATATTACACCCTGGGGAGCCCCAGTAAAAACTAAATCTGTATTTGGCGGAGATCTGCAGGGAATTATTGATAAATTAGATTATTTAGATGACTTAGGTGTTAATTTAATTTACTTAACTCCAATATTTAAATCCACCTCAAACCACAAATATAACACTGCAGATTATTATGATATAGACCCACAGTTCGGAACTTTAGACACAGCAAAGGAATTAGTACATAAATGTCATGAAAAAGGAATGAAGATTATTTTTGATGCTGTCTTTAATCATTCAGGAAGTGACTTTTTTGCCTTTGAAGATTTACTAGAAAAACAAGAAGCTTCAAAATATAGTGATTGGTATTTTGTAAATAGCTACCCAGTTAGCACCAATAATATAAACTACTATACTTTTGCAAATGACGTAAAAAATATGCCCAAGTTAAACACTCATAATAGTGAGGCAAGAGAATATTTATTAAGTGTTGGAGAATATTGGGTAAAAGAAATAGGAATTGATGGTTGGAGACTGGATGTTTGCGATGAAGTTGATCATGATTTTTGGAGAGCATTTAGTAAAATAGTAAAAGCAGCTAATAAAGATGCAGTTATTGTTGGCGAAATAATGCATGAAGCAAATTCCTTCTTAAAAGGAGATCAGATGGACAGTATAATGAACTATCCTTTCAAATCTGCACTAGTAGATTTTTTTGGAAATAGAAGTATCTCTGTAGAAGGATTTAACGATATATTATCCTCTAATAGAACTCTTTATATGGGTAGCATCACGAGGCAACTCTGGAATCTACTCGGTAGCCATGATACTAAAAGATTTTTATCTGAATGTGACAATAACGTAGACAGAATGAAACTTGCAATTGCTTTTCAGTTTTGTTATCAAGGCGTTCCATATATCTATTATGGAGATGAAATTGGTCTTAATGGTGGTGATGACCCTCAATGTAGAAAATGTATGGTTTGGGATGAAAAGCATCAAAATACGGAACTTCTTAAGCTTTACAAGACTATGATATCTATTAGGAAAGACAATAAAACTCTAATTTATGGAGGTTATAAAAAACACTATTGTAAAGACAATGTATTAGTTTTTGAAAGAAGTTATGAAGGAAAATCTCTTTTAATTGCTATAAATAATAGCGATACAGAGTCCACTGTCAATATCGATTTAGATGAAACTCTTGTAGATATATTCACTTTAAAGCACACTAAGTTAAATAATGGGTTAATTTTACAACCAATGGGATTTAAAATATTTAAATTATAACTACAGTTCAAAAGAGAGCTCCAATTATACAGTTGAAGCCCTCTTTTAGTTTTATAAATGTTATAATGAAGTAAGAAATTGAAGAAATAGGAGGTGGCGGTGGTTATTTTAGAGATAAAATATATAAAACAAATAAGGGCAAATATCTTATTTTGATAGGTAAAAATCCTAATATGAAAATTGCATATACAAAAGTAACATTGGAAAACAAGGAATATAAAATTAGTATCCCACAGCAGGAATATTTTATAGCCTATTGCACAGTTCCAAACGAAACACAAAGTATATATCCTGAGACTAGAAACATCAAATTTTATGATAAGAATGATATTGATATTACTGATGAAACGTTCAAAGTTTTATTAAGCAGCCTATAATATTCTTGAAGTAAAAATTAAGAGGAGCCCAAGTGGCTCCTCTTAAAATTTTTCATATTATAGCACCATTACTAAACTATCGAATTCCAAGTTTTAGGTTTATTTTTCTTATACTGCTATCAAGTATGAATTTCTCCGAAGTGACTTGCAAACGAAACGCCGAAAACATTAGAATTTCTTAACCAAATTTCCAGTTTCAAGTTAGTTTGCAAAGCACGCAGGAGAAATTTCATACCTCCCCACCCTAGATTATTGGTTCATGATTATTCCCAGAAAATCCATCCACCATTACATCCAATCTATCATCATTGTCTTCCTTTATTTCTACTGGTTTTAATTTTTTTACAGTCCCAACAGGCTCAATTAATGAAAGTTTATCGCCACGTCCTGATATAACCCACAATACTTTATAACCTTTTGGCATCACACCTAAAGTTTCTTCACCCTTTCCATCTGTAAAATATATTAGTATATTTGTATCAGTACTATTTACATACTGAATCACCGGTGTAAACTTCGTACCACCACCAGTAATACTACGTTCTCTTACAGAATTCGCTGATTTCACCTTGTATGATTGCCTTATTTCTGTATCACATTCAATAAGTGTTATTTCATGCTTATAAGTTTTTACAATATTAAAAACTTCCTTTATTGCGCCATAAAATTCCTCATCGCTTATGCTACCACTTATATCTATAGCGATGGTGATTTTAGCTATATGCCCCCTAAGTTCCCCTCTTAAATCTAACCTATTAGGTTGACGTCTGCTCCTACGTGTAATAGTCTTTTTTCTGTCACCTTCTAATGTTCCCATTAACTTTTTCAAATACATATTCCAAGGAATTTCAGAACTCTTACTCTTTAATCCTTCAAGAATACCCTGCAAAGAAAGAGGAACAGAACCCTTTTCGCAGGTTTCTAGCAATTTTTCAGTAAAATCTTTAAGAGTAGCATCATCTACCTCCGTAGACTCTTCCCACAAATCATGAGTACTTGAAACATCGTATTCTTTTTCTATGTCAATAACTTTAGATTCATCCACTTCACTTTCATCTTTTTCCGAGAGTAAATTTAATGCTGCTTGAATTGTATCCGCATAATACTCCATAGTCATATAAGGCTTTAACTCTAAACTATACTTATGGTTTATTCCAGCCAAAGTTGTAGCATAAGGTGGTAGATAATCTAAATGCTGATTCACAACTATATCCATTGCCATATTAATAGCCAAGTTACTATATTTTGTTTTAAGACTCCTTGCACGATTTAAGTGAAATGATAATATGTGATAAATCTCATGTTTTATAGTGCTTTTCATCTGATCCAAAGGGAGATTTAAAAATATATAGGGATTAAAGTAGATCACATACCTAGATAGCTTAAAGTTAACAGCTGTAGGTGAGGTTATATCATACTTTAATTCCCTAGACATCTGAAGTAAAAAATAGCCGAAAAAATTTTCCTTATCCTCTATGAGCATAAAATTTAATTGTTCCAGGAGTTTAAAGAAATCTTCTGTAAAATTCTTTGGCATATCTTCAATTGTTTTCACATTAGAAATTTCGTCATAAAGTGCACTTTTAAGAATTTCAAATTTTTTTCCCACGATTTCACCTAGCCTTTTATTTCATTGTAAGACTTAAAATACAGTTCAACAAAAGCCTCATTTTCTATACATAACTTATAAACTTTTTTATGGCTTTCTTTAATATCTTGCATAATACCTACACCTAAGTCCACAGGATATATCTCTATAAATTGTACAAACCTTTTTATATCAAAACTTAAAAGTTCCTTATTTTCCAGTGCACTCAAAATATTCTTTGCTATCAAATATAATCTAGTATGACTTTCTGTTTTAACCTTTTCTCTTATATCTTGTGACAATTTTTCAAAAGCAAATACCTCTTCATAAGAAATAAGTGGTTTATTATTCTCCTGTGAGAAAGCCAAAAACTCATGAGCTATTCTACTTCCTAAATTTCCTTTTAATATGTTTAAAAATACTCTTTTTGGAATTGTATCTTTATTTTTCTTATAAATCTTATAGCTCTTAGAAACCCGTTCAAAGCTCCTAGGAGTTGCTTTTAATTGCTCTTCCTTTTCGCTGCTATGTAAATATTCTGGAAAAGTGGATATAAACTCTATAACTTTTCCATCTATATTATTCTGGGTAGCCCAGCTTAGCCAAGATTTCGAATCACTTTCCATATATAGCCAAACAAATCTATTTTCTTGTGCTGCATCCATATCAACTACTTGATAATCAACATCTTCTCCATACTTACTAGAGGGGTTCATGGCAGCTGTAATTTTCACTTTATCATCCAGCTTATATCCATTAATATTTCTATTTAATATAAGATTCATAAGTTCCTGTTGCACCGTATGCTCACAACGATTTATTTCATCAATAAATAAGAGAACCTCTTTGCCCTCATGTATTAAATTATCTATTTCCTGTAACTTTGTGTGAATGGCATAAACAGTGCTTTTTTTAGTAGTAACCTGCCCTGTAACATTTTTCATACTATAATCTTCAACTGTTGGCAGTCCGCCTATTTCTCCTTCTTTCAAAAGGTTTCCATCTATAGTAACTAAGCTCCAACCCTTTTTTTTAGCAAGTTCTTTAGCTAATGCAGTCTTTCCTATACCACTTTCCCCTACAATTAGAGGTACTTCATTAGTTTCTATAACGAGCTCAACGCTTTGTAATGTATCTTTAAAATTCATTTTCTATCTCCTCTTACATCATTTTAAGTTTTTCATCAACTGCTATTTTTTTACATACTTTACTGCCATATTTATAAATAAAAATAATTTTGTCCGATGATATATTCCCATATTTCTCATTTATGCTTTCGCAGTTTATAAAGTCTCTTACATATTTCTCTGAAACATCTTCTTTAGATAAAACCTCTCTAAAAGCAGCTTCCACCGCCTCTATATGTAATTCATTGTTAAAATATTTCATTACCAAAACATTGTGTTTTAAAAACAATATTTTTTTATTTTCATCTATGTTTAAAATAAATTTTATAGCAGATTCATTTTCAGAAATAGCCAATATCTCTGCACTTAGACTTGCATTCTCTATATATCTTAAACAAGAATAATTTCTTTTTATAGCCAAAAGTTGTATTTCTTCAATTGGGTTATCTATATATTTTATAGAGTCATAATCTTTTTCTATAGCTAATCTTTGAAGTTTAATACTTGGACTTTCAGAATATTTTATTGCATATCCCTTTTGCTGAATACCTATTTTTATAAGTTCTTCACAAGGACTTTTAATAATCCCCAAAGTATTCCATATCTTTGATACAACATATTTTTTCATATCATAAGTTGGATTTTCTATAAATTCAATTGACCATGGGTTACTTTTTATTGCCAAATCCTTCATTTCTTTTGTAGGATTCTTAATATATCGTAACATTGCCCCATCTTTCTTTATAGCTAAAAGTTTCAATTCATCGCTAGGGTTATCAATATTTTTTATAATAATTGGATTAACCTCTATCATTTGAATAGCCTTTTCTTCTGTCATAAAACTCCACCTCTTTACTAATCATTTGAAATAATTATACCACACAAAAAAAGAGATATTTCTATCTCTTTTTATAAACGAACCAAAAATTTTTAATTCATAATCCAAGGTACCGTTGCCCCGATTTTTACACCTATCTTTTCGATAGGTGGGTGTTCTCAGAGATGCTTAGCAGTCCTTGCCAATTCAAAATTGGACTTATAGGCCTATTCCACACCACGATCTTGAACTCCCGTATAAATATTGTAGGTTGAAAATAAGAGCTTCACGAATATCTCAGAAATAAAAATTTTTGAAAGTGTTTCATATCTACTTGTTAACTTTATTATATCAGATTAAAATTAAAATTCAATAGTAATTTGTGGTTTTTTATTTATTTTTTTTTAGGATTATGTGGACTAGCACTGCATTTTTTTCATAGTCTTCAATATAACAGTATCTGTAACACTCATACCATCAACAGATAAAGTTCCTAAATTTTTAATTGTATCTTCTGCTGTTTCTGCAACAATTCCGTTTCTTCCAGGTACAATACAATTATGCATAGCCAAAACTGCTGATTGTACAGCAACTGATGCTGAAGTCGAAAGCTTAAGTGAACAACCTTCCTTTGCACCATCACATATCATACCACTAGTGTTTGCAATAGTATTCTTTATAACTCCATCTATTTGGTCATAATTCGCACCCATAAGCCATGCTATAGCTACACCCGAACCAGTTCCAGCTGCAACACCACAAGCACACATTGCAGATAATCTCCCTATATAATATTTTATATAACTATTTACAATATGACTTATAGCAACCGCCTTAGCTAATTTTTCATCATCTACCTTGAATTTATTTTTATATGCAACAATAGGTAAAATCGCTGTAAGTCCATTGTTTCCACTACCATTACTACTCATAACAGATAAATTCATTCCCGACATTCTAGCATCACTAGCCGCTGCTGTTAACATCATTGCAGCAGTCATTAAATCCTCTGACAAAATTCCTTGCTTTATGCTTTTTTTAATGCCATACCCAACTCCCATTCCCAGTTTTTCATTGAGTCCAGCCATAGCTGCAGTTTCATTCATAACTATTCCCTCTAACATAAATGCAATATCTTCATGTGGAATCTTTTCAATCTCCGCTATAATATCTCTTATTTTCATATCATACAAATCATTTTTTTCCTTGTAAGTACCCATGTCTTCTTTTTTTAAATCCACAAGAACTTCTCCTAATCTCTCTATATAAGCAAATCGATTATGTTTTCCACTAATAATCACTCTACAATTACCACTATCTGTTTTAAGATTTACTTCTATATAAATTTTCTCATCAGTATCTTTAATATCCAGTGACAATTTTCCACTATGCACAAGCTCTTTTGCAAATTGCACCTGTACTTCATCAATGCCCCCAAGTACTCTTAAATCATTTTCGCTTTTCCCACCTACAAAACCTAAAGCAGCTGCAATATAAAGACCGACTTCCGCAGTATTTGGTATACCCACTGACAATCCATTTTTATATATGTTAGGACTAACGAAAATTTCAGCACTTACTATATAATTAAAATTTATTAACTCTTTAGCCTTTGCACATGCAAGTGCAACAGCGACTGGTTCAGTGCATCCCATGGCAGGAACGACTTCTTCTCTAAGTGTTTGAACTATAAGATTTCTTAATTTCATAAGATCACTCCTCTAAGTATTATCTAATATATATTAGAGCAAGTTCCATGCCAACAATTTCACACTTAAAACAACGCTTTCCACACTATCTCTTCTCAATATGAGAAAAAACAAAATAGAACAGTATCATAATGAGAATTAATTCTCATTATGATACTGTTCTATTCCATATTCTTTTAGTTTTCTATATAGTGTTGCTCTACTTATTTTTAACGCCTCAGCAGCCCTTGTAATTGACTGCTTGCTATGATCAAAACAATCCAGTGCCTTTTGAATTTCCCTTTTTTCTAGTTCTTTTATAGGTATAATTCCTACATCCTCACAACACTCTGATATAATTTCTGAGCTCTTCATCCTTTTAGGCAAATCTATAGATTTTATAACGTCATTACCACACATATTTACAGCATATTCTATAGTATTTTCCAGTTCACGTACATTTCCTGGCCATCCATAATTCATGAAAATCTCTAAGCAAATATCATCTATTTTATTTATATGCTTTCCTAACTTAGAATTACATTTATCCAAAAGATAATCAACAAGAATTACTATATCCTCTTTTCTATCTCTTAAAGGCGGTATAATAAGAGGAATTACATTTAACCTATAAAATAAATCTTGCCTAAATTCACCTTCCAATACTTTTTTTCCTAAATCCTTATTGGTAGCTACAATAATTCTTACATCAATAGGAATGGACTCTTTTCCACCAATCTTCTCAATAACATGTTCTTGTAGTACCCTTAGCAGTTTAGCTTGAAGATGAATTGGCATATCCCCAATCTCATCCAAAAATATTGTACCCTTATTGGCAAGTTCAAACTTTCCTGCCCTACCACCTCTTCTTGCTCCTGTAAACGCACCATCCTCATATCCAAAAAACTCACTCTCTAGCAAGTGTTCTGGTATAGCCGCGCAATTTATCGGAATAAAAGGTCCCTTAGATCTATTACTATAAAAATGAACAGCCCGTGCAAATAGTTCTTTCCCAGTTCCACTTTCTCCCTGAATAAGCACAGTAGAAGTAGATTTGGAGGCTTTTTCTGCTTGTTCTTTAACCTGTTCTAAGCAGTAACTATTACCTATGATACTGTCAAAAGAAGTAACAATAGTCCCTGTAGTAATTTTATTTACTGTTTTTAATAAATCTGAAATATCACTAAATGTACATACTATACCAAAGCTTTTATCTAAAATACTAATAGTCTTTGCATCAAAAACCCCTCTAAAACTATGGTTACTCCCCTTATAAGTAAATTCTCTATTTTTTAAATTCTTATGATTTTCAATAAGTGTGTTAAAATCTAAGCTTCCAATAAGATTCTTTATATTTGTACTTAAAATCTCATTACCCTGAAGATTAAATAACTCTACCGCTTTAGTATTATAATGAATAATATTTCCCTTGTGGTCCGCTGCTATAATTCCTCTATCTACAGAATCGATAACTATTTCAAGTTCTTTTGCCAAAAGCTTTATATGCTCTGTATTTTCCTGTTCTGTTAGCTTTGCTGAAATTAAATCTGCCATTCTATTCAAGAAATTCATTAAGTTTGTTTCATTATTTATAATAGCATTTCGCTGTTCTTCTTCAAAAGCAATAAGTCCAATTACTCCAACAGTTTCATTACCTACATTAATTGGGCAACAAACCTCTGCAAGTTCTTCGCAATTTTCAATATTTTCGCACTCTGTGCAGATAAAATGTTTTCTAGGATTTTTTATAATAAGACTTTTCCCCTGGGTTAAAGCAAATCCAAAAGCTGATTTTTCATTCACTTTTTCAGACAAAGAATTTTTATATCTTCCGGTCCCTGCTATTCTAATATAATTATGGTCTACAACTGTCACATCTACACTTATAACGCTAGCTATTGCCTCAGAAATCTTCTGAACATTTGAAACTATTTTTATTAAATCCATACTTATCATCCTTTTTTTGGTGCCACCCCAATTTAAATTGGGAACCTACATGGCAAGTGGCAAGTTTATTTGTTAAATAATATAGCTATTAATTTAATTGTAATTCAACTTTGGAAGTTTAACAACTAATTAATATATTTCAACTAAAATACGTAACATTAATACAAATAATATTTTTGGAGATAATACTATTGAAGGAAGGTGCTATCATGGATGAGGGTTTAATAGTACTCGTAAGAGGAATAATCGGTTTTTTTACTTTACTTATATTTACTCGTATTCTCGGAAAGCAACAGGTTAGTCAGCTGAATTTTTTTGATTATGTAGTTGGTATAACTATAGGTTCCACAGCCTCAACTCTAACTACCGACTTAACTAGTAGCGCATGGTCTCATTGGGTAGGGTTACTTACTTGGACTGCCTTATGTTTTATTTTACAATTATCAACTATTAAATCAAAAACCGCTGAAAAATTTCTTGATGGTGAACCCACAATTGTTATTGTAAATGGAAAAATACTTGAAAAATCCATGAAAAAATTTCGTTATACTATAGGAGACCTTCTAGCCCAGTTAAGAGATAAAGGAATTTTTGACTTAAGTGAAGTTGCTTATGCGGTGCTTGAAAAAGATGGTCAATTGTCTATTCTAAAAAAGCCTGAATTTGATTCAGTTACATCAAAGGCCCTAAATCTTAAAACTCCCACCGCTGGTATTGATGTTGAATTAATTTACGACGGTTCTATTTTACAAGACAACTTAGATAGTATTAATAGAAATAAAAAGTGGCTCATGACAAATTTAAAAAAACAAGGTATTAAGGATGCAACTGAAGTGTTTTTAGCCACCTATAATACCAATAATGGCTTATTTATAGATCTTTACGAAGACGGGTTAGAGGATAATAACAATTAAAACATAAAGGGGTAGTCTGAACTTATGAAAAAATTTATATCATATACTATACCAATAATTACTTTAACAGTATTTATATTATTAATGCTTAGTGGTAATTATTTTTTAAAACCTCGTAATTCTTCAGAAGATGTGATTGCTTTTGCCCAAACTTCTATAGAACATGCAAAAGCTGAAAAGTGGGATATGCTTGATCAAGATATTACTAGTATTGATGCAGCCTGGAAAAAAATCATACCACGCATTCAATTTAGTGTTGAAAGAGATGAAATATATAATGTAAGTTTAAATATAGCCAACCTTCGTGGCTCCATAGCTAGTAAGGATAAGGTAAGTACGATGATAACATTATATGAAATTATAGAAAATTGGCATGAACTAACACGATAATTAATAACTTCTGTACTATTACACCTTTGAACACATATTTCTAAAATAACAATATTATTGTTGAATTGAACTTTTTTTCTTGGATTATGCTAACAAAAGTATATATTGCGAAGCGAACGCATTCAAGCAATATATACTTTACCTTATAGCATAATCCAAGAAAAAATTTTAGTTCAACTTAAAATGACTTTTTTACCACAACATGAAGTTCATGTAGCGCCCTAGTTGCCATAACATATCTAAGTTTATCCTCTTGTTTATATTTGCCCATACTACCTGGTTCATCTAACGCCATTATAACAGCATCAAACTCAAGACCCTTAGCAAAATATGATGGAATTACAACAATTCCACTATGATACACTGCATTTTCAGTATTTATAATCTTAATACCAGCAATGTCCCGAGTTATATCAAATACTTTTTCTGTTTCTTTTATATCTTTACAGATAATCGCAACATTCTCATAACCCTTACTTTTAAACTGCTCTGTCTTTTGAATAATAAAACTTTTAAGTTCATCCACATTACATATTGAATTTTGCGTCACTTTTTCACCATTTCTTACTATTGGAACAATAGGATCTGAATTTAAATATTTATTAGCATACTCCATAATTTCTACAGTAGACCTATAGCTAGTTTTCAGTCTAAACTCTTCAACATTTAATTCTGGAAGTATATTTTTTATATCAAGCATAGGAATATTCCCATCATACGGAATCATTCTTTGGTTACTATCTCCAACTATAGTTAGTGAAGTGCACCCCGTTAATTCCTTTATTACCAAGAACTGTAATTGATTATAATCCTGTGCTTCATCTATTACTACGTGTTTTATTTCCTCAGAAATTTTTATTCCCTCTAGCTTAATTTTGATATACAAAATACCGGCTAAATCATTTTCAGTTAACCTTTTATATCCATTTACTTTGTTATATAACTCCACGCAGTTTCCATTTTGTATCCAAGTAAGGTTTCTTTTTAATTCTATCATCGCTTTAACAACTTCTCGAATTTTAATTCTTCTATTAAAGTCCAAGTTATTCACTTTGAAATCTCGTTCTTCCTCAGTTAAGGACTGCACAGCTTTTTCATATTCCTTTTGTATAGCTCTAACTTTTTCATCCCTAGCATTGCTAATTTTAGAATAAATAATCCTTTTAATTTTCTTACTTCTTCTAAAGAGTGGCATAGTTTTATAATGATAGTGGAACATTTCAGTTATGTCTTCTTTAGATAATATTTTTTGTTCCATAAAAATCAAATCTTCTATTTTAAAGTAATCAACATCTAATTTTTCTATTGCATCATCAAGTAAATATTTATATTCTTTAGAATTCTTGTACATAATATCTTGTGCAAACTCACTTTCGCCACTAAGAACTTTTTCCATGTATTCTTTTAGGCTCATCACTTCGTCAATTTCTAAAATATCGAAAGCAAAGTCTCTAAAAGTTGTTTGCTTAACTCCTGATTCTCCAAGACTTGGAAGCACCGTAGATATATATTCCATAAATACATTATTAGGACCTAGTATCAAAACCTTATCTTGGAGTACCTTTCTATAATTATAAAGCAAATAAGCAACCCTATGAAGCGCTATCGTGGTTTTACCACTGCCTGCCACTCCATCCACTACAATAGTCTTAATTCTTGGTTGTCTTATTAAGTCATCTTGTTCTTTTTGTATTGTCATTATTATATCTTTTAGCTTTTCAGAAGCATTACTACTAAGTACCATTTGAAGTATTTCGTCCTTTATATCCAAAGCTGAGTCAAACATGCCCATAAGTTTTGCTTTTTTTATAATATACTGTCTTTTAGCTAAAATATTCACTAGTATTTTTTCTTTAGGAGCATCATAAGAAGCCTCACCTAAAGCTCCGGTATAATAAAGTGATGCAACTGGGGCTCTCCAATCTACTATTAATGGCTCAAATGTATTTTGTGGAGTAACTCCAAATCTACCTATATACATTTTTTCAATACCAAGATCCTCTTCTGAAAAATCAATTCTTCCAAAATAAGGTGAAGTCTTAAGTGCTGTTAGTTCTTTAAGCCTTCTATCAATAGTTTTAAAGGCTTCTTCCATAACATATCTCTCATGATCAAAATATTCTATAACCATATCTTCATCATCTCTATAGTCTTCAATTACTTTTTTTCTATAATCTAAAATATATTGTAATATCTCTTTTCTCTTTTCTATATAATTAAGAATTTCTTCACTAATAATTGCACTAGCACTCTTTAATTTTTCCTCTTCTATATTAAATTCCAACTGCTTCTTAAGTTCCAATTCTATGAGACTAGCATCCATATTAAATTCATTAGTATTCAAACCTGTCACCCCGTTTAAATCATTTTATTTTTTATAAATTTCACAATATTTATAAAATTTCTTGCCATCCAATAATATCGCAAATTCCAAGTCCTGGTGAGTCATTAACAGTTATCTTATTTCCGATAACAGAGGCTCCACCAATTACTGAATCTTTCTCAAAACATAACATAGTATCTAAATCCGCCTTAACCATATTAGACCTGGACGCTGCAAAACTAGCTGCTGCAGTTATGCCTATTCTACTTTCCAGCATACATCCCATCATGCATCTTATACCCATGTTTTCTGCCATATTATATATCTTTATTGCATTATTTATTCCTCCACACTTCATAAGTTTTATGCTTATAAGGTCCGCAGCTCTTTTTTCAATTATCTTAAAGGCATCTGATGGGCCAAAAACTGATTCATCTGCAAGAATTTTTGTTTCCACGTTATCTGTAACATATTTTAGTCCATCTATATCCCAAGCATTAACTGGCTGTTCAACAAACTCAATATCCAGATCCATATCTTCAAACTTTCTAATAATGCTTACAGCTTCCTTTGGTCTCCAACCTTGATTAGCATCTACTCTTATTTTTATTCCTTTCCTAACTGCTTTTCTTACTGCTTTAACTCTCTCTATATCATGATCTATATCATTTCCAACTTTAACCTTTAAATAAGTATAATTATCCATTATGGCTTCTAAAGATTTACTTACCATTTGTTCTACTGAACCATTTGCTATTGTGATATCTGTAGTTAATGTAGTTTTATATCCCCCCAGAAATTTATAAAGTGGAATTCCATATTTTTTACAAAGCAAATCATATATAGCCATATCAACGGCTGCTTTAGCACTATTATTTGCATAAATAGAATTATGGATTACTTTCATAATTTCTTCTAGATTATCAATATCTAAACCTAAAATATCATGTTTAATATAATTTATTGCGCCCATAATTGAATACTCTGTTTCACCTGTTATTAGAGGCGTTGGGGTTGCACTTCCGTATCCTATTTCCCCTGTATCTGTAATTATCTTTAAAACAATTTCATCAGAAAAATTAAGAATTTTCTTTCCTATTTTATATGGTCTTAACAGCGGAGTATTGATCTTACCCATTTTAATATCTTGTATTTTCACAACTATCCCTCACTAATACTTTTATATTTTTATATTTATAGTTCAATATTTGATTATACCTCTATATCCTATTTAATGCTATGAATTTTTATAAATTTTAGACCTATATCTTTTAATAAAAGATATAGGTCTAAAATTTACTTATTTATTATTTTGCTAGTTCATAAAGTGCATGAGCATATATTTTAGCATTTTTAATTAAATTATCTATTGTTATATATTCATTTCTTTTATGAATAGTATCTGGTTCTCCTGGAAACATTGGTCCAAAAGCTACAGTGTTAGGCATTTCTTTAGCATAAGTACCTCCACCTATAGATATTAATTTAGCTTCTTCTCCAGTTTGCTCAGTGTAAACTTTTTGAAGTGCTTTAATAATTGGACTATCTGGTGAAAAGAATAATGGTCCTTTATGTTCAAACTTTTCTATTTTTATTCCAGTTGATTCTATTCTACTATTAAATGGATTCATCATATCTTCTAACTTGTTTGTTACAGGATATCTTAAATTTAAAGTCATGGTAGCAGAATTTTCATCCATATTTACTACTCCAACATTAAATGATAATTTACCTGAATTTTCATCTTCCAGACAAACACCAAAAGACTCTCCATGTATTTCCATACCAATGTTTTTATTTAAAAATTCTACAAATGATGAAACATCATTTGATCCAAGGTCCATAGTTCCAAGGAACGCAAATAGTTGCATTATAGCGTTGGTCCCAAGCTCTGGTAAACTTCCATGAGCTGCTTCACCTTCAGATTTAATTATCACCATACCTTCTTTAACTTCTGAAGTAAGCTTATAATTCATATCTTTTGCAAAAGATTCTAATTCTTTAACTATATTTTGTGTATCCACAGCTACAACCCCAGCTTCGCAATATTCTGGTACTATGTTAGCTACTGTGCCACCCTTAATATATTTTATTTTATTTTCACTTTTATTCTTATTATTAAAATCTTTAACAATATTAAAAATAGTTATGCCCTTTTCTCCGTTAATTATAGGATAATCTGCATCAGGTGTAAAACCAGCAACTGGTGCTTTTTCTCTATCTAAGTAATATTCAAGCTCCTTACTTCCTGTTTCTTCGTTAGTTCCAAATAAAACTCTAATTCTTTTAGAAATAGGAAGTTTAGCATCTTTAAGTGCTTTGAGTCCATAAAGCGTCGCCATTATAGGCCCTTTATCATCTGTAGTTCCACGTCCATACATTTTACCCTCGTGAATTTCCGCAGCATAAGGTGGATGAATCCAACCGTCTCCTTCAGGAACAACATCTAAATGGCCTAATGCTACAACATAATCTTCTCCTTGCCCGTACTCTGCATATCCAACATAACCATCTAAGTTAACTGTATGAAATCCTAATTCTTTTGCAGTGTTTAAAGCACATTCTAACGATTTAGATACACCTTCGCCAAAAGGCATACCCGGTTTTGGTTCACTCTCTACACTCTTGATTCTTATTATTTCCTGTGTAGATTTAATAATATCTTGTTTCATAGCGTCAATTAAATTATTTAATTCCATAATGTTCTCCTTCCATTAATAACCTACATTAGTAGTTAATTTATAGTATAACATATCATATCATTCTATATTTTGTTATTTTCAAAAGTTATCCAACCACTTCTAGATAAGTACCTAACAAACATAATTAATTTATCAATAGACTCTTGCTCAGTGTCATGAAATTTCCCCATCATGGTTTGAGCTATATCATAAACAGTATTATTTCCATCACAAAGTTGCCATACCATAGAACTCCGCGGGTCAAGTTCTATATCATTAATATTTGATTTTTTTATAAGCCATCTCATTAATTTTTCTATATGCTTATTATGGTGAAAAAATAGTTTTACCTTTTCATCGTTTACTTCCCAATGTTCAATTTTTCTTAGTGGTCTATAAAGCAAAAAATTTTCTTGTGCTTTTTCTTTTTTTTTGTTTTTAAACATACCTATCACCTACAAAACAGTTAAGAGCCATAACGGCCCTTAACTTATATTTTATTTTTATTATGTCTTAATTTAAATAATATATACTATATGTTATTAAACAGCAGTTTTGTCTATTTTCGAAGCAAACAAGTAAATCCATAATCCTAATGCAAAGAACATTATTATAGAAAATTCATTACTTGAGGCCAACCCTTTAAATAGTTTAGCTCCAAATCCTATGTCAAGGCCTATCGTCGCAATTGCTGCAACAACTATACCCATTAGTGCATCTCCTGCAACCAAGCCTGATGATAGTAGAATACCTTTTTCCACTTGGGTCTTTTGTCGCTTCTCATCTTTCTTAAATCTCTTTTCAATTGCTAACCTAATAATACCGCCTGCTAGAATAGCTGAACTTAAATGTATTGGTAAATATAGTCCAAGTGCAACTGGTAGTATTGGAAGTCCCGCAAGTTCACAAAATACTGCAATTGCTATTCCAACATATACAAGAGCCCATGGAAGATCGCCAGTAAGCACTCCTTTTATAACCATCGACATTAGTGTTGCTTGAGGTGCAGCAACTTCTTTGCTACCTATACCATATGTGTTATCAAGCATTAGTACTACTGCCCCAACTACCGCTGCCGATGCAACTATCCCTAAATACATACCAATTTGTACATTTTTAGGCGTACCACCAATAACATAAGTTGTTTTTAAACTTTGTGCAGTACCACCAGCAACAGCGATAGCAACACAAACTATACCACCTATAACAACAGCTATAACCATTCCACTGTCTCCAACTTTACCTGTAAGCTTCAATATTGTTGTTACAAATAATAATGTAGCTATAGTCATTCCTGAAACTGGGTTGTTTGACGCTCCAATTATACCAACCATTCTAGCTGATACAACTGAGAAAAAAAATGAAAATACAACTACCATTATTGCACCAATTATACCAACGTTTATTATTGGTAATAACCATGAAAGTAAGAATACTAATACTGCTGACCCAATAACCCAAGTTAGTGGTGCGTCAACTTCTGTTCTTTTTTGAACTTTTGAACCAGCTGCTCCAATACCAGACATAGCTGACTTAAATGATTTTATAATAGTTGGAGCCGATTTCCCTAGACTTATAAATCCACCTGCTGCCACAGCTCCCGCACCTATATATCTTATATAATTACTCCAAATTTCCCATCCTCCCATTTCACTTATAATTTTAACTGATGGAAATAATGGTGCTTGAAGTCCATTTCCAACATACATTATTAATGGCATAAGTCCAAGCCATGCTACTACAGCACCACCAAACATATACATTGAAACTCTAAGTCCAACTATATAACCAACACCCATAAGGGATGCTAATGTACTAACTCCAAATATTGTTCCTTGGAGCGGCTTAATTGTCCATTCAGCTTCTTCAAGCCAGAATTTAAAACCGCCAGAAAATATCTTATAAGTTGCTCCTGCTATAAGACCTGTTAATACTGTCTTAAATCCTGAACCGCCCTCACTACCAGTAACAAGAACTTCTGCAGCTGCCATACTTTCTGGATAAGTAAGATTACCATGTTCCTCAACTATTAAGAATCTCCTCAGTGGTGAAACAAACAATACTCCTAAAAGTCCTCCAAGAAGTGTTACAACAACTATAGTAGAAAGTTTTAATTCCATTCCATAAAGGAGAATTGCTGGAAGTATAAATATAACTCCACCTGCAATGGATTCGCCCATTGCAGCAATTGAAGCTACCATATTGGCCTCTAATATATTATTTCTTTTAAATAAGCCTTTAAGTAATCCGGTTGCCAAAATTGCTCCAGGAATACCAGCTGAAACGGTTAGCCCAACTTTGAGTCCTAAATAAGTGTTTGCTGCTGCAAATATCATTGCAAAAATCATACCTATTATTAAAGATATTGCAGTTGTTTCTGGCATTGCTTGACTTGTTGGTACAAAAGGTAAATAATCGTCACCTTTAATACCACCGTAAGCTGTACTAGAAAGTTTTTTATTTTTATCCATGATATATCCTCCATTTCTCAAATATTCTATTAATATATATATTTTGTTTAATAAAGCTAAAAGATACTAATTAATTTTTTCCAATTTTTCTTATTAATCAGTAAAATAGTGTTTTAACCCATTACTAAATAATTTTCAAAAAAAAATTAAAATAGCAGAAGTGTAAAATTTCATTTTACACTTCTGCTATTTTTTTATTTTAATTTTCCAAATCTACTAAAAGGACTAATTACGATCCTTGCTTTTCCCATTATATCACTCTCATCTATAAACGGTTGTTCCCAATATCTTGCATCTTTAGAGTTTGCTCTATTGTCTCCAAGAAAAAAATAGCTATTTTCTGGTATTTTAAATTTTATTCCTGCTTTCCCACCTGGATATAAAACATAATTCTCATCTGTTTTTGTTCCATTTATATATACTGATCCATCTTCTTTAATATCAATTTCATCATTTGGTAGCCCAATAAGCCTTTTTATTAAATCTTCCCCTGATTCATCATCACCTAATTCATCAGAATGAAATACTACTATATCACCGTGATTAAGTTTGTTTTTATTATGGATCCTTGTTACTAAAATCTTATCATTTAAATTTATGGTTGGTAGCATAGATCCCGTTGGCACCGTTACATTAAAGAAAATAAGCTTATTTATAATAAACGCTATTATAATAGCTGCAATTATAGGCAAAATCCAATCTTGAAATATTTTTTTTATAGTAATCATTATTATCCCCTCTCAAATCTAGTACATTAATATTTTATCACAATATTTATAATATATCAGTATTTATATTTATTCTAAATAGATAATCAGTAAATTCATGATAACTTTTAATTAAATAAACACCCCTCATTTACGTGGCACAAAAAAAATCTAGCATTTATTATCATGCTAGATTCTCTACTATTCTTGTTTACGCTTAGAAAAATGTTCCATAATCTTTGCCCAAATACGCTTTGTTTCAACAAATTCACCATAATGTTTCTCCACATTTTTATTATATTTATCTAGTTCAGCTAAGACATTCATAAACTCTGGCTTTCCGAAATAAGCACAGATTTTAGGTAGTGTAATACTGAGTTGTTCTCGCATTTCTTTAATTTTTTCAGCGTAGTGATCTGGCTGAGTTATATATAGTAGTAATGGCTTATAACGAACCCATCCTATACATGCATTATAAAAGCGAGTTTTAATCTTTTCTGAATCAGCTTTTATAAATTTCAATTTAATCGGGAGAACGCCTTCCAAAAGATGATTATATGTTGAAAAGCCATCGTGAAATGTGTAACATGGCACTCGCATAACTTTTCGCTCACTTAGACAGGTACTTAAAAAAGTATCCTCCCCTCTAGCTCCCGGTGGATTATAAAAAGGAAAAATACGTGAAGGATTAGTAAGGTTAATACATAGATTAGCCCCTGATATAAATTTGGAACGGTTTATTTCCTCCACCTCTATAGCACCATCTCTAGTAAGTACCTTTGTATCAGCATAAGTTACTCCACCATTCTTCATAACGTCTTTAAGTTTATCCCAGTTAACGATATCGTTACTAATAGCTTCAATAAAAGATCGAAAATCACCTTCGGTCATAGTATCGTTAAATTCCATATATGGAATAGGCGATATATATCCACAATGATTTCCGTGAGTAATATCTGCTTCAGTAATATATTTAAGATGTTGTGCCAAAACGTGTTGCCCTCCCCAAATTGCAGTATCCCTAGTATTAGTAACTGCCATAGGGTATTCATCGTCGTCAAGAAAAACTAAATAATCCATATTATTCTTTATAGCATTATATAATACAGCATTACGTTGAGCTGCATACCCCTTGCCAAAAATCATATGAATTTCATCGGTATTTAACACGTTTTCTTGTATTAGATAGTCAATCTCTTCATTTATTTCAACACTTCCTATAAATATGCTACTATCAATGTTCTTGATTAAATCTGGATGTATGTTAGTGTAATCCGTTGCTTTAGTTTTATGATAAAAAAGATCATATGCCACAAAAAGATTCAAACTAATCCTTTTGTCTGCTACCAAGCCAGATTCTTTCCAGTTCTTGATGTTAGTTCTCAGAACTTTTTGAAAACTCTTTCTACCAGTTGCAAACCCTATTGCTACTTTAATGTCTTTATCATTCTGCATTTAATCACTCCTTATTCAGATAAAATTCATATAAAATTATTGCTATGTTATCATTATAGCATAAATAATCCATTAAATCCTAAAAATAGAGGCTATAGTTAAATCAAAATGCCTTATGATACTCTCCCAATACCATTTCAATTTCCTCCTCTGTAAGGGATCGGTACTGACCTTTTTTAAGCGATTCATCTAATATTAACCCTCCAATGGAGACCCTTTTTAAATACACCACATAACAGCCTACTGCCTTTAACATACGCTTCACTTGGTGCTTACGCCCCTCTGAAATAGTAAGATATCCAGAAACAATAGGCTGGTTATAATAGTTTGAATCTAACATTCCGCATTTTTGTACTTCTATTTTTGCAGACTTCGTTTGCATTTCATCTTTTCCCATGTATATTCCTTGTTCTAACTTGATTCTATCCGCCTCATCTAAAAAACCCAAAGCCCGAAAGAAATAAGTTTTTTCGACATGTTTTGATGGGTACATTAATTGATGTTCAAATTCACCATCGTTAGTAAGCAGCAACAATCCTTCTGTATCTTTGTCTAACCTTCCAACATGAAATACTCCATTCATGTTGACATCATCAAAAAAATCAAATACTGTTTTATTAACAGTATCCACTCTTGCAGTAATATAGCCAGCTGGTTTATTAAACATATAATATACCTTTCCAGTATAATCAACTACTTTTGAAAGATACTCAATAACATCATCGCTTTCGTTAATTTCTATTGTAGGTTCTCTTATCACATCTCCATTTACCTTAACCATACCTTCTTTAATATAGGTCCTAACCGTTTTCCTCATTCCAACTGATGATTCTGATAAAAATTTATCTAATCTCATATTTCATAACTTCTCTTCCTCTTTTAAATTATTACTGTAGCAAAGTTCACCTGATATAATTATAACATTCTATCTAAAATTAACAAAAAAATTTTATTGAGTATACTTTACATTCCCTATATATTGTAATATGATTAACATGCAATATTATATTAAAAGAGGTGTCTCATGGAAATACAACCTGTAAAACGCAATAGGTCTAGGATGAAAACACGACTAAAAAAACGCAATAAAATTATAACGGTTATTATAATTTTCCTTGCTCTATATTTTGGTATGTCAATATATTTTAACACTCATTTTTATTTTGGTTCTACAATTAATAACATTAATGCTTTTGGCAAAACCGTAGAGCAATTAGATAGTGCACTAGCATTAAAATGCGATGCATACACTCTAGAACTTATAGAGCGAAATGGTGTGACTGAGCAAATTAAGTCTGCTGATATTGGGCTTAAGTATAATGGAAAGGAAAAAATTCAAGATTTAAAAGACAAACAACAATCTTTTAGGTGGATTAAAGCAATCTTTAACACAAAAGCTTCGAAAATAGATGGCATTGTAACCTATGATGAAAAATTATTGAAAGAACGTTTTGATAAGCTGTCTTGTTTTGATAGCAAAAAAATAATTGAACCTAAAAATGCTAACTTTAAATATTTAGATAAGGTCTATGTGATTGTAAATGAAGTTATGGGAACTAAAGTAAGTACGAAGCCTTTGTATGTAAATGTAGTAAATGCAATTCAAAGCGGGAATACAACAATAAATTTGGATAAGAAAAATTATTATATAAATCCAAAATATACTTCAAGTTCCAAAGAAGTTATAGACACTAAGCTTTTACTCAATAAATATATAGCTTCAAAAATCACTTATACCTTTACTGGAGGAAAAGAAATTTTAGATGGTTCTATAATTTATGATTGGATAGCAGTTAATGAAAACCTTGAAGTTTCATTTGATGAAACTAAAATGAAAAATTATTTAGCTAAAGTGAACGATAATTATGACACATATGGCAAGCAAAGAGAATTTGCTACATCATACGGAACAACGATAAAAACTAGTGGCGGCGATTACGGTTGGTTAGTTAATCGTAAAGGAGAAGTTGCTGATTTAATTATGACTATAAAAAAGGGACAAACCATTGCCAAAGAACCACTTTATCTCCAAACCGCCATAACTCATGAAATTAATGATATTGGAGATACCTATGTGGAAATTAATTTAACTAAGCAGCATATGTGGTTTTATAAGAAAGGTAAGCTTATAGTAGACGGAGATGTTGTTACAGGTAATGTAAGCAGAAAATTTCAAACACCGGTAGGTGTTTATAGCATATTATATAAAGAAAGAAATGCCACATTAAAGGGAGAGGGTTACAGTACTCCTGTGGCTGTATTTATGCCATTCATTGGTGGAATTGGCATACATGACGCAACTTGGAAAAGTGAATTTGGCGGAAACATATATTTAACAAGGGGTTCTCATGGTTGCATAAATTCCCCACCTACTTTAGCGCAAAAAATATTTGATAATATTGAAGCAGGTACTCCTGTTGTTTGTTATTAGACTTGCCAGGTGGGTGGCCCCACTTTCATTGGTGTTGCACCAAATCTAAACATATATCATAAGATAATTTTAGAATAATATAAAAGGAATAACAATATGTACAATGTTTATGAACCATATCCTTATTACATTAACACACCAATGTATACCTATAATGATGAAACGGGGCTAAGTTCAGGATTTGATTTTTCGCGATCTGCAAATGATGATAGTTTAATTCGGTTACAGGACTATGGTCCAGAACCGTTTGTAATTAATATTTCAGAGGCTACCAAACAAAATAATACTTATCGCAGCGTTTTATGGACAGGAAGCCATTTCCAGCTTACCTTGATGAGCATCAAAGTTGGGGAAGACATAGGTTTAGAAATTCATCCAAACCTTGATCAATTTATACGTGTTGAAGAAGGTGAAGGACTTGTTAAAATGGGTGATAGTAAATATAACCTAGATTTCCAAAGAAATGTTTATGATGATTTTGCTTTCATCATACCTGCTGGTAAATGGCATAATCTAATTAATATAGGTGATACCCCATTAAAATTATACTCTATTTATGCACCCCCTCAGCATCCACGCGGTACAATTCATATAACTAAAGCAGATGCAGAAGCTGCTGAAAAGTACCGCAACAACTACTATCAAAATGAACAAAGTGATCCTAGGCAAACCAAAGAATTTACCATAATTGAACTTGCTCAGTATGATGGTTCTATGGGAAAACCTGCTTATGTAGCAGTTAATGGAATTGTATATGATGTAAGTGACAATTCAAAATGGAGCGGAGGTAAACACTTTGGCTTAACTGCTGGAAAAGATTTAAGCTCACAGTTTGAAAGTTGCCATGGAGCATCAAACATACTATCTAAGCTCCCTAAGGTTGGTGTGCTGAAAGGGTAAGTAAAATAAATCTATAAAATAAAATGAGATAGCTTATAAGCTATCTCATTTTATTTTTAAAAAAACTCCCTCAAACTCTCGTCTGAGGAAACATAAAACACATTTTAATTTTCAACATGCCACTTGCCACGTGGGTGGCACCGCTCTATCCTCGCAACGCACTCAACATGTGCCGTTTGTGGGAACATATCAACTGGCTGAATTTCCAAGGTCCTATATCCCAGTTCGTCTAAAATCCCCAAATCCCTGGCTAAAGTTCCTGGATCACAAGACACATAAACTATAGTTTTAGGTCCCATACTACTTATGGCTTCTAGAAGAATTTTATCACAACCCTTTCTTGGTGGATCAACAACCACAACATCAGCTTGTACTCCATCATTAATAAGCTTTGGAATAATCTTTTCTGCCGCTCCAACTATAAATTCTGTATTATGTATATTATTTTCACTTGCATTTATTTTAGCATTTTCAATAGCTTCTGGTACTATTTCTACGCCTAATACCTTTTTAGCCGCCTTAGATAAAAACAGTGATATAGTACCTGTACCACAATAAGCATCAAGCACCACTTCTCCACCGCTTAAATTTGCATACTCTAGAGCTTTACTGTAGAGTATTTCAGTTTGAATTGAATTAACTTGAAAAAACGATAGTGGCGATACTTGAAATTTGAATTCTCCTATATAATCAGTTATAGTATCTTTTCCCCACAATGTAACGCAGCGTGACCCTAATATTACATTTGTTTTTTCACTGTTTATATTTTGTACTATACTAACAAGCCCTTGAATCTTTTTAGTCATTATAGCTATAAATTCTGCGCTATGTGGAAGCTCCTTACCACTTGTAACCACTACCACCATTATTTCTCCTGTTTTAGATCCTTTTCTAATCATAATATGGCGAAGTGACCCTGTATGGTTTTCCTCATTATAACTTTGTATATTAAATTCACTCATCCACTCTTTTGTAAGTTTTACCACAACATCTGCTACTTTATCTTGAATATGGCAAGTTTCCATATTTACTATGTCATGACTCCTCTGGGCATAAAATCCAATACGCACCTCTCCATTTTTATTAGATACCGGTAATTGAACCTTATTTCTATAATTATAGGGATTCTCCATTCCAAGAGTAGGGTGTATTATAACCTCTTGTAATTTTCCTATTCTATTAATGACCTCTTTTACTCTGTTAGTTTTAAAATCCAATTGCGCATTATAATCTATATGCTGTATATTACAGCCTCCACAGCTTTTATATATACTACAAATGGGCTCGACTCTGCTAGGTGATGATTCAATTACCTCTAATAATTTACCAAAGGCAAAATTTTTAGAAATTTTAACAATTTTTATTTTCACCTTTTCTCCTAGGATTGCACCGGCTACAAAAACAGTAAAATTGTCTATCTTACCTACCCCTTCGCCCTGGTATCCCATGTTATCTATACTTATTATATAATCTACGTTTTTCTCGACTGGGATAACATAATTATCAAATTTTCTCTTACTTTTCATATTTCCTCTCCTCCAACTTTTACTTATAACTATTAATCTACATTATAAACTACCACAGATAAATCAGTGGTAGTGAATAAAGCCTTTACTCCCACCCTTGAAAAAGTGAGATTAAAGGCTTTTCTTGTAAATATAATATTAAAATAACTTATTTACACAATTTTTTAAAAGTATCACAACGTGTTTTTACATTATCTAATTCCCTTACCTCTTCAATTAAAACATTTTTCGCTTTACATATTTCTTCCACATTATGAATACAATTTATAGCTTCACATCTAACCCTTGGATTCATTACTATGGATTCATTATTAAATACTTGTTTAAATTCACCCACTACATTATTATTCAGTACATTATCTAATGCATTCTTTAATCCCTTATGCGAAAAGGTTTTACACCTTGTTGACTCGCTACTATTAGCAGTTAATCCTAAAACATGAATAGTAATCGCAGAGCATATCCCAGATATGTTGTTAACGCAATCTGTTGCATTACAGCTTAGTGTACCCTTCATGGTTATACCTCCCATTATTTATTATATTATTTTATAGCTTACAATTTATTATACTATAAGATAAATATAATAAACAGGAAAATACTTTACCTACTCTTTAAATGTCTCACATTCTGTTCTTCCACTAGTAATAGCACCGATTCCACTGATCATAACATTATCAGCAGCACACAAATTACTTTCATTATGCATACAACTTGTGGCATTACACCTTATACTTGGACTCATCATTATAGATTCACTATTAAATACTTGTTGAAATTCGCCAACTATATTGTTATTCAGTACATTAGCTAATGCATTCTTTATCCCCTTTTCAGCAAAAGTTTCACACTGCGTTTTCTCGCTACTATGAGCATTTGACCCAAAAACATTGATAGTACTCGCTGAGCAAATTCCAGACATATTATTAACACAATTTGTTGCAGTACAACTTAAAGTTCCACTCATGTACATCACTCCTTACATTTATTTTAATTATAGTTTGTAAGTTTAGCTTTTTTTATACTAAGAATATAACAATTAAGGTAACAGCTGCACAATAATTTTAAAAACAAAAAAAAATAGCACCATATAGGTGCTACAAAATAAATCAGTTGCCAAATTGTTTTACTTGTATTTATAATTATAACCATAAATGTCTTAATTATACATAGCTCAAACAATCGCTTTATTTAGTGTTAGCTCTACCACTATACACAATTCCTCTAGATGTATTCATTGTTATAAAGGAACCAGTTTTAATAATATCAAATGCTCCCTTTGCATTATATATTATTGGAATTTCTTTTGTTGTGCATATGATAAGAACATTCGCACTAGGTTCTCCTTCTTCCACAATAATTCCCGAAACCCTATCTATTATATCCAGATAATCATTGGTTAATTTTTTCACTACTAGAATGTCGCCATCGCTTAGAGTGTCATTAGCTTCTTTTATATTTTTTGCATAATGAGCTGTTCCATAAGCTGCTTTACTTATATTACCTTTACCTTGAAGTAATATATTACCAACAATATGAACCTTCATCATATTTGTGCTACCCACAAAATTTACTGGAATTCCAGCAGCAATAACTACTAAATCTCCTTTTTCTACTATCCCTGACTGCAATGCAATTTTAACAGATTTATCTATAAGCTCATCTGTAGAGTTAGATTTTTCTGCACATATTGGAATTACACCCCAGTTTAATGCCAGACTTCTAGCAACTTTTTCATAAGGAGTAACTGCTATAACAGGGCATTCCGGTCTATAAGTAGAAACTTTTCTAGCCGTATTACCACTTTGAGTTGCCGTAATAATAGCAGAAGCATTTAGCTCCATAGCTGTACTGCAAGTAGCTAAACTAATAGCATTTGGTACGTTAGGAACATGTTGTTTTCTTTTTTTCTTTAAATTTTGCGCATAATCAAGAGCATCTTCAGCACTTTGTGCTATTTTAGACATTATCATTACTGTCTCTATTGGATATTTACCACTAGCAGTTTCACCACTAAGCATTATGGCATCTGTACCATCAAATATAGCATTTGCAACGTCCGAAGACTCTGCTCTTGTTGGCCTTGGATTTCTCATCATAGAATCTAACATTTGAGTAGCTGTTATAACTGCCTTTCCAGCAACGTTACATTTTTCAATAATCATCTTTTGTACAATAGGTACTTCTTCAGTAGGAATTTCAACTCCTAGGTCTCCTCTTGCAACCATAATACCATCAGAGAATTTAATAATATCATCGATATTATTAACCCCTTCTCTATTCTCAATTTTAGAAATTATTTGTATATCTTCTCCGCCATTTTCATTAAGTACACGTCTTATATGGAGTACATCAGCAGCTTTTCTTACAAAAGATGCAGCAACAATATCAACTTCTTCCAAAGCTCCAAATTTTAAATCTTCAATATCTTGATCTGTAAGCGCAGGCAAGTTTATTGAAACTCCAGGCACATTAACACCCTTATGATTACCTACCATACCAGTATTTGAAACCTTACAACTAATTCTTTTTCCTTTTATTTCTTCAACTACAAGTCCAACTAATCCGTCATCTATTAAAATAGTATCATTGACTTTAACATCTTTATATAAATCATCATATGTAACTGAGCAAATAGTTTCATCTCCAACAACTTCCTCACCACAAACAACTGTAAATTTTGCGCCTTCTTTTAATTCAACTTTACCAGCAGCAAAATTTCCCGTTCTTATTTCTGGGCCTTTAGTGTCTAGTATTATAGCAATATGCTTGTTTAATTCTGCTCTCAGTTCTTTCACTAAATCCATTCTTACCTTATGCTCTGCATGATCTCCATGAGAAAAATTATGCCTTGAAGCATCCATTCCAGCATCAATTAAACTCTTTATAATTTCCCTATTATCACTAGCCGGTCCTACTGTACATATAATTTTTGTTTTCTTCATAAATTACTCTCCTTAATAAAAAATTTTTTTATTCATCATTTGATAAGTTATTTTAAAATTGCCTTAGTATTTGATTTAATAAGAAAGAATCTTTGATATTTTATAAAGTTCCTCATCAAATACTCTTGGCATGTCTAGTGCGGTATTAATGTCTTCATCAATTATTTTACCATCTCTCATACCAATTACTCTTCCTGATTTACCTTCTATAAGTACTTCTACTGCTGCTACTCCCATTTTTGAAGCTAGCATTCTATCAAAGGCACTTGGACTTCCGCCTCTTTGAATATGTCCGAGTATTGTGGCTCTTGATTCAATTCCTGTTATTTCTTCAACTTGCACTGCAAGCTCATTTGCTCCACCCACACCTTCAGCAAGTATTATTAGATTATGCATTTTCCCTCTTAACTTACCTTCAAATATAGTTTTGCATAAACTATCGATTTCATACCCTATTTCCGGAATTATTACACTTTCAGCTCCGCCACCAATTCCAGCATGTAAGGCTATATCTCCACAATTTCTTCCCATTACTTCAACTACACTAATTCTTTCATGAGAACTTGAAGTATCTCTAATCTTATTTATAGCATCAAGTACTGTATTTAAGGCTGTATCAAAACCTATAGCATATTCAGTATAAGCTAAATCATTATCTATTGTTCCTGGTATTCCAACAGTTGCAATACCCATTTCTGATAGGAGCTGTGCACCTGTGAAAGATCCATCTCCTCCAATTACTACAAGGCCGTCGATACCAAATACTCTTAGCACATTAACTGCTTTTTTTCTTCCCTCTTCAGTTTTAAATTCTTCGCAGCGAGCAGTTCTAAGGATAGTTCCACCTTTATGAATTATATCTGATACAGAGTGTCTATTCATCTCAAAAATTTCACCGTTTATAAGTCCGCTGTATCCTCTTTTTATACCCATAACTTTTATGCCTTTATAAATAGACATTCTAACTACTGCTCTAAGTGCTGCGTTCATTCCTGGCGCATCTCCACCACTTGTTAATACCGCAATTGTTTTCATAAATATTCCTCCTTTTGTTATCTTTAGCATAAAACAATTATAAATTCTTATTTTCTCATTGCTTTTTAAGGTACAAAACAATTATTACTAATTTTAATCCTTGTCCCACAGGGCTAAAATCCGTCCCACTATGGTTATAATAAGCCCCTATCATATGAAAAATACCACAGATTAAAAATACTCTTATACTCTATATTCTATACAAAATCCTCGAAACATTCAATGTTTTATGCGAATAAATAATAAGTTTTTATGGACTACCATACCATTATGGCGTTGTAAACCTTTCAATGGCTAAAAACGAGAGAAATATATTTCTCCCGTTTTTATTTGTAAAATGGAAGCCTTTATTGTATTTTTATGTTGTTTTTTCCGAATAAACTTCTTAAAACTTCCATAGTATCTAATTCTTCACTTAGCCATAGTGCTTTATCCACAGCGTACATTTTTCTTGGTTCTTTTGTACAAAGAAATACGGCAGTACTTCCTCTATAAATGGACAAGTTCTGCTTTAGCTTTTTTAGTGCATCACTCATCATAGTTTCATTTTCTATTAAGATATAAATTTTTTCACTATTAATTTTCAATAGTGGTTTAACATCTTCACATAATATCTTTGGTTGTTCCTCTTCTCTAATACTTACTCGACCTTTTATTATAACTATTTCATCCTCTTCCATTAAGGATTTATACTTTTCAAATGTCTTCGGAAAAACTATTACTTCTACACTAGCATACAAGTCTTCTAAATTAATAAAAGCCATCATATCATTGTTTTTAGTCATTTTTTTAGAAACAGATGATATTATGCCACCGATAATAACTTTATCACCATCTTGAAGTTTAAAGCTATCACTAAGTATTGTGTTACCTTCTTCAAGGCTTTCATCTACAACAATGTCAGATATTCTTGTATCCGTCTGTATATTTAGAGTCTCTTCATATTCATCTAATGGATGACCAGATAAATATATTCCTGTCATTTCTTTTTCCATAGCTAAAAGATATTTCTTTTTAAATTCTTTAATATTAGGATACTCAATTTCGAAATTATTATAATCATTTTCAAAATCTAAAAATAAATTTATTTGTCCGGTGATATTTCTCTTCCTATCATTATTTACTCCATCTAGCACTTTTTCATAAATCGCCAAAAGTTGAGACCTATGGATCTTAAAATCATCAAAAGCACCGGACTTAATAAGGCTTTCTACTGCTCTTTTATTTACGCAAGAAGTATCTATTTTATTGCAAAAGTCCATGAATCCTGTAAACTTACCTTTTTCTTCACGATTTTTCACAATACTGTCTATTACATTTACTCCTACGTTTTTCAGAGCTGTAAGGCCGAACCTTATAGTATCACCTTTTACAGTAAATCCTGCGTAACTTTCATTTATACTAGGCGGTAGTACTCCAATATTTATTTGTACTGCATATCTAGTATAAAATGCTATTTTCTCACTAGCACCCTTTACACTATTTAGCATTGCAGCTATAAATTCTGTTGGATAATAACACATAAAGTAAGCTGTTTGATAACCTACAACTGCATAAGCTGCAGCATGGGATTTATTAAAAGCATACGACGCAAAGTCCATCATTTGATCAAATATACGGTTTGCCGCCGCTTCTGTAATCCCATTTCTAAGGCATCCCTCTACTTCTATATTTCCATCGGTGTCTACAATTCCATTGATGAAATTATATCGTTCTTCTTCCATTACTTTATGTTTCTTTTTAGACATAGCACGGCGTACAAGGTCAGATCTACCCATAGAATATCCAGCAAGTTTTCTAACAATATCCATAACTTGTTCTTGATACACCATTACTCCATAAGTAACACCTAATATTTCTTCAAGCTTTGGAGTTTCATATTCCACCTTATCTGTACTATTTTTATTTCTTATATAACGTGGAATTTCAGCCATAGGACCTGGTCTATATAAACTTATTCCCGCAATGATATCTTCTAAATTATCAGGTTTAAGTTCCTTCATAAAGCTAGTCATCCCTGCCGATTCAAGTTGGAATATCCCTACAGTTTTACCTTCGCCAATCATCTTATAGACATTGTGATCCTCTATATCTAAATTATCTAAGTCTATAGCCACTTTCCTATTATCTTTTATAAAATCCACACAATCTCTCATAACTGTAAGTGTCCTAAGGCCTAGAAAATCCATTTTTAAAAGACCAAGTTCCTCTAAGGTTCCCATAGGAAATTGTGTTACTATCATCTCATCATTTTTCTGAAGAGGAACATACGTTACTAATGGCTGCGAGGCAATAACCACTCCTGCTGCATGAGTAGAACTATGTCTTGGAAGTCCCTCTAGTGCTTTTGCTATATCTATAAGTGCTTCAACGCGTTCATCATCCTCGTATAATGCATTGAGCTCGCCGTTCATTTCAAGAGCTTTATCTATAGTTATACCAATTACACTTGGAATCATCTTAGCAATTCTATCTACCTCTGCATAAGAATAACTCATAGCCCTCCCCACATCTCTTATACAAGCCCTAGGGGCCATTGTTCCAAAGGTTATAATTTGTGATACGTTGGACTTGCCATACTTCTCCACTACATAATCAATGACTGCTTGGCGTCCTTCATAACAAAAATCTGAATCTATATCTGGCATTGAAACCCTCTCAGGATTTAGAAAGCGTTCGAAAATCAAATTATATTTAATAGGGTCTATCTTAGTTATTCCTAGAGAGTAAGCTACTATAGATCCTGCCGCAGAACCACGACCTGGCCCTGTTGGAATATCATGTTCTACTGCAAATTTCATAAAATCCCATACTATAAGAAAATAATCTACAAATCCCATTTGTCTTATTATATCAAGCTCATATTGGAGTCTCTCTACATACCCCTTTGCATCTTCATTCGATTCGGCTATTTTATTTATACTATCTATAGAAAATCCTGTTTCCTCAGCCTCACTAAATACCTTATATAGCTCTCCCATACCCTTGTAACAGTTTTCTTTTAGAAATCCATAAGGATCTACCCCTTCTGGTAACGGAAACCTTGGAAGCTTAGATACATGAAATTCGTAATCAAAATTACAAGACTCTGCAATCTTCACTGTATTCCTTAAGGCATCTTTAACATAAGCAAAGGCTTTTTCCATTTCCTCCGGAGATTTCAAATAAAATTGATCAGAAGGGTATCTCATTCTATTTTCTTCATCAACAGTTTTTGCTGTTTGAATGCAAAGAAGCACATCATGTGCCTTAGCATCCTCTTGATTAATGTAGTGAGTATCATTAGTACAAATTAGAGGGATTCCAGTTTCCTCGGACATTTTAATTAAAAGCTCATTTACCTTAAGTTGATCCTGCATACCATGATATTGCAGTTCTAAGTAAAAACCATCTTTGAATATTTCTCTATACAAGAGTGCTATTTCCTTAGCTTTTTCATAATTATCATGAAGAAGATAACTCTGCACCTCGCCACCAAGACAAGCACTACTAGCGATTATCCCTTCACTATGTTTCATCAAAAATTCATGATCAACCCTTGGTTTATAATAAAAGCCTTCAATGGAAGCCGCTGATACTATCCTCATCAAATTTTCGTACCCCACTTCATTCTTGACTAGGAGCACTAAATGATGAGTTTGATTTTCTCTATCTGCTTGCTTTATTTTCATGGATTTAGCTGCTATGTATATTTCACAACCAATAATAGGTTTAATGCCTTGCGCCTTTGCCTGTTTATAAAATTCAACGCATCCGTACATCACTCCATGATCTGTTATAGCAATACTCTTCATGCCTAGTTCTACGGTTTTAGAAATAAGATCTTTGATTTTTCCTGAGCCATCTAGAAGACTGTACTCTGTATGCACATGAAGATGTACAAAACTCCCTAAATCCTCACTCTCTAATTCTTGTTGCATATTTTTCACTTCTCCTCAAACCATAAATTTACATATTATTTTTTATAAATTTTTGCTGAAATCATTGCCTTTGCTACAGGTTCCTTATTTTTATTATACATACTAATTTCCACTTTAGAAAAGCTTCTTCCCTTATCAAGAATTTCTGTATATATATCTATATCGCTACCAATTTGTACAGGCTTTAAAAAATATGTAGATATACTATCCACTGAAATATTAATATTATTATTTTGTCTGAGTGCCATTATCCCCATAGTTGATAACAACATGTTTAGCGAGCTCCAAGAGGCTGTTCCAATAGGGTCTAACATTTGAGGAATAACCTGACCATAAAAATGTAGCCTCTCTCCCTCTTTCTCGCAACTAAAACTGTTTAGAATAAGATCTTCTATAGTTTCGGCAACTTGAGGTTGCCTCATCGCAAACTCCATCGCTCTTATAACATGTTCTATAGTTAGAATCCCCACTACCTTCTTCTTTTGGACCACAGGACAAATTTTAATTCCATCCCACCCCATAATATGAGCGGCATAAGCTACAGTGGTTTTAGGAGTAACGCTTATAGGGTACTTATTCATTATTTTAACAATTAACTCATTATCATCGTTGTGTCCTTGCAAATCTTTTAAAGTAACTATTCCAATGAGCTTCATGTTCTCATCTAACACCGGATATCTCTCATGATTAGTTTCTGTAATTATTTGTCTTAGCTTAGCCACAGTATCGGTCCCCATGAGACACGTAACATCAACATCCATAACATCTTCCACTAAAATAATTTCCTTTTTAATCATACTTTCATAAATAGCTTTACTTATCATGCTTGCTACTGTAAATGTGTCATATGTTGAAGATAATACTGGTATACCTTTTTCATTTGCTAATCTCTTAATTTTTGCACTACAATCAAATCCTCCAGTAATAAGTACTGCAGATTCATTTTGTAGGGCAAGTCGTTGTACCTCTTCACGGTTTCCAACAATAAGTAAGTAACCTGGTCCTATATATTTACTTATGTTTTCTACATTCATAGCACCTATTATAAATTTATTTAAGCTTTTGTTTATCCCTACATTTCCACCTAAAATTGTTGCGCCAAGAATGTTAGTCACTTGCGCATAAGTTAAGCTTTTAATATTTTTCTTATCTACCTTATCCACTCTTATTGTTCCAACTCTAGGTATAGTGCTTACAATCCCCATGTTTTCAGCTTCTTTTATAGCTCTATATACTGTACCATCGCTAAGACCAAGTTCACTACTTACACGCCTTACTGATATTTTTGTTCCAACTTTTAGAGACTGGATATAACTAATAATCTCTTCACACTTTGACATAAGATTTAGTACCTTCCTTCGCTTCTTAATTCTTCAGCAATCTTTTCTATCCTTCGGAGTCTATGATTAACTCCAGATTTCCCTACTGGTGGCTCAAGTATTGCACCAAGTTCTTTTAATGATTCATCTGGGTACTCCATCCTCAGTTCTGCAATTTCCCTTAAATTTTTAGGAAGTCTCTTAAATCCTAATTCCCTTTGTATTAATTTAATACTTTCTACTTGTCTTACTGATGCATTTACCGTTTTACTAAGATTTGCAGTTTCACAGTTTACAATCCTATTTACATTGTTTCTCATTTCCTTCATTATTCTTACATTCTCCAGGAATAATAATGAAGTATGTGCCCCAATTATATTAAGCAGGTCAACAATCTGCTCACCCTCTTTAATGTAAATCACATAACTACTTTTTCTTTGAATTATTTTTGCAAATAATCCATAACTATTAATAAGCGTACACAGTTCCAGTGCATAATCACTGTCATGCGTAACAAATTCCACATGATAATTTTTCTCTGGATTACTAATACTTCCGCCGCCTAAAAAAGCCCCTCTTATATACTTACGCTTACATTCTTCAGCATCAATCAGCCTGTCTGGTATAGTATAATCTATGGAAAAGAAATTACCATCCTCTAGTACTGCCACTTCCTTTAAAAGCTCTTTAACTCCCATTTCTTCTGTAATTATAACCACATAAACATTGTTTTTCTTAAGAGAATTACTTCTCTTAACCAAGAGTCTTGGATGAATAAAAAAATGTTCCTTTAATAATTTAAAAATCAGTCGTGCTATTGCTGGATTTTCAGTAGTTATTTGGAAATTAATTTGCTTATTTGACCCAAGTCCAATGGTTCCACTAACCTTCATTATTGCAGCCAGTTCAGCCATGGCTTCTTTCTTACTCATTTCTGTAAATCTGCAAATTTCATTTTTAACCTTAGACGAAAATGACATTATTCTACTCCTTATTATCTTTATTTTCCTTAAACCGTCGAGATAAATAAAAGTAATCTATTATTTTCTTTTTATCATAGAATAACTTTTTCTCCATAATTGTTTCCACTAAAACAGCTGCAAGTTTTTCTTCATCATGTCTTACATGCCCTTTTATAACCTTAATGAAATCACTCTTAATTACCTTTATACCAAGCTTTGAAATTTCTTTTTCGTTTATATTAACCATAATAGAATTATCTTCTAGGTATAAATTTTCTAAATCAATACTTATTTTTCCTGTATTTACTAAAACGCAATCAATAGCTTTAAAGTGTGCATGCTTATTAATGGCCTTTATATGGTCTTTAACACCATAATTATCACTTTCGCCTGGTTGAGTCATTATATTTGAAATATAAATTCTTAAGGCTTTTGTTTTGTGTAATGCATCTCTTATTTCCTTTACTAGTAAATTCGGAATAATACTAGTATATAAACTACCAGGTCCGAGTATCACTGCATCCGCTGTACTTATGGCTATTAATGCTTCCTTAATTGCTTTAGCATCTTTAGGTTCTATAAAGACCTCATCAATTGTACTATTGTATTCTATAACAGCTTTTGGTATATTAGATTCTCCACAGATTACTTTTCCATTTTTAAGCTTTGCCTTTAAAATCATATTATCTAGTGTGACTGGAATAACCCTTCCTGTTACAGCTAGCACCGAACTCATTTTCTGAACAGCTTCTTCGAAATTATTTGAAATTCCATCCATAGCTGCTAAAAACAAATTACCAAAACTTTGGTTTTTTAATCTTCCATCTTTAAATCTATATTGCAATAATTCCTCTAGTAGTGGCTCAGTATCTGCTAAGGCCAAAATACAATTTCTAATATCCCCTGGAGGGAGAATACCTAAATCCTCTCTTAAAACTCCTGATCCCCCACCATCATCTGCTACCGTAACTATTGCAGTTATATTACTGGTATATTTCTTTAAACCCCTTAGCATGGTTGATAAACCAGTGCCCCCTCCGATTACTACAATTTTAGGTCCTTTCATAAGAATCCTATTTTTATATACTGGATCTTGAAACTTTGTAGGATCAATAGTTACATCTAGATTGCCTGCATTTATTAACATTATAATATGCTTAATAACTTTTACTAAAGCTACATATATCATTAAAGAACCAAGACCTATTAATAGTATGGAAAACCCTATTTGCCTTGGATAAAAATATTCTTTATTTATAAACTCAATAATTCCAAAAATCGTGAAAGTAAGTCCGAAAATCCCTAAAACAATCCACCTTTTTATGTTAACTGAAATCCTCAAAAACCCACCAAACATCATAATTTATCTTTACCTCTATTTACATCTTCATATATATCTCTGTGATCTATATTAACCTTATATCCACTATGCTCTAATATTGCATAAATTTTATTAGCTATAGCTACAGATCTATGTCTCCCACCTGTGCATCCTATAGAAACTATAAGTTGCCTTTTTCCTTCTTTTTTATAATTAGGAATAAGATATATTAACATATCTTGAAGCTTATCTATAAATGTTTTAGTCCCTTCAAAATCTAACACATAATCTCTAACAGGTTTATCATTACCTGAATACTGCTTAAGTTCAGGAATATAATATGGATTAGGCAAAAACCTAACATCAAATACTAAATCTGAATCCACAGGTATTCCATATTTAAATCCAAAAGAAAGCACAGTTATTATAATATTAGTCTCTATTTGACCTTCCTCACCGTAAAGATTATTTATTTTTTCTGTTAGCTGCCTTGCCGAAAGTTTAGTAGTATCAATTATATGGTCAGCCCGTTCACGTACATCCTTAAGTTTTTTTCTTTCAGAAGCAATACCATTTAAAACTCTTCCCTCTGGTGCTAGTGGATGTTTTCTTCTTGTCTCTTTATATCTTTTAATTAGCGCCTCATCTGAAGCCTCTAAAAATAAAATCTCATATTTATATCCTTCATTTTTTAGAAAAGTTAAGCTTTCAAATAAATCATCAAAGAATTTTCCGCCTCTAATATCTATAACCAGTGCTATTTTATCTATATTTCCATTAGTTTGATAACACGCCTCTGCAAATTTAGGAATTACTGTAGGTGGTAAATTGTCCACACAAAAGAATCCTAAATCCTCGAGATTTCGAATAGTTTGTGTTTTACCGGCACCTGATAATCCTGTCAATATAAGAAATCTCATTAAAAACCCTCCTTAATTACATTCTTTAATTATAACACAACTGCGAATAATTAGGCACAAAAAAATGCACAGAAGCTTAACTTGCTGTGCACCATAAATCTTATTTTTATTATTAATCTTCTCCCCAAATCTTTACTTCAGTGTAAAGTTTCACGCCAAATTTTTCTTCAACTTGATTTTGAACAATAACAATCAAATCCAGAATGTCCTTTGCACTTGAATCTTTTCTGTTGATAATAAACCCAGAATGTTTTTCAGATACCTGAGCATCGCCAACGCAAGTACCCTTTAACCCACATTCTTGTATAAGTAGACTTGCATAATGCCCCTCCGGTCTTTTGAATGTACTACCTGCTGATGCATATTCTAGTGGTTGTTTATCACTTCTTATTTTTGCAAGATGATCCATCCTTGCTTTTATAACTTCTTTGTCTCCATATTGAAGGCACAGAGTAACACCCACTACTGTATGACCATGTTTTAGAACTGCACTGCTTCTATATTCAAGCTCCATTTCGTCTTTAGCTAAAGTTAATAGTTTACCATCATTATCGATAGCTACCACACTTTCCATTACCATAGACATTTCACCATCATAAGCTCCAGCATTCATAGCTGCCGCACCACCAATGCTCCCTGGAATTCCGCTTGCAAACTCCATGCCTTTAAGCCCTTCGCCTAAAGCACTCTGCGCCACATCGTAAAGCGTTGCCCCACTTTCTGCAATTATTATGTTCCCTTGTACCTGAATTTTATTAAGCTTGGATAGTTTTATAACTACTCCTCTAATTCCACCGTCTTTTACAAGCAAATTAGATCCATTACCTATTAAATAATATTTAACTTTATATTCTTTACAAATCTTTATTACAGCTGAAACTTGATTAATGTCTTCTGGTGTTACTAAAATATCAGCTGGTCCACCTACTTTAAAATAAGTATGAGTTTTCATTGGTTCATCTAGCTTTATGTTTGCTCTGTCTATTACTTCCTCTAATTTTTTAATTAATTTTGCGTATAGCTTCATAATCTACTCCTTGAAAACATTAATATTTTTTTAAGTAATCTTATATTTTACGATATAAAATTATAGCTCCTTTATTTTACCCTTTTCTTTAAGATAATTCAACAGTTTAATTTCATCGCTATTCATTATTAATTTCTCAGGCATATTAATTTCTTCTAAAAGTTTATTCACAAGGTCAAATCCCCCTATGTCAAAGCAAGTATGAGCGTCACTACCAATAATTATCTTAACTCCATATTCCTTGCAAAGCAAAGCAATTTTCTTACAATTAACCTCGCTCCCCGCTCTCGATCCTTTAAGAGAACTATTGTTTAGCTCGATTATAATATCTTTTTCCAGCGCTTTTTTTACCATAGCCTCCTGATCGATTGGGAAAACCGGATTTCCACTATGTCCCATAATATGAACATTGGGATTATCCATGGCCCCTAAAATTGCGCTAGTATTCTCCTGTACGGTTCCAGGTTTTACACATACATCATGTAAACTTGCAATTATAAAATCTAACTTTTCCCCAATATAATCCGGAATATCAAGCTTTCCCTCATAGTCCATTATATTAGCTTCGCAACCTCGTAGTATTAGAACTCCATCTATTACTCTAGGTATCACTCTTATATTACCAAAATAAAACATATGTGGTCCCCCTGGCATATTAGGACCATGCTCAGATGTTCCGAGTATTTTTATTCCCTTCACTTTCGCCTCTCTAACATTCTCAAGTAAAGTAGTATATGCATGACCACTTACTATAGTATGTGTATGTACATCCACTACATATTTCATATGCGTACCTTCTTTCGTTATTTACTGTTTTTAAAATATTCTAAAACACACTGCGCCGCCTTAATATCCATTGAAGGCGTCATCATGAGCTCCGTGCTACTTGCACACTTTATATTATCAATGCTACCAAACTTCTTTAAAAGCTCTCGTCTTCTCTTTTCCCCTATATTTGGTATATTATCCAATATAGAATATAGCGTTCTTTTATCTCTCAGTGTTCTGTGGTAAGTAATGGCAAATCTATGCACCTCATCCTGTATCCTAGTAATTAAATGCATACTTTGAGAATTGCTTTTCATAATCAGCTCTATATTATTATATATTAAACCTCTGGTTTTGTGCTTATCATCCTTTACCATCCCACAAACAGGTATATTAATATTGAGACTATTTAAAACTTCTAATGCCACATTAACTTGTCCTTTGCCGCCATCCATAAGAATCAAATCGGGAAATACACAAAATTTACCCTTACTTAATTCTAAATGTCTCTCTTTTATCTTTTCTACTTCCTGGAGACCACGAATAAATCTTCGCTCTAAGATTTCTCTCATACTATCATAATCATTAGCTCCTATAACAGACTTTATTTTAAACCTTCTATAATCACTATTTTTAGGTTTCCCATTTTCAAAAACTACCATACTCCCTACAGAATCCACTCCCATAATATTCGAAATGTCGTAGGATTCAATTCTCTCTGGTATTTCATCCAGATTTAATAACACTGTAAGCTCCTGCAATGCTATTTTATGAATTTCCTTGTCGTGCATATCCTTTAGCTTAAATCCTTCTAGTGTTATCTTAGCATTATTTTGTACCATGTCTAACGTTTTTTTCTTTTCTCCCTTTTGAGGAACTTTAATAGTAACCTTCATTTCTTTTTTGTCACTAAGCCACTGCTGCAAAATTTCTCCCTCATTTATAAAAGGCACATATATTGTTTTAGGAATAAAGGCTGTACCCCCATAAAATCTCTTTATAAAGCTCTCTATAAGTTCACTACCTACCTCATCCGCTGAATCATCTAAAATAAAATGTTCCCTTCCTGTTATCTTACCGTCCCGAAGGAAAAACACCTGCAGGCAAACATCTTTTTCATGAACATATATATTAATAAAATCTTCATTTTCACAATTTCCTATTATAATCTTTTGCTTATCATTTATTTTATCTATAGCCATTATTTTATCCCGAAATAGTACCGCGCTTTCAAATTCCAAGCGGTCCGATGCAATTTCCATTTCTTGCTTTAGACCATCTCTTATATTTTTGTCTTTACCTGTAAGTAAATCCACTGTATTTTTTATTATTTTTCCATAATCTTCTTTACTTATAAACCCAGCACAAGGGGCTTTACATAATCCAATATGATAATTTAAACAAGGTCTAGTATTGGGCAGTTCCTCTTTTATAGTTCTCTTGCAGGTTCTAAGAGGAAATACTTTTTTTATAAGCTGCATAACACTATATACTGCTGCCGAATCCGTGTATGGACCAAAATATTTACATCCATCACTTGCAATGTTTCTAGTTACAAAAACTCTTGGGAATTCCTCATTTATAGTTATCTTTATAAAAGGATAGTGCTTATCGTCCTTTAACAAAATGTTATATCTAGGACTATGTTTTTTAATAAGATTACACTCAAGGATCAGTGCCTCCATTTCTGAATCCGTTACTATATACTCAAATTCAGCTATATTTTTCACCATAGCCCTTACTTTTTCAGAATGACTCTTAGAACTTTTAAAATATTGTCTTACTCTATTTTTCAATATTTTAGCCTTACCTACATATATTATTTCACCAAGATTATTTCTCATAAGATATACCCCTGGTGCCTCTGGAAGAATCTTTAGTTGATATTCAAAATCAAACACATTCAAACCCCCCTTTTTAATGCATGCTAAGTTGTAAGTCTTTTGTTATTTATCACAGTAAACTTGGCAATACATAAACTGTATATACCAGCCCAAATGCCATAATTAACCCTTCTATAATCCTACCTGTCTTAGATCCAACCTCATATGTATATGGGAACTTAAATTTTTTCTTTAAAAACGGATAAAATAGTGGCACCCCCATTTTAGTAAACATATCTCCCATTAAATGAGATCCAAATCCTATAGTAAATGGATATACAAGTGGCGATATAGAATATTTATTACAAGTATATCCTATCATAAGCATAAATAACATCATTCCTGTTAAACTATGCAGGAGTCCATTTCTGTGAGTGGAAAACCCAATAATTATAAAGGATAGTGCCAGTGCTTTAAGGGCGATCTCCTTAGTATATAAAAAATCAAACCATAACATTATTATCCCCAAACAAACATACATAGTCACTTTAGTATTTTTATTTTTAAATGGTAATATATACTTATTAATCATACTCTTAGGTGAATCTATATCGGGAAGTATTGAGGCTAAAATAACCACAATCAAACCAATATAAGTAAATTTCCCGGGCAATTTATTACAAATTGCTACATACATTATGCCACCGATACCCGCATGAGTCTTGCCTGTCATTTATAGTCACCTTCTTTATTTCGTCATCACCTATGGTGTTAGTTTATTCTACAAAATATAATACAGCCAGATATTATTTTCATATCTGACTGTATTATATCACTATTATGCACATACGTTCGTATATTATAACTTTTACTTTAAATAAGCACTGATAAGTGCCTTAGTTATAACAGCGGCCTTTCCACTACCAAATCCACCTTCTTCTACAATTACAGCGATGGCAATTTGCGGATTATCATAGGGTGCAAAGCCGATAAACCAGGAATGTGCCTTCATCGCTTTTCCAGTAGAATCATTATGATCCGCAGTTCCTGTTTTTCCGCCAATCTCTATTCCTGGAATAGCTACACTTGTACCCGTACCTTCAGTAACTACCCCTTTCATTAAATCTTTCATTATATCAGCATTATCCTTTGACATGACTTCTTCCATTGATTTGGGTTCTATTTTTTTTAGAGATTTACCCTTACTATTCATTATTTCGCTAACAAGCATAGGTTGCATCATAACGCCATCGTTGGCAACAGTGCTTGCAACTAATGCCATTTCCATAGGAGTGGCCAAAACACCCGCCTGACCTATACCGCTTTGGGCAATATTTCCTTTTTCATTGCTTTTGTAGGAAGGAAATCTACTGTTTTCTATTGTTAAGCCTTGCGCCGGAGTATCTCTATTGAAGTAAAACTTTTCTGCGGTATCCCTTAGTGCTTTATTTCCTAAATCAATACCCAAGGTACCAAAAACCACGTTACTAGATTTCACATATGCAGTAGTAAAATCTATATTTCCATAAGCATGTTTACCTGCATTCTCCAAAGATGTACTCTCATTAAATACTAACTTACCATTATCCTGAAATTTTCTATTGTAAACATCGGGAATATTTTCTAATGCGCTTATAGCCGTAATGGTTTTAAAGATAGACCCCGGTGGATACATCCCAGATACAGCCCTATTAAGCAGTGGTATATCTTTATTTGCAAGCATTCCCTTCCAATCTTTAGCTAAATTATTCGGATCATAGGAGGGCAATGACACCATAGCTAAAATCTCACCGGTTTTAGGATTCAAGGCCACAACTGCGCCTTTTAATTTTGTCTTAATCAACTCATCATAAGCTACCTTCTGAAGCTTAGAGTCAAGTGTGGTTTTCAAGCTATTACCAACCTTTTCCTTCTCATCCTTATCAAAGGAAAAAAACTTTGAAACATCTGATTGCGTCCCCATAAGCTCTGCATCATATTTTTTTTCAAGACCTGTAAGTCCATACACAGGATCAATATACCCTATAGCATGAGTAAAAACTTCTCCTCCTAAATATTTCACCTTTTGAGATGTTGCATTTATTTTTGTGCTTTTAGTTAAAGGCTCCATATCTTTATCGTAAATTGTACCCCTTAACACCTTATTTCTTTCTGCCCATAGTCTATTATTAAATGTACTCGCTACTGTTTTTTCACTATTAAACATATAAAAATAAGATATGTAAGAAATTAAAACAATAAAAAGTATTAAAAACACTAACATGACCTTTTTTATATTAATTACAAAATCATTCATAAGTTTGTCCGTCCTCCGATATCTTTTGAAGTATACCTAGGGAAAAGAAAGTTATTATCATAGAACTCCCACCATAACTAACTAATGGCAGCGTTATACCCGTTAGTGGAATAGCTCCAACTACACCACCTATTATGACTAGTACCTGAGCTGCTATCATTGTACTATAGCCCACCGCAAGAAGTCGCGTAAATTTATTTTTACCATAAACAGGCACTCTCATGCATCTATAAAATAGTAAAAAATGCACTATAAGTATAGCAAAACCAGTAAGGAGACCCATTTCCTCACATATAGCTGCAAAAATAAAATCTGTATTAACTACTGGAATCATTGTCGGATATCCAAGGCCAAGCCCTGTTCCGAAAAGGCCTCCTTCCGCTATAGAGATTAATGATTGCACCACCTGAGCACCTTGATCATAACCATATTTAAATGGATCTCCCCAAATCATAAACCTTAACTGTACATGATCAAACATTTTATAGCTTATAAATCCACCTACTATAAAAAGCCCTAGACATACTAGTACATATTTAAAATTAGAAGTAGCAATATATAACATAGTTACTGAAATAGCAAAAAATATAAGAGCTGAGCCTAAATCCTTTTGAAGTACCATGAATCCAAGTGAAACCATAACTACAATTCCAGGCTCAAGTAAGGGTTTTAATTTTGTAAACTCCGACTTATTCTTAAGGTTTATACCATAATATTGTAGCGTTGATGCTAAGTAAGCTACAAGAGATAACTTACCAAATTCAGTAGGTTGAAAAGTCACTCCAAAAATACTTACCCAATTTTTAGATCCATTTGTACTATCCGCAAATATACTTCCCATAGACATAAGTATAAGCGTACATATCATATAAAACCATCTGTACTTTCCAAACTTAGTCAAACTAGGTAAAAGTACCACTACCAAGATGAATACAGCGATTCCTAAGGCATACCAGATAAGTTGTCTAAGAGCAATAGAAGAATCTAACCTATATAACATTCCTATCCCTATAACCGCCAAGACATTTGAAAACAGCAAAATATATTTATCTCCGTCCGGAAAAAACTTTGTTATTATAAAATGAGAATAAGCAAAAAGAAGGCATACTATTACACCCATTATAATTGCACCTTTATCAAAGCCTTGTTTACCAATAAAAGATATATTTAAAAATAAAACTATGCATAAAAGATAAGTATATCTTAGAAGTTTCCTCTCTTCCACTATACTTTCCATACTATCACCTCACTCAAACTCACAATTTATCCAATAACCTTAAAAATTGAAGTTCCTATTTTAATTTCATCACCTTTTTTTATATCTACCTTGTCCACAACTTTCTTTTTGTTCATTAATGTGCCATTAGTACTCCCTAAATCATGTAAAACATAATTTGTATTTTTCAAAAATATTCTAGCGTGCTTTGAAGATACGTATTTATCTCCTAAAATCAGAAGATTGTCTGCCTTTCTTCCTATGGTAAGCTCATCATTTAGAGGAATAACATCACCGGTTCTTAAATTAAAATTCTCTCCTCTTTCTATAACCTCAAGCCCCATAGTTTTTTTTAAGGCTGGTTTCTTCTTTACACCGCCACCTTTCATGTCCTTATACATAATACGTAGTGCAAATATTATTATAATGTAAATAATCGCTATAATTACATATCTCATAATCAAACTTATCTTAATCATAATGCACATTCTCCTCTTTATAAAATAATCAAAGCTAGCATTGAAATAATATGCTAGCTTAAACTAAATTATAACATCTTTTTTAAATATTGTCCCGTATATGAATTTACATTCAATGATATTTCTTTTGGAGTTCCAGTGCATAAAACAGTACCACCCATATCTCCACCCTCAGGACCCAAATCAATAATATAGTCAGCGCACTTTATAACATCTAAATTATGCTCTATTACCACTACAGTATTTCCCGAATCAACCAGTCTTTGAAGTATTTTAATAAGTTTGCTAACATCATCAATATGAAGTCCTGTAGTAGGCTCATCTAAAATATAAAAAGTCTTACCAGTGCTTCTCTTAGATAGCTCAGAGGCAAGTTTAATTCTTTGCGCCTCACCACCAGATAATTGTGTTGAAGGTTGCCCTAGTCTAACATAACCAAGTCCCACATCCATAAGAGTTTGAAGCTTACTATTGATTCTTGGAATATTTTCAAAGAACTTTAAAGCTTCCTCAACCGTCATATCTAAAATTTCATGAATGTTTTTGCCCTTATACTTAACCTCTAGCGTCTCTCTATTATATCTTTTTCCTTTGCAAACCTCACAAGGCACATATACATCAGACAAAAATTGCATTTCTATTTTAATAATTCCATCACCACTGCAGGCCTCGCATCTTCCACCCTTTACATTAAAACTAAATCTACCTGGCTTATAGCCACGTATTTTCGACTCCGAGCTCATAGAGAAAACCTCACGAATTATATCAAAAACCCCTGTATATGTAGCTGGATTAGATCTTGGAGTTCGGCCTATAGGACCTTGATCAATATTAATAATTTTATCTATGTTCTCTACCCCTAAAATATCCTTATGAAGTCCTGCGTTTCTCTTTGATTTATTTAGCTTCTTGTTAAGCCCCTTATATAAAATATCATTTACAAGCGTGCTCTTACCAGACCCTGAAACCCCTGTAACACACGTGAAAACTCCTAGTGGGAACTCCACCGATACATTTTTAAGGTTATTTTGGTTAGCATTAATCACCTTTATACAGTTTCCGTTAGAAACTCTCGTATGCTCTGGAGCTACAATCTTCTTTTTACCACTTAAGTATTGACCTGTAATTGACGCTTCACAGTTCTTTATATCTTCTATACTTCCTGCCACCACAATTTCTCCACCATGCTCACCAGCTCCTGGTCCGATATCCACAATAAAATCTGCTTCCATCATAGTGTCCTCATCATGCTCTACCACAATCAGTGTATTTCCAATATCTCTTAAATGCTTTAACGTTTTAATAAGTTTTGCATTATCCCTTTGATGTAGACCAATACTAGGTTCATCTAGAATATATAAAACTCCCATTAAACTAGACCCTATCTGCGTTGCAAGTCTTATTCTCTGAGCTTCTCCACCCGAAAGTGTACCTGCTGTTCTAGACAAATTCAAATAATTAAGTCCAACATTCTCAAGAAAATTAAGCCTATCATTTATCTCTTTGAAAATTTGATTAGCTATAAGCATATTTTTCTCTGACAATTCAATGTTTTCTAAGAAGGTAACTTCATCAGTAATAGACATTTTACAGAATTCATATATATTCTTGCCCCCTACAGTTACAGCTAACGCCTCAGGACTTAACCTTGCTCCCTTACACTTAGGACAATGATTATCACTCATATATTGTTCAATTTCTCTTTTTATGTAATCGGAAGAAGTATCAACATAACGTCTTTTTAAATTATTTATAATGCCCTCGTAAGTGTGATTAAAAGTACCCGTTCTAAATTCCTTAACATAGTTTACCTTAATGCGTTGTCCACCAGTTCCATAAAGTATTATTTTAAGAATCTCTGGGTCATATTCTTCTATAGGTGTATCTAGGTCAAACTTATATTTTTCTCCTAGAGCACGAAGCACTGCAAAAGTCCATGAATCATCCTTAAGACTACCCTCTCCAAAAGACAATATAGCTCCGCCCTTTATACTCTTACTTCTATCTGGAATTATTAAATCTTCATCAATTTCCATAAGCGTACCAAGCCCATCACAGGTATCACACTTACCATAAGGGGAGTTAAAAGAAAACATTCTAGGAGCAAGTTCCCCTAAACTTATGCCACAATCAACGCAAGCAAAATGCTCACTAAAAAGTATATCTTCGCCATCTACAATACTAGCAATTGCAGATCCTTCTGCAAGTTTAAGCGCACTTTCTAGTGATTCCGAAAGTCTACCAATAGATTCCTCTTTAACAGAAATTCTATCAATTACTATCTCTATACTATGCTTCTTATTCTTTTCTAGCTTTATTTCTTCTTCCATAAGCTCTACTATATTTCCATCTATTCTAGCGCGAACGAAGCCATTCTTTTTGATATTTTCTAGTATTTTTACATGCTCACCTTTTTTCCCCCTTATTATAGGTGATAAAATTAAAAGCTTAGTTTTAAGTGGCAACTCCATTAATCTATCCACCATCTGGTCCACTGTTTGCTGAGAAATCTCCTTACCACACTTAGGACAATGAGGCGTGCCTGCTTTAGCATAAAGCAGTCTCAAATAATCATAAATTTCAGTTACAGTACCCACTGTAGAACGTGGATTTCTATTAGTAGTCTTTTGGTCTATAGAGATAGCAGGAGATAGTCCCTCTATGTACTCAACATCTGGCTTATCAATATTACCTAAGAACTGTCTTGCATAGGCTGAAAGGGATTCTACATACCTTCTTTGACCCTCTGCATATAACGTATCAAAAGCAAGTGAAGATTTACCAGACCCTGAAAGCCCTGTAAATACAACTAGCTTATCTCTCGGTATTTCTAAATCTACATTTTTTAAATTGTGAACTTTAGCTCCCTTTATAATAATCTTATCCCTCATAACATTCTCCTTTGCGTGTTAAACCATCCCCTGAATAGCTTTATCATATTTGAAACTATACGCTGAAATGTATTTAAATATTTTTAATCTGTTTCTTGAGTTTATATATTATATCTCTAAGCTCAGCAGCTCTCTCAAATTGTAAATCCTTAGCTGCCTGCTTCATCTCATTTTCATACCTATCCATTAACTTTTTAGTTTCCTCATAGTTTGCTTCCATAGCAGCTTCAAGAGTTTCATACACCACTTCATCCTCCGCAACTGTTACAGCTCCAATTACTTCTCTAATATCTTTCATAATAGTAGTAGGTGTAATATCATTCTTTTCATTATAGTCCATTTGAATTTTTCTACGTCTATTAGTTTCATCTATAGCCTTTTTCATAGACTTTGTAATTCTATCTGCATACATAATTACTTTACTCTCTGAATTTCTTGCCGCTCTTCCTATTGTTTGAATTAGTGAAGTTTCAGAACGCAAAAATCCTTCCTTATCTGCATCCAGAATTGCAACAAAAGCTACTTCTGGAATATCTAATCCTTCTCTTAAAAGATTAATACCCACTAGCACATCATAAGTGCCACGCCTTAAATCTTGGATAATTCTCATTCTTTCAATTGTATCAACATCCGAATGTAAATAAGCAATTTTCATTCCCATTTCCATAAAGTATTTAGTCAAATCCTCTGACATTTTTTTAGTAAGAGTTGTTACTAAAACTCTAAACCCTCTTTTTATTGTGTCCTGAATGTTAGCATATAAATCATCTATTTGACCTTTAACTGGCTTAATAGATATTTCCGGATCTAAAAGTCCCGTAGGTCTTATTACTTGTTCTGCTATATTTTCACTATGCTCTGATTCATAAACACTTGGAGTTGCACTTACGAAAACTGTTTGGTTTAAACTCTCCTCAAACTCCGGAAAATTTAGTGGTCTATTATCATAAGCTGAAGGAAGTCTAAATCCATATTCAATTAAATTAGTCTTTCTTGATTTATCTCCCCCAAACATAGCTCTAACCTGTGGAAGAGTTACATGACTCTCATCTATAAACATTAAGTAATCTTTTGGGAAATAGTGCATTAGTGTTTGAGGCGCCGTTCCTTTTGGCCTACCATCTAAAATCCTAGAATAGTTTTCTATACCACTACAATAGCCAACCTCTCTTATCATTTCAATATCATAATTAGTTCTTTGCTTAAGTCTTTGTGCCTCTAGTAACTTATCCTGTGATATAAGCTCTTTTAACCTAATCTCTAACTCCTCTTCTATTTGTTCTATAGCAGGTTCCAATTTTTCCTTCGAAGTAGCAAAATGTGAAGCTGGGAAAATAGATACATGCTTTAGGACCCCAATAATTTCCCCTGTTAGCGAATTAAAGGATCTAATTTTATCTATTTCATCTCCAAAAAATTCCACCCTAATTCCTTCACCGCTAGAAGACGCTGGGAATATATCAACAGTGTCCCCTCTTACTCTAAAGGTTCCACGAATAAAATTAATGTCATTTCTCTCATACTGTATATCTACTAATTGTCTTAGAACTTCATTTCTATCCTTTTCCATTCCCTGCCTTAGTGAAACTGTTAGCTTTTTATACTCTTCAGGATTTCCAAGTCCATATATACACGAAACTGAAGCTACAACAATAACATCATTACGCTCTAATAGCGCTGAGGTAGCTGAATGTCTTAATTTATCAATATCATCATTAATAGATGAATCTTTTTCTATAAAGGTATCTGTCTGTGCAATATAAGCCTCAGGCTGATAATAATCATAATAAGACACAAAATACTCAACGCAATTGTCCGGAAAAAAGTCTCTGAACTCTGAGCAAAGTTGTGCCGCTAAAGTCTTATTATGAGCAAGCACCAAAGTAGGCTTTTGAACTCTCTCAATAATATTAGCCATGGTAAAAGTCTTACCTGACCCAGTTACTCCTTTAAGAGTTTGAAACTTTTTGTCCTCCTCAATACCTCGCACTAGACTATCAATTGCCTGCGGTTGGTCTCCAGTAGGTTTAAACTTTGAGTGCAATTTAAATTCATTCACAAAATCACCACCTTGTTCGATAATAGTTATTAATCGCTATCTTGTATGGAACATTTGTTCTCACCTTACATTCTAACTATAAGTCTTTATTATGTCAATATATTATTGTTCACACCAGGGGTATTTTAATTTGAAAAAGTAGATAAATTATACATAAATTCATAATTTTACACCCCAGGGGTTAAAAAAAGACTTACCTCAGTAACTACTAAGACAAATCTTTATGTTTTACTCTTGTTGTACTTTTATCAAGCTTCTACAGTTTCTTTGTTCTCAGTTACCTCTTCATTTCCTAAGTCAAAAACATTTTGTTCTACAATATTTTCTTCAATCGTATCATTACTTATCTCAACTTTATTTATAATCGTTAGACATTTGATAACTTTTTTATTGACTATACCTACACCAAATAAAATAAATGAAATACCCCCATATATACCAATTGGTTCAGCTATTCCTGGTATAAGTTGAGATGTTAATAATGCTTTTCTTATAGTTGCAAGATCGTACCCACCAGTTAAAGCTTGAGCAACAGTACTCCTGTATAATAGTATATTATTAACTAATAATACAACTCCTATAAGTGCTACAACTGAAGCAACAATAAACAAAACAATTGAGATGCCTGATTTCTTAGATACTTTTTTTTCTTTAATTTCCACAATAAATCGTCTCCATTTCCGCCCTTAAAGGCTATATTATAATTTCAATCTTTTTTTAGTTATAATCTTTATAACTTGGTCTATATAGTTCTTAAGATTATTACCTTATGCGATTTATAATACTATGGGATTGTTTCGTTTAGGTGTCAATATTGTTAACAATTTATAACCAACAGGTACTATAGCTATTAATTTAGTAATTAAAAAAAGGACAAGTCCATGGAATTGGATTTGTCCTTGCTTAATCATATATAATAAAGTTCTTAATCTATCATTCTTCTACCTATTACAAAGTTATCTTTATAATAGCCAGTAAGTTCTGATGTCCTTATAATATCCCCATTCTTTGGAGACTGTATAAATTTATTATCTCCAATGTATAAACCTACATGAGATACTTGGCTAGGCTCAGCTGTATTCGTTCTGAAATATACTAAATCTCCCTTTTGAAGATCATTTATATTAACAGCAGTTCCTACATTTACCTGATCCATAGTTACTCTAGGCAAATCTATACCGAAATTTTTATAAACATATTGTACAAACCCTGAACAATCAAATCCTAGTGGCGTTGTGCCACCCCATAAGTACGGTGTCCCAAAAAACTTACTAGCGTACGTTATTAGCATATCACCAGTTATTTGTGTGTTAGCTTGTTTAGCATTATTAACTACGCTTACATATGATTTATATACATATCCCCATCCACTTGCGTATTTAATTTTATAAAATTGCCCCTCTGTTTCATATATAAGTACTTTACTATTTGGATAAACTTTACCCAAAAGGTTATTGCTTATAGAAGCCGTTCCTCGTACACATAAAAAATCAGATACTTTAACAGTACCAACCCCCGTAGCTTCTGTTTGAGGTATACTCATATCTCCTCTACTAACTGATGTGCTTGTACTATTACTTGCAGTTACAGTCTTATTTTCAATAACCTTAACATATAATGCACTTATATAGCTTGTTTTTCCATCATACACTATCTTATAAAATCCATTTGTTTTTTCATATATTTTAACCTTATTTCCACGTTTAATAACGCCATTCACAGCATAAGACAATCCCGCTCCTGATCTTACATTTAAATAATCTGCTGTTATTTCACCTTGCTTTTCCATTTTAGGAGCTTGTACACTATCTCCACTTCTAGAAACGGCGACTGTGCTTTTTACAACATTTACAAATGAACTATGCACGTATCCTGTCTTTCCTTTATAAGCTATTTTATAAAATTCTCCTTCTTTCTCAAGAATATTCACTTTGGTATCTTTATTAAGATGACCTGAAATACTTGAAGATAGAGAAGATTTTTGTCTAACCCGTAACCCACTCCCAGTAACTACTCCAGTATCTGCAGCTGCAATTTGGGAACTTGCAATAGTTATTAACATTACTAAAAAAGCTATTCTTTTCTTCATATTTTTACCTCCATTATTTTAGAATTTAAATCAATCCATTATTTTACAATTATATTTATTATTCCTTTGATTGTGTGCTAATATGGCCTATCTACTTTCTTTCCTCCTTTTCATTCCAATATTAGCTAAAATTCTATCCATAACATACTAAAGTAAATATTATGATGTTTTAATTAGCATTATAGCACTAATATACCAAAAATTTGTTGTTTTTTAAAATATAATTCTATTTTTAATTACATTAAAAAAAAACGGTATATCTCTTTACGAGGATCCCGTTTTCTTACAAATTCCCATCCTATCTTAGTGCTTGCTAAACATACGAATAATACAACCAATTCCAAGTCCCACAGCAGAAAAAAACATATAAATCACAAGATAACTACCCATAAATTCATTATAAAAAATATAACAAGAAGGTATAAATAACAAAGGTGCAATTAAAAGAAAGTACCATTTAAACCCATGTTTTATCCCAAATACTGCACCAGTTCCCAAACATACAAGAGGATTTAGCATGATCAGCAACCCAAATGCCACGTCTTTTGGTGCTCCTCCAATTTTTAAGGGAATTGGAAACAAGTAAAATACTACAGCTAAAATGATAATGTAAACTACGAGTTTTTTTAAAATTTGTTTCATATAAGTACTCCTCCTTAAAGATTTAATCTATAATAAAATATATTTAATACCGTTTTATCCATTTTTATCTCTTGTTTATCTATATCTTTAAAACTCCAGAAATAATAGCCGTAGAAACTTGCTAAAATTAAAGCTAGAATTAACCCGATAATAAGAATATGCCACAACCTTAACTTAGGAGTATGAATATGGTCAAGTTCTCCCCCTAAATCACCAGCATCCCCCATATGAAAAAGTACGGCTTGTTCTGCTTCTTCTTCAGACATACCCTTTTCCAAAAAATCCTCTTTAGATTCAATCAAATGAGCATAAATTTCTTCATAAGCCTCTTTTCGTGCTGTTCTGTCATCTATTTTGGATGAAACTTTATTTGCGTAGAAGTCAAATCTTTTATTTTTCACCATCTTCATTCCCTCCTTCTAATATAATATTGACTGCACTAGTAAACCCCCTCCACTCCTCTACTTTCTCATTAAAATACGATTGTCCTAATTTTGTAATCCGGTAATATTTTCGTTTGCGTCCAACTTCGCTTTGTTGCCAGTAACTTTCAACATATAACAATTTCTCTAAACTGTGAAGAATAGGATAAAGCGTTCCCTCTTTAAATGAAAATACTCCACTTGAAAGTAATTCTAATTTCTTTATTATCTGATATCCATACATATCCTCATTCGTAAATAGTTTGAGAACCATGATCGGTATGCTCCCTTTAAGTAATTCCTTATCAACATTCACCCAAATCACCTCTCTGTTATAAAATTTTATACACAACTATACTATGCATAGTCACCCTATGTATAGTATAGTTAAAATACTATTTTTTGTCAACAATTTAATAGTTAAACATTGGAATTCATACTAATATAAGGAGGCATTTTTAATGGATAATATATTTATTTAGTCAAGCATAATAGGTCTCTTACTGATTTTACATGGAAGTCGAATTAAAGAATATTATTTTAGACGGTAAAAAGATTCAAGCAATTAAACAATATAGAATAGTAATTGGAATTAGACTAAAGGAAGCTAAAGAGTATATTGATGAATTGAGTACAAAAAAAATATAAGGGATAGTTTCATCCCTTATTTTTTTCTTTGATACCTTTGATACCTTTAATAATATAGGAAGATCCAATAGCCAAAAACATTCCTACTGATCCCCACATTAAATTGTCTGTAATATATCCAATAGCAAGCCCTACTATCCACCCACCAACCATTAGCGAGGAATCAATATCATCGTCTTCATCCTCTTCATCTATTTCATCCTCTTTAATTTCAGTATATCCAGTATTTTTATCTTTTACTAAATCATCCAAAGTTATCTTAAATAAATCACTCAATATAATCAGTTTATTTATTTCTGGATACGTTTGTCCAGATTCCCACTTTGAAACAGATTGCCGAGATACATCTAATAATTCAGCAAGTTGTTCTTGCGACAATCCTTTTTCTTTTCTTAACCTTTGCAATTTTTCTGAAAAACTCAATTTAACCACCCCACCTAAATAATACCTATCCCCAAGCTATCACACTACCAATTTTCACTTGCACTTTTGTCAACTTGTGGTTGCTATTGCCGTAGTTAACCAAAAGTAACTATAATTTTATATTTTTTTCAGCAATAACTTATATGCAAATCATACCATTATTTTCTATAAATCTATATGTATTTATAAAATAAGCATAAAAAATACAAAAATAAAACCGGATAAAGATGATTTTCTCATCCTAACCGGTTATTTTCAACTATATTAAATTAGAAAATATTACTTTCCCTCTACTTGTAAACTTGCCCTCTATTTCCAATATTAATTACAACAATTACAAGTTCTTTATCATTCTTCTCAAACAAAACCCTAAAATATCCAACTCTTAATCTATATGTTTCATTTAGAACCTTTAATTTTTTTATATCACCTTCAGGAAGTTCAATAATTGAATTAATAATCCTTCTCTGTGTGTTTTATCTTGTTTCTTAATAAATTTTTCTGCTTTTTTAGTCAATTTTACATTATAGTTATTATTCTTATTCACCCAAATTTAGTTCCTTTATTAAATTTTCTAAAGGAATTAGTTCTTCTTTTGAATTGTTATACTGTTCACATAATTTATTCTCATTTTCAGTTGCTTCATCTTCATCAATTCTTGACCATCTTGTTTCTAACTCTTTATCATTTTTATGCTTCAAATATTCATAGAAATCTAATACTTCTGCTAAAACTTGCACATCCTCTTCTTTATTTAATTTTTCTATTACTTCTTTAGCTAATGGGCTCATTTAATCACTCCCTATTAATATTATCATCTAATAGTATTAATTATATCATATATTTTTATTTATAAACATTTCATTAGTTTAAATTAAGTAATATATTTTAGTCCTTATACTTTTCTTATGAACTAATACGAATATCATACCATTATTTTCAATAAGCTCATATGTTTTCATAAAATAAATACAACTAATGTTTGAATTTTATATTAATCTTCTTTATAATTAAATATAAACGCAATGGTAATCTATTTTTATTTTATTATAAAATAATTTGTTTTATATAAAGGAGAATTTGTATATGGATAATATATTTATCGGATCAAGCATAGTAGGATTAATATTGATCTTATTAAGCTTTATTACTCAGTTACAAGGTGAGATTTCACGCATCAAGCTAACTTTAGATAAGATAGCCAAACAAGTTGGAGTGCCCAGCCTCATAACAGAAGATGTAGAAACAGAATTAAAAAATCTTATTTTAGACGGTAAAAAAATCAAGGCAATTAAACAATATAGAATAATTACCGGAATTGGATTAAAAGAAGCTAAAGATTATATCGATGAATTGAGTGTAAAAACAAAATTTTAAAAAATATATACCTGACCTTATACCATTCTCTTACCGCCCCTTCAAAATAAGTTATGACCATGAAGATGTTTTTTCTTTGAGATTGCTAACAAAAGTATATATTGCGTAGAATGCGTTCGAACAATCCTTAGTAATTCATAATTTATTTTATTTACAGGTGCGTAAAGAAAAACATATGTTTGAGCGAAGCGAGTTTATGTTTTTTAGCAGCTGTATATAAAATAAATTTTAGAATTACTTGGCGAAGTGAGAGCATTTTAGCAATGTATACTTTTCGTTATAGCATTCTCAAAGAAAAAAGCGCAACTATCGTTACGCCAAGAAGTTTATTTTTTGTCTTTCATTTTGTCTAGTACATCTTTAAAACTCTTGTCATCCACCTTTACTATTTCAGCATCTTTTGGTACTTCCCTTGGTACAACAACCATTCCTAGTCTTTTGTTGCCATTCATATTGCTAAAACTGACATCTTTTAGACCTCCGGAAGCTTTTTTAATCTTAAAAGATACCGAATTAAAATTCCCTTTTATCACATTGAAAATTTCTGCGTCTGACTCTATTTTTTTCTCGTTAAGCTCCACTATTAAATCACCACTTTGAATACCCATATTAAATGCAGGTGATCTTGGAACTACTTCTAGCACCATTATTCCCTCTTCATTACTAGCGAATTTAGGTTTAAAAGTTAGCTCCATGTATTTTTCTAGTCTAAGCATTGCTTCGTGAGCTACTGCTGCAAATATCAAAACGAAAAACTGAAAAGACATATTAATTGCTGCAAGTTGTGCCACAGCTGCTAGCATCACACCATAACTTATTATTAAAACTCCAGAAACAAGAGTCTTTTTTTTCTTAGTTTTAGTAAAGGTAACACTACTGTATGCTATAACTCCATACAGCGAAACGGTTGCTATGAAAGAATTTTTCATTATTTTAAGTGCAATATCTCCTCTAATTAAATGCATCCAATCCGTACTCATTATATTTTGCATGGTCATTGACTCTGATGTAGCTACGCTTAAAAGTATAAGCAGTGAAATAGGTAGTGCCCAATATCTTTTCAAGGCAAAACCACCGATGATTTTATTATCTCTACTTGTAAAAACAGGAATAGCCCCTCTTGAGCCATCTATCATTACTAAACTTCCCTCTATAATATGAAGTATTCCAACCAATGTCATAAGTGTAAGGATATCTATATTTATAACATCCAGCTTAGGCATATTTAAAGTAATAGCTGCATATTTAAACAAAAGGCTGGCCATGCCTAGTACTGCTCCTGAATAAGAAAAGCATATAAATTTAGGCTTAAATGCCATGAAAAATAAGGATACCATAAACAATAAATAAATATTTGAACTTTCATCAAAAACTAATCCTGAATAAGTAAACATTAGACTAGCTATTGCTCCAGCAAAAATTCCTATTACAATTTGAGATATAGTTAACTCAAATGGAGAATCTAGTCTATCTCCCATTATCATTTTCTGCATCGCAACTATTTTCTTGTTTTTATTATAAAAAATTAATGAAATCATTATTATAATAAGCGCATTAGATGGGTCTACAATTGCTGCCGCAACTGCTTTTAGTGTATGTATTGCAATGTCCATTGCCTAAAATTCTCCTTTCATGCTGGAATATAAGCTTTTAAAAACCAAGTATCTACCAAATTAATGGTAGATACTTGTATTATTATTTAATTTTATCCTTGGCTAGTTCTAAAGCTTTTTTAAATTGTGGATCCACACTTCTATTATAAGGTTTTTCTTTAAGCGCTTCTGGATAGACAACTGCAACTTCTGGTTTAATCCCAATATGATGTATATTTTCCCCTAGTGGAGTATAGTATTTTGAAATAGTTACTTTTAATGCAGTACCATCATCAAAACCATCCCTCTTTTGGTAAAGCATAGTTTGAACCACACCTTTACCAAAGGTTTTTTCTCCCACTAAAGTACCCACCTTGTAGTCCCTTATAGCACCTGCAAATATCTCTGAAGCACTAGCAGAACCTCCATCAGTTAATACCGTTAACGGCATGCCTATGGCTAGGCCTCCCTCAGATTTATATTCAGTTTTCTTCTTATTCTTATCTACTGTATAAACTAAAACCTTATCTTTTTCAACAAAATTAGAAGTTAGTGATACAACCTGATCTAACAGACCACCTGGATTTCCTCTTAAATCTACTATTAAGCTTTTCATACCCTTGCTTTTCAATTCTTTCAATTTTTTATTAAAATTTTCAGTAGTATTTTCATCAAACATTGTAAGCTGAATATATCCAACATTACCTTCTAACATTTCGCCCTTAACTGTTACAAGATCAATTTTAGCTCGTTTCATGCTTATATCAAAACTACCCTTTACTTTTCTACTAATAGTTAATGTAACTTCTTCATTTTCCTTACCCTTCATCATTGAAACAGCTTTTTCTAATTCTTTACCAGACACATCTGTTCCATTTACCTTTTCAATAATATCCCCAGAAAGAATCCCTGCTTTTTTAGCTGGTGACGCATCAAAAGGTGCAATTACAACTATATTATCTTCTTTAACTCCTACTTGTAGTCCAAGACCTGTGTAAGCCCCTTCTGTTTGAGAATTAAAATCTGTAAATTCTTCTTTGTTCATAAAAACCGTATAAGGGTCCTCTAGAGAATTAGTCATGCCCTTTATAGCACCTTCTACTAAAACATCATCACTAATCTTACCATCATAGAGGTCATATAATTTATCTCTCACTAAAAATAATTTTTGAAACTTTGTTACTTGGTCATAATCATCTCTTCCCAATAGAACTTTTCCATTTGGAGTTCTTAAGGAAATTTGAGTAGAAGCAAATAGCGTTATAGAATTAGTAACTAAAACTAAAACTATGATCCACATAATCCATTTACCCTTTTTATTTTTATAACGTGCCTCGCTATTTTCTACAGTTTTAAACTGACTTAATTTACTTTCATCACTCATTTTTTACCCCTCTTTACAGTTCTCTATTTATTATTTATGTGAATATAATAAATTTATAACAAAAACCAGAAAATAAATACCTTATATTTATGCTATCAAGAATTTTCTTATTGATATAACACTTCCAACGGCACCAATAATTAAACCACCTAACATGAATTGCCATAAGATAGTACTTAATATAAACTGAGGGTTTATTATGGTAAACCCTAAAAAGTCTAATAATGTACTCGCATATTTTTGGAAAATCATTCTATAAGCATAATATAACCCTATAGTAGAAATGATTGCTCCTGATAGACCAAGCATCATACCCTCAATAATAAACGGCCATCTTATAAACCAATCAGTTGCCCCAACATATTTCATAATACCTATTTCTTTTTTCCTAGAGTATACTGTAAGCTTAATTGTATTTCCTATTAGGAATAATGATACACTTATCAAAATTAAAAATAATGCAAGCCCTATTATCTTTAAAGTATTCGTTATCTTTATAAGTTTATTAACCAGATCTCTTACTTCTTTAATTTTCTCTACACCACTAAGTCCTGTAGCAGCTTTAACTACATCTGTTATTATTTCAGGTTTTTCAACACTTACAAAATATGCATCGGGAAGAGGATTTTTACCTTCCTTTTCATAACCTGCAAGTAATTCTTTACTATCTTCACCAAATTGTTTCTTCATTTTTTCTAGCGCTTCCGCCTTTGTTTCATATCTAATATCAGTAACTCCCTTAACGTCATTAAGAGTTCTTTCTAAAGCTGATTTTTCCGATATAGTTATACCTTTTACTGGATAAATTTTCACTTGAAGTTCAGAACCTATTACTTTCATCCCTGAATTAATATTAAGAACAATTAATAAAAAGACACCTAAAATCAACAAAGTAGCTGCTACTGTGGCCACAGAAGCTATGCTGACAGTTTTATTTCTTTTTAAACTTTTTAAAGCATCCATAATAAAATATTTAAATGTACTAATCCTCATAACCGTACCTACCCCTCTGCTCATCTCTAGCTAGAACACCTTTTTCTATAGCTATTACTCTCTTTTTCATAGTGTCTACTATATTCTTTGCATGCGTCGCCATAATTATTGTAGTACCGGCCTTATTAATATCATTTAATATATCCATAATTTCTGCTGCTGTTTCGGGATCTAAATTTCCTGTTGGTTCATCTGCTATTAGGATTGTAGGATTATTTACTATAGCCCTAGCAAGCGAAACTCTTTGTTGCTCTCCACCTGAAAGTTCATGTGGAAAAGCCATATGTTTTTTTGAAAGTCCAACTAAATCTAATACTAATGGTACCTTTTTCCTAATATCTTTAGGCGTAGATTCTATAACTCTCATTGCAAAAGCAACATTTTCATAAACATTTAGTGATTCAATCAACCTAAAATCTTGAAATACTACTCCTATTTTCCTTCTATAAAACGGCACCTTTTCCCTGGTTAATTTTGTAACATTAGTATCATTTAAAGTAACAGTACCAGTAGTTGGTTCTACCTCTTTTAAAAGCACTTTAATAAAAGTGGATTTTCCTGCCCCACTAGGACCTACAAGGAATACAAATTCCCCTCTTTCAATAGTAACATCAATATTCGACAAAGCTATTACATTGTTATCATAAATCTTAGTTACTTTCTTAAATTGTATCATAATAAACTCTCCTTACCCTATTTCTATAATTTACTTCTGCAAAAATCCATAATAACAACATTATAACATAATCACAATGTTTAATATAAACTTAATTTTAAAGTTTTCATGAATTTGTTTCAAATTTGCTAATTAGTTTTGTCAAAAATTCAGTAATATTTATTCTTATGATTTCCTATAATTAAAATATTATGAAAACATATGAAATATTTGTTTTATTTTTATAATCAGCAAAAATTTACACCAACCTACTTTACCTATTTATTGTCTTTATTATTATACACTATTACAACATAGTTTTCGTACTTTTATAAAACTTCTAAAAAAAATAAGGGCACGAATGCCCTTATCGTTTTACAAACCTACACTAATTAAAAGTGCAGTATCTACCTTTTTCATATCATTATCAGTCATATGACCAATTTTTTCTTTTAATCTCTTTTTATCTAAAGTTCTTATTTGTTCAAGCAAAACTACAGAATCTTTATTTAAACCATACTCTTCTGAAGAAATCTCAACATGAGTAGGTAGTTTTGCCTTATTTATCTGTGACGTAATAGCTGCAATTATAATAGTGGGACTGTACTTGTTGCCAATATCATTTTGAATTATAATTACTGGTCTAACCCCACCTTGCTCTGAGCCTACAACCGGACTCAAATCAGCATAAAATATATCTCCTCTTTTCACTATTATTGTCATAAGACAAATCACTCTCCGAAAGCTTAACTTCATATTCTTTGAAATCTTTAATATCAATTTCAAAACCCATATCAGCTATTTCTAAATTTAATTCAGCCATTTCTAAATAACCACGTTTCATTTCATCTATATAACTATTTTTTTTCTTTTCCTCAATATATAGTATTATAGCTTCCCGAATAAATTCACTTCTTTTTTTACAATCTTTTTGAAGTGCCTTATTAAATTCTATATTAAGTGTTTCTGATAGGTTTACCACTAATTTCTTTGAAGTTGGCATAGAAAATTTAATACCTCCTATTTACTTAAGCAACAATATGTAAAGATAATTGTAAAATAAACTTAAGCAACATTATGTATAAAATAATTATAGTTCAATCTATGTCAATCTGTCAAAGAAACTATCCGTATTTTCACCTTTTTACGACAAGTTATCCTTCAGATAAATAGTTAATGTTTCATATACACGTTAATACTACACATAGTTTCTTATTTTTATACGCTGACCTTTTTTAACGTAAACTCTTGGAACTCTTTTAGTAATCATACAAATTACTTCGTAGCTTATAGTTCCTATTAGTTCCCCTATTGTGTCTGCTGTAAATTTATTATTATCATCTTCCCCCATTAGTATAACCTCATCTCCAACTTTTACTCCATTAATTTCCGTTACATCAATCATGCACTGATCCATGCAAATCCTACCTATTACCGGAGCAAATCTACCTTTTAAGATAACCTTTCCTTTTCCAAATAGAAGCCTTGTATAACCATCTGCATAACCAACTGGCAGTGTAGCTATAATACTTTCTCTTTCTGTTTTATACTTTCTGCCATAACTCACGTATTCTCCAGGGGGCAATGTTTTTATGTGTACAACATTCGTTTTTAATGTCATTACCGGTATTAAATTTATGTTTTCCTTGTTCACCTGACTGGATGGATAATATCCATATATTATTATTCCTGGACGTACTGCTTCATAATGAGTTTCTGGCAAATCTATAATAGCGGCACTATTAGCCATGTGCCTCATGTTTATGTTCACATCTTTCGCTTTCAACTTCTCGTAAAAATCATCATATTTTTTCGCTTGTTCATAAGTATAAGTTTTATCCTTTTCATCCGCTGAAGAAAAATGACAAAACATTCCTTCTATAATTATGTTGGGTAGCTTATAAATATTATATACTTCTTCTGCACTTTCTTCTGTTGGCAGAAAACCTATCCTTCCCATCCCCGTATCTACAACTATATGAATTCTAGCTATTTTGTTTTTCTTTTGAGCAGTTGTTGATAATTGTTTTGCAAAGTCATAACTAAATACAGCTTGTTCAATATCATATCTCAATAAATCACTTATTAAATTTGGAGGTGTGAAACCTAGAATCATTATCGGGCATTTTATACCTGAACGCCTTAGTTCCACAGCTTCACTTATTATTGCTACCGCCAGCCTATTAGCTCCATTTTCAAGTAGCACTGGGGCTACATCTATAGCCCCATGGCCATAAGCATCTCCCTTTACTACAGCTATGATATTTTCACTCTTAGATATTCTCCGAATTTCTCTCATATTATGAGCTAACTTATCTAAATCAACTTCTGCCCATACCGGCCTTAAATGCCTAAACATGGCCTTCACCTCACCTGTTATTTTGATATAATTTATCTGTTTGTGTTTTTAACATTACTATTGGATTAGAAAATCTGATGCTTCAACCTTCACATTAGGAAGAAATTTAGTATATGTTATATGAATTTTTTCTTTACCCTTAACATCGTAAATAATCATTTTCTCTGGTATCATGCTTTTAGTGTTAACATAAAGCAATGCATTATTAATGTTTTTATTGTTACCAGGTATAAATAGATTAATTACTGTATATTCAATATCATTATCGCTTTCAATAGCATATTTTATTTCTTCATTTGTATATAATAATCCTATGTACTCCCCTATAAAACTCAGTTTAAACAGTTCGTCAAAATCCTTGCTCTGTATATACTTTGTACCACTGTTTTTGTCACTAACATAAATATTATCATCTGTTTTATAAATGAACACTCTGTCACTATTTAGCTCTAATTTGTATCCGCCTCCCCTCAAATATGACTGTGTTGCCTTATAGTTAATAGTCTGCCTGTCATTTTTTATATCCATGCTCATTTCTGTAGTATAACTTTCAATATTTTTTAAGAAAGTTGTAATGTCATTAGTATCCTTTGGTTTTTTATTACATGAAGTTCCTAGTAATAAACACAAAAGCATTAAAAGGCTGAAAAATATTAGTCTGTTTTTTTTCATTGTATCCTCCTAGCATTTCTCTAGTGTACAAAACAATTATTAGTTGTCATGTACTACAACAAATCATTTCACTACTAATACTATTACTCATCCTTTAATACTATTACTAAAACAACTATTTTTCCACTTCTAATATAGCATAAGCCACTGCACTTTCTTCCCCATGTGATATGCTAAGATGAATGTTATATGGTCCTTCGCTATTAGCTATTTGCTTTGCTTTACCTTTTAAAATAACTATCGGCTTTCCAAGTGTTGTCCTGTCAATCTCAATATCTCTAAAATCAAAACCTCTAAAGCCTGTCCCTAAAGCTTTTGCTACTGCTTCTTTAGCTGCAAACCTCCCAGACACATATTCCGGCCTTAAATTTCTGCTCCTAAGATAATCTAATTCAGTCTCTGTAAAAATCTTTTCTAAAAACCTATTATTTCTCTCAATAGCATTTTTTATTCTTTTAATTTCAACAATATCAATACCAACTCCAACAATCAAAACTATCACCTCCACTCCTTAGCTTTTGTTTGCATTTTCAAATTTTATTAATACTATCTAAATCTATAATAATATAATAATACAATAAATTTATGATTATTTATAGTACCATCCATATAATACTTTAGATATGTTAACAAAAATTTCATTATATAACAAAAAGAGGACAAGTCTCCTCATAGAGGGGAGAAATTTCCTCAATATGTTAGTATAATCATATTATTATTAACAAGTCCCTATATTTTTTAACATTTCATCGAAATCAACAATATACTCGTCAATATAGTCACCCAATATATCAATCATATGAATAGGTGATACATTATTGTCATATAACATTTTTAAAAGATTTTTAACTTTATGCCTTTGTGGGCTTATGTTTTCTACACAATCCCTTTCAATGAACACAACAGTATCATCAAGTATGTCTTGTCTTTCTATTTCAATACCATAAGCTTGTACCTGAGTAAGTTCACCATACATTGAGACAGACATCTCACTTTTAACCATTCTGTAAAAGTAATTATGTTTTACATCATTCTCCATCAATTTTTTAGATAAATTTTCAATAATTATCATATATGATCCCCCCGTACTTTTCATTAAATTTATGTTAACATTGTCTTTCAGAAAATTCTGTCATACTATGCATTAGGGTAATAATATATTATCTCTTTAAACTGACAAGTTAAAACCCTCCCACCCATAATGTAATGGTTTACAAGAAATATTTAATCATCGTCTTTTAAATTCACTAGTTTATTTTGTCGAAATTATAATAAATATATATAAAAGTTTTTTTTATTAAATATTGAATATTCACTTGATAATTTGTAACTATTATTTAAAAGAGCTATTAATCCCCAATTAACTGGACATTTTGTAAAAATTTCGTATAACAATCACTTATGCAGTTTATTATTTTAGTCATTATTTAATAGCATTATATAATATGCATTTTTTTACTTTTAGCTTTTGCTGTTTTATTCTTGTTAATCTCATTTTATTTACATATTATACCAATACTGATATAACTCTAATACAATTTTTCTTACAACTGCCTCTTAATATTTTTGTGACCATTTTTAACCTGTTGCACTTGCTGCTCCGTGATATCATGTACTGAAAATTTTGCTTCATTATAGAATGCTGTCATCTCTTCTAAATCATCAGAATTATCCACAACACTTTTAGTTACACTTTTCAGCTGGGTGGCCGTCATGTAAGTCTTATAAATATCAGCTTGCTTGGTTATTTTCTCAAAACCTTTATAAGTATAAAGAATTTTATCTCTATTGCTCCCCCCGCCTGAACCTATCTTACCAAATAAACCCTTGACCCAATGTTTTTTCGTCTTTTTCACAACAATTCTTTCCTTTTCTTCTATAAATCCATTATATGTTTCTGCTTTACTTCTAAATCTTGTTAAAAATTTATATAATACATATAAAATAATCAGTATGATTACAATTTTAAAAACTAAAATAAGTATAGGCTGTAGTTGAAGCTCAGCCTGTGCAATTTCCTTTTTATCAATTGGATGGTTGTTAATTATAGCCCCATTGTTTATTGTATGTTCGCCTAATATACTTTCATCCGGATTTTTCAAATCCACCCCAGAAATAGATCCCATTGCAGGTCCAAAAATTTTAGACAGAATTGTTATTATTATAATCAATACAAAATCTATTAAATCCTTAAGTATACCTAATAATCCACTAACAATTTTGCCAGCATAATCTAAAGATAAAGTAAGCACTGAGATTCCTATTATTATATTTGTAACCATTGAAGTTTTGCTTTTAATATCATATACATATTTTTGCGTTTCTCTCATAAGTATTATAATCATGATTATATAGAGAATATGAAATTTATAAATTTCATCTACAAAATCTGTACCCAATCTAAATGAAATGATCCAGATGAATATAAGTAAAGCAATAGATTTATTTATATCTTCTTTATATTGAGAATGATCTATAGGTGCATCCTCCAAAAGATAAATTGTAAAAACAGAAAATAACAAATAGATTGTATTTAAAATACTAGCTAAATCTTTAAAAAATATAACAGAAGCTATAATGCTAACCCCCAAAGGTAAAATAACAAGGATTTTTTTGTGCTTCAAACTGGCAACATACTGCGTCAAAAACACAACGCATAAGCAAATTAAGAACAGTTTATACTCTACTGGATTTTCAAATAACCATTTACTTAAAGTTGACCAAATTATAAAAGAAATAGTAACAAAGCTTATATTATATATACTCTTAACTTTTCTATGCCCGCTCATAGTTACATCTCCCCTTTATAATTTATCTTCTCGACACCTGAAATGCATTCAACAGTAGCATTTGAAGAAACATCTATGATTTTAATTAAAATTCCCCGTCTTTTAAGTTTAGATAAAATAAAAACACTATCTTCATCTAAATAAGGCGTAATAATTACATAAGTACAATTCGGGCTAAATTCTTTTATCTTGCCTCTTAAGTAATCGCTAAATTTCAGGTTAACTGTATAGCTCATCCTTGCACTTAGTTCCATTATTTTCTTAAGTGCATTAATATCCGGGTAAACTTCAGAAGATTCTTTTATTTGAACGCCTATTAATTGAGAATTGGTCCACATTCCTACAGGAACTCCTTGTTTAATAGCAAAGGATGCTAAGGAAGCTGCCACTTTAATTCCATTTTCTATAAATAGTGGTTGAATATTGGACCAAAAAGGTTCTCCACATTGACCATTAACAATGATAGTAATCTCTCTATCTGAAGTAAAATCATATTCTTTCACCATAAGCCTGTCCATCTTCAAACTAGATTTCCAATGAATATCCTTCATTCTATCCTCTACGTTATATTCTCTTACGCCTTTAATATATAATGGATCCTTATGAATCCACCTTTTAACACAAGTATCACCTTGTATATTGGTATTTACAAATTCCAGATCATTTATATTAATAATTTCAGGGTAAACCAAAAATTCTAGAAAGTCACCTACAGTTTTGGTTTCTGAAGAGTATCCAAATAAATCTCCTACAGTAACGTCAATATCTTTTAAAACATAAGTTCCACGATGACTACACTTCAATTTATAAGTCCTTCTTTTTCTTTGGTACCAACCTATAGTGTATTTACTTAGACGCCATAAGTCATCCCCTTTTGAAGCTTTAACAGTGTCTGATACGAACTCTATAGCTGTAGGCATTTTCTCCTTTAACGTTAAAAATGATATGGGCAACCTTTTATTATTTTCAATAGTTGTAGTTAATGTAAATTCTTCACCCGGAATCATTCTATCTTTACTTATACTTCTAGTTATTTTGAGATTACAAAAACCTTTTCTTCGTGTAAACTCAGCAATTAAAGCGATAATAGCAAGTATGGAAAGCATTAAAGCAAATCGTATAAACATAACTCGCCCCCTACAACGTTTCTAGTGGAGCTTTAATCGTACTTATTATTTCCTCTATAATTGATTTACTCTTGTTTCCTGAACTAAGTTCATTTCTAAGCATCAATCTATGACTTAAAATAGGAATTGCCAATTCTTTAATATCCTCAGGAATCACGTAATCTCTTCCGCGTATAGCTGCAAGTGCTTGACTTCCCTTCATCATGTTTAGAGTGGCTCTAGGACTACATCCAAGTTCTATCTCTCTATGATTTCTTGTAGCATTCACTATTTCTATTATATAATTTTTTATTTCTTCACTTACATGTACCATAGTATAATTATTTTGAACGTAAGCTATGTCTTCCATGGTAACCACAGCCCTAAGTTCATCCATAGGATCCACTTTCATGAATCTATTCATCATAGTCTTCTCTTCACATTCATCTGGATACCCCATTGAAATTTTCATGAAAAATCTATCTAGTTGCGCTTCTGGAAGCGGAAAAGTTCCAAACTGTTCCACTGGGTTTTGAGTAGCTATTACGAAAAATGGTCTTTCAAGTTTTATAGTATTCCCCTCCACAGTTATCTGTCCCTCTCCCATACACTCTAAAAGTGCCGACTGCGTTCTAGGTGTGGCTCTATTAATTTCATCAGCTAAAACAAATTGACTTAAAAGTGGCCCGGACCTAAACTCAAAATCCTCTTTTTTCTGATTATAAAAATATATCCCAGTTAAATCTGAAGGGAGCAAATCTGGAGTAAACTGTATCCTCTTAAAACTGCAATTCATAGTTTTTGAAAGACTTTTTGCAAGCTTAGTTTTCCCAAGTCCAGGAACATCCTCAATAAGAACATGCCCAGAACATATAAAGCATACTATAACTTTTTCAATAGTATCTTCTTTACCTACTATAACTTTACCCACATTATCAACAATTATTGCCTTAAATTCCTCAAATTTCTTCGTATCCATTACTTAGCCCCCTTAGCTTCTATTGTTTATTACTAATTTATTTAATGTATGTATATTATTTATTTTAGCATGCTTCGCCCTAAAATTATACCAATTATTACTATTTTCAACAAATAAATTTCTTCGTATATTCTAAAAAAAACCTTTACCCCTGAAGGTAAAGGTTTTTTTGCTATAGTATATTTAAAAAAGCTGGAAAAGCTAAACTTAAAGCAGTAACGATAATTCCACAAATAAAAGATCCTATAACTGCACACATAACAGATTTTTTGAAATCCAACTTTAGAAAAGCTGCTATTGCAGTTCCCGTCCAAACTCCCGTAGTAGGAAGCGGTATAGCAATAAAAGTTATAAGTGCAATTTCTTCAAACTTTTCAAATTTAGCTTTATTCTTGTTTATCTTTCTGTCTATTAAATTATAAAAACCACTAAAGAATTTATATTTTCCTAGAAAGTCAAATATTTTATTGAAGAATATCAGTATAAATGGAACTGGAAGCAAACTTCCAACAAATGATAAAAAGAACACTGTTAGTGGATTAATGTTATACTCGTATATTCCAATGGGTATAGCCCCTTTCATCTCCACTAGAGGAACTGCTGACCATAGTAATACTATTAACCAATTCATAAATTATCTCCTTGTATATAAATTTCAATATTAACTATAAGTTTTATAGTTTTAAACATCGACTACATGATGTTGTCTTTCCTCGCCAACAAAAAACACTGCCAGTGCAGAAGGACCACTAAATCTTCCCACAACTGGTCCGATGTAATGTATAATCACTTCTTTAACTTGGACCCTTGCAAGTATTTCCTCTTTAAGTTTTACAGCTTCAGAAGCGCAATCAGCATGGCAGATAGCTATAGTTTGCGACTCAGGATTTTTAATCTTATCCACTAATATTTCAGCCAGCTTAGTTATGGATTTTTTACGTCCCCTAACCTTTAGCACTGGAATTACACGCCCCACCTGATTAAGAGTAAGAATAGGCTTTATATGTAGTACTAACCCTAAGGTAGCAGCTACATTAGATATCCTTCCACCTCTCTTTAAAAAGTTTAAATCCTGTACAGTAATGTAAGTATTTAAATTTGGTACGTCTTTTTCAATTTCCTGGACTATTTGTTCTGCGGTATATCCTTCATTTTTAAGTTCCACAGCCTTCATAACCATAAGCCCTTGTCCAAGTGATGCTGTTAACACATCAATAATATGTATTCGTACGCTAGGAAACTCTTCTAATATAGAAGTTCTAGCAATATTAGCACTATTGTAAGTCCCACTAAGACCTGAGGAAACTCCAACATAAATTATATCAAGTCCAAGTTCTGCGGCAGGTTTAAAAATATTATAAAAACTTTCAGAATTCGCCTGAGAAGTATTAGGAAGCGCACCAGCCCTAAGGTCATCAAAAAACTGTTTTTGCGTTTTACTTTGTCCTAAATCATCTAAGTATTCTTTATCATTATAACTATATGGTAACATAGCAAATGGAATTTTGTTACCATATATGTATTCTTTAGGCAAATCACAGCAAGAATCTGTCATAATAACAAAATCTTTCATTTGTTTTCCTCCTTCAATTTTTCATGTGTTTGTTAAAACTATCGTATTTCAGTATAGCTTATTTAAATATTCCTTTAAAAACTATAGCATAAAAACCCCCCACTGTAAAACAAAAAAGAATGCACAATATGAGAATTTTCGGTAATTTGTTATTGCTTTCTAAAAATTCTTATATTATAATATAAATAATAATTATTATTCTTAAATAATTATTAAAGGAGAGTTGAAAATGAAGGCATTAGAAGTAAAAAAAGATATATACTGGATAGGTGCTCTAGATCCTAAACTGAGAATTTTTGATATAATCATGTACACTCCTTTTGGTACTACTTATAACTCTTATGTAGTAAAAGGCAGTGAAAAAACCGCAGTATTTGAAACAGTTAAAATAAAATTTTTCGATGAATATCTGGAAAGATTACAATCATTAGATATTAACATAGAAAACATTGATTACATAGTAGTAGACCATACTGAGCCAGACCATGCAGGCTGCGTGGGTAAACTTTTAGAAATCTCTAAAAATGCTAAAGTAGTAGGCTCTGCTGCTTCCATTAAATTCCTTAAAGGGATTATAAATAGAGATTTTGAGTACATAATTGTAGGAGATGGAGATAGTATAAGTCTTGGAAATAAAACCTTATCTTTCATATCAGCCCCTTTCCTTCACTGGCCTGATTCCATTTATACCTACGTTGCAGAAGATAAGCTGCTTATCACTTGCGATTCTTTTGGAAGTCATTACTGTAATTCAGACATGTATAATGATTTAAATAGTAGCCAGGAAGATTATAATGAAGCCTTAAAATATTATTTTGACTGTATTATGGGACCCTTTAAACCGTATGTTTTAAAAGCCATAGATAAAATAAAGGACCTAAAGGTAGATATAATTTGCCCCGGTCATGGCCCTATTTTAAGGGAAGACCCTTGGACTATAGTAAACAAGTACAAAGAGTGGAGTTTACCAGAAAAATTATCAAAGGATCCACAAGTAACCATTTGCTATGTTTCTGCTTACGGATATACTGAGTCGATAGCTAAAAAAATAGAAGAAGGAATAAACTCTCATTGTAATTTCAAAGTTAAGTCTTATGATGTTATTCATCATGATATAAAGGATATTTTGTGCAGTATAGACAAATCCTCTGGGATAATATTTGGTTCTCCCACTATAAATGGAGATGCACTAGAGCCTATATGGGATATTTTAATAAAACTAAACCCTATAGTTCATGGTGGAAAAGTAGCCTCTGCCTTCGGTTCATATGGCTGGAGTGGCGAAGCTGTTCCTAATATAGAAGATAGATTAAAACAAATTAAACTAGATTTATATCCTTCAATGAAATTCAATTTTAAGCCTACAGAAAAAGATTTAAATTTTGCTTATAAATTTGGAGCATCTTTCGCAGATAAAATAGCTGAAAAGACCAAAACAAGTAGCTGTCCTACTAAACCTTCCACAGAAAAAAGATGGAAATGTTTAGTTTGTAACGAAGAATTTGATGGACCAACGCCACCTGACATCTGTCCGGTATGCGGTGCAAGCGCTGATCAATTCATTCAAATATCCGAAGACGTAGTAGCCTTTAGTTCCGATAAAAAAGAAAAATTTGTAATTATCGGTAACGGTGCTGCTGGATATTATGCTGCAGATGCCATAAGAAAAAGAAATAAAGCGTGTACAATAGAAATAATTTCAGATGAACCCTACTTAACCTATTACAGACCTGCTATTTCTGATGGAATAAGCGAAAACCTTAAAGATGAAAGTTTCTATCTATCTCCAAAAGAGTGGTATGTGGATAATAATATAAGCCTTACCTTAGGAGTAAAAGTTCAAAGCTTAAGCCCTGAGGAAAAGCAAATATTACTTGTAAACGGCAAGGCTGTAAGTTATGACAAACTCATACTAGCAAATGGTAGTAAAAACTTTATGATTCCCGTAGAGGGAGTAGATAAAGAAGGTGTATTCACTTTAAGAAATCTAAAAGATTTGCAGGCTATTAAAAATAAAATGAAAACCGCTAAAAAAGTAGTAATTGTAGGTGGTGGACTACTGGGACTTGAAGCAGCCGATGAAATTAAAAGCTCTGGCCTTAATGTTTCCGTAGTTGAATTTAGTGATTCTCTACTTAGTAGACAACTAGATAATGAAGGTAGCCTTATACTTAAAACTGCAGTTGAAAGCCGAAACATTGAAGTTATACTTTCTGATTCCGTAACAGTTATACAAGGTGAAACTTCTGTTACCGCAGTTAAACTTAAAAGCGGAAAAACACTAGACGCGGATCTTGTGCTATTTTCAACAGGTATTGCACCAAATAAAAATATAGCAGATAATACTAATATAAAAGCCAATAAAGGCATACTAATAAATGAAAATATGGAAACTAATATTAAAGATATTTATGCCTGCGGAGATATTGCAGAATTCAACGGTAGAGTATATGGCAATTGGCCTGCCGCTATAGAAATGGGAAAAGCTGCCGGTATGAACGCAGTAGGCGAGACTAAAATCTACGTTCCATCCCTAGGCGTAATTTCCTTTAATGCAATGGGCCTAGAACTATTATCTGTAGGTGAGATTTCTAGAGATGCATCCAAAACTCTTAGCACAACTGATAAAGAAAATAAAACATATAAAAAATTATTCTTCACTGAAAATATCATAATTGGCGGTATTATAATAGGAGATAACAAATCTTCAGCAAAACTAATAAGTGACATCGAAGATTCAAAATCATTAAAAGAATTAATATAGTGCCACCCCAACCTTGGTTGGGTCACCCTCGTGGCAAGTTGCAAAATGTACAAACGCAAAAGCACATAAGACTTAAAAATCTTATGTGCTTTTTTTTGCTATTAAAATCCATTATGTAAATAATATAACTTTTATTATGTTTTATATATTAAGTTCCAAGCATCTCATAGTATTTCAATAGCTTAAAAAGCCTAAAATAACAATGACAAAATATTTTTTTAGAAGGAGGTTTATTTGTGGCAAAGAATAAGAATGAATATCTCAATCACCAACGTGCTAAAGTTGAAAAATCAAATATGCTAGAAAATACAATTGAACAGATGGAAAAGTTAGTGCCTATTCTTATTAGAACAGATTACCTATATGATGAAAAAGCTGATCAAAACTCCAAGAAAAGATAAAAAATATAATCTAAAAAAAGAGGAGGAATTGATATGACACATAAAAAACAAATGGCACATAAAAAAAATGATTCTACTAATTTCGAACGTGGCAAGGCAGAAAACACCAATAACTCTGAACTAGAAAATATAGGACTGAATAATATAGAAGGCATAGAAAGCGATAAGGATTTACTTCAAAAACAAGATTTAAAAATGAGAGGATATTTTTAAATATATAATAAATACAAACCGTCAAAATCATAAAGATTTGGCGGTTTTTATTTTCTTTGTAATATTTTATTTTTCTTTCCTTTTTTCTTAGCTTTGATAGTAGCTGCAACCTCTGCATCTGTCTTAAAAGGATATTTAGAAATAATTTTTCTGTTTACAATCTTCAAATACTCTTGACTTCGGACATATCTATCTCCATTTTCTCTCTCCACAATAAAAGTTCTAGGATAGTATACTCCTCGTTTCTCGTCCTTCTCAATACCTAGATGAATCCTACGCTCATATTGAGTATCATAAAGTAAAAACTCACAAGATATCTTAGAATGTATTATATTATTACTAAATTTTATGAGTGCGGGGCTGTTCGCTTATTCCCTCACAAGACTTAAATTCTTTCAAGTCTATACATAGATTATACTCCTTTTAACCAAAGAATACAAGAATCATGTTATATATAATAATCTCTGATTTTTACGGGGATTTTGTATTTGCAAAAGATTAGAATTTCTTAATCAAAAGTTTCTTGTTTAGAGTTCAGTTGCAAGGCACGCCGGAGGAGTCATCCATTATTACTTTGCTAAAGCTTCAGCTATAAGCCTTACCACATATTCCATGTCTTTTGCACTATTCTCAAAATCTAACCCATCCACATTTATCTTTAAGATAGGAGATATATCATAATCCAAAAAATAAGCTCTATAATTAGCATTCAACTTTTCCCAATACTCACGTTCCACAATTTTCTCGTATTCTCTGCCTCTTTTATTTATTTTAGCCATAGCTAAGTCTACAGAAGTCTCTAAATATACAAGTAGTTTAGGTGCCTTGCAATGCTCAATCATATTCTCAAATAGATCCATATATAGATCAAATTCTTCCTTACACATTTCCCCAGCTTTATTTAACATTTTAGCAAAAATCACATCTCCGTAAATACTTCTGTCCATTACTGCATTTTTCACTTTTGAAGCGTCCTTTATATGTCTAAATCTCTTATTAAGAAAAAATATTTGAAGTGGAAAACTATATCTTTCTCTATCATAATAAAACTTTTCCAGTATAGGGTTCTCAGCCACTGGCTCTTCAAAAGGAATATACCCCTTCTCAGCCAATATATTCATAAGAGTACTCTTCCCTACTCCAACTACTCCATCTATAACTATCATATCCCATGTACCTCCTCGTTCTATCTTGCTCAATGTATCCTTATAAAATCCCATACTCGCCTCCCCCCTCATCTATACTTTTTACAAATAATCGCCTTTTAATACTCTTACCCACAAATTTCATTAAATTATAATCGCGAAGGTGATACCATGTAAAACTATAAAACATAGTATGAAGTTTCTCCGAAGTGACTTTCAATAAGAAGCGCAGAAATAATTGAAATTTGATTTAGAAATTCTTGTTTTGCAAGGCACGCTGGAGAAATTTCATACCTTTTTAACACTACGAAGTTTTCACATTCTCCCTTTTGGAATATGCCAAAATAACCCCTAGTACAAGAGATAAAAGCGCAGCCATAAGTACTCTATACTCTCCTGGAAGTAAAAACGTTATCGTATGAGCCGGTATCCAAAACAGAGGAATAGTTTTAAAAACAACGAAACTCATAAATCCATACCAATCTATTTTGTCAGTTACTGCTTTAAGTTTAACCTTTTTAATCTTGCTAAATTGTCCTTGACCCAAATCTATGAAAGTATCAGTAAATCTATGCAAAGTCATAAAAGTAGGTGCAAAAATCAAATTCATAAATGCACTTGTGAAAAACGCAAATAATAGTTTAGCCCCAAAAGTATCCGGTACGCCACTAGGCAATAACCCCTTCTCCATAGCACCTGTTACTCCATTCGCAAATATATCAAAGGCTATAACAAAACCCATACCTAAAAAGCCCCAAACTATAAATTTATATATCATTCCCACAGGTTTTTTATAATTTCCACTAACAATTCTAAGCGCTAACACTTCACCCATTGTAGCTAAAATAGAAACCTTAACAAACCCCATTATATACGGATGTGCTCTATTAGCTACAGTATATATCTCATTAGTTAATGGATACACAAGTAAAAAACCAATTACAAATAATATTCCAAGCCATATTAAATCCTTTTTCCTCACTATAAATCCCCCCCTCATAATTACTACCTATTATATCAGAATTCGCAGGTATTTTCACAAAAATAAAAGCTGGTAAATTGGACATTTACCAGCTTTCCTATATTTTTCTAAGGTGGGGTCATTTAATTCTTCTATATTAATATTTTTAATCTTGGGGGAGTAAATAGTATCAATCTAGAAGTTTGTATGAACTTATTATATATCTATTTTCGTTATCTGTCAACAATTATTATTAATTAATATCGACTATACTGCAAAACTTTCTTCGCCCTGTAAAACGAACTTATTAATAACATGTGCTACTCCATCTTCCTCATTGGTTTTAGTTATAAAATCTGCTATTTTTTTAATCTCAGGGAATGCATTTCCCATTGCAACACCGAGTCCAGCATACTTAATCATATGAATATCGTTACCTGCATCTCCTATGCATATAACCTCTTCTTGTTTAATATTTAGCATTTCTGCCAAAGCTGCCACTCCTGCACCTTTATTAACAGATTTATGAAGAAACTCTAAGTAGAATGGTGCACTTCTAACTACTGTATACTTATCACTTACCTCTTCTGGAATCTTATTCATTATTTCTTCGATAATTTCTGGCTCGTCCACAAACATAACTTTCACTATAGTTGTATCAGCTGGCACATCATAAACATCAGATATTTCTCTAGAAATACCATTCATATCTGCTTCATGTTTAGTATATTTACTATCTTTAGGAGAAATTACCGTAGTCTCCGTTAATGCATGTATATTACATTTAAGCTCTTTACTTAACTCAAACAAATATTTATAATCATCAAGGGTTAATGTTGTTTTTGATACTATTTCTCCACCTTCAGAACTTTGAACAAGAGCTCCATTAAAAGCTACTGCATAATCATCTTTTGAAATTAAGTCAAGTTCTTCTAAATATTTTTTAAAACCAACTAGAGGTCTTCCTGATGCTAGTACAACTTTTACTCCATTATCCCTAGCTAGCTTAATTGCCTCGTGATTTGCCGGTGAAATTTCTTTTTTATCATTCAATAATGTTCCATCCATATCTAATGCTATTAATTTATACATTCATTACCTCCACGTAACCACATTTCTTATAACCCACTTCATAGTATAGCACATGATTTTATAAGAAACGGATTACAGCCTTTGTAAATTTTATATGAATTTTTCCGTCTATAATAAATATGCTTAGTTTTGATGTTATTTATTATATAATCAATTTATGAATTTAATATTAAGTTTTGTATATGAATGTCATTGTCTAATAATGTCATGTTAGATAAAGTTAAACTAATAATTACTATAACTATGTAATAATGATAAGAAATATGTAAAAATTGGGGGGTATAAAATATGAAGCTAAAGAAAGAAAAAACATTGATTATCACCCTATCTATTATTATTATGACAGCATTAGTATATATTATTTTTACCTTAAATAATTTTTCTTGCTTTACCACATCCTCAAAAATGATTTCTGAAAAAGGAGTCTTGGATCTTACAAACTGGAATTTTAATGAAGATGGATATACTGAACTTTCCGGACAGTGGGGATTTTACTGGAAACAATTATTGACACCAGAAACTATTTCTACTACATCTGACCTTCCCTCTTATATGGAAATGCCCATGGCTTGGAATAAATATAATAGTGATTATGAATCTTTTGGTTATGCCACCTATAGTATAACCGTAAAATTGAATCCAAAATATAAGGGAACTCTTTTAGGTATAAGTGTTCCCTCCATGTTCTCATCATATAAATTATGGGTAAATGGAGACCTATTTTCATCTAATGGAATTGTTGGCACCAGCAGTTCATCAGAACGCCCTTTGTCCCTGCCTATAACCAATTACTTTATGAATAACAAGGACAAGGTTCAACTAGTACTTCAAGTTTCAAATCATAACTTTACAGAAGGTGGTACTTGGGAGAAAATTTATCTAGGTTCCCAGCCTCAAATTTCCAACAAAAGAAAGGCTTCAATTGCACTTGAGATTTTTTACTTCGGTGTACTCCTTATAATGGGCTTATATCATTTGTGGTTATATACCTTTAGAATAGATGATATTTCTAAACTTTATTTTGGTGCTCTTTGTATAACTGTATCCTTCAGGGCCTTAATGGTTGGTAATAAATACTTTTTAACCTTATACCCTGGCTTAAGTTACTCCTTGGCTCTTAGACTAGAATATATAACCTTTTACGCAGCAGCTTATTTTATGCTATGTTACGTATATCATTTTTACAAAGAAGATTGCTCAGAAAAAATTATAGAGTTTTGCAAATTCTTAATTTAGACTTATAAATATATTAACCATGAAAAAACCACCAAAATATTTGGTGGTTTTTTTTGCAACTAAATACTTACAGAAGCAAATAAATTTTTTATAACATCTATAATTGGATTTAGAACTTGCAATAGAATTTCTAGAATATCTGTTAATATAGGGATTGAAATACCTATTTGTCTAAGCACATATATTAAAAGGAATATACCAATAGTAAGACTTAGTATTCTTCCAATTATTTTAAATACCGAAATACCAAGATACACAAGTAATATGGCTACCGCAATCATAATAATGGTATTGAGATTAAAATTAGAAAAATCAACGTTCATAAAAACACCTCCATTATTTATAATAGTATAACTTACCCATTATGTTTTAGCAAAGGAATAATTTTCATAATATTTTTTTAATTATTTATCATTTTTTACCATTTAGTTGTTCTGCAAATATTCTTGATAAATACTTACCAGTATTTTCAACTTCGGTAATAGTATTAGTATATGTGCCCACTTCAATTAACACGGAATTGTCACTTTTATTTTGGTTATAAAAATCAATTCCACGATTAACAGTAGTAATTTCTAAGTTTTTTAAAAGATTAGGGTATATTTTATTTGATATTCCTATCATAGAATCTACTAGTTTTTTCTGCTTAGCATATCTAGGGTTTCCCTTTGCCATTACAAACATAATCTGGGCAACATTTTCCCCGTTTATTTTAGTAGTTACTAAATTCTTATTTTCTATACCATCTCTATGTATATCAATAACTAAATCAAAATCTCCATAAGCCTTTAAATATTTATCCAAAGTAATTCCAGATTTTTTGTATGACGCATTATAATCCCCTACATTATGCAACGTCTCATCATGTATAACTGCAATTCCATAATTTTTTTCTAGTTCTTCTTTTATTACATTCCCTACTGCGCATACATTTTTTGTTAAGTCCATATTAAAAGCACTTTTAGTTGTATCCTTTTCTGATGCGAGATAAGATTCAGTTGTATGACTATGATATATTAACACTCGTGGCTTGGCCTTATCTAGAGTTTGTTTTAAAGTAGGATTATAAAGGTCTGCAATCACATTAATTCCGTTGCTCTTAGCGTTTGACCTAGTTACTTGCTTATCATCTATTTTAAAAGGGTTAAGAATAAATGTTATTAAATTTTCCTCCTCATTACTCTCACTATTCACCTCACTACTAATTTTATTTAAATCTAAATATGAAACCTCTTTTGCTATTATTGTTATAGGATTTAAAACATCAATTCCTAAAAACGATAATACTTCAGTTTTCATATTAATTTCACTTTCTGATGGTTGTATTACAGATAATACATTATTAATAACATTAACATAAAAGTAGTTTTTATAACCTCCATTATTGTCTGCCCTAGCACTTTTGGGTATAATAAGGCTTATTAAAATGATAATAATAAATGTAAAGACACCTAAAAATATTCTCACCATGCCATCCTCTTTAATACCTTTGTTATTCATACTCATCTTCATCCCCACCCCCTGCATATATAATATATATATATGACATGATATACAAATTAATACTAGGAATGATAGTGCTACTTATTTTTGTGCAATTATAATTAATATTAGAAATATTGATTTCATTTTGGTATAATCAGATAAAAATACAATTTAATATATTTAACTTGCTAGGAGGTAGCTATAATGAAATTTCCAGATGAACTATCATTAGTGACTTGAAACTGAAACGAAGAAACTATTAAACTTCCATTAGAATTTCTTATTGGAATTTCTAGTTTAGAGTTCATTTGCAAGGCACGCAGAAGAACCTTCATACTCTTTTATTCTCTCTAAGATTTCCCGTATTACCTCTTCCGTACTAACAATTGACGTATCTATAACTAAATCATAGTTACGTGCATCACTAATATCCACATCATAAATATCCTTAAATCTACTAACTTCAAGTCTTCTTCTCTCAGTTATATTTGCCTTAGCATCCTGAACCTCTGCATACTTCTCTGATTTACCCCTATCATCCTTCATAGCCCGCTGCACTGAAACATCTATATCTACTTTCAAATAAATTTTAAAAGAATCAGGTATAAAATTCCATGCAAGTCTAGCATCAAAAATAAAATCATCCTTTCCTTTGCCGATTTTCATAGTTCTATCGTCAACTTCATTGTCTAAATTATTATCCAGCATATACTTATTGTACTGAGTTATAGATATACCTTTTTCTATAGCTAACTTCCGTTGTAAATCACCTACACTAAAATAAGTATACTTTAAGGCCTCACTTATAGCTTTAGCAACGGTACTTTTACCTGAATACAAATCTCCTGTTATAGTTATTTTCAATTATCACTCATCTCCTTTACTATATTTTTTCTTTTGTCCTAGTGTAAGAATTATTACTGAAAACAAAATCAAAACGCATCCAATTATAATGCTAAATGATAACTGTTCCTTAAGAATTAAAACTCCAAGTCCAATACTTACTATAGGCTCTAAAGTGCTTAGTATAGCAGCATTGGAAGGGCCTATAATTTTTATGCCCTTTAAAAACATTGTAAGAGCCAAAATTGTAGCTACTATAGCCATCCCACCACAAGCTAAAAGGCTATAAGGTTCTATATTAAAATCTAATCCTCCACTAATCATTCCCACTGTGAAAAGAATAAGCGAAGATATTAAGGCTAAATAAAAAGTCAGAACAAAAACATCAATCCTATTAACTTTGCTATGTGAAACTCCAATAATATAATATGCATAAAAAAATCCTGAACTTATAGCAAAACATATCCCTTTAAAACTTAATGTAACTCCACCAGTGCCCACTAGAAGATATATCCCAAGTATAGATAACCCAAGTGCTAAAATTTTACTAAAGTATAATTTTTCTTTGTACAAGATTACTGCAAAAACCGTTACTATTACAGGATAAATAAAATGCAGCGTAGTAGCAAGTCCAACTGTTATATACTTATAGGACATGAATAGTGTATAAGTTGTAGCCGTATATCCTATAATAGCCAAAAAAATAATGTGTATTATTGCTTGCTTATTTAATTTAAAATCTTTTTTTGTAATAATTATATAAGGTAATATAATTATTGAGGCTAAAAAGAACCTAAGAAACAATACTGTTAAAACATTCGCACCACCACTATAAGCTATTTTTGCAAAAATTGGCATAACTCCAAATGCCGCTGAGGATACCACCGTAAATATTATTCCGTATATCTTTTTCATATATTCACGCCCTTTGAATCATTTTATCATAATTATACAAGCTACACTATAATTATGATAAAAGTTTATTGACAAAATAAGCCTTTAACGGTACAATTAAATTAACTATTACTTGATAATCATTATCATTTTATAAATTGGAAGAGAAGGTGAAGCACTATGATATTAAATAGTAAAAGTATTAAATTATACAATAATGAAGCTCAAACAAAAATTATTACAATTTTTGAAGATTTAAAATTAGACAATTCGAATTTCGGTCTGGACAGCGAAACTCTCTCTAAAATTAATTTCATACTAGAAAACGAAGACATTAATGGTAAAAACGGAGAGCTTAAGAACGTCATTTTTTTTAGAAATCAATATCCTAAAAATATAATCCTAGTTGGGCTTGGAAAAAAAGAAGATTTTACTCTAGAAGCGCTGCGAAAAAATATAGCAAAATCAGTAAAAGAAGCAGCAAAGAACAAATCTAAATCTATTGATTTAAATATTGATAGCTTACTTAGCCTAATGAATCCCATTGAAACTATTAGAACTATTTCTGAAGCAGTAGTTATGGCAGATTATACATTTGATAAGTATAAAGGGGATAGAAAACCGAAAGACTTAGAAGAGTTCAATATAATATATTCTAATGAAGATGAATTAAAAAACATTAATAAAGGTATTAATGAAGGCGTAATACTTGGCCAGGCTAATTTGTTAGCTAGAACCTTAGTAAATGAACCTGCTAATCTATTAGGTCCCGTAGGGCTAGCATATGAAGCAAATAAAGCTGGTAATGAATGTGGCTTTCAAGTGGAGATATTTGATGAAACCTCCATAAAACTATTGAATATGAGTGCATTTCTAGAAGTAGCTAAAGCATCTACTAATCCACCAACATTGATTGTAATGAGATACAACGGTAACCCTGAAAACAGCGAAGACATTATAGGTTTAGTTGGTAAAGGCCTTACGTATGACTCAGGTGGATTGTCTATAAAGTCCACAGCCGGAATGGTTACAATGAAATCTGACATGGGTGGAGCAGCTGCAGTAATTGGTGCCATGACTGCTATAACAAAACTCAAAGCAAAAGTAAATGTAGTTGCAGTAGTTGCCGCTTGTGAAAATATGATTAGTGGCAATAGTTATAGACCAGGCGATATAATAAACTCCATGGGTGGCAAAACCATAGAAGTTCTTAATACTGATGCAGAGGGAAGATTGACTCTTATAGATGCAGTGAATTATATAATTGAAAAAGAGCATGCTACAAAAGTAGTGGATATAGCCACATTAACCGGGTCAGTTTTACACGCCCTAGGAACCACAGCTACTGGTGTAGTTACAAATAATGATTACTTCTTTAGTAGACTCGACATGGCTTCAAAAATATGTGATGAGAAGGTTTGGAAATTACCTACCTTTGATGAATATAAAGAGTTAATTAAATCTGACGTAGCCGACCTTAAAAACGTAGGAGGTCCAAACGCTGGTAGTATAACTGCTGGATTATTCATAGGTGAATTTGTAGGAGAAAATCCTTGGCTACACCTTGACATAGCTGGTACTGCTTGGGCTGATAAAGACAGTGATTACGGTTCAAAAGGTGGAACTGGTGAAGGCGCTAGACTATTGTATCACTTGATTAAGCAGCTAGAAAATTAAAAAACCCCCATCAAAATACTCCTAAGTATTTTGATGGGGGTTTTTACACTCCAAATATCTGTCTTATTACTTTTATACTGTTCTGATCAATATTGTAAATCACTGCACTCCTCATCGACATTTTTGCATCTAGCTTCTCAGCTGTACCTAATATTTTATCATCTACAATTTTAAATTCTTCTATTTTAAAAGGAACTACTCTTGCATTAATTCTTATTGAATTACCATCCGCAAAAATATTGTTATTTTTAAGCTTTGAAACTTGTGAAACCACAAATTCTTTAGGGATTTTAATCTTGCCGATTTTAAAACTCTCAGCATCAAATACAATATCTCCACTAGAAAGATTTAATTTTCCCTTAGAAGAAAATAGCAAATCAATATTTTTGTAACTAATGGGAGCCACAATTAAAAGCTCCCCCTCTAATATTTCTATATTAACTCCCTTTAGAGTTATGTTGCCCTTTTCTTTAGGATTAGCAAAATACATGCTACTTAACTCATCCATATCCTTTTGATTTAGTTCGAATTTGCCACCTTTTTCTTGTATATCTTTAAGTTTACCTAAAACTTCTATGGAATCTGTTTTTTTAACAGCTACTCCACCATTATATAATCCAGCCCTTATAAATGTCGCCATTCCTATCAAAATAATAAGTGCAAATACCCATCTATTTTTTTGTTTTTTATTTCTAGACATTTTTTCCTCCTATTTTTCATAATGTTTATATTTTAGCATAATAAAAATGTTTTTTACCATAAATTTTAAGAGTTCATAAATAGTTTATGGTTATTTTTATATTTACATGGGCATATTATCCTAATATTGAAAATTGCGGAGAAGACCATTTTTATGATATTATATATCTAGTTAAGAAAATTACACAGGAGGATATTATGGAAACTAAAAAAACACTTTATACTAATGAAAAAAGACATTACAATTATCTATTAAAAAAACAAAATGAAGCCATAAGTTTTATAGGCTTATTAAGGCTTTTGATTTTTGCAAGCGGCCTGGGCTTTACAGTTTTCTTTTATGTTCGGACTACTTATTACTTATGTCTTTCTGTAATAATTGCCACCTCTATCATATTTGTATTTTTGGCCATTAAGCATAACAAAATAAAATACAATAAAATTCGTTGTTCTATCTTATGTGAGATTAATGAAAACTCAATAAAACGCAGCAATAACAATTGGAAGGATTTCTTAGATAACGGCGACGATTTCTCTGATGAAGAACATAATTACACTAAAGACCTAGATATATTTGGTGATAACTCCCTTTTTCAATGGATAAATACCTGCATAACTTATCTCGGAAGAAAAAAACTAAAGGATGCACTATTAAAGCCTCTTTATAGCATTGAGGAAATATATGAACGACAAAAATCTATAAAAGAGTTAGCAAGCAGTCTTTCATGGAGACAAAGATTTCAAGCGGAAGCCATCCTTAGCGAACATAAAAATCATAATCCAGAAAAATTATATGGATGGGTAAAAGATAAAAATGAGTTCTTCCTAAAATCTTGGGTAATAATTACAGTAAGGGTACTTCCAATAATAACTCTATCACTCCTTGCTGCATCCTTTATTTTTTCTATTATATCCTATAAAATATCCCTTTTAGCCATTGTACTTCAGATAATACTGCTTGCAATTGGATATAAAGAGATAAGCCTCAGTTTAGACACTGTACACCAATATAAAGATACCCTCCTCATATATAATAAACTGCTTATGCATATAGAAAAGAAGACCTTCAGCTCTGAGTATTTGTTAAAATTAAGAGCTAAACTAATAAATGCAGATGGAACAACAGCTTCTTCGCAGATAAAAAAGTTAGTAAAACTAGTTAACTTAATATCTGATAGAGCAAACATGTACTACATGCCGATAAACATCCTTCTTCTTTGGGATTATCAATGTTTAATAAATCTACAACGCTTTAAAAAAGATAGTAGTCCATTTTTAAAAACTTGGCTGGAAGTTATAGGTGAATTTGAAGCCTTAAATAGTTTATCAATTATATCCTATGAGCACAGTGATTGGGCAACGCCAAAATTCCAGACTGGATCCCCTATTTTTAAAGCTCAAAACCTAGGCCATCCACTACTTGGAAGCAGCCGGATATATAACGATATTAACATAGAAAAATCACAAAACATTCTATTAATAACTGGTTCTAATATGTCTGGAAAAAGCACACTACTCCGAACTACAGGCATTAACTTAGTTTTAGCCTATGCTGGTGCTCCTGTATGCGGGAAAAGTTTTATTTGCTCTATTATGGATATATATACTTGCATGAGGACAAGTGATAATTTAGAAAAAAATATTTCTTCCTTCTATGCAGAGCTTTTAAGAATAAAGACTCTTGTAAGTGCTACAGAAAATAAAGCACCAATTTTCTTCTTGCTAGATGAAATTTTCAAAGGAACAAACTCTATAGATAGACATACTGGCGCTACGGTTCTTGTAACAAAATTAAGTAACGAAAATGCTCTAGGCTTTGTATCTACACATGACTTAGAACTAGGTGACATAGAGAATACAAACAAAAAAGTTAAGAATTATCACCTTAGAGAATACTATAAGGATAATAAACTATACTTTGACTATAAGCTTAGAAGTGGCGTATCTACCACTAGAAATGCTCTATACTTAATGAAAATGGCAGGCCTTAAAATTCCAAGTGATATGGTAATTCCAAAATAATTCTATTTTATTCAGAGTATGTTTTAATTAAAAGTATACTCTGTTTTTTTATATTTAATTTCTGATTTTTTTGATTTTTGACATTTAATCCATGTATATATTTAAACTAATTCCCTATGATTCAATAGTCTTTTAATTATATTTTCGGGCAAAATAATAACATAAATAAATCGGCGAAAGGAGATAAGTTATGAAAATTAATCTGTTATTTAGAAATATAATTATATTAATTTCTATAACGACATTCCTTAAAGGTTCTTCTGTTGTTGAATGTTCGAAAAAAGAAAAAGATTTTAAAAACAAATACGGCGTGCAATTAGTATTTACTAAATAAGCACTAATTATTACAATTAACTAAAAAAGTTGTACATGCAATCCATCAATTGGAAGCTTGTACAACTTTTTTATTTTTTTTAATTTTTTCTTGATTATTTAACTCATATTCCGCTCACCATAACGCATAAGGCACTAACGTACCTTATTCTATAGTCATAGGAAGACACTAAAATATTTAGGCATTCCAGAGATTTTTTTTGATTCCTCAGGCTGTCGCCTAAAAGAATTAATGACTTGCAATAATAATCGAGAAACTATTTAAATTTACTCTTGCTCATGCAAAAGTCTCGTAATCCAGCCACGAATATGAGCATATAACAATTAATAATTGTTATATACTCACAGAGAACTGCCCACAGGTAGATTTTTGCATGATCAAAATATTAGAATCTTTTCATCTTCTCTCAATTATTTCATCCATGACTCATAAAGATGACATAATGGATTTCTTCGCAATGTCTTTCAATAAGAAGCGAGAAACTATTGAAATTCCATTTAGAAATTCTTCTTTTGCGAATGTAAGATTCTCGTAAGCCAGCCAGGACGGCTGGCTAGCGAACCTGAGCCAGGAAGGCGAATGTGAGCGTTAGAGAATCTTACATGAGCAAAAGTTTAGAATTTCTTAATGGAATTTCTAGTTTTGAGCTCTTATTGAAAGACATGTAGGAGATTTCACATTATTTCTCGTACCCTTCTGGATGACCCTCGTGCCACGCCCATGCTGTTTCTATTATTGTTTGTAGTGAATCATATTTAGGCTCCCACCCAAGAATTTTCTTAGCCTTTTCACTAGAAGCTATAAGCACCGCAGGATCACCAGCACGTCTAGGTGCCATTTCTGCTTTTATTTCCCTACCCGTAACTTTTCTCGTTACATCTATTACCTCTTTAACAGAAAATCCCTTACCGTTTCCAAGATTACATGTTACGCTATCCTCGCCTCGTCTAAGCCTTTTCACTGCAAGTAGATGAGCACTGGCAAGATCAGATACATGTACATAATCTCTAACACAAGTACCATCCGCTGTATCGTAATCCTCCCCAAATACCATGATTTTTTCTCTTTGTCCAAGAGCTACCTGAAGTATAATAGGAATTAAATGGGATTCTGGTCTATGATCTTCGCCTATTTTACCGCTTACATGTGCTCCTGCTGCATTAAAATATCTTAGTGCCGTATATTTTATACCATAGGCATTATCACACCATTTTAAAATCTTCTCAACCGCAAGTTTTGACTCTCCATAAGGATTAGTAGGAAAAGTCTTATCTTCTTCAAGAATAGGAATATTATCCGGTTCTCCATAAGTTGCTGCTGTAGATGAAAATACTATGTACTTAACTTTATGATCTCTCATCGCCTTAAGTAAATTTATAGTTGATCCAATGTTATTTTCAAAATACTTTAGGGGCTCCGTAACACTTTCACCCACTAGTGAATCTGCCGCAAAATCTATAACTGCATCTATATTATTCTCTGTAAAAACCTTATTAAGTATTACGTCGTCTCTTAAATCTCCAGTATAAAGCTTTCCACCAAGTAACGAATCGCGATGTCCCTTTTGAAAATTATCTAAAACAACTACCTCTTCGCCTTTTTCTAAAAGCTCAGCAACCATATGACTTCCAATGTAACCTGCTCCTCCACATACTAAAATAGCCATTAATCAAATTCCTCCCTTAAAATTCCATTTATTAATTATCTTCTTATATCATTCTAACACATCTACTTATTTTAATTATAAATTTTTTATTAAGTACATATCAAAAACTACCAAAGCGTATGCCTTGGTAGTTTTTACTAGTTCTTTTCGTTATCATGATGACCATGTTTATGATGAGGTAATATCTTCTGTATTTCTTTTTCTTGATCTTTTGTTATAGTCCCATTATCAATAAGTGCCTTAAGTGGACTTTTCTTATTTTTCTTCATTTCTTTCTTATACGCCTTCTTTTCTGCTTTAGTCATATCCTTCATTTTGCTATAATTTTCTTTTCTCTGCGCATAGTTTGCCATTATAGCTTTTTCAACTTTTTCCTTTTGCTCAGGTGTTAGCACTTTGTTAACTACAAGAATGTTTAAACTCTGTCGAAGTTCTGCTGCTCTAATTTCTGTTTTCTTAAGATGCATTTTTTCTTTTAATGCATCAGATTTTTCCTGAGTTAGAATTTTTTCAGTAACTAATTCATTAAAAAATCCACCTTTTTCGCCTTTACAATTTTTGCATTCACTGTTGTCGCCACTTCTCTTGTCTGATTTTGTAGCTACATGATCTAAAACCCTTTTGCCCTCATCTGCTGTAATAATACCCGACTGTACACTCTCTTTAATTACACCCTCTAGTGTACCCTCCATATCTGCGTGCCTTGCCTCTTTCGCCTTTTCATTATCTACAGTAACTTTAAAACTCATACTTGTTGCAAGTTTTTCATTCAAATTGCTACTTTCTCTTACTGCAGCAAAAGTAATACTTGTGGATGAAAGTGCTAAGCCTGTGCATAACATTCCACTTAATATTTTCATTCTTAAAGATGTTTTTTCCATTTTCAGGTCCCCTTACAGTAAATTTTTCGTACTTTCTTATTATTACTGCATAACGTAAATAATATGCATTTTGCAAAAAGGCTGTCATCTTTATTTTATTCAATTTATAGTTAATAATGGATTTTATTTTTTAATTCGAACTTTACAACTTGCCACTTGCCACGTGGGTGGCACCGATGTATAATTAATTAGAATATCTTAGAAGGGGGGATTTATCGAAAGTATAATATTACTTTTGATAAAATCAAAAATGCCAAATGACTCTACGTTAAAACCTATATACCAAAAAATAGCTATTGATATAACTAATAGAATAATATCAGGGGATCTTTCTATAGGTGATAAGCTATATGGTAGATCTTCACTTGCAAGCCAGTATAACGTATCACCCGAAACTATAAGAAGGTCTATAACTCTTTTAAGCGACAAGGATATAGTTAAAGTTACAAAAGGCAGTGGCATAGTAATAAACTCAGCAGATAATTGTTTGAAATTTATAGATGAATTCAAAGATATAGATTCAATGAGTTCTCTAAAAAAAGATATTATGGATTTACTGGAAAAGAAAAAAGAACTTGATAAAAGTATAGAATATTCTATTGATGAATTAATAGATTATTCTAGTAGATTTAAAAATAGCAATCCTTTTATACCTTTTGAGTTTGAGATACAATCTGAAATGAGTATCATAGGTAAAACTATATCCGAAGTTGAATTTTGGCAAAATACAGGAGCAACTATAATTGGAATAAGACGAGATGACAAGTTAATACTATCCCCTGGTCCAGCTACCATATTTAGAGATAAAGATATATTTGTGGTTATTTGCGTGGAAAATAGCTATGACAGGATTGAGACTTTTTTGTCAAAAGACTAAAAATCTATAAAAACCCTTACGCTGCGGCACTATAGTGCTACAGCGTAAGGGTTTTAAAAATACCTGGCTACATCTTTAATATTATCTGCCCTCATATCCGAGCTAAGCATAGGAATTTTTATAATATTTTTACCTTTAAATGCATTATAAATTTCCTCTAAATATTTATTTTCAAGTTCTTTTCTTCCTATCCAAAACTTATCCACGCTATTCTCTGGTAAAATTCTATTAACAATCAAACTATCAACTTTAATTTTGTATGTATCTAATATTTTTATGGCTTTCACAGTTTCTTCTATGGCAAGCTTTTCAGCATTTAAAACGAATATAAAACTGAGCCTGTTATTGTCAGTTATTATTTTCCTTGCATTCTCCATATTTTCAAGTCTTTTTGTAAGAATCTTGATTACCTCATCATTAGAAAAGCCATCTTGATTCTTTTTACCTGCATTGTTTGCCATTTGCATTATACCAAGCGCTTTTTTTCTTTTAGCTATAAGAGACTTAAGCCATGCTCCTAAGAGTTCCGGTAGCGACATTAGCCTTACAGTATGCCCTGTTGGTGCAGTATCAAAAACTATTTGATCGTACTCACTACTTTTTTCATTTATTATTTCTATCATCTTATCAAAGAGAGCTGCTTCTTCAGTACCAGGTGAAACTGCCGCTGCATCTATCTGCTTTTTTATCTCCTTTACAATAATAGGACTTACTACATTTTTAAGATTAGCCTGCACACCGTTCATATATTTTTTGCTTTCTAACTTAGAATCAATTTCTAGTGCATCTAAATTTTTATCTATATTTATTATTTTACTACCAATAGGTTTTTCAAATATATCTGAAATTGAATGTGCAGGATCTGTTGAAACTAAAAGTGTTCTTTTTCCCTTTAGCGCAGAGTTTAAGGCAAAAGATGCTGAACATGTGGTTTTACCTACTCCACCCTTTCCACCGAAAAAAACTATTTTATTCATATGTATCCCCTCTTTCATTAGGCATCTAAATCATAATCTCCCCATTTTTCTCCCCATATTGATTTTCTATCCATCATTCTTCTTTGCCAACTTTCTAAATCCTCTGCTATATAAGGTAATAGCTCAAGTGCATAATAGGAAGTTGGGAAAGGAAGCCCAAGAGTATCTGCAAAACATAAAAGAATAAAATTATCCATTTCATCTCGTGCTTCTTTTTCAAGAATTGCTTTAGATTTTCTATTAAAATCTGTAGCACCCTGAAAAAACATCTTTAAATCTCCTAAAAACTCTTTTATTTTCTCTTTACCCACAACTCATCACCTCAATTCATAAATTTATCCACAGTCCACTCACCTAAATATTTATAAAGCTAACGCATTATAGTTTGAAATTTAAAACGATTAAATTTCAATGGCTACAATATGTTAGCTTTATTATTTATACTTTATTTACATTCTATACTTTTAAAAATATTTTTATGCCTTAACGTTCTTGTCTAAATCCTTAGGCTTTGAAGCTAATGCTTTTACACCAGATACTAATAGTACTATGGCTAGTACAAACAGTACGCAGGCTATAACAACTAAGAACCAGTTTGCCCCTAAATCCTTAGACTTCTCAGCTATTAATAGGACTAGTGCAACTTGAGTTACTAAAAACATAAATATAGCTGGAATAATTACCATTCTGTATTCTTTTCCCATATTCTTTAAGAATACTGCAATAGTTAGTAATGCAAGTGCCGCTAATAGTTGATTAGCTGAACCGAATATTGGCCATACTTTTGCCCAACCCATAAAGGTTAATGCACCACCAAATATAACAGTTACAACAGTTGCAACATATTTATTAGTAAGCATATTAGGAGTTTTTCCATTTTCAGTTCCATTATCAAACATTTCCTGGAATATAAATCTTCCAAGTCTTGTTGCTGTATCTAAAGAAGTTAGCGCAAAGGCTGAAATTGCAAGTGCAGTAAAACTCTTACCTGTTGCAAATGGTATTCCAAAGCTTGTCATGAAATTCCCTATACCATCCGAAAATACATTTACAGCTCCACCCTTTAATAGATCCGTAAGTTTATCAGCTCCAATATACGCTGCAGTAACAATGGCTACTATAGCTAGTACTCCTTCTATAAGCATTGAACCATATCCTATAAGTTTAACATCTTTTTCACTTGTTAATTGTTTTGCAGTTGTTCCTGAAGCTACTAGTGAGTGAAATCCAGAAATAGCACCACAGGCAACTGTTACAAATAGCATTGGGAATAGTAAATTTCCTTTTCCTAAATCGAAAGAAGTAACTGCTGGTAGTTTGATTGTTGGATGGCTAATTATTATTCCAAGTGTTGCTCCAATTAACATTGCATATAATAAGAATGAGTTTAAATAATCTCTAGGTTGAAGTAATATCCATACCGGTGCAATGGATGCTATTGAAATATATACGAGTAATATAATTACCCATGTATTATATGATAATACTAGTGGAAAACTTAGTCCAAGCCATATACAGAAAAATAGTAAAACTACTCCTATTACACTGCTTAAACCAAGACCTACACCTTTTCTATATACGAAATACCCAAAGAAAATAGCTAATATCATAAATAATCCTGAAGAAGTACCTGCTGATGGTGTACTTACAAAAGTACTTGCACATATTGATGTAAATGCAGCAATAACAAGTATAAGTGTAAGCCAAGCAAACCATGAGAATAGTCTTTTACCTGATTTACCCATATTAACATTTATAACCTCACCTATAGATTTACCATCATGTCTAATTGATGCGAATAAAGCTCCCATATCATGAACTCCACCAAAGAAAATACTACCTATAATAATCCATAATACAACTGGTAACCACCCAAAAACTGCTGCGCCTATAGGTCCAACTATTGGCCCTGCACCAGCGATAGAAGAAAAATGATGACCGAGTAAAATTGGAGCTGGGGTTGGTACATAATCTATCCCATCTTTTCTTGTGTGAGCCGGGGTTGGTCTTTTAACATCAATACCCCATTTTTTACAAAGCCATGCTCCATAAGTGGCATAAGCCAGCACAAAAACAATGATAGAACCTAAGACAAGTATTACTGAATTCATATAATTTCCCCCTTTTCATAAAATATCTATATAAATTTACAAAAAATTTATATTAGCTAGTTTGTTGAAAAAATTTTTCATTTGCCCTTGCAAACTTATTAGTAATAACTTTATTAGTATTGGAATTTATAAAAATTAATTTTACATTAACCCATCCCTTAAATCCAAATAAGAAGCTTTTATAATACTTGAATTTTTTTATAGCCTCTTGAGTTTCTAGATCAGGACTTTCAGTGCTAGAAAATATAAAAGTAATGACACTTGCCATATGCTCGGCGTCCATTTTGATGATAGCGTTTACATTTTCATCTATTAAAGATTTAATTTTAGAAATATCAAGTGCACCAAATTTATAATCTACACTTTTGTAAAAAACATATTCATGGCTCTTAAAAGCGTATACCTCTGCTGCTTTAAGGAACATATATTTAATACTTCTTTGATTAAACTCACCAGTAAAATCAAAATTAATTCCACCCATCTGCTTGTTATACTCAAGATCAAAATTACGCTGGAACTTTTTAATTAACTCTTTCATATATTTATCACTCATAGATATCTGCTCCTCTCACATATTTTCTACTCACAAACTAGTTTTAGACAACATAGTATATTATTTAACAAATAGACTATTTTTTTCTTTATATTCTGTATTTTCTGATTATTATCATACCACACAAATACAAATTTGTACACACTTTATTAACAATTCAATTATTCTTTTAAATATATTAAAGAAATTTCTAAATATAAATTTGTAAAGGTATACCTTATATTGTTTTGAAGGGTACTAAAATTACCCACTTGCTGATTATTCAACATAGTGATATTATTTTAACATATAGATTTTATTTAATGTAATAAAAACTAATTTTTAGGAGTGGTATATATAAAAACAGTAACCGTATGTATTGGTAGTAGCTGCCATTTAAAAGGATCCTACGATGTAATTCATGGACTTCAAAAATTAATTAAAGAAAATAATTTAGACAGCATCATTACACTAAAATCAGCCTTTTGTTTAGGTAAATGTGCAAACGGGGTATCAGTAAAGATCAACGATAGCTCTGTGATATCAGTTAGTAGAGAAAATATTAATGACTTTTTTAATGAATATATTTTGAACGATAAGGCGTAAATATTTTACTTGTAAAAAATAGAAAAATTTAATCTTAATTCATAAAATAGGAGAAGTGATAAACTTGAAGGTTTTTGATAATGATATACAACTCATAAAATACGAGGTAATACGAGAAGTTGTAAAACTTGCCCGCAAAGGAACTCTAAAAAAGGAAGGTAAAGACTTATTTAAAGTCCTAGTTCCAGGACCTAAAGCAAGAACCCGTTGTTGTATTCATAAGGAAAGAGCAATTATTGGTGAGAGAATAAAACTTATAAAGGGTGGAAATAAAAAAAATAAAAATGTTATTGAAGTAATTGATATTGCTTGCGATGAATGTCCTATACAACGTTTTAGAGTTACTGAAGCTTGTAGAGGTTGTTTAACTCACAAATGCATTCAAGTATGTCCTGTAGGCGCAATTCAATCTATAAATAGAAGATCTTACATAGATCCAAATAAATGTATTGAATGTGGTAAATGCAAAGATGCTTGCCCTTATAATGCAATCTCTGATGTTATGAGACCTTGCATAAGATCTTGTAGCGCAGGAGCCTTAAGCATTGATGAAGACAAAAAAGCAGTAATCGATAATGATAAATGTATACAATGTGGTGCTTGTGTTTATCAATGTCCTTTCGGTGCTATTATGGATAAATCCTCAGTAGTAGATATTACAAATGCATTGGTTGAAGCAAAAGAAGATGAAAAAACTCATGTATATGCTATCATTGCACCTGCAATCTCTAGCCAATTTACATATGCCAAAATTGGACAAGTAGTTTCCGGTATAAAACAATTAGGTTTTCATGATGTCATAGAAGTAGCCCTTGGTGCAGATATGGTAGCACAACATGAAACAAGTGAATTTATAGAAACCATAGAGGAACTCAAAACTATGACAAGCTCTTGTTGCCCAGCTTTTGTGTCATACATTAAAAAAAATTATCCGGAGCTTGGTAAACATGTTTCCAGCACAGTTTCACCTATGATAGCCATATCTAAACTTATTAAAAATACAGATCCGCTAGCCAAAGTTGTATTTATCGGACCTTGCACAGCTAAAAAAATGGAAATAAAACAACACGATATAAAAGGGATTACTGATTACGTAATGACTTTTGAAGAACTCCAGGCAATGCTTGATGCTTTTGAAATAGATATAGCAGAGTGCGAAGAACTTCCTCTAAATAACGCTTCATTTTATGGAAGAATCTTTGCTAGATCCGGAGGCCTTACAGAAGCTGTAAAACACTTAGTTGAAAAGGCTAATACTGATCTAGAATTTAAGCCTATAAGTTGTGATGGTCTTATTGAATGTGATAAAGCCTTGAAATTACTAAAATTTAATAGATCAGCTGGCAATTTCATAGAAGGAATGGCTTGCACCGGTGGATGTATTGGAGGCGCAGCTTCTCTTAGTCATGGTAGAAAAGATAAAACCGAAGTAGATAAATATGGAAAGTTATCCCTTGAAAAAAATGTTGCTGACTCACTAAGGGCAATAAAATTAGATGATATTGATTTACATCGCGGAGAAAACTTTATGTTACATAAAACCAAATAATAAAAAAAGTGGTGTTTTAAAATACTTATATGTATTTTAAAACACCACTTTTAAACTTTCTAAATTACTTTATAAATCCTTGTTCTTTTAAAAACTCCTTAGAAACATTTTCAGGAGACTCGCCTAATTTATCAACTTTATTATTTAAGACCCTCATCATTTCATCATCCATTTTACCTGACAATTTGTTTAGAACATCTTTGAGTTCTGGATACTCTTTTAAGGTATCTTCTCTAACTAGTGGAACTGCAAAATAAGGAGGAAAGAAATTCTTATCATCCTTAAGTACCTTTAAATCAAATCCTTTTAAAAGTCCATCTGTTGAAAAAGCATCTATTACATCACTACTCTTAGAATTTAAAGCTTTGTATCTAAGTCCAGAATCAACAGCCTTAAGATCTTTAAATTTCATATTATATTCTTTCGCAAGACCTATATATCCATCTGATCTGTTTGCAAATTCTATAGTTGGCCCCATTATAAGTTTATCACTTACTTTTGCAAGGTCTGAATAAGTTTCTATATTATATTTTTTAGCCGTATCTTGTCTAATTGCAAGTGCATATGTGTTATTAAAGCCCCAAGGTTCAAGCCAATCTAAAGCATATTTTGTCTTAAACTCAAAAGAAACTATGTCATATACCTTTTGTGGGTCATTAATTGCCTTTTGTTTTAGTATATTAACAAGACCAGTTCCTGTATATTCCACATACATATCAAGATCTCCCTTTTGTAATGCAGAAAATGCCACTAAAGTACCACCTAAATTTAATTTTCTTTCCACTTTGATGTCTGTATTTCCTTCTATTAAATCAGCTACAATATTTCCTAAAATCAATTGTTCTGTAAAATTTTTAGAACCCACAACAATTTTTTTCTCTTTAGGTTTAAAAATACTAGCCCCTACAACTGTCCCTATTATTAATACCGATACAATAAGTATTACTTTACTATTAACCTTTTTCCTTTTACCAGTTTTCATATGTCCATCTGTATCTTTAATTCCGTTTGGAGAAACTGATTTTTCAATTAGCCCTCCTACAAAGTCAATTAGTAGTGCTAATATACATGCCGGAATAGCTCCTGCAAGAATCATATTATTATCAACAGTTTGAACCCCTGCAAATACCATATAACCTAGTCCACCAGCCCCAATAAACGCTGCAATAGTCATAAGTCCTACTGCCGTAACTGCTGATATTCTAATACCTGCCATTATTATTGGAAGAGCTAATGGTATTTGTATCATTTTAAGAATTTGTGCATTGGTCATTCCTATGCCTTTAGCTGCCTCTAACATATCTGGATTTATGTTGTTTAGCCCTGTATATGTATTCTTTATTATTGGAAGAAGCGAGTAAAGCACTACCATAACAATAGCTGGTGTATCACCAATCCCGAGTATTGGAACTGCAAATCCAAGAAGTGCTATGCTTGGTACCGCTTGAATAACATTCGCAAATCCAATAACTGGTTTAGAAAGTTTTTTTACTCTAGTAATTAATATTCCTAGGGGAACTCCTATTGCTATTGCAATGAGAACTGCTATAACAGTTAATTGTAAATGTTGCAATAAATACTTTAATATCTCTTCTTTTCTAGAAATAACAAAATCAATAAACCCACTCATTATGCCTTCACCTCCATGTCAATAAATTGTTCACTAAGTATTGAAAGCAAACTACTTCTTGTAATTAATCCCACAAGTTTTTTATCATCATTAACAACTGGAACATACCCAATGCCGTGCTTATTCATTGTTTCCAATATATTAACTAAATTGTCATTGTCTTTAACTGTTATAACTTCTTCTTCCATTATTTCTTCTAACTTAGAAGTTTTGTTTATATCCTTTTTTATATCCTTTAATGTAACGATTCCTGACAATTTCCCATCTCTATCAGTAATTAAAAGACTATCCACTTTGTTTTTCTTCATTATATCAAGCCCTTGAATTATACTTCTTTTACCACTTATAGCTACAGGATCTTCAATCATAATATCCTTAGCCTTAATAAATTCTGGATTACTCCATATTCTGTTTTTACCTATAAACTCCTCAACATACGCACCAGCTGGATTTCTTAGAATATTTTCTGGTGTATCATATTGAACTATTTCTCCGTCTTTAAGTATACAAATTCTATCTGCAAGCTTTAATGCTTCATCCATATCATGAGTAACAAAAACGATTGTTTTCTTTACTTCTTGTTGTAAATTGAAGAGTTCCTCTTGAAGTTCGTTTCTAGTTATAGGGTCTAATGCACTAAAAGGTTCATCCATAAGAATTATATCTGGTTTTGTTGCAAAAGCTCTAGCAACTCCAATTCTTTGTTGTTGTCCACCACTTAGCTCTCCTGGATATTTATTCATATATTCTTCTGCGTTTAACCCTACCATTTCTAATAATACTAAAGTTCTTTTTTCAATTTTATCAACATCTAATTTTTGAAGTCTAGGAATGAGCTCTATGTTTTCTTTAACTGTCATATGTGGAAATACTCCAGTTTGCTGTATTATGTACCCCATATTACGTCTTAGTTCTATAGTATCTTCTGTTTCTATATCTTTACCATCTATAAGAATTTTTCCTGATGTTATTTTAGTAAGTTTATTTATCATTTTTAGTGAAGTTGTTTTACCGCATCCACTAAGGCCTATAAAAACTACAAATTCACCTTTATTGATTTTTAAACTCATATTTTTAATTACAACTTTATCTTTAAATGATTTTTTTACATTTATAAATTCAATCATTTTTTATTCCCCCTTGTGTTGCAATTTTTTTCACTTGATTTTCAAGCAACAACTTTATTATATCATAAAGTTGTTGCTTGCACAAATTACATAAATGCACTTTTTTAACTTATTTAATTCACCAAATATTATTTAAAATAACTATATTCTATAACTTGCAAAACAAAATTTTATTCTATACTTTCATTATAAGAACCACTTCCTTTATTTACATTTTAATACATATATGTTATTATATTTTTAGTGTGGGAATCTATTAAATTACTAAAAAAGCTTTAAATAAGGTGGTATTTATAATGAAAACTACAGTTACTAAAATAAAATGGATATTAAAACAAGCCAAAACTTCCATTTCACTGTTAACCTTTTTAATTGTTTTAGGAGGAATAATCTCATTATCTTCCGTATACAGAGCTATTGTAACAAAAAAACTTATAGATGCTGCTACAACCTCAAAATTTAATCAAATGATGCTATGGGTAAGCGTACTTGCAATATTTATAATACTAGATATAGCCGGTCGTGCAATTGCATCAGCATTATCTGCAAGAAGCTCCACTAAAATTACTAATTTCATACAAAAAAATCTTTATTCACGACTCTTAAACACTAAATGGTTAGAATTTTCAAAGTACCACAGTGGTGATATTTTAACTAGGTTAACCAGTGATGTTGATGCAATTTCAAATGTACTTGTAAACACATTACCAAATATCATATCACTCGGAATTACCTTAATTGCATCCACTATAGTACTTTTTTTCTACGATCCAGTTATAGCATTGCTAACCCTTTGCCTTTCACCTATACCTATTTTTTTAAGCCGAATTTATTCTAGAAAGCTAAAAATAATATATACTAAAATTCAAAAAATAGAATCTGAATATCGATCCCTACTTAATGAATCTATACAAAATATTGTTATAATTAAAAGCTTCTGTCTAGAAAAACAAAAAAACGAGAAAATCAAAGATATTCAAAAAATTAAATTAGATTTAGTATTAAAACGAAACCGTATAAATATTTTTTCTAATTCTATCCTTTCATTAGCTTCTTGGATTGGATTTTTGCTTGTTTTTAGCTTGGGAGGATTAAAACTTTCCAAAGGCACTGCCACCTTCGGAACCCTTACTGCAATGCTTCAACTAATTAGTAATATACAGGGTCCATTTTCAGCTCTTGCTTCTTCATTACCACAGGTAATTTCTGCTGTAGCTTCCAGTGAAAGAATTATAGAACTTGAAAACCTTAATCTTGATTCTTTTGACACTACTGCTACAAATTTCAATTCTGCAGGCATTATATTTGAAAATATTAATTTTTATTATAAAAAAGATAAATTTATATTACAGGATGTATTCGCTAATATATACCCCGGTGAAATAGTAGCCCTCACTGGTGCTTCTGGTGAAGGAAAAACAACCTTGGTACGCTTACTGCTTTCTCTATACCAAACAAATGATGGACATATTTTTATTACAAATAAAAATGAAAAATATGAAATCAATGCTTCAAATAGAAAAATGATATCCTATGTTCCACAAGGAAATTCACTTTTTTCAGGAACTATAGCGGAAAACCTTCGTTATGGGTCCCCAAATGCTACTGATAAACAGCTTGAAACTGCAGCTCGTGATGCTTGTGCTTGGGAATTTATTGAAATTTTAGAGCAGGGCCTGTATACCACAATTGGAGAACGAGGCTTAGGTTTATCTGAAGGACAAGCACAAAGATTAGCCATTGCCAGGGCATTAATTAGAAATACTCCCATACTATTATTAGATGAAGCAACCTCAGCTCTTGATACAGAAACAGAAATAAAAGTACTTCAGACAATACAACGCCTACACCCTAAACGAACTTGCATAATCATAACACATAGACCAACAGCTTTAAAAATATGCCACAGGATCTTTAAATTACAAAATAACTATTTACTTGAGCTTGATAATTTTACACCTGAGGATGCTGCTTTTGACGCAATTTAGTATCAATAACAATACTAACGTGTTAGCAATAACAAAGAGGAGTCCCTAAATTTATAAGGGCTCCTCTTTATTTTTCCATTTAATAACTTAACATTTACTCTAGTTTAATAGCAAAAAAATTAAACCATTGACTATGCCAATGGTTTAGCTTTTTAAGTACATTTAGTTAAAACTAAGACTTAGATCCATAAATATGATCTCCCACTAATATATGATCTTCCTCGCCACCATTTAATGTTCCTTTTGTGTCTTCTGTGCTTAATTCCCATACTTTTGGATTTTCCCATTGTTTCATAATTTTTCACCTCCTTTATATATACTTAAAATTTGATTTATATTAAATTCGGGCTTCAAATTTGTTAATAAAACGCCCAAAGATTAAACTAATAATTACCATATTCATATCTGCTGATATATTTTGTTCTGGATAATCTCCAATATCTTGCAAAGCCTTTTCAACTTCAGCCACATCGATATATGACTTAAATTTTTCTTTTTTCATCATATTTTCTAATTCCGTTTTAATTTGCTGCCAAATAGGTAATAATCTTTGTATCCAATCGGCACTTTGAGTTCCAGTAATGTCATAGTTAAGCCTTACTTTATCTGGCAAAACTCCCGCCATAGACCTACGGATTAAACTTCTTTCATGACCATTTTGCACATATTGTTCTGAAGGCAATCTTAGGCAAAATTCAATTACTCTTTTATCTCTAGTAGGGTCTCGCTTTTGTAAGCCATACTTTAATGAGGTTTTAGTATCTACAGCCCCTACTTGTGAAAAATATATTGGGCTAACAAAAGCCTTGCGTACTTCAGCTAAATCTGAATTTATCTTGCTATATGGTCCAATACAATTTTTTCTAAACCTTTCATCAACTTTATATTTTAATGATAATTTTGGATTTACTAGTTTCCAAATATTATTTTTCTCATTATTTTTTTTTCTACCTCTTATCCTATTGTAAATACCTTTTATATTATCAGGTAAAATTATTTTTAAAAATTCCTTATTAACGTCAACCCTTTTACAATTACGAAACTTACTGTACGCTCTAATTTCTCTTTCTAATGATAACCACTTTCCTCTTCTAAATAGAGTAATTAGGTGGGTAGGTAAATCTCCAAAAGAAACTGTAAAATTACCATATTGTCCATCCAGTAGAACAGTACAACCCTCTTTGACAGCAGCATTAGCTATCTCATTAACCCAGAAAAAATTTTTCGCAAATTTATATGGTTGTTCAAGAAAATCTATATATTCCTCAATATTTGTAACTGAATTTTTCCCTTCTGAACTACAATATTCAATATCTATATTTTTAAATTGTTCACGTATTACTTCAATAAATTCACTTTCATTTGTTACAACATTTTTGGGTAACCAATCCTTGTAGTCCGAAAATGGAATAGCACTAAAAGCCTTCAATCTTTTCCCAATAACTTCTAATTTTTGTGCAGCTATGCAAGCCACCGATCCAGAGTCAAGACCTCCACTCATCATTATCCCTACAGAACCCATACTGCGAAGACGACAATTAACTGCTTCAAAAAACACTTTTCTAAATTCTTGTTCATACTCCACATCAGTTTTAAATCTAAGTTCTGGTAGGCTTAATGGATCCCAGTATTGTTCTTTTATCATTCCTTTATCACTTAATTTTATAGTATATGCAGGTAATAACTGATTAATGTCAGCATATACAGTTTGATTACTATCAACTTCATGGATAGGCCCTTTTAAGGATAAAAAGTTTGCAATCCATTCATCGTTTAGCTTCGCCCCTTTTTCACAAACACAAAGCAAGGGTTTTGAAAGTGTACAAAATGCAAATATATTTGAAGAACAATAAAAGTAGAAGGCTCTATTTCCTACATGATCTCTAGCACAAAATATCTCTCTTGTTTTATCATTCCAAATTGCAAAAGCAAAGTCCCCTATTAAATATTTAGGACACTCTTCTCCCCATTTTTTATATGCTCTTAAAATAAGCTGGCTATCAGGTATATTACTCCATTCTAACTGTGGTATGTTCATTAAAGAAAAAAGTTCTCTACGGTTATCAATAATTGCATCTGCTGTAATAACTAACTCTTCTAGCTCATCATAATATGGTAATTTTTCCAATTTAGATTCTAATGTAATATGTTGCACTGCCGAGCCTAAGAATATTCCTTTATTATTCCAAGTTCCAAGCTTATCCACTTTATATTGGCTTAGTTTCTCCATTATACTTGCACTTATTTCCCCTTGTATTTCATCACCATTAAGATTTAAAATACCACAGATTGCGCTCATTGCTTTTCACCCCCAATGTTAGTTGCAAATTTTGCAACTTGAGTGAAACTTCTATAACCACTTCCACCAGTTATAATATCTGTTCCACTTCTAAGCCATGCATGTGCAATAGGATTATTTTTTTCATCCTTTGCTACTCCCAAATATAAAGTAGTACTTACCTTCCTTTTTTTAAGCATTATTTGTGCCGTAAGGGCTTTAACAAAACATTTGCTTTCCCAAGGAGTATATCTGCTAACAATCCAGACAGCCCAAGCAATTTTGTTCATATTAACCTTCTCAATATCATTTAACAATTGAGGTGATTCTTCCTTATACTTACCAGCAAACCTTGCTAACTTATAAAAAGGTAAAAATAAAATTGCAAAACGGACTATTCCAGACAAAATAAATACTTGGATAAGTAACCATTGATCCCTAAATGAAAGTTTCGAAAATTTCTTTAGTTTATTAATTAATCGATATAATATTGTCATGATACAACCTATTTAAAAATGTCATTACCGAATTTTCACAAGTTTGTGCATCCACATTAAATTCCTTTAACAATATTGAAATTATTTTTTTTACTTCTAAGGGTTTCTCAATAAGCTCCCATATACGGCTACCAACAATGTTAAATCCATAATATTTTCCTTTATTAATATCCATCATAACTATCTCACCATTCATATCTGTAGAATCTAATCCTATTTTTTGAACAATAACATTATCAAGTAAAATTTCTCTATCTTTCCCCATATTACTACCTACTCCTCGCCTTATATTATAAACATTCTACTTTTTCTTTTATCAGTCTGACTTGATCCTCTATAGAAAATATACCTGCTGGCCTTATTAGTTTAAAAAACTTAGTGTCCTTAGACACATTTAAACATTTTTTAAAATAGTCCGGCCATATACCTAATGTTTTTAGATACTCAACACGATATATATTTTTAAGTAAACTATTAAGTTTATCTATTCCCAAAATCTGTTTCACTTCTACACCGGTACATTCCTCTTGACTCAGTTCAAAAATAGCGGAAATTGGAACAGGTCCACTTGAATATCCTTTATCCACTTTAACCGCATACTTATCCTCATCATCATCATATACTTTTAACAACTTATTACTATCTACCCCCATTACCTCTAAACTATCACTCCATAGTTTTTGTTGAGGATATGCTGGTTGCACTAAAGGGATACCCTCTTCATTAAAAGTTACTGCTGAAATATCGTCAGCTAAAAAAACATGTCCCATTTTTCGTAAAGCAGAAGATATTGTTGACTTACCAGCCCCGGAAGCTCCTGTAAATACTACACACTTTCCATTAATAACTACTGCACTTCCATGTATAGGAATTATATCTCTTTGTATAAGGAGTACTCCTAATGCAGACCCTAATATAAATAGCTTAACTGAATTATTGTTAGCTTGCGTGTCAGGTTCTACTATAATGGTTTTACCATTTACAATATAATATTTTGCAACACCATCAACATTAAATAGCAGTTCATTTTTCGATATTTTAAAATATTCGTTATCACTAATACTTTCACTAACTTCTTCCGGCACCCTATCTAAATAAATATTAACATCACCTTCACACTCATCTTTACATTCCAATTTCATCAGTTCAGGAAGATAAATATCTGAAGCAATATTTAATCCAAAGGCACGGTAAAAATATCTGTTTTCCTTCTTATACATTTCCATATCATTTTCTCCTATAAAACGTTTTATTAAAGCTTTCAATTTTTAAAAAATACATAACCCTTTTTAAATTCTCTCCCTTATAATATTATACATTTTTTTCACATATTGTCAATGTGATACTTGAATTAATAGTAAAAAGAATTAGGCGTTTTAATCGCCTTCTTTCGTTTACATTATTTTACTTTTATGTTATGATTAATTTGTATTTTTAATTATTATACAATATTAAAATAAGCATATAATATTATTACTTTTACAGGAGGAAATATTATGAATAAAACTCAAAAAACTATAATTTTTTTACTGTCTTCCTCAATAAGAGAAACAAAAGTTGAAAATTTAAATACAGATAATATAAATTGGCTGGATGTTTTCGAAGAAGCAGAAGCCCATAATGTTACTCCACTTATATTCCCAACACTAAAAGCTCTTCATCAATACGCTACTATTGATGAAGAGCTAATATCTAAGTGGAAAAGAGCTTCCCTTTTATGTGGAATTAACCAAATAATGCATATAAAACAAATGAGTAAAGTCTTTGAGAATTTTAGAGAAGCTAATATACCTATAATTGCATTAAAGGGCCTAGTAATTAGAGACTTATATCCACATCCTGAACTTCGCAGTATGTCTGATGCTGATATTTTAGTACATAAAGGTGATATTGATAAATCAGAAAAAGTTCTTGTAAATCTAGGATACTATAAAGATAGTTCAATTGAAATACATAGTACCTTTGATCACAAAAAACACCTATCTATCGATTTACATTGGGCCCTTGTAAATGAGCTACATATTAAAACAGTTTCTCATTTTGATAAAACGCTTTGGACAAACACAAGGACTGTCGCTATGAATGGTTTACCTATATTAGCCCTATCACTTGAATATGAACTGTTGCATCTTATATTACATATGGCATCTCATATGATAAAATCCGGCTTTGGGCTTCGTCAACTTTGCGACGTAGTTTTATTCATTGAAAGCAAAAAGGATCATATAGATTGGAAGATTTTTTTTGAAAAGGTTAAATTATATAATATTGAAAACCTTACAATAACAATTTTCATTGTATGTAAGGAGCTATTTAATATGGATTTGCCAAAAGAACAGGATATAAAATATTTTAATTACAATCATCATATAGAATTCCTAATTAATGAAATATTTGCCAGCGGTGTTTTTGGTAAAAGAGATTATATAAGAAGTAACAGCACAAAAATTATGCAAGAAAATTATAACAATGATGAAAATTCAACAAACGAAATAAATTTAATGATTTCATTTTTGTTTCCATCTCCTAAAAAACTTAATGTAAAGTATTCTTATGCTAAGAAATATCCATTTTTAATTATATTTGCTTGGATACATAGAATCATGTATACCTTATGCTTCTATGGTTTTTCAAAATTCAAACAAATCGGTACCTTATACACAACAGCAAAAATAGCAAAAGACCGACTTAAGTTACTTAGATGGTTACAATTATAAATTGTTTTCACAATAAGGAGCATTGATATTTTATGAAAACTCTCTCTAAAAATAAATTTAAGTTTACCATATTTGTTTTAACAACTATGTTGCTATGTTCAATGATGTATATTTTCTATAAATCTAATTCCGGCATTTATTTTTATGTATCAACTTATGGTGATGATACAAGTAACGGAAGTAAAACTCATCCCTTTAAAACTTTAGACCGTGCAAAAGATGCCATCAGAATAACTTTAAAAGATAAAACAATCCATAAAGATATAACCGTTTTTCTTCGTGGTGGTAACTATTATATAAGCAAAAGCTTCTCTCTAGAAAAAATTAATTCTAACAATGAACAATTATCCATTACATATAAATCCTATAAAAAAGAAGAGGTGTTTTTTATAGGAGGATACAACCTAAAAACGACTGATTTTAAACAAGTTAATGACAAAACTGTACTTGATAGATTTATAAATAAAGATGCATCTAAAAATATTCTTGTGGCTGATTTATCTAAATATTTAATGGATTTTAATAGCAGTAAAGAAAGTATCAGTAACGCTCCTGAGTTATTTTTTAATAATAATCCTATGACTCTAGCTAGATTTCCAAATGATGATTTTCTTACCACTGGAAAAGTTATCGAAAATACCAACACTCCATTATATTCTTTTAAATATAGTGGAACTGAAACTTTTCTTTGGAATAAAAATCAAAATATCTGGATGAGTGGCTATTGGTATTATAATTGGAGCAATGCTCATATTAAAGTTTCAAATATAGATGCTAGTAATAACCTTATTAGCTTCAATGAAGAAGTAACTTATGGCATAAGAGAAAATCAGAGATTTTATTTCTTTAATATATTAGAAGAGCTTGATAAAGAGTGTGAATATTATATTGACTATGAAAAGAAGCTTCTGTATTTTCTTCCTAATGATTCCATAGCAAATTCAAAAATACAATTATCTCAGCTTAATGAACCTTTTATAACAATGACGGATGTATCAAATATAACTTTTGAAGGTATTACCTTTGAAAGTAACAGGTCTACTTCAATTGTAATTGAAAATGGAACTAATATTAAAATAAAAAATTGTATAATAAGAAATACTTCTCAAAATGGTATTTCTATAAATGGTGGAATAAATAATGGAGTAGAGAATTGTACAATTTATAACACTGGAACAGGTGGTTTAATTATTGATGGCGGAGACAGAAACACTCTTACACCCTGTAAAAACTATGCCACAAACAATGAAATATATAACTATTCTAGAATAAAGAAAACCTATAGTGCAGCCATTAGAATTTCTGGCGTTGGAATAATTGCTTCTCACAACAGTATTCATGATGCACCCCATACTGGTATTTTATTTACTGGTAATGATCATCTACTTGAATACAATGAAATATATAATGTAGCCACAGAAACAGATGATGTTGGTGCTATCTATACCGGCAGAGATTGGACTTTCAGAGGAAATATAATACGGTATAATTTTTTGCATAACATAGATAATAATATTGGTGATATGAAAGTTTCTGGAATTTACTTAGATGATTGCATGAGTAGTGCAGAGGTTTATGGGAATGTTTTTTATAAGGTTAAAGACCCAATTTTTATTGCAGGAGGAAGGGATAATATTGTTGAGAACAATATTATTGTAGATTGCGAGAATTCTATTAAATTTAATGAAGGAGGATTAACTAACAATTTAGGTCAATTATATACAAATTTAAAGAAAGTTCCATATGAGAGTAAGATTTGGACTAATAAATATCCTGAACTTAAAGACTTACTAAAGAATGGTAACCCTGGTACTCCTGATAATAATGTTATTAAAAATAATCTACTTTATCATACTAACATGCCATTAATTAGTGACTCTGTTGTAAAGTATGGAAATGTTAAAAATAATATTTACTATGATGTAGATCCTGGATTTGTAAATTCGGATAAAATGAATTTTAGATTGAATAAAAACTCAATTATATTCAAACAAATGAAAGATTTTAAAAATATTCCTTTTGAGAATATTGGAAGAAAATCATATGCTCCTTTTTAACCAACTTCTTCTATGTCTGTTGAAAAATAATAATAAAGAGGTACTTACTAAAAAAGTAAGTACCTCTTTAATTAATTTCAATTTTATTGCTAAAGTTTGGGTATAATTAAATCTGTTATCGTCCAGAGCGAGTTAATTGTAATAACTTATTCAGACTTATGCTTGTACTAAACCAAAGCCTTTCCATACACCAGGACTTCCAGTTGTTACACATACCCATCCCAGATAACCACTTGCCGTCGGTGAAGTATTAATCATTTTATCACCCTGTTGCCAATCCCCTGTAGTTGGTATCGCTGTGCCATAAAAAACCATATCTACTACTGCCATTTTCGCAAGCGTGGTTGTTATTGTAACTGCTACTACTGTAGTTGATGCGGTTTTATTAACTGTTATAATCTTATTAGTAAAATCAATAGCTGTTATCATAGCAGTTAATGTAGCGCCGGACTTACCTGCACCTGGAATATCTATACTTTGACCTGGAACACATGATGAACTATATATTGGTGATATAGTAGTTATTGTGTTTTCACCTGTATTCATTGTTCCTGTACCAATTGTTGAAATTGCATTCAACCCATTACATCTTCCATCTACATTTTGTACCGCTTTATATGCAAAAGGTCTGCCTACTCGACCACCACTATTAAAAGGTAGGGTATAATAACTGAAATCACCTACTCTATAAACACCTTGATTAATATAGTTGTCACTCGATACATGAGTTCTATTCATACCTAAAAACTTATTAAGTCTACTATTATATGCTACTTCATATCTAGTATCATCTGAAACTATTTGAGAAATTCTAATAACTGCACTTAAATGACCAGGAATTGCGTTCTTAGATGTGCCCAAATCATTATTATATATTTCTAGAAGACCATATACAGTCATATTACGAACATTCAATGATATTTCTCTATAATCATTAGAAATTAATCTTATTTCCTTTGATTTAGCATTAACATCCACTGTTATATTTTCTAAATTTAACATTATTTGTGGAGGTAATGTATCTAATCTTGTGTTATTTTGAACAAACCTTATTACACTGTTTGATGGCTTAAAAGTTATTAAGTTTCTATTAACTTCGATTCTAGCATCCTTAAAACTGACTATTCCTTTTTCAGCAGACATATTAGTAGTATCCATATACATTAAGCCCATTCCACCTGTAGCCCCAAGTGAGCCATTATCATAGGTGAAATTACTCATAGAAAATATAGAGTGAGTGAAAGTCTTGGCATCTCTAACATTAATAGCCCAACCACCAATTTTATCAAACCTTACTCTATCAATATGCCAATTAAGATAGTCAGATACACTTAATCCATCAGTAACTACTCCTTCTGCTCCTCCAAACTGTAAATCTACAAATCTTACTTGGTTATCAATTGGACCATCATAATAGACTAATGCAGTACTTTGACTTCCACCCCTAATAGAAACTCCCTCAAACCCATAATAAGGACAAGCAACATATGCATCTGTACCTCCTGTAATATGAATAACAGGTGTAGGATAACCATCTTTATGAAGTATCTGCGAAATACCAGAACCACAACCTAAATACATTATACCTCTAGCATGTGCTATTCCTTGCGTTATATATTTTCCTGCTGGAAAGTATACGCAATTGGTAGTAATACCTGTCATTGCTAAAGCTATAGCACTATTAATTGCCGTGGTATCGTCAGTTATTCCATCACCTACAGCACCAAAACTTTTTACATTTATATAGATTGAGTTACTAGAAGTATCTGCTCCCCTTAAACCCTCATTTGAGATTCTTATATCTTCTGCTATAACTCTATCTGACTCATTTGATATTCGTATATCTTCCGCTATAACCCTATCAGCTTCTGCTGAATTCATCTCCACCAATTTATCATCTATAATACTTATATAGTTTGCACTTAATATACCGTCTTTCCCTATTGAACTCTCTACCACAAAATTAAAACTTGGCATAGTTAATTCTTTACCATCTTTACTTCTGTGTATTTCGCATATTACTACACCAGCAACAGCTAATGTATTAGATTTTATTATACACTGTACTTTACCATTTCTTTCGTCGAGTATGCTTATCCCACTCGTTGCATTTTGGTATACAATAGTATTATCCGCCTTTAGGAATCTAAATTCAATTTCTTCCCCCGTTATATCCACAGATGATCCATCATCAAAAAGTGTAATTTCAAGGGTCGATGTATCTATATCTCCTTGTTTAAATTTTATATCTGTTACTGCATTTATTTTTATATCAAAATTTATTTTATATCTATTTTCCATAACATACCTCCAAATTTTAGAATTATAATTTATATTCTACTTACACCATAAAAACTTAAGTGATTTAATGTTTTTATGTAGTTTTTGTGTTTAAATTATATAATTCACGAATATTGGAGACTCTTACATAATAGGATTTCTGCAATAGCACGGACATGTATGTAAAACATTAAATATTGTAAATATTAAAACCATTGTGAGGAATATAGTTATAAAGACACCTTCGCAGGTATCTTTGTTAGTTCTTTCTATATTTCATAATATGTATAAATTACTTTGATGTGATTAACTTTATAGTATCTGTATAGTATCTGTACTAAATGAGTTACTAGATAATCTATATTATCCTCCACTTAAAGAAATCACTTTTTCTTGGTTTTGTTTTTTAATGCACCCATTATAAAGTTATATCCATATAATAAATTTTCATCTTTAGTTATAATCATTATTGATAAATATATTACTCCACCTACTACAGTAAGAATAATACTACTTAATATTGTAGCATTCATATTTGAACACATTACCCAAATTACAGAAAACATTATTAATGATGAAATCAAATACTTTCCTACGGGTTTAAATAATTTTTTTATATTTAATACGTCTCTTAAAAAATATGCCATTAAAAACATTCCCGTATATTCCGCTATAACTGACGAAATGGTTGTTCCAAAACCTTCATATCTATTTATTAATAAAAAATTTAATAGTACATTTATTATTGCCCCTGTTGTAACAGCGATAGTAAAATGTTTTTCTCTTTTTATTGATATTAAGACTTGATTTCCTAATATGCTAGACCAACCTAACGTAATCATAAGAAATGAACCTATATAAAACATGGGTATGATCCCTTCAAACCCTTGTCCATAGAACCAGGGTACAAAAGACCTGCATACTCCTATTAATCCAAAAGCCATAGGAAAAGCTACAAATGAAACAAAAGAAAAAGATTTATAAACATTATTATTAAACTCTTCATACCTCTTGTTTCTATATAAATTTGCCATCTTAGGTATTGTAACTATAGCTAACGTAGTTACAACTGTTATAAGTATTTTTATTACTTTTTGAGAGTTATCATACATCCCTACTTGTGATTCATTAACTAATGCACCTAACATAACTTTATCCAACATAGTATAGACATTAATAGCAATTTGAGGTATAAATAATCTGATTGAATATTTTAGATGTGTTAGTAGATTCTTTTTCTTTGGTAATACAAAGTGAATGTTTCGGGGTATCTCCAACCACATTATAACTTGTCCAATAAATTGAGTACTACCTAATATTAACGCATAAAGCCATACTTGAGAACTATCCTTAACAAAAACAAATATTAATACAACTCCTATAATTTTCACTAATGTATTTCTAATTACAACCTTTTTAAAATTTTCTAATCCAATAAATAACCATGATATGTCTACTAAAGAACTTAGAATAACAAGAGCTTGTATTATATAAACACTTGTATAATTTGAGTCTACAACCATTCCAAATACTACTATATATATAACTAAAGACATTCCCATTGTTATAAATTTCAATAAATTTATTTCCCAAAACGTTCTACTCAGTTTTTCATTATCATCTCTAACATATGCAATCTCTCTACTAGAATATGCTGATAGTCCTACCATACCAAAAAGAACAAAATATAGTGCATACGTATTAGTTAAAGCATATCTACCTAATCCATCAGCACCGAATACTCTTGATACATATGGTATTGTTATTATTGGTAAAATTATAGTAAGTATTTGATATGTTAAATTATATAAATAATTTTTTATAACTTTCAAAGTTACCACCCTCTAATATCATAATGTTCTGTTTTAATAACTAATATAAGAATTATTTAATTAGAATATTAATCTTCCCACTTGAAAATAAAACTTATAAACAATGTCATCGGAATAAGGCTTTCACTATTAAAGAATATTAGAAAAAGTGAAAAAGTATAAATAGAAGCTAAGCCTTTATTACCAAATATATCTCTTTGCCCTTTATAAAAAAAATACAGATATAAAAGCATTATAGGTATTCCTAAATCATAAAATGATATAAGTAAACCATTTGAGTTATGTACTACCCCGTATTTATTTTCCATATTATTTCTTACGTATTTATTAGATACTCCATAGCCTGTGAGAGGCTTTCCAGATATAACAGTTAAACTACTAACGGTATCATTATACCTAGTGTTGTACGATCCTTCTTTTGCAACTAATTTGTGGCCCATTATATTAAAATTTATCTCAATAAAAACCATTATACCTATTAAAATCAAGGATAAAACTTTAATTTTAAAGTTCTCTTTTCTATAACTCTTGTCCATAAAAAAGCTATATAATAACGCTATTATATAGCATACATATCCTGTTACTGAAAATGTTGTTATTAATGTTATACTAAATAAAATAAATTTATGTATGCGATATTTATCTTTTTCTCGTTTATGCATTAGTAAAATGATGGCTATTATTATAAATACTTGATACGCTCCAGGTTCCCAAAATATCCCTGAATTCCTTTGATAATCTTTAGTCCATGACATTGTATAATAAAATGTATAAATGTATTGGTTAAAACCACGAAAAGATTCCATTAACAATGGTAATTTGAAGTTTGGTATTACCGTTAATATTCCAAAACAAATGTCACTAATTAAACATAGTGCTGCCATTATATTAATAAAATATTTTTTAAATTTATCCATACTAATATTGCTTTGTATCACCATTAATGAAAATAATTTAATAAATATAATAATAGTATCAGTAAGTGCTATATCATAATCAATATTAATAATAATATTGATTATCAGTATTATTGTTATTGAAAAGAATATATACAAATTTCTTTCAGAAATCCTACCATTTTTCATCAAGTAAATAACAGCAATTAAAAACAATATACCCATAGTGACCTGCATTCTAACAATAGTAAAAAAAACAGATCCAGACGAAATTATAATCCAAAGGACAGCCAAAATCTCTAAAATATTAATCAATTAATCCACCAACTTTTCAGCTTTTTCAATTCTTTAATTATTATTTATTTATTAACAAATAGTCCTTTGCCAAAATTAATCGTCTTTTTAATAAATTATAGAAAAAACAAATTTTATAAAAATACTTATCTGAAATGATTCTAATTTCTTTTTTATAATATCTATTAATTATTATTATACTTTCCTTTAAATTTTTATCTTTAACTTCTGGTGATAAGTTGCTTTTGTTATTTTCATGTATAGTAAAGTATGCCATTATCATACTAATATATTTAAATTTTTTATTTAAATTTGCTAAATGTGCAAAAAACTCTTTATCCATACATACATCAAAATCTATATCAAATCTTACCCCTTGGTCTATTATGTTTCTTCTCATAAAAAATGAAGTCGATGGTATATAACAGTAGAAATAGGTGAGATTTTTATTATAAGAATTAGATTTTTTTGTTCCCAGTAGTTTTTTTTCTGAATTTACAAAGTAATTATCACCATATAAAATATCAATATCATTATTATTGAAGCTATCAGATATAATATCAAATATACCATTGCTATAGTAATCATCAGTATTAAGCCATCCTATTATATCACCAGTAGCCATAGCTAAAGCTTTATTAAGTGCGTCACTTTGGCCTTTATCTGGTTCTGAAATCCATTTTAAATGTGGATACTTCTTAAGTATACTTATAGTATCATCACTAGAACCTCCATCAACAATTATATGTTCTATATTATTATATTTTTGATCTAGGACACTATTAATTGCATTTTCAATAAAATGCCCCTGATTAAAAGATGGTGTTATTATTGATATTTTTGGTTTATTCAATTATGTACCCCTTTCTAGAAAATTTTAGTTATTAATATGTAATGATGCTTGGTTATCAAATCAATATCATATTACCGAAGGTTTTTTTATATTCCTCTTCATACAATTCTGTAAGCTTATCATCAGTTATATGCCTCAAATTCTCATCCTTTTTCTTTGCTTCTTTTATAGCAATTTCCAGTGCATCGCAATGATCTTTGCCATTCAAGAGTTTTTGAATCTCATAACTATAATGTATAATATCAAATCCATAAAACCTCATTCCACAATATTCCCAATCAAATATTATTATTTTTTTTCCTTCTTTTCTCATATTCCAGGGTGCAAAGTCCCCATGTGAAAATGTCATAGTACTTCCATTTTTATTCACTATAGACCTTTTAATCGATATTACTTCCTTAAATAGCTCATATATTGCGCCATTTAGATTTGGGTATACTTTTTCACCATTAAATTCTTTTGTTATTAACATATTAATTCCATCAATTCTATAGCTATTAACATAAGTAGGCAATTCTAATGTTTTAAATTCTTTTAAATTACTGCATTTTAAAAACTCTATTTCTGCATTCATTTGTTTTGCTGTATTTTCATTGCCTATTTTACAATATCTAATACCAGTTTCATTAAATAATTGTATAACAATTTTTTGGTGTTCTCCATATGTTCCAATTATCACATTATAAGAATACTTATTTTTAATAACATTTTTATTAATAAAATTTTCTATACGCTTATCTAGATTTAACTTCACGAAATTAGCCTTGTTAACTTTACTTAACACACATATAGGAACTAAATTGATTAAATTACTAAATAAGTTATGCTTTACAGAATATGAACTCAATGTCTTAACTAAGTTCTTTTTTGCACTACTATCCCTAGCTATATAATATCTAACTTTTCCTTTATTAAGTATAGCAATATGTGTCCATTTATCTTTACTACCACATATCTGTTCTTCTAACAAATCCAGTATACCCATAATTTCTCCTTAATTTATAGTTGAATTACTCTTTCATAGATTTTTTGCATTTTTTTTGATTTACTTGTCCATAAGTACTCAGATTTAATTCTGCTCTGAGCTTCTATTCCCATTTTGTTTCTTAGGTTATTATCTTTGTACAACAATTCTATAGCTTCAGCCAATTTACTTACAACATATTCCGGACTTATTGGATCTATTTTAATTCCACACTTCTCACTTACAATATCCGCTACTCCATGATGATTTATTACAACAACTGGCTTACCATTAGCCATTGCTTCTAGTACAACATTCCCAGAAGTATCTCTTAGGCTTGTAAATATAAAAACATCACATTGTTGATATAAATTATCCATTTTAGAGTGATTTACACTTCCGCAAAAATTAACAACCTCTTGTAGGTTGTTTTTGTTACAGAACTCTTCACATTCTTTTCTTAATTCGCCCTCACCTACAACGTTAAGTCTTAAATTAGGTATATCAACAATTCTTAATGCCTCAAGTAAAATTATTAATGCTTTCCTATATATAATATTTCCAGCCCACATTAAATTAAAAACACTGCTATCTCTATATTCATTAATAGTTTTTATATTTTCTTCATTAATTCCTGTTTCAAGAAATATTGCACTTTTATTTATTAAACTATCATTATATAAAAAATTATAAGTATCAGTATTTGCAAAGATTATATACTTAGATTTTTTTAACGCTTTTTTTAATGTTAAAGATGATTTATAATAGCTATTTATTAACTTGCGAACTTTTTCTTTAAATAGGTGTTTTTTATAGTACCGCTCAAAACCATTAGGTATATGTTGGGCTCCCCCTATAGGTCCTAAAACGAAAGGTTTATTTAACCTCCACAAATATCCCGGAGTTCTAAATTCATTGAATGTAACATGGTGTACTAAATCAATATCATGTTTTTTTATAATCTGTTTTGCTTTAAAATAAATACACAGTTGCCAAATCTTATAGTATATATGAACCCCACGGTTTCCCTTTTTCCAAAATCTTAACCATTTGGGCAAATCAAAATACTCAAATCTTATATTTTCATTTTTGTTTTTCACCACTTCTTTTTCAATATTATCTCTATTGGAGCTCCTAGTAATAACTATAATATCATTGTAATTTGACATATGCTTGGCCCAATTCCAGCCTACTCCCGGTTCAGAACCTTTGTTGGGTTCACATGCATATGCTGACATTAGCACTTTCACTGTATTATCACTTCCTATTTTCTTTGAATTTTTCTTTATATCTTTTATTTAAGTAGCTTATAACCTCAATGCTGATATCTTTAGATACTTCCTCAATGCTCTTTTCTGCATTTATATAATAACAGTTATTAAATCTTTTTAGTAATCTCATGCTTCTCTCTTGTTGCAATATTATTTGATCTATAGGCAACTCTTTTTTCCTTTTTAACACTTCTTCAGGACTACAATCCAAATAAAATATCAAATCCGACTTAGGGACTATCCTAGAAAGCATAAAAGGCAATTTCAAAGTTGAATAGTATCTCTTAGCCTCTGGAAAAATATAATAGTCCATTGAATATCTATCAAATATTATAAAAGTGCTTTTTATTTTTTCTTTAGCTATTCTAAAATAATATAAAATTGTATAACAAAATATAAAATTATAAAAAACTTTTATATAAGACATGATCTTATCTTTTAATGTTGGTTTATATTTAAAATCAAATACATATTTTATTTCATCTGAACCATTTGTTGGATTACCTTTTGCTTTTAATGAGGGCTTTAGATGATAATAGGCTGTCTTTCTAAATGTATCATGAAAGTTATTAATCAGTACGTTAGCTACACTTGTTTTTCCGACTCCATCAGGACCTTGCAGCACTATCATACAGCCAGTAGGATTAAATATTCTCATAATTTTTCTATTGAAATTAAGTATTTTATATTTGTAAGTTCCTAACCTATCTTTTTTTCTTAGATTGTTTAACAAATCTTCTTTTAATCTTTTATTATTAGTTTCTATTATACTAAAATCTGCACTAAGACCTTGCTGAAATATTATAATACTATCCTTTGAGAAATAATTTTTAAGCATTTCATTTATGCTATCTGTTTTAATATTGTATAAATCTAGCAACTTATTCTTTTGTTTTTCCTTAAAAAATTCCTTAAGTATTTTCTTCATTATTAAATATATAAATTCATATTCCTCATTTAAAATATAAAAATTTTTATATTTTCTTGTGTTTGAAATTAAATCTATATTTTTTAGGCATATTCGTCCATCCCTAACATAATCAGTATTAAAATCTAATTGAACTGTATATAATTGATTATTATCATATGTTATTAAAACATAGTAATATGCACAGTACTCATGCCTTAATTTTTGCACTACTTTCCATCCAATTTCATTCTCTATTTCCTCAAAAATTTCTTCGATTTCTTGTATTTTATTATATTCTATAGTTATATCAATATCAGATTCAATCTGATCTGGAATCAAGTCATAAGAATGTAAAACGCAATATTTAATGTTCCTACTATATAACTTTTCAAAGAATATATTTAAAAGTTCATTTATCAAATTATCACTTCCTCTACTGAAAAATTGCTAATAATCAGATTGAATTATTCTCCTACCTCACTATCCATGACACCTAAATATTAAAAAAATAAACTTAAAGTTGGTACTTAAATACCTTTTATATAATCTCTTTGGATCTTGAAGTAATCTATATACCCATTCCAAACTTAGCTTCTGAAGTATAATAGGTGCTCTTTTTATTTTTTCTGCATAGTACTCAAAGCCTGCTCCTACACCTATCATAAGAGAACTAACTTTATCTCTATGTTCATACATCCATATCTCCTGTTTGGGTGCCCCTAACCCTACCCATACAAAATCAACATTGCTTTCATTTATAATTTTTATAATATTTTTATCTTCATTAACTGTTAATTTGATAAAAGGTGGTGAATACATTCCAACTATTTTTAAGTGTGGATAATTTTTATTTAACTTCACTTTTAATTCGTCTAAAATTTCTTGAGTGCTCCCATAAAAATAGTGTGTATATCCTGTCTTTTCTGATATCTTAAATATCTCTCCCATAAGGTCAGGTCCAGTAACCCTTTCAGCCTCCTTAAACCCTCTCCTCTTGCATATTATTGATAATGGCTTTCCATCTGGCAAAGCCATAAACCCGCCATTCTGAATTTCTCTATATTCTTCATTGTCATATGCCATAACCGTAGTATGTACATTTGACACACATATATAATTACCTTTTATATTACGTAAATTTTGCTCTATGAGGTTAATTGTTTCCCTCATATTAGTAACATTAATATCTACACCCAATATGTTACATTTTATCATTTGCATCACCTATTAATTCACTATAAATATTGTTCAAATATTTATAGTTTATTTTATCATCATAATTTTCAATAAAAGTCTTATAAGCTCCAACACTAAGTTTTTCATTTAATTCATTATCATTTATTAACATGTCAATATTTTCTTTCAAATCATCTTTGCTGCGATATTTAAACAAAAGCCCATTTTTTTTATGAGTAATGATTGCGCCTAAATTCCCTATATCTCCAGCAATTACTGGTACTCCTAATGAAAAACTTTCAACTATTGTCATTGGAAAACCTTCATACCATTGCGAAGCCATAATTATTGCTTTAGCTTTCTTTAATATTTCAAATGCTTCTTCTCTTTTCATGAACCCTAATAATTGAATATTATTAATTTTGCTATCTTTTATTAGACAATCTAATTCTTTTTTTAATGGTCCGTCCCCTAATACAATTAGTCCTGTCTCTTTAATGTCTTTCCAACTTTCTATAATCAAATCAATTCCTTTTAATTTATCTAACCTTCCTATGAAAACAAAATAATTTTCAACTTCTCGCTTTTCATCTTTTCTATTGCTTGTACCTTTTACAAAATTTGGTTTAACATGAACTTTATCATCATCCACTAGGCTTAATAACTTATTTTTGTTAAACTCAGTTAATGCAATATATCCATTAATTTTTTGATATGTTTTTAGCATTCTATGAATTTTTAACATAGTAACAATTGCAAATGTTTGCAAATATGATTTTCTATAACATTTATACTTTAAAGCTGGTGCTAATCCGTTTTTTATACACTTCTCGCAAATCAAACCATTTCTAGTTAACGTTGCTGCCGGGCAAATGAGTCTAAAGTTATGAATAGTTTGTACAACTGGTACTTTAACTTTAAAAGCAGCATAATAAACAGATGGGCTTATCAATGGCAATGTATTATGCACATGTACTATATCTATCTTTTCTTCTTTTATTATTTTTTTAACTTCTCTATATGTCTTAACAGAAAAAATACTTACAAAGAACAACTTGATTTTACCAAGTATACTTATATTCTTTATTTCATCATTATGTCTAGTATAAAATATAACCTCATGTCCATTTTCCATTAGCATTGTACTCTCATTTTCAACTACCGTATCTTCTCCACCTGGAATTAGATAGTAATTATGAACTATTAATACTTTTTGATTATTCATGAATTACTCCTTTGAGTTACTTAAAGTATTTGAATATTGATATATAACTTCTGATCAAACAATAGCTTTTGATTTCCTTAATTCTACTTTTCTAGCCTTATATTTAACATTACTAAAACTGTTATTTGTACCCTCAAACAATTCATTACGATCATTACCTTTATTAAATATACACCCCAGTACTTTGCATTTAATGGTAGCTATTTTATCTTTAATTTCACTACCCTCATTTATTTCATTAGATCCTTCCTTTAGAACAAATAAGCATCCATCAGTTGCTGCAGTTACAATCTGCGTATAACTCAAATTTATAAAGGAAGGAGCATCAATAATTAAATAATCATAGTATTTTTTTAGATATTCCATAATAGTTCTCAAATATTCGGTCTTAAACACTAAATTATAATTTTCCAAACTATTTACACCTAGTGATAACGTTGATATATTTTCCCGTTGAGAATCTATAGTATAGTTTATCAATTGTGCATCATTTATATTTCGGCTGTTACCCCCTTCTGTCTTTTCGTTATAAATAACTTGAAGCATTGCAATCAATCCGTTTGTTTTACCACCATTAATATTTTTTACTTTTACCATATCAGGCAAGCTACAATCTATAAATAATACTTTTTTTCCATGTTTAGCTAATGACATTGCTAAATTCTTAGCTATGATGGTTTTACCTTCTGTCTCGCTATTACTTGTGATGCTTATACATTTAACACCTTCTTTATTATAAGTTTCTATAATGTTGCAAAGTATTCTGTATTTTTCCATGGCAGCTTTTTTATAGTTATTTTTTTTCATGATTGCACCTTCCTTATTAACTAATAGTAACTAATACCGGTATATTTAGTATGCTAACAATTTGTTTTTCATTTCTTATCTTAAGGCAATCAATATAATTCCGGAAAAATACTATTCCAATTGCTGTTAACAATCCAAATAAAAATGCAATACCAATGTTATTAGATGCATTTGTTGCTACTGGATCTACTGACGTTTTTGCTTTATCCAGTACCTCAATTGTTCCTACTGGTAATATACTCGTACTTTCTTTAATGAAATTATTACGATATACATTAGCAATATTAGTAACATCTCTATTACTACCCGTTACTGTCAATTCAATTATTTGAGTTCCACCCATTTGAGCCACATTTACCATTCCTTTTAACTGATATGCAGAATATGTCTTAAGCTCTTTTGCAGTTTTATCTATTACCAAATTTGATTTAGCAATTTCTACATAAGTTTCTGCTATTTTCTGATATAATAAAACATCATTTTGAGTGTATTGAGAATCTTCTATAATGTTTGACTCTCCTTTAACTATTACAACAGTAGTATATGACTGATACATCGGGATTGAAAAATAAATACTCTTTGCCACCATAACGCCAGTACACAATAGTGTTAAAAATACAATGAACACTATTCTCTTCTTTAAAATTTTAATAATATCTATTAAAGTTAATGATAGTTGCTCCAATTTATTATTATTTTCCATATTTAAATCCTCCTACCTACCTGCTTTTTTTCTAAACTACTCATAAGCAACCCCGCCTTTATATTCTCCTGTTGAAATTCATACTTTATATTTTTTTACATTTTATGCAACTTATCGATTGATTATATAACTTTTGGAATATATTTACAAGCGCTAGTTTTGCCAATATAGCACATTAATAGCTATATACTACACCATACATCAAATTGCTAATTATTTTACCATTTTGAAACTATTTTATAAATAAATGTAATATACATGCACTGTCTCCATTTAATATATATAACCCTTTAAGATGTTACATATAAAGACTCACATTTCTGCATCTATCGACCTAATATGATTCTTTTATGTCATTAAAAAATCTATTCAATAATCTCAGTTCTTTTCTATACATATTTACGAGTGCTGATATTCATGTCTAAAAGTGAGGATTTACTGCAAATTAAAGTGTCCTCTAATAGTAATTATTAGTTACTATTTCCAATCGCATCACAACTGTAGCTATCTGTATATTGAAATATTATAGAATTATTAGGTTTACGGCTATGGCTCTTCCCTTGAGGCACTAAGAGATGACTGGAAGTCAGATCCTTGCTAACCTTCCTCCTAAAAACATAGCATTTAGATACTTGTTCTTTTTTATAAAAAGAGAAACTCCAATACAAAATCCTATAATAAGTGTTGTTAAAACAGGTGTGAAAATAAAATTATAGATAAAAAAATTATTCACCAAAAAATTTGGTATGGTAACTCTAGCAAGTAGTATCATAATATATGTTTGAATTATATAAATTCCTAAAGTATATTTCCCAATTATATTTATTATATTTTTATTTGCATTTTCTTTATATGTCTTGTAAGTAATGTAAATAAAAAAAACACTACCAGTTAAACCTGATAAATATCTGTAGCATATTATAAATAGTTTATTAAATATATTATCTACATATAAACTCATTCCAGTTGTATAGATATAATAGGGCTTTGTCCATCCAGTTAATAAAACTACAAATAAAATTATACAACTAATTCCTATAAAATCGTTATATTTTCTAAGCTTAATTTTATGTTTATTTAATAGATATCCCAATACAAAATATGGATACATAAATTTAACATACACTAAATTAAACCCTTCAGGAAGACTTAAAATTAAAATCGCCATAATAGCATAAATAAATACATTATCCATAAAGTATTTATGAACAAAAACAACTATCAATGTTATAACAAACAAAGTAAATAGAAACCAAAAGCTACTTATATATCTGTTAATTAAATTTACTATACTAATTGAATTTCCAGTCAATAAATGAGTTAATAGATAATAAGTAGTAGACCAACAAACTATAGGTACAACTAATTGCTTGATTTTATTAATAATTACCTTGCTACATCTTTTATTGGATACGCTATATAAAAATAAGTATCCACCAATAAACACAAATAATGGCATATGAAATGTGTAGATGAAAATGAAAATTGGATTAAGAAAAAAATCAAATTCTCCATTGTTGGCAAACTGGATAGTGTGTCCCCAAACTACTAACAAAATAATTAATCCTTTCAGAAAATCTATTCTGTTATTTCTCTTTAATATATTATTCATAATATTAACCTCACAAAAACAAACTATTTTTTGATGCTTTCGCCTTTAATCCCTTCTTTATAAATTTATATCCAAATATTAAATTTTCATCTTTAATTATAATTATTATTGTTAAATACACTACTCCGCCTACTACAACAATAATAATACTACTTGTTATTGTTGTAGCATTATTCGAAAATATTACCAAAATTATAGAAAACATTATTAAAGATGAAATCAAGTACTTTCCAACTGGTTTAAATAATCGTTTTATACTTATTATATCTTTCACAAAATATAACATCAAAAATGCACCTGTATATTGTGCCAAAACAGACGCTATTGTTGTTCCTACACCTTCATACTTATTGGTATAAATAGTCTTACTGAATATTTAAAATGTCTTACTATATTATGCTTTTGGGGTAAAACAAAATAAATATTTTTAGGGATTTCAAACCATATTATGACTTGTCCAATAAATTGCGTTCCACCTAATATTAATGCATAAAGCCAAACTTGAGTTAATATGTTCTGAGCATTTTCTGTTTCAACACCAATTACAATTCTACTAGCATTAAGAGTATCTCTAACCGCGGTTCCCTGTGTTAAAAATTCAGGATTTGAAGCTACTTCAACATTTACATCATTTAATAAATTTCCCTTTAAAATTTCTTCAACTCTGTCATTAGTCCCTATGGGCACTGTATATTTTATTACAACTAAACAATCTTGTTCTATATTTCCAGCTATTTGATTAACTACAGCAAATACATAATCTAAATTCGCTGACCCATCTTCTCTTTCTGGGGTTCCAACTCCAATAAATATTACATCTGCATTTTTATAAGCTTTGCATAATCACTACTTATAATTTTCCCTGAACCACTCATAAGACATCTTAACCCCATCTTCCAACTCAACCTTATACTTCCACCCAGTTCCATCCAACTTCCCAATATCTAATAACTTCTTCATTGTCCCATCCGGCTTCTCACTATTAAACTTCAACTCACCGCTAAATCCAACAACCTTCTTAACCAACTCTGCCAATTCCCCTATAGAAACCTCATTACCAGTCCCCACATTAACATGCTCTTCCCCATCATAATTCTCCATCAAAAACACACAAGCATCCGCCATATCATCTACATACAAAAACTCTCTAAGCGGCTTTCCACTTCCCCAAACCTCTACGAAAGGCCTATCATTAACCTTAGCCTCATGAAATTTTCTAATAAGCGCAGGCATAACATGTGAATTATTCAAGTCAAAATTATCATTGGGCCCATAAAGATTAGTTGGCATACAACTTATAAAATTATCACCATATTGCCTCTTAAAAAACTGACACATTTTAAGTCCTGCTATCTTTGCTATTGCATAAGCTTCATTTGTTTGCTCTAAATATCCTGAAAGTAAATATTCTTCCTTTATTGGTTGAGCACACATTTTGGGATATATACAAGAACTCCCTAAAAATAATAGTTTCTCAACTTTAAAATCATGAGCTGCTTTTATAACATTATTTTGTATTTCTGTGTTTTCATATATAAAGTCCGCAGGATACGTACTGTTAGCATGTATCCCTCCAACTTTCGCTGCTGCCAAAAATATATACTCTGGTTTTTCTTCTTCAAAAAAACTTCTAACCTCTTGTTGGTTAGTTAAATTCAATTCACTATGAGTTTTTTTGATTATATTCATATATCCTTTTACCTTAAGGTTTCTAACTATAGCTGAACCTACAAGACCTCTATGCCCTGCAACATATATTTTACTATCTTTGTTCATTAACTCACATCCTTACTTTGTAGTAGCCGCTTACTGCTACTTAGTTGTAGCGGCTTACTGCTACTTAGTTGTAGCGGCTTACGGCTACTTGGTAGTAGCAGCTTCAGCCTGTGCAATAAAATCATCTGAACTGATTCCTGCGATTTCTCTCATATCACCATCCACCATCATCTTAACTAATTCTCTAAAGCTAACTTCTCTCTCCCATCCAAGTTCCATCTCTGCCTTTGTACTATCTCCCCAAAGAAGTTCAACTTCTGCTGGTCTAAAATATCTTGAATTTATATCGACATATAATTTTCCTGTTTCCTTATCGTATCCTTTTTCATCTATGCCAGTGCCTTTCCATTCTATTTCTATGTGTACCTCTTTAAATGCAAGTTCAACAAACTCTCTAACTGTATGTGTTTCATTTGTTGCTATAACATAATCATGGGGCTTATCTTGTTGAAGCATTAACCACATAGCTTGTACATAATCCCCTGCATATCCCCAATCTCTTTTTGCATCCATATTTCCAAGAGATAATTTCTCTTGCTTCCCTGCCATTATACTTGCAACAGCCCTTGTAACTTTTCTTGTAAGAAAAGTCTCTCCACGCCTTGGAGACTCATGATTAAAAAGGATTCCATTACAAGCAAACAAACCATAGGATTCTCTATAATTTATAGTTATCCAATAGGAATACAATTTTGCAACTCCATATGGACTTTTCGGGTAAAATGGAGTTTTTTCGCTTTGTGGTGCTGTTCCTGGAATTCCCCCAAAAAGCTCTGATGTTGATGCTTGATAAAATTTACATTTCAATCCGCTTTCTTTTATGGCATCTAATATTCTAAGCGTTCCCATACCATCTGTATCTGCAGTATATTCAGGAACATCAAAGGATACTTGCACATGACTTTGTGCTCCTAAGTTATATATTTCATCTGGTCTTATCTTTTCAATTAATCTATTTAAGTTACTTGAATCTGTTAAATCCCCATGATGCAAAAATAATGTTTTATTTCCTATTTCCTTATTTTCGAACAAATGATCTAGCCTCTTTGTATTAAAAGAGCTAGCACGTCGTATTATTCCATGTACTTCATAACCCTTTTCTAATAAAAATTCTGTTAAATATGAACCATCCTGGCCAGTTATTCCAGTAATTAATGCTTTCTTCATTTAAAATACTCCCCTCAATATTGACTAATTTACATTTTATGTAATCACGTTCAATTGATTATATATCTTTTGTAATTTATTTACAAACATTTTTTTTCCTAATTTAGAACATTAATAGCCAAATACTCCATCATACATCAAATTGCTGATTATTTTTACCATTTTAAAACTATTTTATAAATAAATGTAATGTTTATTTCACTAGAATTATAAGTGATAATATTATAGTAAATACGCACAAAAGACACACGTTGTATTGAATACATCTTGTGCCTTTTGTTTAGAATTTAATTAATCTTAACTAATTCTATTTTTCAGCTCTCTTAAACTCTCCATTCCATCTTTCTTACCCACAAATATCATATCGTCACTTTCAACCACATATATATCCTGAAGTCCTGAAATAACTATAGGTTTACCATTACTAATAATAATATTATTGCTACATTCAAAGTTTATTACACTACCCATACATACATTGTTATAGAAATCTTTTTCCCTATATCTTTCAATTGCTCCCCAGCTCCCTACATCATCCCATCCAAAATCCCCGGGAATAACGTATATGTCTTTTGCTTTCTCCATAATTCCAAAATCTACAGATATGCTGTCTACATTATTGTATTTTTCTTCTAATACTCTATAATAATCTTCTTCTCTCGTTGCTGCTATTTCACATAACACTTCAAAAGTGTTTATCAAATACTTTCTTGTAAGTCTTAAAATATTGTCGGCCTTCCAAATAAACATTCCACCATTCCAAAGATAGTTTCCATCTTCTAAATACTGCTCCGCCTTAAGTAAGTCTGGCTTTTCTACAAACTTTTTCACCTGTCGTATTTCACAACCATTTATTGCACACTGCATACGGCTATAATTTATATATCCATAGCCCGTTTCCGGTCTATTGGGTTTTATACCTATTGTAACTATAGCTTCAGTATTTTCATCCACAAATTTATCAGCAGAATCTAATACCTCTAAAAAATTATCTTCATCCTTTATAAGATGATCTGATGGTAACACCGCTATGGTAGCATCTTTATATATTTTGTTAATATGAAAAGCAGATAGCGCTATGCAGGGTGCTGTATTTTTCCCTACTGGCTCTAAGATAATGTTTCTAGTTGGCAAGTTAGGTAACTGTTCCTTAACTAATTCCATATACCGCGTGCCTGTTACTATAAATATCCTCTCAATAGGAATAAGCTTTTCTAATCTTTTCACACTCATTTGAATCATTGTGTCTTCACCAATAAGTTTCAAAAACTGTTTTGGTTTTTCCAGCGTAGATAAAGGCCAAAATCTTGTTCCTTTCCCACCAGCCATTATTAATGCACATAGCATACAGTCACCCCCTTTTAGCATAATTAATTTTGTTCAATAGAAGCTGCAACCTCAATATCAGATCTCATTATTCCCTTATAATACTTCAAAGTCTCCTTAATCCCATCTTCCATACTAAACTCAACTTTCCAGCCTAATTTTTCTTCCGCTCTTTTATTATCTAAATAACTATAAAGTATATCCCCTTTTCTTTCTTCTTTATGAATTACATCAACCTTACTTCTTGAGATATCTTTCATAACTTTATATAGTTCATTAACAGTAATTGCTTTATTAGTACTTATATTCATAAGCTCATTATTGCCTTTGTGTAATGCAAGTATATTAGCTCGTGCTATATCCTTCACATAAATAAAGTCTCTAGTTTGCTCACCATCTCCAAATATAAAAGGTGTTTCATTATTTAATAATTTATCAACAAATATTGAAACCACACCACCCTCACCTTTAGGATCTTGTCTTACACCATAGACATTGGCATATCTAAATATAGTGTAATTAAACCCATATAACTGTGCATAAATTTTTATATAATGCTCTGGTGTGTGCTTTGAAATTCCATAAAAAGATATAGGTTCAACCGGATGATTTTCATCTACTGGAAGATACTTTGGTTCTCCATATACTGCAGCGGAAGAAGGATATATTAACTTTCTCACCCCATATTCTCTGCAACATTCTAATATATTAATAGTTCCCACTATATTGTTTTCTGCATCAAAAGCTGGTTTTTTCAGTGAAGTTTGTATATCTATTTGAGCTGCATGATGTATAACTACTTCTGGCCGCTCTACTTCAAAAACTAATTTTAATCTATCCATTTCCGTTATATCACATTTATAAAATGTAGCTTCCTTATTTATATTTTTTTCATTTCCAGCAGATAAATTATCTACTATACATACATGATGATTTAACTCAATTAACCCATCCACTATATGTGAAGCTATAAATCCCGCTCCCCCAGTTACTAATACTCTCATCTTTAATTGCCCCCCAAGTTACCCTAATTTCTACCTTGCCCCTTCATCCCCAAACAATACTTTCACTGTCTTTAAGATAAGCCAAATATCTATCCATGTATTTCTTTGTTCTATATACTTAACATCCATTTCCATCCACTCCTCAAAACTAACATCACTTCTTCCACTTACCTGCCAGTAACAAGTGAGCCCTGGTTTTGCAACTAATCTTTGTTTATGAAAGGAGCTAAACTGTGCTACTTCTTTAGGCAGACTTGGTCTTGGTCCTACTATTGACATTTCACCCTTTAATATATTAAAAAGCTGAGGTAACTCATCTATACTTGTCTTTCTTATAAATTTCCCTACTTTAGTTACCCTTGGATCATCTTTTATTTTAAACATAGGTCCTGACATTTCGTTTTTATCTTTAAGCTTTTCTAGGAGAAATTCTGCATCTGTACACATAGATCTAAATTTATACATCATAAATCCTTTACCATCAAGGCCGACTCTCTCCTGTGCGAAAAAAACAGTTCCCTTGGAACTTAATTTAATCCAAATTGCCACTACAATTATCACCGGAAGTAGTAATAAAATCCCACACAAGGCGCCTATAACATCAATCATTCTTTTAATTACAAAGTACCTTCGATTTTTACCATATTTACTAACAGTTTCCATCTCAACCGAATCTAATTTTATTCCTAATTCCTCCACTTATATCCTCCTACCTTCCTGTGATATTAAAATCCCTTTACTTGCTCCCACTTATAAAGTATTGGTATCGTTCTATATAAATATTCACATATTTTTAATAATATTACATTATTTCAAACTTGATATATACATGTACTTTATTATTGTAAATTTATGGTAACATATTATAGTCACGTCTCAGTCCTTACTTACTCTCATTTAATTCTTAGGATAATCATAAATAAAACTTATATCAGTCACACTCCAGTCACAATCAATTTAAAAATCGCACAAAAAAAAACATAACGTTTAAAACGTTATGTTTTCTTAATTACTAAAGTAGGAGCGTAACACTAATTTGGTACGGCAATCTTTAAATTTAAACTTATATTTTTTATTTAATATAAAACACAATGGATTCATATGGTCTTAAAGTTAAGCTTTTAATATTATTTACAGTATCACAATAATTAGATAACAATATTTCAGACTTACCTTGAAGACTTAACCCCTCTGGTAAATTAAAAATAGTATCTTTCCCATAGAAATTATTTATAACTAACAGTTTCTCATCGTTATAATATCTCACATAAGCAAAAATCTGAGAATCCTCTTCTAATATAGGTTTAAAATCACCATAAGAAATAACATCATATTCTTTTCTAAGCTCAATAAGCCTTTTGTAATGATAAAAAATAGAATCACTATCCTCTAAAGCTTTTTCTACATTTATCTCACTATAATTATCACTTACTGATATATAAGGCTCTCCTGTAGTAAATCCAGCATTCTTTGTCCCGTTCCACTGAACTGGAGTACGTGCATTGTCCCTAGATTTTGATCCTAAAATCTTAATTGTTTCTGCGTCGGAAGTACCTTCAGCCTTCAATATATTATAATAATTAATGGATTCAACATCTTTATATAGTTCGATTTTATCAAAGTGAGGGTTAGTCATCCCTATCTCTTCACCTTGGTAAATGTATGGAGTTCCTCTTAGCATATGCATTGTTGTCGCTAACATCTTTGCAGACTCCTTACGGTATTTAGTGTCATCTCCAAAACGTGATACAATACGTGGCTGATCATGATTGCACCAAAATAGTGCATTCCATCCACCACTCTCTTGAATTCCAATCTGCCAAGCACTAAGAATTTCTTTTAACTTAAAAAAATCAAAATCCATAAGGCTCCATTTATCACCATCTTTATAATCAACTTTAAGATGATGGAAATTAAACACCATAGATAATTCCTTCTCCTGTGGATTTGAATATCTGCTACAATTATCTATAGTTGTAGAGGACATCTCTCCAACAGTGATAATATCTTCATCACGTCCAAAAGTTTTACTGTTAAGCTCTTTTAAATATTCGTGAATTTTAGCACCATCTGTGTAAAAATGCCTGCCATCTCCTACATAATCATTTTCATATTTTTCCGGCTTTGAAATTAAATTAATTACATCAAAACGAAAGCCCTTTACGCCTTTTTCCATCCAAAAATTAACCACCTGAAATAATTCTTTTTTAAGTTCTTCATTTTCCCAATTAAGATCAGCTTGTTTTACGTCAAATAAGTGCAAATAATATTCTTTGAATTTACTTGCATATTCCCATGCTGAACCACCAAACTTAGAAATCCAGTTTGTAGGTTCGCACCCTTTTACAGGCTCTTTAAAAATATAATAATCTTTATATTTCTGGTCACCCTTCATAGCATTTTTGAACCATTTATGCTCCGTTGATGTATGATTAAATACCATGTCTAGCATCACTTCTATTCCAGATTTTTTAGCTTCTGCTACCATTTCCTCAAAATCTTCCATAGTTCCAAATCGTTCATCAATATTTAAGTAGTCAGCAACATCATACCCATTGTCTACTTGTGGGGAAATATAAAATGGAGTTAACCATATATAGTCTACTCCTAAGTTTTTTAAATAATTCATTTTTTCTGTTACGCCTTTTAAGTCGCCAATTCCATCTCCGCTAGAATCCTTGAAGGATCTTGGATATATTTCATAAACTACACTTTTTTTAAAATCTTTCATAATTCTAACTCTCCTTTAAATATAGACTACATACAATCTATGTAGTCTATAAATTATTTCCTCTTCTAATCCTCTTGTGAAAATTTTGCTGCGAATTTTGTTTTAGATAGAACAAGAGTTAATATAAATGGAATTACAACTGCAACTACCATTGCTGCTGCAAAAATCATCATAAATTCAGGTTTAATAGATAGTATTCCTGGAAGTCCACCAACACCAATTGAATTTGCCATAACTCCTGAAGCCACTGATATTACACCTGCAATTGATGAACCTATCATAGCTGCTACGAAAGGATACACATATTTCAAATTAATACCAAACATAGCCGGTTCTGTTACTCCAAGATAACAAGAAATAGCAGCTGGAATAGATACTTGTTCTTCTTCAGGTTTAATCTTTTTATTTATACGTATCATTGCCATAACTGCAGATCCTTGAGCTATGTTTGAAAGTGCTATCATTGGCCATAAATTTGTTCCGCCAAATTCAGCCATAAGCTGTAAATCAATAGCATTTGTCATGTGATGGAGTCCTGTAATTACAAGTGGTGCATAAAGGAATCCAAACACTGATGCAAATAACCATCCAAAAGCAGAAGTTAAACTGCTATAAACTACATTTGATATAGCTGATCCTATTGCCCAACCTATTGGCCCTAAAATAGTATGTGCTATTATTACAGTTGGTACAAGCGCTAGGAAAGGTACCACTATCATTGATATATATTCTGGTACAATCTTACGAACATTTCTTTCTAGGATTGCTAAAACAAATCCTGCAAGTATGGCTGGAATAACTTGCGCTTGATATCCTATCATTTGAATCTGGAAAAATCCAAAATCCCAAAATGGAATCTTTGACGCTACAGTACCCGCAACATCATAAGCATTTAATAACTGAGGAGATACAAGCGTAAGACCTAATACAATTCCGAGTATTTCAGTAGTTCCCATCTTCTTAGCAATTGACCATGTTATTCCTACAGGTAAGAAGAAGAATATAGCTTCACCAATTAACCAAAGAAATGAATGAACTCCCGCCCAAAATGGATATATTTGAGTTATTGATTTTGTTCCTTCCTCAAGGAATTTAATATCTCCAATTACATTACGAAAACCAAGGATTAATCCTCCAACTACAAGGGCTGGAATAAGCGGTGTAAATATTTCTGCTAAATTAGCAAGCATTCTTTGAACGAAATTCATATTACCTTTTGCTGCAACCTTTGCATTTGCTTTACTCACTCCATCTACTCCTGAAATCTCTACAAAAGTATTATAAAAATCAGTTACTTCATTTCCTATAATAACCTGGAATTGTCCAGCTTGTACAAAAGTTCCTTTTACCCCTTTAATTGCTCTTATCTTTTTAACATCTGCTTTTTCATCATCCTTAAGGACAAATCTCATACGTGTTACGCAATGAGATACCGCAGAAATATTTTCTTTGCCACCAATATGTTCTAATAACTCTTGTGAAGCTTGTGTAAATTTACTCATATGTAATACCCCCTATATAATTTGATTTTAATTTATTAAAACGTTATCTACTTGTCTATACAAGTTGTCTATATATTTATAATAGCTTATATATACAAGTTCGTCAATAGATTTTCGAAAATAATGTAAACGATATAACAAAAAACTCCACTCTCATAGATTTCTCTATAAAAATGGAGTTAATTCAACTTGTAACATTATTGCTACTAAGTTCCATCATTGATGTATTTTCAATTTCCTTAGCTTCTATTCCAATCTCAATCAATATTCCACCACACTCATCGCACTTTTGATTAATACTCGTGTTAGCCGTGTACCAAATATGATCACATTTTTTACAAACTAGCCTTATCATAATTAACCCCCTAGATTTTCATTAAGCATTAGATTCTTCCTCTTCTTTCCCCGCCCATGTATGAAAATCAATTCTTCTATCTTCGTCTGCACCCCTCAGTGCCTCTTCAATCAGCATCATAAGTTCAAGGCAACTGCAAAAATGTCTTGTTTGTTTGCCTTCCAACCATTGAATTGTCCCCTGCCAACTTTTATTTTGCCTGTATTTTATCCTTAATAAAAAGGAGGTTGATGCTTCTATTGAAATTCTTTCTACTTCATCTATAACACCCTACCCCCTTTTAAATTTCTTAGGATTTTTGGTACATTCCATGAGCGCATCTGTTCAATAGGCTTCAGGAATTTTAATTGATCTAATTTCCCATTGATTAATAGGATAAGCTCAACTAAACTTCTAAAATCCTTTGTCTCACCGGATTCGCAGTGCTGAATTTTACCATGAACATCACCATCATTACTTTCCATAACATTTAAGATAAAATCGGACTTCTTGTTGCCCTTCATTTCCATAATCAATTCTCCTTACTTGCATACCTTATATTGTATGTATTTAAATGGTAACATATGTTAATCTCAACTTAAACCTTGTTTACTCTCATTTAATTCTTATACTAATCACATCTGAGACTTATATTAGTCACAACCCAGTCACAACTATATAAAAGATTAAAAAAAGCATAACGCTTTAAACGTTATGTTTTTCTAATTCTTTAATCAGACACTGATAATTCTTCATTACATGAATCAGTGCAATTGATTGGTTTTAATAATGTTTCTACAACTAGCTCCTTTGAAGCAAAGTCTATTTGATATTTATTTAAAATTCGAGCTAATACCATTTCCGCTTGCTCAAATGTTGCTCCAGGAAGTAGCACAAGTATTTGAGACTCACTCCATTTTGATACAACATCACCTTCTCGAAGACCTTGTATTAATAGATTGAGTATTGATCCCATTCCCTTCGTTAATACTTTACTATCTTGTTTTCTATGTTTTACCCTAGACACAGTAAACATTCCCATAAATACAGTTTCCTCAGTCCTTGCTGCTCTACGGCATGCTAATTTATAAAAAGAAATAAAAGTATCTGCCTCACAAAAGAAAGCACCATCGGAATCAGGCCTATCCATCATCATTTCTTGAATAGAACTTAAGTCTAATGAAATATTGTCATCCGTGCTTTTAATCTGCTGATATAAGTTACGTAAATCAGATGATGGTTTTACCCCCATCTCTTTGTATAGCTTAGATGTTACATATTCATATTGACTCTGCGCTTGCTTTATATTACCATCCTCAAGAAGTGCTTCAATATAAATTATATGTAAGCTTTCTTCAAATGAATCAATCATTAATGCCTCTTCACATACTTTTAAAATATCCTCAGTTCTTCCATAATGTTTTAGCAGTTTTGTCACCCTACCTATTATATCCATGTAAATACGCCTGTAATAGTTTCTAATTGGAATTATCCATTCATTGTAGGCGTCTTCGGAAAGGTAATCCCCTTTATATAAAATTAACGCCTTTTGATAGGTTTCAATTGCATTGTAGAAATTATCATTTTTCTCATAACCCTTACCTTGTTTATAAAGCTCCTCGAACTCATCAACATCTGTCCAATAATGGAAATCTTTATTCCAGCTATAACACCCTTGCGAATAATTTATAATTGACTCTCCATCTTTATTTACTCCTTCATAATTTAAAAGCATTCTAAGTCTATAAATAAGATTTTGCAAAGCTTTTATAGGATTATCACATTCCTTATCACTCCATAAAATTTCAAAAAAATTTTCTTGTACAATTCTTTTATTTCTATACGTAAGAATATACTTAAATAAATTCCACAGCTGCTGTGAACGTTTGCAATCATTTGAAAGCACCTTTTTTCCTGATTTCACTTCAAAACAACCTAGCGTATATACTTTAAGACAATCTGCAGCATCATTGCAATCACAGTTTAAATCATTTGCTAACAAGCGATCCCCCCCTGTATATTATAATTAACCACCACTTTTATAACTACATAATAAAACTCCATTCTCATAGATTGCTCTATAAAAATGGAGCGGGTTCACTATTAGCTCTTCATATTCAAAGTGACCAAATTAGAATACGTTTCATTGCTTCCAAAGTTTTATTACATATATTGTAAATTATAGGGTGTAAATATTATTATATACTAAACAAAATGCAATTCATACACTAATAACAACCTATTTTACTGCTAATAAAGTAATATTTTTACATATTATTAGTATTACGCCTAAATTGTTTTATAAATATATCACATACAAAAAAAATCGCCCATTATAGGCGACGTGCAAAATCAGAAAATACAAAACGATCTGGACGATGACGAGATTCAGTATACTCAAATTGAGTTCCATCACCTAAACACACATAATTTTTAACAACCACAACAAAATTATAGAATTTCATATCTAGGTTTGCTTTATCCTTTAACGTCGCCGTTTCAACTTGAATGACTTTATTAGCAAAACCTATTTTTATATTTAAATTCTCCTCAATATATTCATAAATTGATCCACCTGCAATTTCTTTAGTTAAATTTTTCACTACATCCTTAAGAAAATAATTTATATCAAAAATTATTCGCTCATTATCTACACTTCGTACCCTATACAATTTATAAGCTTCTTTTCCTATAGGTAAATTGCTCTTTTTATTTATGGCTTCATCAACAATAAGTTCACGAAATTTGGAAACCGAAGTGCTAAAGTTTTGATTACTTCCCTTACTAGCTTCTTTAAAACTAACTAAGCCTCCAAAAGAAAAGTTGATAAAATCATTTTCTAAAACATACACTCCTTTTCCATGAAGACTATTAACAAGTCCCTGCTCAGCCAGCATATCCAAAGCTTTCCTAACAGTACCACGACTTGTTCCAAACTCCTTACAGAAATCATTTTCTGAGGGAAGTTTTTCTCCTTGTTTGTAAATTCCCTTAACAATATTATCTTTTATGTTTTCATATATATCTGTATATAATTTTTTCATATTAATCCTCCAATAGAACGCATAAAATCCTTTTTATGATTATCCCTTAATCCTAATTGCTTTTAGCCACCGGTTTTATATCATCATAAATAAAGTTATGCAATTGTTCTATAGTTGACTCCATATCCGCAAGCAAATACCAAACTCTGTCAATAGTTTTACCACTCCAGTAACCATCAACTGGGAATCTTGCCTGTTCTAACGTTTTTGTGTTTGAAGTTAGCACCTTTGTGCCAAGTTTTATTATATCTATGCTATTCATACTTGTCTCAGTAAGAGGCAGAAGCTCAGAAACAACACCTGGGAAATCTGTTACTCCTATAGACTGAATTTTTGTGAACATAACTGATAATATCGTTCTTTGTCTTTCGGTTCTCCTAAAATCATTACCAGAAGTATGACGTATTCGTGAATAAGCTACAGCTTGTTTACCGTTTAAATTCTGAGATCCAGCTTTTGAAACTCCAGGAATTTGACTGATCTCATCTTGGTCAACCTCTACGGTCACTCCACCAATAGCATCTATAATTTTTTCAAGATTAGTAAAATCAACTGTCACATAATCTCTAATATCCAAGTTAAAATTTTCATTAAGAGTTCTTATAGCAAGCTGCGGTCCACCGTAGGCATAGGCATGGTTAATTTTTGTTTCACCATGCCCTTTTATTTGTACATATGTATCTCTCATAATAGATGACATTTTTATTTTCTTGTTATCTGTATCTATAGATAGTATTATCATAGAATCCGAACGACTTGCTTCTTCTTTAGTTCTTCTATCTACTCCAAACAATGCAATATTTATTATTTCGTTAACTTCTGTTTCTTTTTTCTCAATTACTTCAGGCTTAATACCTAAATCCTCATTAGTTTTCGATATTTTCACAGTACTTATTTTGCTAAGTTGAAAAAACGTATAACTAAACGCTACTACGCCAACTAGTGCAATAATAGCAACTGCACTTAAAATTATTTTCTTTGATCTTTTCATGATTGACCTTCCCCTCTTTAATAACATAATTACTCCCATTATTATATACTCTTTTCTTACCTTATGCACTATTTACTTGTTAAATTAGCGGTTATTGTGTAAATATGTTTTGTTCGATAAGAAAAAAAACTACCAAAATAAATATATTTCAGTAGTTTTTTTAATATATTTCTTTCATTTTTTTACATGTGCCTGTCACCAGACATGGGTGTCCCAATTGTTATTGGGGTGGCACCTATTCTTCAGATTTTCTGATAGTGAAGTTATCTTGTAGTAAAGCCCAATTTTGAGGAAACGGATACCCTAAGACCCAATAACTTATTCCATTTAAATTATAGCTCTTGACTACGTCAAATTTTGCCTTTGCACTACGTGCATCCTCAAACCATACTTCATGAAACCTTAGTTTTTCATCTCTATACCGATAGAAAGGTGATTGAGCTATTGAATCATACTGAATATTAGCACCATATTTTACAGCTCTTAATATTGCTTCCTGACAACTAAATGTTTCAGCTTCCTGCCCCTCAATATGTGGGAGAAGCCAATCTCTTGAATATATTTGGAACCCAAAGTATATTTTCTGCTTAGGAATCACCGTGATAGCATAGTCAAGAACTCGTTTAATTTGATTTAGTGGTGAAATTGCTTGTGGAGGACCTTTTCTCCATCCCCATTCATAAATCATTAGCACAACAAAATCAACTATTCTACCATGCGCCTCATAATCATGTGCTTCATACAATAGTCCCTGTTGTGCTCCACTCACTTTTGGAGCTACCGCTGTAGATACAAAAAATCCTTCTGAATGTAACCGAGTTACCGCACGCTGGAGAAAACTATTATAAGCTTCACGGTCAGCTGGAATTACATTTTCAAAGTCAATATTTATCCCCAAATACCCCTTTTGTTTCATTGTACTAATAATATCCGTAAGTAAACTATCTACAATAGTGGGACTATTTAATACAATATGTGCAAGGTTTTCTCCTTTGGTAGTTGAAGTAAAGTTTGTAATGGCCATCATAGGTAGGCTCCAGGCTTCCATTTTCTTTAATTAAATAAGCAAAGGGGCTAAGGTAGGTTAAATTCTCACCCACTTTTTCAACAATTGGAACAGCCTCTTCTTTCAAGAAATAAATATATGCATTTACGTTTATAGCAGCCCTTAGTTTGCGTGGAATAACTACTATAGTACCTGGGTAAACAAGGTTTACATCAGTAATATTATTAACCTGTATCAGCCTTTGCAGGTAAACTCCATATTTTTGGGCTATCATCCATAATGTTTCTCCTGGTTTAATACGATGTCTGAGTGCAGGTATATATAGTACTAATCCTGGAAATATATTGTCAGGACTTATAACCTGATTATTTTGCAGAATTATTTGGACAGTAGTTCCATATATTTGTGCAATTTTCCATAAGGATTCGCCTTGTTTAACAGTATGATATACATCTTCGCTTGGGTTGACCAAGGCCTGACCTATTACAAGCTGATTAGGATTTGGTAACTCATTTACCTTTACTATTGCTGCCATTGAAACACCATAGTTATTTGCAATTTGCCATAGTGTTTCTCTTGCCTTTACTACATGAATCAACATTACATATTCCCTTCCATCTTTTTACAGGCGCCCATTTTTTTACAGGTGCCTGTCACCAGACCTAGTTTGACACCGGCGTAACACAACTTACAATCTAACCCAAGTGCCTGTCACCAAATTACCAAATTACCAAATTACCACCTTGTACTCCCTAAGCCAAATATCTACTTGGATTAAATAAGCTATAAGTTGCGGGCCAGCCATAAGTTGCCCAAACCAAGGCTTACCGTAAGCTTTCCCTCCTGAATCAACTATTTGTTGAACTGTATCCTTATTAATAAGTTGAAGAATAGGTGAGGTTTTATCTTTTAGTATTGCGTTCATCCACTTTTGAACCGCAACAGTATAGCCTGGATTATGGGTTTCTGGATAAGGACTCTTCTTTCTCCATAACACATCATCTGGAAGTAACCCTGTAAGAGCTTCTCGTAGAAGTCCTTTTTCTCTATCTTTATAATATTTCATATCCATAGGAATATTAAAGGCATATTCTACAAGTCTCTGGTCTGCAAAAGGAACTCTTACCTCAAGGCCGCTCGCCATACTCATTCTATCTTTTCTTGTAAGTAAGGTTATCATAAACCACTTTATATTTAAATAGAACAGTTCTCTCATTCTGTGCTCCCTTTGACTTTCACCGGAAAGCCTTGGAACCTGTGCCATGCTTTCATCATATTTAGCCTTAACATATTCCTCTAGTGGAAGACTTTGAAGATCTTTAGATAGTATATTCTTTCTGTCACTTACTGATTTTGACCAAGGAAAGGTTGTAGCATTAATATCTTCTTCACGTCTAAACCATGGATATCCTCCAAAGAGTTCATCAGCACACTCACCAGACAGTGCCACAGTTGAATTTTTTCTTACCTCCTTGCAAAACAGATATAATGAAGAATCCACATCCGCCATACCTGGCAAATCATTAGAAATAACCGCATCCTTAAGTGCTGATGTAAGCTCTGGTGTATCAAGAACTATATTATGATGATCTGATCCAATGTAATTCACCATCTTATAAACCCAGTCAGAATCCGTATTAGGTTGGAACACTGTAGGTTTAAAAAACTGTTTATTATCAGCATAATCAATAGAATAGGTAGTTAAATTACTCATATTATTCCTCTTAAAATAAGAAGAAGCTACCGCCGAAATTATACTTGAATCAAGACCACCTGATAAAAAAGTACACACTGGTACATCGGCAACTAGTTGTCTTTCAATTGAATCTACCAAAAGGTGACGAAGGTGCTCAGTAGTTGTAGATAAATTCTCATTATGTCCTTTTGCACCAAGATGCCAGTACTCCTTTGCTTTAAAACCATCTTTATCGTAGCTTAAGCTAAAAGCTGGAGGAAGTTCACCTATATTTTTAAAGATACCACTCCCAAGAGGTCTTGCAGGTCCAAATCCAAACAGTTCCGTCAGACCCTTTTTATCAACAATTGGCTGTACCTTTGGGTGAGCTAAAAGAGTCTTTATCTCAGAGCCAAAGATTAGTGAATTATCATTGATAGTATAGAATAGTGGCTTAACTCCTAGTGGATCCCTTGCTAAAAACATTTTTTGCTGCGTCTCGCTCCAAACTCCAAAAGCATAAATACCATTTATATGCTTAACGCATTCCTCGCCCCAGAAAATATAGGCTACTAAAAGCACCTCAGTATCAGAATAGGAAGAAAAACTAAATCCATTATCTATTAATATTTTACGAACTTCCTCTGTATTATATAACTCACCGTTATAAACTATAGTATAGGTACTATCCCCCATTTTTCTTGTCATTGGTTGCGCTCCACCGCTAGGATCTACAACAACTAGACGTCTATGGCCTAAATTTGCATGCTTTGAAAAATAGAAACCAGTATCATCCGGTCCTCTTTTTTTCAAGGTATCCGTCATTTTATATAAAATCTCACGTTCACTTTCAATATTAGCATACAGATTAACCCACCCTGCAATACCGCACATATATATCATCTCCTAAATTAAAAAACATTCATCCTTATAATATGCAATTAACTTAGGAGTGTGAACGTGAATAATAACTTTAACTGTTTCCCATTGTTCCGAACATCACCATATAATATAGTCTAGTTTCATTAAAAACATAGAACTCAATTTTACGCTCATCATTTTCATTAGCTCTATAGTAAAACACTGGCTGCCCGATTTCATCTGCTATTTTTATCATGTCCTTTATTGAGTTAACTGTGATAATTACGGCTGCCTGATAAGGTAGCGAACTGTCTAATCCAGCCAATCTATTTCCATACTCTTTGAATATGTTTGATACGTTTTTGTCAAAAGCATCAATATCTTTTTTTTGTTTTGTTTTAAATAACAAAAGAAATAATAGAACTATAAAAATAACTACACCTATAATTAAAATAACTAGTTTATCCGTTTTAGATTGCTTGTTAATGCTTTGTTTTTGAACAAACTCAGATTTTAAAACGTTGTTTTCTTTATTAATTTCATATATATTTTTATTTAGAGGAATAGATAGTTTTGGATTAAAGTCTTTTATTACTGTCTGTCCCTCGTACTCAATAAATAACTTCCCCTCCATTCTAATGAGTAAATTATTAGTTGCATCAATATTCATATCTTTATATAGAGATTTGACATAGGATGTATATTTATTTATATTAATTGTGATGGAGTCATTAATGCTCAATGTTTTCTCCTTAATCTTTGATGTTGTTTTTGAAAGTAGTGTTTCTTCTTTACTCCATAGTATTTTTTTGTCTTCCCCTACACCAATGGTGGACTCAATTTCTGCATATATATTATAGGAGTAATAAATACTTGCCGACTTCTCCCCTATAAATTTATTTGTGTATATTATATTAATATAATCTGTATAGGGTAGCATGTACATTTTACCACTAGGTAAAAAATCTAAACTTCCGTATATGGAGTTTGGCGACAAATATACTTGATAATCTAGACCTGCTTCGTAACTGTAACCATAAATATTTTTCATGACTACTTTGTCTTTCTTAAAGAAGACTGTATCCACTGTTAAACCTATTAATATGATGATTATCATCATCAGCAGTGCTAGAGTACTATTACGCAGTCTTTTGCTAATATAAAACAATATAATCCCCCTTTTCTCATTACATTTGTGTTAGCAAGATTAAACACCACTTATTTGTTTTTTTATCCATAAAGGTATTCTTCCAATTTTATGAATAGTATAAATTACAACACCCTTAACCTGTTCCGGTAATACTGGCGCATCCGCAAATTCATTGGCATCTCCCTTTGTTATATAATATTTCTGACCGTCTCTTACATAAATGTCGACAATTCTATGAACAATATAATAATTACCATTCCAATATTTAACCACATCTCCCAGTTTTACATACTGTGTATCAATCTTTTTAGCAATTATAACATCACCAGGATTTATTTCAGGTTGCATACTCTCAGTCAATACCAATGAAGGTGATATCGGAAAAACTCCTACAGAAAACCATACCAATAGAACTGAAAAAATAGCAATTAAGACCCAGCTATAAGGGTTATTCTCACGGTATTCTCTTGTTTTTGTTATTCTTACTTGTTTATTATAAGTATTAATAATCACATATAAACTAAACATAGGAAAAACTATTCCAATCACCGAAATAGTAAACCAAGTTAAGTTGGGTATAGGGCTCATAAACCATAATGGGACTTGTGAAACAAGAACATAAATAGTTGTAGCAAATGCTCCCGATAAATATGCGATATAGGTTAAAAATATATTCAATGCAAGTACAACAAAAACCTTTGACGAAAAAAATGTTATATAATCTTTAAATGACTCAATTCTAAATAGCGGGTTCCAATTTACACTTATAAAAGTATATACAAAAACTAACCCTACCCCCAAAATAAGAGCAAATCTTTTTTGAACAGAATTTATTATGAAGCTCCTTACCCATTCTTTAAAGATTATTACAGAGCCATAAAGTAGTAGACTTTTTAAAATACCAACAGCAGTAGTATCGTAAGGCGTTTTGGCAAATCCTTCTATAAATCCAAATGCAAAATAGGTGAAAATATACAAGCAGGCGGAAATGAAAACCCAAAGTGTAATAAAACTGTGAAATCTTAACTTAGATTTACCCCTTGGTCTATCAAGAAACCAGATGTAAATAGCTGTAGCAAGCCAAAACAATGTAGTAATTAATGGCCTAATAATTGCATGAATTTGAATATTGGAGTTAGAAAATAGAATATAGGCTAGTTGGAAAAATATTATAATTGCCATCAATTTCAAAACTCTTTTTTCATTAATAAACATAATTCACCCCAATATTTATCTTCTTACTGATAATTTATTTAACATATCAGTTGTGTTGCTAGTAGAGTTTAGAGCAGTATCCTTAGAAATAGTACCACTATGAAATAATTGAGCGATTGATGTATTAAAAGTAGTCATTCCTAAACCTAAACTATTTTCTAATACTATAGGTATTTGAGAAATCTTATTTTCCTTTAATAAATTTGATATCGCAGTTGTTTGCAATAATATTTCAAAAGCAGGAACCATTGTATTTTCATTCGTAGGTAGCAATTTTTGAGAAATTATGCCTCTTAAGCAATTAGCTAGCTGCTGCCTATTCCAGTTAGTACTTTCTTTAGGTGAAATATTAATAAAAAACTGCAAGGTATCTAATACATCTTTAGTATTCATTACAGCCACAACTAATTTCCCTGATTGTGCAAAATCTAAAATTTTAGAAATACTTAATGCATTTTTCAATTCGCTTACATATATGACATCTGCATCTTGATAAAGAACAGCCTCAATTCCATCATCAAAACTAGTAACATCTAAACCAATTTCCTTTTGACTTACAATACTTTGGTCATGCTTAAACAAATATTCAATAGGATTTTCTATTGTAACGATATGTCCGTTTAGAGTTTGTCTTATTTGATCTATAATATATGTAGCGGTGCTTGTCCGTCCACTAGAGGATGTACCCGAAATTATTATTAATCCTGATGTAAGATTGCACAATGGATCTACACAATCTGGTAATTTTAAATATTCTTTTGTATGGACAGAGAAAAAACCGATTTTAAAGGTAATTGAAAAAGAGCCTCTTTGTTTATAAACATTTACCCTAAATCTACCTCGCTTATCAATTGAATGAGTAAAATCACAAGATCCCTTTTCTTCTAATATTAAATGGTTGTCTTGACTTACAAACCAATTTATTAATGTCTCTGCCTCCAGTGTACTAAATTTATCAAAATCAGTGTATTTTAGAAAACCATTAACTCTAATTGCGGGAGCTATACCTGCGCTAAGATGTAAACTTGATGCTTTTTCTTTCATTGCATAAAGTAATAAATTATTTAATTTTTCCCTATCCAATAAACCCACCCTTTCATAATATACAATTTACAAATAGGATACCACTTTGTAACTTAAATGTAAATATTTTTGATTTCAATTAAAGCCAATAATTCATTATAAAAAAATTACATTAAAACTAAAATTTGTATTGACATCCTAGATAAAACGAGTTAATATAATATTAACAAAAATACAAATTAATAGGACAAAGGCAAACTTATTGAAAAATAAGGACGCAAAGCGTGAATCTAAAATGAATTAATTTTTCATTATGATCGATCAGCTACCAAGAATTATATTTCTTTGGTAGCTTTTTTGCGTTAATTTTAAACCTTCATTTAGAAACAGAAAAAAATATTAGGAGAGTGATAAAGTGAAGAAAACAAAAGTTATTGCATCAGTAATTGCTATGTCAATGATGTTCATGGGTGTTGCTTACGCATGGACAAACCCTATAAGTATTAGTGTTGCAGCTGATACAGCAGTATTTTCAGTTGACATTATTAATGCTGGGGCACCAACCGCTTCAAAGTTAATCGACAACTTAGTAAGCTCAATTAGTAGTGACGGAAAAAGCATGAGCTTTACAGCAGCTAACTTATATCCAGGCGCATTTGCAGAAACTGTTCTTACTGTTAAAAATACAGGCACTATTGATGTTAAGTTAACTGATATGTTATTATCATCTACAGAATTTCAAAGCTCTGATTTAGGTTCAAATGTAGAAATTACTGTATTACCTAAATCAACTGATGCAAATCAAAGCCCTATGCTTTCAGGTTGGACAAGCAAACTATTATTAAATCAACAGGGTTCCTCATTTTTTACTGATAAAACATTAACATTTGATGGAACTAAAACAATACTTGTACCAAATGACACTGCAACAATTAAGATAAATATCAAATTGAAAGACTCTGCGCCAAACATAACTACAGAAGGAGAAAAATTTAAATTTACTATTGAACCTATTTTCAATATAGCTAATTAAACACATCTTAGTAACTCAAGTTATAACGTCATTTTTTTATATGTGTTGATCAAATAAATAATTATATAAAAGAAAAGGAGGATTTATTATGAAAAAAACAAAAATCATTGCATCCGCAATTGCTCTATCAATGATGTGTATGGGGGCTGCGTATGCGTGGACCAATCCTATAAGTATTAGCGTTGCTGCTGATACCGCAGTGTTTTCAGTGGATATTGTTGGTGCGGAAACATTAGCATCACCGTTGGTTGACAACCTGTTAAGTACAATTTCAGGTGATAAAAAAAGTATGAGTTTTACTGCAGAAAACTTATACCCAGGGGCATCTGGTGAAACTAGATTCTATGTTACAAATACTGGAACAATTGATGTTAAATTAAGTGATATGTTATTAGAATCAGCAGATTTCGGCGGCATCGCTGAATTAGGTTCAAATGTAGAAGTTGAAGTAAAACCAATATCATCTCAGGGAACTGACCCAAATCAAGGTCCAATGGTTACTAACGGTTGGGGTAGCGCTATATTATTGAATTCACATAACAAATCATTCTTTGCTAATAACCCACTATATGAAGTTAGAACTGTAATTCATCCTGGACAAACAGCTAAAATTGACGTAATAATAAAATTGAACGCTTCTGCACCAGATACAACTACAGAAGGTAAAAAAGTTTCATTTATTGTTGTACCAGTTTTTGAAATAGCTAAATAATTTTATAGTAACTATATAATATATATCTTTCTTAGGACTCTCGAAACATTTGAGAGTCCTTTTTTTCGCATGACATCACCAGTAAATATTTCTATTATTTCATAAGTGCCTGTCACCAGACCTAGTTTGACACCGGCGTAACACAACTTCCAATCTAACCCAAGTGCCTGTCACCAAATTACCAAATATCTACTTGGATTAAATAAGCTATAAGTTGCGGGCCAGCCATAAGTTGCCCAAACCAAGGCTTACCGTAAGCTTTCCCTCCTGAATCAACTATTTGTTGAACTGTATCCTTATTAATAAGT
>NZ_JBOITO010000027.1:0-2200 GCF_050717635.1 Clostridium sp.
AGAGGTGTAAGCATGGTAACATGTTCAGCTGACTAATACTAATAAGTCGAGGGCTTGACCAAAATAAATAAAAGTAACATAATAGTATTAATTTTGCGATATACTCCTTTTGTAAAAAAGGAGCGAAGGCTTTGAGCGATAGCGAGAAGATTATTTTACTGTGCAATTTTGAGAGAATATTTATATTCTCAATCTGGTGATTATGGCATGAAGGTAACACCCCTTCCCATACCGAACAGGTAGGTTAAGCTTCAATGCGCCAATGGTACTGCAAGGGTGACCTTGTGGGAGAGTAGGTTGTCGCCAGGTAATATAAAAAACCGCTAAGTTTAGACTTAGCGGTTTTTTTGTTTAATAAATAAAATAAAGGGTATAATAAAATAAAAGATAAAATAAAAGAATATCTGTGATATAATAATTATATGTCATATAATGCTTTATAAAGTGTAATTAGGGGGTATTAACGTGTTAAAAACTAATGAGATTTTTGATGATTATAAAAACAATATTAAGTTAAGTAATTTAGAAATTGCAAAACGATTTAGTCATACTTCTAAAGTGATAGTAGCAGTAAATACGGAATTATCTGATTTATTCCTTAGAGTAATAGATAGAGTAAATAATAACTATAGAAAAAGTACAAAAGAAATTATTAATCAAATACATGAAGTAACAGGTTTTAATGAGAATAGATTCACAAGATTATTAAGCCCAGAAGTAGAATTTTCTCCTAGGGAAAGTGAGATTAGGGTATTAGAGTGGTTATTGTCCTATGATATAAAAGATTTCCCCCAAGAATATAAAATAGATTACAAGGTTGAATAATACTATTAAATATAGCGATAGATTTGAAGTTATATACAACAAATGATAGCCGCCCGTTACTTCAGTTACGGGTGGCTTATTTATTGAGTATAGGGTTATATCTAGTATAATAAATTAATAAGGGAGTGATTAAGTTGAATAAGCTTGTGTTAATAAGACATGGTGAAAGCATTTGGAACAAAGAAAATAAATTTACCGGTTGGACAGATGTAGATTTATCAGAAGATGGTTTAATTGAAGCAAGAAAAGCGGGTAAAATACTTAAAAAAAACGGATATACTTTCGACTTAGCATATACTTCTGTACTAAAAAGAGCAATTAGAACACTTTGGATTGTTTTGCATGAGATGGATCTTATGTGGATTCCTGTATACAAGTCATGGAAGCTTAATGAAAGACATTACGGAGCATTACAAGGATTAAACAAGAAAGAAACTGCCGACAAGTATGGAGATGAACAAGTTCATAAATGGAGAAGATATGTAGATGTAAGACCACCTGAACTTTTAAAGACTGATGATAGATATCCAGGTAAGGAGTTAAAATATAAAGAATTAAGAGAAGAAGAGATTCCAACAACTGAAAATTTGGAGGATACTATAAAGAGGGTTATGGAAGTATGGTTTGAAGAAATAACACCTAAAATTAAAGATGGTAAGAAGGTTATAATTTCTGCACATGGTAATACTTTAAGAGCACTAGTTAAACATCTGGATAATATATCAAGTGATAATATTGTATCTTTAAATATACCTACAGGGGTCCCACTTGTATATGAATTGGATGATAATTTGAACCCTATCCGGCACTATTATTTAGAGTTAGAGGGAGAATTACCACAAGATGCTATTCCTACGGAGTTTTAACGATATTTCAGAAGGAAAGTGTTCCACTTCTATAAGTGGGAATACATGAAGAAGCTAGCGAGGTAAACATTGTAGAATACAAGACAAAACAAATATTTACAAAAAATAGCCTAGCGTATCGCAATGTGTATAATTGAATAATTTAAACTTATAGCTAGGAATATGGACGTAATTTAGGTAGAACGGTTGTTTATCAAAATTGCGCTCATATTTATGTGATAGAATATTCCTTGTCGTCGCAAAGCGGTGGCAAAGTAAATTATATGTTTATTGTTAATTTAATCAGTTCTTAAATCAAAATAAAACTTGAGAAGTTATTGACAAAACAAGAAATATGTAGTATCATTGTATATGTTATCAGTTATTGACGAAAACAAAAAAATGGTCTTTGAAAATTAAACAGAGAAATAGGTAAAGAATAGCAAAATAATATTTTGCTAAACCAGTTAATTACTTTAGAAAAAAGTAAATTTTTAGTCGTAAGACTAAATAGTATGTAATGAGCTTGA
>NZ_JBOITO010000028.1:0-1904 GCF_050717635.1 Clostridium sp.
TTTGTGCGCCCGGCATGGGCGCAATCTAACGGGTGTAAGTCCCGAGTGCGGGTTGATAGTGCCAAGCACATAGCCGACACCAAGGGTGTCCTTAGCGATGAGGAATCTGAAGGAAGGTCTAGGCAAATCTCTGGTCTGACGAACAGAAACTACATATAAGGCATGGGAATGTTGGGTAAGGTTGCAAAACAAATCGAAGCCCAAAACTATTCAAAACAGACTATGTAAATGTAGCAGATGGATGGAGAGAAAGATTGCGTTCTTACCCGGGGAGAGCTCATGGACATGCTAAGATGTAATTTGATGCGTGGTTGAAACAAGATTTATCATGAGCAGTCAGCAGATGCCATAGTACCAAAGCAGTTAAATGATTTGGGAAGGGCTAACTATAGGAGGTTTTGGAAATTTTGAAGAACTCAAAGAAATATGTTAAAATCAGAAAACTTCATAATGAAGACTATCTATGTGATGTAGGATTGGAAATCCAAGACAACATAGAAGTGAAGAGTATTTCTTCGGCGTCAAGAAACGGAAGAGACGACAAGAACCGAGAAACTAGTAACCTAATGGAGAAAATTCTTCACCGTGACAATTTGAACCAAGCATATAAAAAGGTGAAGAAAAATAAAGGAAGTAGTGGCGTAGACGGAATGACAGTGGATGAACTACTAGAATATCTAAAACGTAACAACAACCAACTTCAAAAGGATTTAATAGAAGAAAGTTATACCCCAATGCCAGTCCGTAGGGTGGAAATAGATAAACCCGACGGTGGGAAAAGACTCCTAGGAATACCTACGGTAGTAGATAGGGTAGTACAACAGGCGATAGCTCAAGTGTTAACACCAATCTACGAGGAAAAGTTTTCAGAAACAAGTTTTGGATTCCGACCAGGAAGAAGTCAACACCATGCGATTGAAAAATGTAAGGAACACATCAACGACGGTTATAAATGGGTCGTTGATATTGACATATCTAAGTATTTTGATACTGTAAATCATGATAAACTCATGTCCATCCTAGCCAAGGATATAGATGATAAAAAAGTATTAAGATTAATAAGGAAATATTTACAATCAGGTGTAATGATAAACGGAGTGGTTGCAGAGACAGACATTGGATGCCCGCAGGGTGGACCAGCTAGTCCGCTTCTTAGTAACATTTATCTAAATGAATTGGATAAAGAACTAGAAAGACGGGGACTAAGATTTTGTCGTTTTGCGGACGACTGTAATATTTATGTGAAGAGCGAACGTTCTGCGGAAAGAGTAATGAAGTCAGTTACAAAATTTCTGGAAGATAAACTGAAACTGAAAATAAATCTAAATAAAAGTAAGGTAGCCAGACCATGGAAACTGAAATATCTAAGTTTTTCATTTTATGGAGGTAAAGACGGGATTCAAGTACGAGTACACCCAAAAGCCATAGGAAAACTTAAGAAAGACATCAAAGAGATAACATCAAGAAGCAATGGGAAAAGCCTAAAATGGAGATTCCAAAAACTGAAAGATAAACTTCGAGGATGGGTGAATTATTTCAGAATAGCTAACATGAAAACAATAGCAAAAGAGCTAGACCAATGGTTAAGGAGAAGGATACGACTCTGTATATGGAAACAATGGAAAAGGGTAAGAACGAGATTCAAGGAACTTAAAAAGAGAGGACTATCCAAACAAAAGGCTTGGGAGTATGCAAATACACGAAGAAGCTATTGGAGAATATCAAATAGCCCAATTATGCATATTGCATATAAAGATAAAGACCTAGAAAATCTAGGTCTAATCAGTATAACGAAATATTATCTTAGAACTTGTTAGTTCTTATGGAACCGCCGTGTACCGAACGGTATGCATGGTGGTGTGAGAGGTCGGCTAATCAAATAATGATTAGCCTCCTACTCGATT
>NZ_JBOITO010000029.1:0-151390 GCF_050717635.1 Clostridium sp.
AAACATTTTGCTGAGAAATTTAATGTTAAAAAAGTAGCTTAAAAGCAAATATTAATGCTATTTTAAGCTACACAAGTATTTATACATAAGGGGTTGCAGGCATTTTTCTCCTGCGAAGTATGAGTTAATGAATTAAAAAGTTTAGATATAAGACCAAGCTTCTTAAAGGAAAAACTACTATTATTACCTAACAACCTAAACCATATAATTAATAAAGATTAATACATTATCAAGTTTAACCATGATTGTTATTAATTCATCTTTCAACAATAAATAATGGATTTAAACTGTATGGAAAAATAAATATAAAACATCATCTTATAAGGTCAATTATTTCTATTTTGATAATAATTATATTTCTATTAAGTAATTATCAATAACTTATTTATGCTAGCACATAGAAATTATAGAGCATTGCACATCCACTAACAAAATAGCTTGTTAAATTGGAGGAAGTTATATGATTAAAATAATTACTATAACAAATAATGATGAAAAACAAAACATTACAAATTCTATATTAAGAAAGTTGCCAGAGTGGTTTGGTATAGAAGAAGGAATAGTTGAATATGTAAATGGAGTAAAAAATACTGATTACTATGTTGCATACGATTCAAATATACCAGTTGGATTTATAAGCATAAAATCAAATAATAGTTACACATCAGAGATATATGTTATAGGACTAAAAAAGGAATATCATAATCGTGGTATTGGTAAAATGTTTTTAGAAATATCGCAACAAATACTAATTAACAGGAAAGTTAAATTCCTAATGGTGAAAACTTTAGGTGAATCGCATCCAGACAAACACTATAAAAATACTAGGGAATTTTATAATAAAGCTGAATTTTATCCCTTGGAAGAAATAAAGGAAATATGGGGAGAAACAAATCCATGTTTAATTATGGTTAAGAGTTTATAGGATAAGATTTTTTTATGAAAATTACAACGATGTATTATACTATGAAATAAGTAGCGTTTATATAATTAAAATAAAGATTAATGAATAAGTTAATCTTTTGTAGGATAAGGAGAAAAATAAATGAAATATGGAAAAATAATTGGCGTAGGCAATACGGCAACTGTATATAAATGGGAAGACGGTAAGGTGCTTAAGCTTTTTTACAAAGGCTATTCAAAACAAGCAGTAGAAAGAGAATTTCATAATGCAAAGGCAATAAAAAGTATGGATTTTCCAAAATCAAAGGTATATGAAATTATTTTCTGCGAAGAGCGGATGGGTATTATATATGACAGAGTGGAAGGGGAATCTCTGTTGGATTGGGTTATGAAAACTGGTGATGTTCAGAAATGTGCAGTATATATGGCAAAGCTACATAAGGCAATCGGTAAGAATAGGATTAGTAATGTACCGAACTACAAGGAATTTTTAAGATGTAATATAGTAAATATACCATTATCTAATTCTAAAAAACGAGAAGAAGTATTGCAAATGCTAGATAAACTGCAAGATGGAAATACACTTTGTCATGGTGATTTTCATCCTGGGGTGTCGCCAGCATTTCCGACAAAACCCCCTCTAAGGAATTAGTTGAATAAAATATGGCCATTTCACCCCCTTTAAGAAAACATTTCTAAACCCCTAAATTTAAAGGTCTTAAATCATCAGTTTCATGAACGCTTCTAAGTTCAAATTTGTATTCTCCAAGAAAATTTATGTGTTCCCATCCAAGTGGGGCTATATGCTCTAATAGACTTTCATCAATACTGCTTGTTTGTTTAAGGTGGTCAATTGCTTTCTGTAAGTATGCAGTATTCCAAACACTTATAGCATTTATAATGATATTTAATGCACTAGCTCTTTGTAGCTGATCCTGTAATTCACGTTCTCGAAGTTCTCCACGTTTACCGAAGAATATCGCTCTAGCTAAAGCATTCATAAATTCGCCTTTATTTAATCCTCGTTGTATGCGTCTACGCAAGGGCTTATTTGAAATATAATCAAGTAAAAATATAGTCTTCTCTATCCTTCCAATTTCTCGAAGGGCTGTAGCTAGAGTGTTTTGTCTAGCATAGGAACCTAGTTTACCCATAATAAGGGAAGCCGATACTTTACCTTCACTTATAGACTGGGTTAACCTTAAAATATCATCATAATTTTCTTTGATTATTTTCAAATGAATCTTACCTTTGATTATTTTTTCTATCTTACAGTATTTACTGGGTTTGTTAAATGAATAAAGCGTGAGCTCAGATATATCTCTTATCCTTGGAGCAAAATGAAACCCTAATAAATGGCTTAATCCAAATATTTGATCAGTATAACCAGCAGTATCAGTATAGTGTTCATCAATATGGAGTTCTGTTTCATGGTAAAGTAATCCGTCAATTACATGTACTGCATCCCTTGCATTAGTATTTATAACTTTAGTATAAAAGCTTGAGTATTGGTCGCTAACGTGTCTATAAATTGTAGCACCCTTTTCAGATCCATAATGTGGATTATGCTCTGCATTTAATGCTGATACTCCAACCTGTACTCTCATTCCATCTGAAGATGATGTGCTTCCATCACCCCAATATGAAGATAAAAATTGCTTATGTTGATAACTAACCAAGGTTGCTTGTGCCCTTTTCATAGCATCGTCATACATACGCCATTGGGCTGTATTAGCCATCTGACGATAGGATATACCAGGCGTAGCATCTGACATTTTTACTAATCCAATGTTTGTTCCCATTGCCATTAATGCAGCCATTAAAATTGTTTTTTCTTCATCATTAGAAACATTTCCTGTAGAAGCATGAACAAAATTCTTATCAAAGCCTGTCCACTTGGATACTTCAATAAGAAGATCTGGAAGCTTAACTCTAGGGAGTAACTTATATAGTTTTTCACTTAATAATTTTGCTTCTTCAGGAGCTTCTTTTTCAAGCTTCTCAACATGGATTCTATCAGTACCTATACTTATACCATCTAATTTATCAGCATTCTTCGATACCCATTGAAGACGTTTATCCAAAGAATCCATTCTTTCAGTGATATAATCTTCAAAATCGAGACTTACAGCGATCTTAGGTGTAAGTCCTTTCTTATCATCCCAATCATTTTTAGATACTAAGTATTCATCAAAATTTTTATAATTCCTACTGCCTTTAACTGCAATATCTCCAGAACGGATTCTGTTTTTTAGTTCTGTATATGCTGCTATCTCATAATAGTGACGATTAATATTACCATCGGATTCAAATACATACTTGTTCCAACGGTTAGAAATAAAATCCAAGGGTATATCATCAGGAAGTTTTCTTTTACCTGTTTCATTCACCTTATTGATAACATCCAGAGCGTCTATTAAAGAGTCTAATGATTTATTTGTTGAACTAAATTGAAGATGTTTTAATAAAGCAGGTGTGTACTTTCGTAACTGGGAATATCTTTTATCTAGCAAATCTATATAGTCATAATTTATCGGTCTTGCTAAAGTTTTAGCTTCCTCTACAGATTTAATTATTTTATCCCAAGGCATTACTTCTTCAATTGTTTTAAATGGATCAAGCCCTTCATTTTTAGCTTTGATTAAAGCTGCTCCAATATCCACAAATTGAATAACCTTTTCATTAAGAAATTTTCCGTTCTGCTTTTGAATTGATTCCTGCTCTTTACGACCTTTTGAAAGGAATATATTAATTTGTCTATCATGGATATGTATAGCAAGATCAACAAGCGTTTGACTGAGTTCATATAAATACAAAGAAAGCATAGCATAACGTTTATTATCCTCAAATCGTCTAAATGAATATGGTTCATATTTAGATCCGAGCCTTGATAATTGTTTAATTCTATTCGGATGAACACCTTCAATGTTTAAATTTAACTTTAAATCCCTTATTTTATCAAGTCTTTTTATGACTTCAAGAAATGCGTTTGGTGATGATTGTCCAGGATCTTCTTTTAACCATGCAAGTGTTGTTTTAGTAGTTTCATTTGGTGATTCTATGATAAAATCTAATGATTTCTTTTGGGATTCAGTCAATGAGTTATTTATAATATCAATAACTAAATTATCTGATTTTGTTATGACTTCATTTACAATCCTTTCAATTGTAGTAATACCTGGAAGAATAATCATATTATTTCTTAATTCATCAATTACAGCTTTCATAAGACGAACTACATTATCATTCTCCATTGCAAGAGGCATAAGATAATCAATTAGATACTTGTAGTCTTTCTCTGAATATGTTTTATACCCATAGAACTCACGTATTTCTTGAAAATGTTCCATCCTTGTATTTTCTCTTTGGAAATATAACTCAAATTCTTTTGGATTTATCTTAAGCTGCTCTGAAATATAAAATAATACTGATTCAGGAATTTCTTGTGTATTTCCTAATGACCATCCATGGTTACGAAGAACACACAATTGAACAGCAAATCCAAGACGATTATAATCTCTTCTGTGTCGATTAACATTTTCAATATCATTCTCAGTTAGGGTATAATATTTTGCAATTTCCCATTCACTTATATTTTGAGGTATTTGGGTAAATTCAAGTCTTTGATCTTCTGTAAGTAAAATTTCTGGTGTTGCCACTACCTATCAACTCCTTTATTTAAATACTAGAACTATTTATTGTTATTGATATATCGGTAAAGAGTAGTTTTGCTAACACCAGTTGCTTTCGTGATTTCAGAAATACTGTAATTTTTGCTGTTATACATCTTAACTGCTAAATTAATATCTTTATCATTTGTCTTTGGACGTCCACCTTTTTTTCCTCTTGCACGTGCTGCATTAAGTCCTTCTATTGTTCTCTGCGATATGAGATCTCTTTCAAACTGACTAATACCTGCAAAGATAGTAAACATCAGTTTTCCTTGTGCTGTTGTAGTATCGACCCAAGATTCCTTAATCGATTTAATATTAGCACCTTTTTCTTCAATCTGCTCAACAAGACTAAAAAGGTCTTTAACACTTCGGCTCAATCTTGTAAGGTCTGCTATTATTATTACATCACCAGTACGAATCTGATCTAATATTTTATTAAGTTCAGGACGTTCCTTTTTTATACCAGACACTTTTTCTTCATAAACTCTATCGCAACCAGCCTGTTTTAGTATATCTAGTTGCCGGTCTAAGTTTTGATTTTCAGTACTTACTCGAGCGTAACCTATATTCACACTATCACCTCACTTTAATAGTACCAAAAATGTTAGATGGTAGTCAATTTTGAAACTTTGTTTTTGGTAATAGTTTTGGTACAGAAAAGTATAAAAATTAGAACTAAAAAAGTATCTAACTCTTTTAGTTCCAAAAACGACCGTTTATGGTACTCTTTAAACATCATATTAAATGAAAATTTTAAATTAATTGTAAATTATGTTATATTTTATATATTGCGGTTTACATTTTCACTAAAACTTACGTTCTTGATAGCTAAAATAAAATAAATTTATTTTATCTAAAAGGGGGTAAGAGGATGGAAAGGGTATTACATGAGCGGATTTTACACATTCAGGGAGGAAATACAGGTGAATTATTAACTATAATTGACAAATTTAAACCCTTGATTCAAAAGTACAAAAGGAAACTAAACTATGAGGAATCTGAAACGGATTTGACAATCGCTATAATTGAAATTTTATTTTCGATCGATTTGAAAAATTTTGAAACTTATGGTGATTGTGCAATTGTAACATTTATATGTAATTCGATACGTAATAGATCAATTGATCTTTTTAGAAAGTACGTTCTCAAAAAGACTCACGAAATAGAGTTTAATTTTGATATTATGGGTGACAGTATCAAAGAAAATATAGACGATAAATTATTTATCGCAGAATTGCTAGACAAGCTTTCAAAAAAGCAACTGTTTATAATAATAGAAAAATATTTTAAATGTCAGTCTGATGCTGAGATTGCTAACTATTTACACATTTCACGTCAAGCTGTTAATAAGAGCAAAAACAAAGCCTTGAACACTTTAAGAGATTATATAACCTATTATGTAGTTGCGTAGGAGGTAGCTATGGAGAATGAATTAATAAAAATGGCATCAACTCAAGGAATTTGGACAGCATTAAGCGTGGCACTTATTTTCTATATTTTAAAAACACAAGAAAAGAGAGATATAAAACAAGAGGAAAGAGAACAAAATTACCAAAATATTATTGAAAATCTTACTGTCAAGCTTGATGTTGTAGATAATATTAAAAAAAATGTCCAGGAAATCAAAGAAACTATGATTAATAAAAAAATATAAAAAATTCTAGAAAATCTGGTTTACATTTAAATTTTAATATCGTTTCTATTTATTGTAAGACTTAAACAATTTTTTAAAAATGTAAGACAAAGTTTATTGGCCAATAAACAATTATTACAAAATAAGGAGGTTATATTATGGCAATTACTAAGCCGTCAATGGTTACAAGATCACAATGGGGAGCAGTAGCTCCAAAATCATCAATGACATCTATTGGTGGAGTTAACAAGATTTTAGTGCATCACACAGCAGGAAATTCTGGTGCAACAGGTAGTACTGCGTATGCTGCAGTCCGCAGTATCCAAAAAAATCATATGGATTCTCCAAAGAACTATAGTGATATAGGATATCACTTCCTTATATCACATGATGGGTTAATATTCGAGGGAAGATCTATAAGCTACCAAGGGGCACATTGTGCACCAAATGGAGGTAATATAAATAGTATAGGTGTATCTTTGATAGGGAATTTTACAAGCACTTATATTAGTACAGCTCAAGAAAATAGTTTGATTAAGTTATTAGCCTGGATTAAAACTACTTATTCCGTGTCCTATGCTTATATAAAAGGTCATAGGGATTATGAAGCAAATGAATGCCCAGGAACCAAAGTATACAACAATCTTGAAAATATAAGAAATAAGGTAGCTGCTTATGTCTTAGGAATAACACCACTATAATAAATTTTAATTATTATTGAATACTTTTAATATAAGCAGATGACTAAAAAATTATTAACTACTAATTTATTTACTTTAACCTTAGTGAAAGCATAAAACCGGATATGGTTTTATGCTTTTGTCTTTAAGTTAGTTTTATATAAATATCATTAAAAGCATTTGCTTTTTTAATTAAATCATTATAAGCTTACACTATTAATATTCCATTTTATTGAATTAGTTTAAAAATAATCTAAAAGGATTCAAATAAATTAACAATATCAGCATTGCTTAAGCCAATGTACTCATCCAATTTATAATCTATAACTTTATCATCCTTTATGAATATGTAGACAGAGGTTGAGTCTTCCCCATCTATACTATATATCCAAACTATCTTGTCTTGAACCTTACTCATCTTTGAAATCTCGCTATCTTTAGATTCTGCTAAGCTTAACCTATAGGTGGGCGTATCAAATATATTTATAATTTCATCCTTAGTTTTTTTAAGCAAGTCATCCTTTGCATTTGTATAGTACTTTTTGAAATACTCATCTTTCCTTTTATCAAACAGTTCTCTAGAAAGAAGCTTATTTCCCTCTTGCATAAAGTAAAATCTATTCTTTGTTTCCATGTTTACTTGCTGATTAGTTGAGATATTGTCTACATTTTTAATTTCCTTATTACACCCTGACATGAATATTGAAGTACACAATATTATACTAGCTATTACTTTTTTCATTAATCACCACTCCATTAAACTTTTATCTTTAATATAACATATAATACTATTAATGTAAAATTACTTCTAAGGTTTTGTAAATACAAGTCTTTTCAAAGTAAATATTACATTTACTTTATATAAATGAGAATATATATAATATTAAAGAATATAGCGTATTAAGCTAGTTTAGTGCATTTGTAAGCTTCATGTTACTCATAATAAGAATACTTCCATATAGCATCTTAAAGTTAGCAAAAGTTCGGGTTTTATCCATTTTATGTCTTAACGTGGGTTTTGTCGGTAATGTTGGCGGTACCCCATCCTGGTAATATATTAATATTGGATGGATATCCAATGGTTATAGATTTTATGAATGTATGTCATGGAAATTTTTTATATGATGTTGCAAGAACTGTATTTTTGGTGGAATATACACCTGTGCCAATAGAAGTTGACGATAGAGCAATGCTTTTACGATTCAAGAAAACACTAGCAGATTTATATCTTGTTCAAATGAATGTTACTAGAGATATGATACAAGATTATCTATCAGTTATTATTATGGCTAGAGTGGGTGAATGCCCTAATGAAAAGTTAATTACATTGTAAAAATGTAGGTAATATATGGACAAGCTATCCATGCAAGTGTATATAAGCTAGGGGTTTGAATTAATTGAGACTTATTGTTAGATGTGACGGTTGAAAATCATACAGGGAGGGTTATTAGATGAAATGTTTGATGCTAAAAAATGGAGATACACTTTTAATTAGAGAAGCAAAGGGTTCCGATGCAAAGAAAGTCTTAGAATATGTTAATACAATTAGTAGTGAATCAGATTTTTTAACATTTGGTCAAGGAGAATTTATAATGAGCATTGAACAGGAAGAAAAATATCTTGATAATTCATTGAAACAAATCAGCGCAATATATATAATTGCTGAAATTAATGATAAGATAGTTGGAAGTTTGAATTTCTCAGCAGGTAAAAGACCAAGAATTGAACATACTGGAGAATTTGGTGTTAGTGTTTTAGAAGAATATTGGGAAAATGGAATTGGAACAGAGCTCATTAAATATTTGATTGAATGGAGTAAACAGTTAGGGTTAATTATGCTTCAATAATGAAAAATTCTTTTAGTGATATTATTTTTATGGTCATTCCTCATTTTATTGTTAAACTAATCAAAGGAGATAACGATGGTTTAGTTACACCAAGCTCAGCTAAATGGGGAGAATTTAAAGGGCTAATTAGTGGAGAAACATCAAGAGGAATATCTCATGCAGATATTGTTGATTTTAGAAGAATGGGTTATTCGAAAATTGATATACGGAAGAACAACATATATTATTTGAAGACAAGTTGTTTAGTGATATAACTAAACAAGATATATATGAGTTGCCAATTGAGATTCATACAGAATTAATAGTGAGCATCTGGGATGGTTTTGTTAATAATTATATTAATGAAGATAAGGTTGTTATATTTGAATGTTGTTTTATTCAAAACCCAGTAACAGTGAGTATGGTCAGGAATAATTCTCCTAAAGCTGTTACTATGAGTCATATAAATAGGTTAGCTGAAATAATTGTGTCATTAAATTCTGTGTTAATATATGTGAAACAAGAGGATATTAAAGTGTCATTTAACAGAGCTGTAGGTGAAAGACCCAAAGAGTGGATTGAGGGATTTACAAACTATTATACAAACCAGGGTTATGGATTGGCAAATAACTTAAAGGGATTAGATGGAGTTATGCAAGTAATTGAATCAAGAAGCAGACTTGAAAGTGCTATGTATGATTCGCTTATATTAGTTAAATATAAAGTTAATAACTCCACCTTCAATAATGATTTACTTAAAGAAAGTATTAATTCTATTATTGAAGCGAACTTATAACTCGCAAAATTAAATTTTTGTGGAGGTTAAACAATGACAAAATGCTGCCGTGGTAACAAGGAACGTCATAGGTGATCTTAAAGTAAGAGAGATATTACCATGGTTCAATTTTTAATGGAAATCTTTGGTACAGAATTAGTATAATCGTTTTGGGTATACAATATCAAGTAGTTTACTGATAATATATACTCATAGACAGACAGCTGTTATCTAATTCAATAAAAGGAGGTCAATGGAATGAAATATATTAGTGGTGAATTAAATGCTTGGGCGATTGATAAAATTAAGAAGGAGTTTCCTGACGATGTAGCTTTGTTAATCGGACACGAGCACTGGAAAATTACACCTGATGGGGATGAAATAGCGTTTAACTTTTTTATTCCTTCTACAGAAAGAGGCTATAACCTATCTCAGACATTTATAATTGAAGACATTGGTTATGACTTATTCCCAATATCATGGGATAGATTGGAAGGAATTTCGAGCCTAAATGAAAGTATTACAGGTGTTTTGGCGGATGGAGTTATCTTATATGCACGAAATATCGAAGATAAAGAACGTTTTGTTAAATTGCAGAAACAACTACAAGATAATCTGAAGGATAAGGAATTTACTTATAAGAAGGGACTAGAAAAGATTAGTATAGCAATGGAATTGCTCCAAAACATGATTTTTGAAAAATCCCTCAGCAGTATACGTAAAGCAAGTGGCTATGTTGCTTCATATTTGTCTGAAGCAATCGCTTGTGTAAATGGAACTTATTTTAAGGGAGGGCCTGAAACCGAGATAGCCATACTGAATAAGCTTTCAGAAGTTCCTGATGGCTTTATTGATCTATATCTGAATGTGGTTTCAGCAAAAACTATAGAAGAATCAAAAGATATATGCCATAAAATGCTTGCTAATACCCGTGATTTCTTTAGTGTGAGAAAACCAAAACAGGAAACAAAAGTAAGAAATTATAATTTTCAGGATTTAGCAGACTGGTATCAGGAAATTACTTATTGGTTTCGTAGAATTTATTATTATTGTGACATAAAGAATGAACTAGGCTGCTTTGTATGGGGATGTAGAATGCAAAGTGAAGTTGATAATGTGACAGAGGAATTCGGACTAGAGAGAATGGAACTTATGAATATTTTTGATCCGGATGATTTAAGTGTCTTACGCAAACATGCAGAAGAGATTGAGCAGAAGATTATATCTGCAATTAAAATGCATGACGTCAAAATTAAAATATTTAAAAATATGGATGAGTTTCTAAGGCAAATTGGATAATATAAAGGAGGCAAATAATGAAATATGTAAATGCCTCTGATATATTGCCTGATGAGTTGCTCCAAGAGGTTCAAAAGTATGCACAAGGAAAAGCCTTATATATCCCTAAAAACAATGAACGTAAAAAATGGGGTGAACGTTCTGGAGCCCGAGGCTATTATGAACGACGAAATGAAGAAATACGCATAAAATTTGCTAATAAAAATGTTCCCATAGAAGAACTGGCAAATGATTATTGCCTTTCCATAGAAACAATTCGCAAAGTTTTGTATAAGTAATGAATTATGGATATATTCACAATGTTCTAATAAATGTACCACCAGTTTTAACTGGTGGTACATTTATATAGTAAAGTGTATATTTATGACTTATAATCTATATATAGAATAGTACTAAGCTATAGCTATATAGCTACAATAAATGAGGGTAAAAAAAGATTGTGAATTAAATCATAACTGAATTAATGAAAATTTCCCGCTACACTGAGAGTACAAGACCTGAAATACCACATAATAAAATGTTGCCGTCCGCCATGCCTTAGATTATATGAAACAATAGAAACTTTTCAAATGTTTTAAATAGTAACGAGATGATATATGCTTAAGGGATAGTAAAACTAATAATAAGAAAGATTTTAGAGCTAAGATAGGAGATATCTAAGGTTGGAAAACTTCGACAACATGAAATGTTAATTGAGAATATAGGAATAGAGAATTAGGAGGATTATTATGGAAAACACTAGTGAAAATATGGGACTAAGCAATGTAAAAGAAACAAACCAGGGTACTGGAAAGAAGTTATGGAATCCTAAGGGCTTCTTGATTCTCAGTATCTTATTTTCTTTTCTACCTGCTGGTATTTTATATTCTTTAAATTATGGTAGATTAGGGTTATCAAAAAAAGAAATTACTTATTAGCTATTACATTTATTATATTAGCAGTTATGGTTTCAATGGTATTTGTGGTTAATCAGGGGGTAGTAAAGGGCATTTTCTTTGGTCTAAATATAGTAGCGGCTGTGTTTATGAATAATAGTCAGTCCAAGATATTTCAAACTTAAAAACAGTATCTAGATAAGATTAATTATTTTTATCATGTGAATAAATTGAATGATAGTAGTTGAAATAGTAATTTTGTTATAGTGGAAAGGGTGGTCAGAATGGAGAATATCACAATAAGAGAAGAGCGAGATGATGAATGGTTAGAAACAGAGTATATGACAAAAAGAGCATTTTGGAATCTTCATGTACTGGGCTGCAATGAGCATTATTTGGTCCATATCCTTAGAACCAGTGATAATTATATTCCTAAATTAAGCAGAGTTCGTGGAATACGACGTATATTATACTGCGGGGTTGTATGATATTGAGAGGAGCAATTTAAATGGACAATAGTAAAAATATGCAGGTAATGAAAATAAATAAATCTTGTTTTAACATATTTCCAGAATTGGAATCTGAAAGATTGAAATACAGGCAAGTAACTTCAGAGGATGTAGAAGATATATATAAAATTTATAGTGATCCTGAGGTTGCTAAATATGATTGGTATAAACCAATTGCTACTAAGGATGATGCAATTTCTATAATAAATCGTTATGGAAGAGAATTTCAAAATAAAGAAGAGCTTACTTGGGGTGTGGCAAGAAAATATGATAATAAGATTATTGGTTATTGCTGCTTAGGAAGTTTTAGTGATGATTCAAGAAGAAGTGAGATTGGGTATGGATTTAATCGTGATGAATGGAATAAGGGATATGCTACTGAAGCTATAAAAGTTTTAGTGAAATTTGGATTTGACATTATGAATTTTAATAGAATAGAGGCTACTGTAACCCTTGGTAATGATGCTTCTGTGAAAGCATTGAAGAAAGCTAACTTTCTTCAAGAAGGTATTGTTAGAGAAAGAAGCATTATGAAGGGAAAGTTTGAGGATGATGTTATATTAGCTATAATAAGAAAAGATTATAACCTATAAATTAAGAAAATTATGAGGTGTGAACAGTGAATTATAAATTTGTTCCTATGAATAAAAATTATGCAAATGAGATTGCATATAATTGGAAATATAATGGGATTTACTCGTTTTATGACATGACGGCCGATGAAGATGATTTAATGGAGTTTCTTAATGAGACTAGTTGGACAGACCATTATTTCGCAGCATTAGATGACAAAAATGAATTAGTCGGTTTTTATTCATTTTTCTTTGAATATGAAATTATGAGTATAGGTTTGGGGCTCAAACCTGCATTAACCGGACGTAGAATTGGACCTGAATTTGTGAATGCAGGTATTAACTTTGGAGTAGAGAAGTTTAAATATAAAAAGAACTGTATTATGTTGTCAGTGGCTTCATTTAATAACCGAGCAATAAGAGCATATGAGAGGTTAGGGTTTCACTATGCAGATAAATATATGCATAAAACAAATGGTGGAGAATTTGAATTTATTAAAATGAAGAAAATTATATAAATACTGGAATCCCACAAGGATTTTCAGGCTTATATTTAACAGCAGAGCAATTATCTAGGTTCGGTCAATTGATTTTTAGTAAAGGGGTTTGGGAGGGTAAACGACTTATTCCTTCAAATTATATAGAGCAAGCAACATCTGATTAGCCCTTTTTAGAGTTTAAAAAAGAGCTTTATTTGTGTTCTGTTCCACATTATTATTCAATTGAATTGGAATGATTAGAATACTCTATTACAATAGATTTAACATCGATGAATGTAGGAATTTTTTAATTTTAATTAAAAAAATGAACCTTTTACTAATATGTAATACACTTATACATAGGAGCTCCAAAAAAAAGGAAGGGGAGATATGATATGGATAAATCAGACTTGATAAAACACTTCCAGCTGGGTGATATGTCAAGCTTTAGTGAACTTTATAGTTTATATTGTAAAAAAGCACTGGGAACTGCTTATCTTATAGCAGGCCAAAAATCTTTTGCAGAGGACATCGTGCAGGAATCATTTATTCAATGCTTTCACTCAATAAAAACATTAAAGAATATTGAAACCTTTGATGTATGGTTCTATAAAATAGTAACTAGAACAGGTTGGAGGATGGTTTCTAAAAATAAAAGAACTTTACTCCTAGATGAACCAGAGACAATAGATACTATGATAGATTATAATGCCTTTGAGAAATTTAAATCATGCGAAGCCAAAATCACGATTTATGAATCATTAGCAAAGCTTAGCCTTCACCTGAGAACAGTCATAGTTTTATATTATTTCAATGACATGACTATTAAAGATATCTCAAAAGTACTTGGATGTTTTGAAGGAACCGTTAAATCTAGACTTCATAATGCAAAAAAACAGCTAAGACACGTTATTGGAGAGCATGTAAAAGTACCTGTCATCAAAACATATTATACTGAAAAGGAGTGCGTAGATAATGAAAAATGAGCAAGACTTTGAAGAAAGAATTAGAATAGATTTGAAATTAAAAGGTAATGAACTATCCCCTTCTGATGAATTGTACTCCAAAATTATAAATGATGTAACAAATACTAAGAAAGGAAATTTTAATATGTTTAAAAATAAAATTTTAAATATAGGCGGCAAAAGATTAACAACAGGCATTTTGTGTGCTTTTATGATAATTAGTATTGTTTCTTTTAGCACCTCAAATAATCTTAAAGCATTTGCTACAGAAGCAATAAACCACATAAAAACTATATTTGTGCTAGATGAAACAAATAAGGTAGTAGAAAAGGATGCTGACACTACATTTATATATCCATCAACGTCAAAAGATACAATCTTAAGTGATAATCAACTCACAAAAAAAAATGGATTTAAAGTTTTTTTTCCGAAAAGTCTTTGTAGCGACATGAATCTTACTGATAAATTCGAATCAATTCACCTAAATAAAATGACCTATGAAGATGGTCAAAAGCTTCAACCAGATATTCTTAAGGCCATTGATGATGAGGATGTATTTAATAGCCTAACTAGCTATGAACCAACAAGGGGAGTTGGAGCACAATACATAAATGATAAAAACCAATTATTTATTTCTATTGCGCCCGTTTCGGCAGAAATAAAAAATCTCCTTTCATCTTCTACCTCAAAAAAAGTAGATTTAAATGGTACACTAGGTTATTGGCATGAAGTACAGTTTCCATCATATCCTTTAATAGAGAAGAATGATCTCACACAACAAGATATGAGCAAGAAGCCAACGGATATTAAAACTGCACATATGTTTTACTGGTGTTCAAATGGAGTCTTTTATTCAATAACTTTTCTCTCAGATAATGAACTTTCTATGAATGAAACAGCAGCTATTGCAAAATCCTTCATAGATCAATCTACAAAAAAATAAATTAAGGAGCTGACTATAAGTTAGCTCCTTCAAACTGTGACTTAGTTAATTATGTTGGAGTAAACGTTAATTACTTTTAATCTTTACTATTATGTTATATAATGGTAGAAGTAATTCAAAATCGTAGAATTACTCAATTCAATTTATAATGTAGTTTTTGTTAGTTGTATTTCACACTAAAAAATAATATCTATTAGGGGGACTAAATATTATGAAAAGACATTCTTTATTAATGATTCTAAGTATACTAATAATTGTTATTGCTATGGGTTGTAGCAAACAAGAATTTGATGGTGATGATACAAGTAATGATACACAGTTTGCAATGGAGTACTCTGTTTTGAATTGTACAAAAACACATGAGATAAAATTAGAAAAAGGAGCAATTATTAATGCTATTATAATAAGCAAATCTGGTGATGTAGATGTTCTTGTGGAGGAGATTAATGGTGAAGAAATATATAAGGGTGACAATGCAAGTTCAAGTGAGTTTTCACTCAATGTAGACAAAACAGGAACCTATATGTTTACTGTTACAGGTAATAATGCAAAAGGAAGTGTAAGTTTTAAAATTGCTGATTAAATTTTAGTATTTACACAGTATTATTTAGATATAGTATGAGGTGAAAACAATGATAGATGGTATTTTAACTATTCAAAAATTATATAAAAGAAGAATATTTCGCGTAATTGCACTTATTTTAATCATTCTATTCATTGGTACATTATGGCAACACGCCATGAGTGAATACGAGAAAGAAGTGTATAATCCACCAGGACAACTAAGAAAAGTGGACAATCATAATATGCATATTTATGTAGAGGGTGAAAGCTCGCCTACAGTAGTATTTACCGTTGGCTCAGGTACTCCATGTGCTTATACTGACTATTATTATATTCAGAAAGAAATATCAAAGACTGTTAGAACAATTTCTTATGATAGACCAGGATTTGGTTGGAGCGAGCCAACAGCTATACCAAGAACGATAGGTAATCAAGTTAACGAGTTACATGAGTTATTATGCAAGGCAGGAGAGAAGCCCCCATACATTTTAGTAGGACACTCACTTTCTTCTCTAGAGGTAATTCATTATGCACAAAAATATCCTGAGGAATTAGTTGGTATTATTCTAATTGATGGCGGTAATCCAACATTCTATGCTAATTACAGTGAATTTTCAGCTTTAGCCTTAAATCGCTTCTCTGAGGCGATAAGAGTGACAGGAATAGCTAGGGCTTTGGGCAACATTGGGATTTTTCTCCCTTTTACTTATGAGAATCAGAGACAAAAGTCGCTTCCACATGATATACAACAGGTAGATAAGATAATGTTCTATAATAAATTGGGACTTGATAAAAATAGAAATTCACTGAGAACTATTAATGAAAATGCTGATGAAGTTATAAAAAACGGAAAAATAGGTGATATACCACTAGTAGTATTAACTGCAGGAAATGGCACTAAAGAGTGGAAAGAAAGCCAAATTCAATTAAAATCTTGGTCGAACAACAGTAAACAAGAAGAGGTAATTGGATCATCACATTACATTCATTGGAATTATCCAAATGTAATAATAAAAAAAATTCATGAACTAATAGAAATGTCAAAGTAGGAGGGTCAATGTGAATAAAACTTATAAACGGGTGAAATTTATTATTCTACTATTTACGTTGATAATATTAATACTACCGACAACAGCCTTAGCAAATTCTGCGGAACCGCCAGCATTGGTTATACTCGTAAATAATCCGCCAAAAGATTTTTCAATTGTATTAGTGTCTAATGGAAGTCAACCGAAAGCAAGAGTTACGCGGGTTGCATGGGAAGGATATTATGCTTTTTATTCGAGAGATATGCAGGCGACGGGGGATTATACATTCAAGGTCACTACAAATGTGGAGAGCTTCGAATGCACAATTGAAATACCATTGCAGCAATATAACACCGTATTTACTTTGGACATACCCAATCGAGAACTTACACCCGGAACATACCCTCTTCGCAGGTGGATCTTAATATCTATACGGTTATTACTTACGCTTTTGCTTGAAGGTATTATCTTTTGGCTCTTTCATTTTAGACAAAGGAGAAGTTGGATTATATTTATTTGTATTAATCTTGTTACACAGGGGGCCTTGAATATTTGGTTGAATAGCGAAGGGTCGCTGATGCCAAGCTATTTAATTTTAAGTTTAATTCTAGGAGAGTTTTTTGTATTTATTACTGAAATGATTGCTTTTCCAATTTTTATTAGGGAACATGAAAAGAGCCGTATCTTGGCTTATGTTTTTATTGCAAATTTTATAAGTTTAATTGTCGGTGGATATATTATTTCGATTTTGCCGGTTTAGACACGATATTTGCAATGTAATTACTACCTTTAGCTACTATATAAATTTATGTATTCTAATCTATTTCTAGGTTAATAAAACATTCTGATTTTAGAGGAGAGTAATAAAATAAATGATAGGGGGGACATCCATGAATTATATAAAACAGATTTTCGAATTTATTCCTACCAATGAACAAGAAAACCAAGATAAAAAGATAATTCTTGATTATATTAAAAAATTTCCAGATAATATTTTGTTAAGAGAAAATGTATTTGCACATATTACAAGTTCAGGATTTATAATGAACAAAGAAATGGACAAAGTGCTAATGGTTCACCACAATATACGAAATACTTGGGCTTGGACAGGAGGCCATGTAGATGGAGATGCAGACTTTTTACATGTTGCAATAAAAGAAGCAAAAGAAGAAACAGGTATAAAAGTTGCTACAGCTCTTACAAAAGACATCATAGCTATAGATATTCTACCGGTATATGGTCATATGAAAAGGAATAAGTATGTTAGTGCACACCTACACCTTTCGGTAGCATATGTTCTTATCGCAAGTGAAAGAGAAACACTTATAGTAAAGGAAGATGAAAATAGCGATGTGAATTGGTTTTCTTTGAATATGTTTAATGAAGATTATTTTGATGGTAAGGATGTTTATCTATATAATAAGTTAATTCAGCGGGCCATACATATTATATAATATATGGTTATTTGAGTAGAGGTGAACAATTAACCGTTCCTATAACTTTATAGAAATTTAAAGGTGTGTAGATATAATGTACAGAGAATAATCAAAAATGATGGAGGAATAGATATGAAAGTAGAATTATCAAGGGCTAATATCGAAATGGAAGAGCAATATTATGATTTCATTAATGATTGGCAAAATAATGATGAGGAAATTGTCCCATATGCCGCAAGATTATTAGATATGAATTATAAAACATGGTTGGATTATACATATAAAATTGAAAATAAAGATACTTGTCCACCGAATTTTGTTCCTGCACATACATACTTTTTAATTCAAGAAAATAAAAGGATTATAGGTGCAATAAATATTAGGCATTGTCTAAATGACTATTTATTTAACTTTGGTGGGCATATTGGTTATGGCATTCGTCCATCAGAACGAAAAAAAGGATATGCGTCATTGATGTTATCTATGGCTTTGCCAATAGCAAAGGAGCTCGGAATTAATAAGGTTCTGATTACTTGTGATAAAAACAATGTAGGTTCAGCTAAAACTATGATTAATAATGGTGGTGTTCTAGAAAATGAAGTCCTAGATGATGCTGAAATAACTCAAAGATACTGGATAGAGTCTTAATTTATTATATAATGTTAATATAATTAATTGGAGTTCTTTTAACAGTTTAGGGAGGTAAAAATTATGTTAGATAGTACAGGATTTGATCTATGGGCTAATGGTTATGATATGAGTGTAAACCTTAGTGAGAAAAATAATGAGTACCCATTTGCAGGTTATAAAGAAGTGTTAAATTATGTTTATAACCAAGTAAGAATAAAAGAGGATGCAAATGTTTTAGATATTGGGATTGGAACTGGAATTTTATCAACTCAACTATATAATAATGGATATAATATTACTGGCATTGATTTCTCAAGCAATATGATAGATATTGCAAAGCAAAAAATGCCTCAAGCAACATTGATAAATCAAGATTTCTCCAGGGGTTTACCAGATGAAATTAAAAATCGTCGGTTTGACTTTATAATTAGCACATATGCAATTCATCATTTAACAGACAATGAAAAAATTAATTTTATCAAGGCGCTTTTCCCATTGCTGAATAAAAAAGGAATGATACTTTTAGGTGATGTTTCTTTTGAAACAAGAACTCAATTAGAAAAATGTAAAGCTAAATACAATGAGTATTGGGATAATGATGAAGTCTATTTTACCGCAGAAGAAATTAAAAGCAATCTAAATAATGAATTTTTATGTCAGTTTATACAAATATCTCATTGTGCTGGAGTACTAACTATTGTTAATAATCGGAGGGTAACATGGAATTAATGGATTGTATTTTTCAGAGAAGAAGTATCAGAAAATATAAAGATAAACAAGTAGACAAAGAAATACTAGAAATGCTAATAAAATCTGGTATGGCTGCTTAAGCAGCGTGTAATAATCAGCCATGGGAATTTATTGCTGTCAGAGAAAAAGAAACTATGGATAAATTAAGAAACGGAATGGTCATGGGTAGGTATAATGCACCAGCTGCAATTGTGGTTTGTGGCAATATGAAACTAGCAATGGGTGGATTTAAAAATCATTGGGACCAAGTTTGTAGTGCGGCGTTACAGAACATATTATTGGCTGCAACATCAATTGGTTTAGGTTCAGTATGGATAGGAGTATATCCAATGCAAAGTTATATTGAATCAGTAAGAAAAGCTTTAAATATGCCTGAGTATGTAATTCCCTTGGGGATTGCGTATATAGGATATGCTGATGAAGAAAAACAGTCAAGAACTCAATATAATGAGAAAAGAATTTATTGGGAAAAATATGATTCTACTAGAAAACATAGAGCTAGGCCCAAAAACCTAAAATGCGGAGTATAGTATAAAAATAGAAGATCTAAAGAGGTTATTTAATCCTAAATTATTTATATAAAAGGAGATTTGAAATGTTAGAAAAAGTATTAAATCAATCTATTTGTTTAAAACAATATATCACAGAAAAAGAGTATAAAGAAATAAATCAACTTAAGGATATTTGTAGATTACAGGACAAAACTAATCTAAAGCTAGAATTAGACTATAAGATAAATATGAGTAGGAGCTCTGAAACAGGGATAACAAACATTAATGAGTTTTTATATTATATTGAGGGTATTTTAGTAGCCTACATTGGCATTTCAAGCTTTGGGGGTAATAATGGCGAAATTAATGGTATGACTCATCCAGACTTTCGAAGAAAAGGGTTATTTACAAAGCTTTTTCAACTTGCAATAGAGGCGTGCCAGAGGAGAAACTTTAATAAGATATTTCTATTATCAGATGGTAAGTCAATATTAGGAATGGAGTTTATAAAGGCTTCGTGCGCTAAATATGATTTTTCAGAGTATAGAATGAAGCTACTTAACAAAACTACTTTAGAAAATATAAATTATATCAGTTTAAGAAAAGCCAAGAACGTAGACAGAAAAGAAATAGCGAGACAAAATACAATATTTTTTTATGATTCTGAAGAGTGTGAAGATTTTCCAGAGGAAGAGGAATTTATAAATGAGATAACATATATGGTTGAATTAGAGGAAGTGACTATAGGCAAAATTAGGATAGAATACGTCGATAATTCAGCCTTTATTAGTGGTTTTGGAATATTACCATGTTTTAGAGGTAAAGGATATGGTAAAGCAGCTTTAATAGCAATTTTGCACATAATTAATGAAGAAAACATAAATGATGTGGAATTGGATGTGGAATGTAAAAACAATGCTGCACTTAATTTATATAAAGCATGTGGGTTTCAAGAGAAATCTGTAATGAATTACTATAAGTATAATATCTAAAGGTATTAATTATTATTTTATGAGGAGTGATATTGTGGATATAAGGTTAAAAAAAATTGATAGTACTAACTGGAGAGAATGTATTAAATTAGAGGTTTCTGAAAGCCAAAAGAAATTTATACCACCAAATTTATATTCTATAGAAGAATAAAGATTTGAGATTGGAATGAAAATACTCGGAGTATACTTAGGTGACGTTATGATAGGATTTGCCTCATATATTTTAGATGAGCAAGGGGATATGAATCTTTATAAATTAATGATAGACAAGCATTCTCAAGGAAATGGATATGGTAAAGAGGCTTTGATAAAGCTAATGGATATAATAAAAAATGAAACTAAGAATAAAGAAATATGGTTAAGTTTACATCCAAATAATGCTGTGGCTATAAAAATATATTGTAATTATGGATTTAATCAACAAATAATAGGCCTTGAGGCAGAGGATGAAATTTTCTTTAAATATAATTGTATGTATGAGGAGGCATTCTAATGATAAAGGTAACACGCTTAGATATAGAAGAAGTATTAGTATTGGAATATGACTTCAAAGAAGATAATAGAGGAACCTCATATAAAATATTTTCAAAGGAAGAATTAGAGGAGGTTGGAATTTTTACCGAATTTGTAGAAGAATTTTTATATTGCCCTGTAAAAAAAGGAACGCTATATGGAATTCATTTTCAAAATAATCCTAAAGCTCAAACAAAATTATTGTTTTGCACAAAAGGACGAGGCCTAGATTTTGCCATTGATTTGCGACATAACTCAAAGACATATAAAAAGTGGGTTTGTGTGGAATTAACACCTCAAAACAATAAACAAATGTATATACCAGCAGGTTTTGGACATGCCTTTTTATCTTTAGAAGATGATACCAATGTTGTTATAAAAATTGATAATTATTTTGATTTAGCTTTATCCAAAACCATATCATACGCTGATGTTGAACTTAATGTTAATTTTAATGTTTTAGATCCTGTTCTTGCTGAATACGATAAGAATGCCCCAACTTTGATTAATTGTGATTGTAATTTATAAATATACGTTTAAACACAATAAAAAACATGTAATGGTCCCAAGTTGGGACTTTAAATTTAATGAATGGAGTGATAATAATGTTTGAGAAAAAACAATTTCCTATACTTGAGTTTGATTCTTGTAGGAGTGCATATATTGAGCCGTCAAATTTAATAAAACCCATAGATATTCCAAAATGCTGTGTGATATCGTTTTTTAGAGATATTATTGAAATGAAGAATAATAATGGGCAGTTAAAACATGTTGTTAATATTCATTCTGAAACTCTGGACATTCCAGTTTATGAAACAATGTATAACGGGAAAAGGGTAGCACTTGTATTGGGTTTTCTTGGATCAGCGGGATCAGCTGCATTACTTGAAGAGTTAATAGCTTTCGGATGCAGAAAATTTATTGTTTGTGGAGGTGCAGGTGTTTTACAAAAGGATATTGCGGTTGGCCATTTAATTATACCAACATCTGCAGTAAGGGATGAAGGGGTATCTTATCATTATATTGAACCTTCAAGAGAGATTGAATGTAACCAAGCTATTGTAGAAGTAATTGAAAGAGAATTTAAGAAAGACGGCATAAAATATCTTAAGGCTAAGACTTGGACTACGGACGCATTTTATAGAGAAACAAAAGAAAAGGTAGCATTAAGAATATCGGAAGGATGTATAACAGTTGAAATGGAAGCTGCTGCCTTCTTTGCGGTTGCTAAGTTTAGAAATGTTGAATTAGGCCAAATATTATATGGCGGAGATGATTTAAGTGGTGAAGAATGGGACGAAAGAAAATGGAACAGTAGAGAAGATATAAGAGAGAACTTAGTTGATTTATCAATAAGAATTTGTACGGAATTATGATGTTAACTATACTTTAATAAAATAATCCAGCATAAGGGGATGCGATTTTATGAAAAATGGAAGTTGGGAGAAGATATATTTAGATCAAGGCAAAGTTCAAGTCGATTTATTAGATACTGTAGTCGAAGCCGTAAATTATTTTGAACAGGCTAAGTGTAAGCATGTATTAGATTTGGGTTGTGGAACAGGAAGAAATGCGGTATACCTTGCTAGCAGGGGATTTAAAGTATCAGCATGTGATATATCTAAGACAAGTATCGAACTTTCAAAAAAGCAAACTGATGATCTTGGTTTTATAGATATAAATTACGGAATCGAAGATATGTTTAACATGACATACGATGACAATAGTTTCGATGGAGTTTTATGTATATAGGTGCAAGGGAATGGAACTAAAAGAGAAGTACAGAAAGGAATCGATGAGATATTTAGGGTTCTTCAAAATGATGGGACTGTTGTTACAGACTTTGTTACTATAGAGGATAGTACTTATGGCATAGGTAAAGAAATAGATCAAAACACTTTTGTGGGGGGAAGACCTGGTGAGGAAGAAATACCACATTTTTATACCTCAAAAGAAGAGCTATATTTAATGTTTAGTAGATATAAAAGCATTAATATTAAAGATAAAAGTTATCATTTTACAGATATACAGGGCAATGAACATATAATTAAAGCTGCTGTAGTTAGGGCTATTAAGTAATGTTTTGTTAAGATAGAATAAAAATAATTGGGAATTAGAAACGTTAGCCATCATTATTAATAATAATAAGTTCATATTGGAAGGGGTTTTTTAATGAAAAAGAAAAAAATATTTATATGCTTCTCAGTTTTAATTATTATTGTATTATTTCTATATTCTCAGAATAATTTTATAGGGGTTACCAGTATAGAATTAGAACTAGATCGTTTGCCACAAAGTTTTGATGGTTTAAAGATTGTTCAGCTATCGGATTTACATAGTAAGATGTTTGGTGACAACCAGCATGCATTAGTGTCTAGAGTAAAGAAAGCAAACCCTGATATTATATTTTTTACTGGAGATTTAGTCGATAGCGAGCATTATAAAGAACAACCGGGATTGAAACTTATGGAGCAAATTGTAAAGATAGCACCAGTATACTATGTAACGGGGAATCATGAATTTTGGTCTGGGAGATTTAGTTCTTTAGAAAAGAAGTTACAGGAATGTGGAGTAAAAATTCTAAGGAATACAAGAGATAGTGTTGAGAAGAATGGAGAAGTAATTGATGTTATAGGGGTAGATGACCCAGCAGCAAATAGTTCGCAACAAAATAACGATGACGGAGAATTTGTATCAAATGAAATACAAAAGGCATTAGAAGGTAATGAGAAAGAGAATTTTACCATATTACTTTCCCACCGCCCAGAGTTGCTACCAACCTATGCTAATTTTAACTTAGATTTGATATTTTCTGGTCATGCTCATGGTGGACAAGTAAGATTACCTTTTATCGGCGGGGTTATCGCGCCTAATCAGGGGATATTGCCTAAGTACACTTCTGGAAAGCATAAGCTAGAAAGTTCAATAATGATTGTGGGTAGAGGACTTGGTAATAGTATTATTCCACAGAGGATTTTTAATAGACCAGAGGTTGTGGTTGTCAAATTAATTAAGAAATAATGTGGATTAAGGAGTGTAAATTATGGATTGTGGATTTGAAAATGGAGATAGATGGTTCCGATATAGGGCTGCGGCAATAATTATAGAAGATGGATCTGTACTTTTTGCAAAAAATGAATTGGATTCATACTATTATTCTATAGGTGGTGGAGTACATTTAGGGGAAAAGGCAGAAGATGCAGTTAAGCGAGAAGTATTTGAAGAAACGGGAATTTCATATGAAATTAATAGATTAGCATTTATTCATGAGAATTTCTTTGAAGGTTCAGGGACATTCGATGGTTTGAAGTGTCATGAAATCACGTTTTATTTTCTGATGAAATCAAGAGGTACCAAAGAGTTGAATAGTAATAGCTATACTCAAGGTGTACGTGAATATATGCACTGGTTACCAATTAATAAGTTAAAAGAATATGTTGCATATCCAAGCTTTTTTGCGGATAAATTACTTAGTATGAAGAATAATGTTGAGCATATTGTTAGTTGTGATTAATAAATAGCTTTATTAAAGCCCAATGGTTATAAATCTCATTGGCTATGAATGAGATTTAAAGCGTGTAGATATTAAATAACATTCCTACATGAATGTTTTAGAAATTGAGATATTCCGAAATAAATGAAATGAATTCAGAAGATGAGGAGATATAGTTATGTGCAAATATCGAGTGATTAAAAGCAGAAAAACTGAGTCAGATAATCCAATAATTGTGTATGAAGGGGACAAAGTTATATGTGCAGAAGAATCCAATGAAGCCGGAGCTTGGGCTGGTTGGATTTTTTGTAAAAACGAGAATAATGAAGGTTGGGTTCCGAAGCAAATAATTAATATAAATGATAATATTGGCTTTTTATTAGAAGATTATGATGCAAGAGAATTTGATATACAAGTCGATGAAATTTTTATTATGGATAAGACATTAAATGGTTGGATATGGGGAGCTAAAAAAGATTATCCACTTACAAAAGGATGGGTTCCACTGAATCATTTGGAAAAAGTCTAGGTCTGGGCATAAAAATAGTTAAAGAGCGGTCGTTCTGAGGTTCTCGGTGTCTTGTACACGAAACGTTATGTGATATTTTAAGTTTATCTGATGCATCCTATACAGTTAGTGCTTTTTAGCTATTGAAATATAAAAAGATAATTCAGATTGGTGTTTTTATGCAAAATGTGAGGAGGTCATTACTATGAATGATTTAGAAAAGAATAACTATAGAAATGGCAAAGATGAAAATAAAAAAGCATTTAAAAGCAAGCTGTCTGGAAATGGAACTTACGTTGCTCTTGGTATTGTTTTTGGTGCTGGTATTGGAGTAACAATGGATAATATCTCTATTGGTGTTGCTTTAGGGCTTGTTATTGGAGCATCAATGGAAGCTATAGCAGACAAAAATAAGAAGAGACAATAAAGTGAATAAGTATAATTTGTAATTATAGAAGATGTGGACATACATATTTGCAGGGTGTCGGAAGAGTACCTATTATTATTATTATTATTATTATTATTATTGCGTTAAATAGTGGGTATACGAAAAAATGATTATAAACATTCTTTCCATTGTGTGTATTTAAATCTGTTTGGTATAATATGGTGATGTTAAAATATTGGTGAATAAAATGGATAATAAGTATATAGATGAGAATAGTAGGATTAATAAGAAATGTCAGATAATAGTGATAGGGGGCGTACATTATGTCAAAAGTAGCACTTTTAGTAATAGATATGCAAAAGGATTGTAAAGAAGCTACATCTAGCACGGCATCGTTTGAAAAAGCGGTAGAATATATTAATGAAATCAGCCAATATTTCCGCAAGAAAAACTATCCTATCGTAATCATACAGGATCTTGAAGCAGGGGGGCCAGAGACTGATGGATTTAAGTGTGTGGAAGAATTAGTAGTATCAGACAATGATTTTTTTGTACATAAAACCTATAGCAATGCCTTTTGGGAAACAGAGCTGGATACCATTTTAAAAAGGGAAGGTGTAGACTGTATTGTTATAAGTGGATTTGCAGTAGAGCATTGTGTTCTATTTACATACAATGGTTCTATTGAAAGGGGTTATAATACTTTTTTGCTGCAAAATGGTGTCGCTGGGTTTGATGAAGATGAAATTAAACGTATTCAATTGTTAAGATCTGTTGTAAGCTATGAAGCCATTGAGTATTTTTTGAAATAAACTGTGTTAAATATTATTAAATGCTTTTCCGTATGCTGTACATTTTTATCATGCGATTGGGTTTAAAGGTTTGAATGGGCAATAAGATTTTCATGGAATGTTATATACACCAATGGAATTAATGTTATAAAAGATTCAGCTAGACTTGAATTAATAAAAAAAGGTAAAACAAAGAGAAAAATATAAAACTCAATATATACAATAAAATTGAAGTCTAATAACAAGGGAGATCATAATGATTAAAGATATTTATAACAAATGTCCAGTATACAAAAATAAACTTATCACTCTAAGACAAACAAACATTGAAGATGCAAAAAAATTATTAAAGTGCTATTCTGATGAAAAGGCAGTACCATTTTTTAATTCTGATAATTGCAATGGAGATGATTTTCACTATACAACAATAGAAAGAATGAAAGAAGCAACCGACTTCTGGAAATTCTCTTATGAAAATAAGTATTTTGTAAGATGGACAGTCATTTTAAACGACACAGACGAAAAAGTTGGTACTATTGAAATGTTCCATCGAATTGCAGAAGATGAATTTAATCACTATGGTATATTACGGATTGATTTGCAGAGCAACTTCGAAAAACAGCCAATTATTGATGATATCCTAGAAATTGTTTATAAAAATTTTTATAAGGAATTTGATGTCAAAGCTATTATCACAAAATCTATTCCAGGTGCTAGTGAAAGAATTAGCTCGTTAGTAAAAAAAGGATATCGACCAATTAATAAGAAATTTATGGTATATGATGACTATTTTGTGAAAATAGAAACAGCTAATAATTAAATTAGTATGATAGGAGATGGTAATTATGTTTAGTAAATTCGCAGAAACTGAAATAGTATACACAAAGAAATTCACTGAAAACAATGAAGATAATGATATTATCAGGTTCTACGATAACAATTTACAGGACATGCATATGCACAATTTTACATATATCAAAAATAGTGTTTGTAAAGATAATTTCAGAAAGATAATTTTTAAAGAGTTAGAAAAAAGAAAGGATGAAAATGCTAAATTTCTAAGAATTGAGTTTAATTTTTCTGTTGAGGATGATTTAATTAATAATTTGCCTCAAGTTCCTGAAGTAACTAAATATGATTACATGTATATTGATCCAAAAATGAGTGTATATTTAACTGGAAACGAAGAGTGCATAATAAAGAAAGCTATATCAGAAAAAGTATTGAAAGAAGGAATAGAAGTCGATATTTTAGCTAATGAATCAGCTATGGGGACTGAATTTGCAAGGAAAAGAATATATAGGAAATCAGAGATATATAAGCAACTACATTCAAATTTAGACTTATATGTTTGTAATTACAATGATATAGCTATTGGAAATTGTGAATTAATGTTGAATGATGATATTGCTAAAATAGAAGATTTTGATATATTAAAAAATTATCAAAGAAAAGGATTTGGTACTTATTTATTGAAACATCTATTAGAAGAAGCAAAAGATAATTCTGTTAAATTTGTTTATCTTATTACTGATAGCGGTGACACTGCAAAAGACATGTATAGAAAATGTAGATTTAAAAAAGCAGGCGAAAAGACGGAACTATTTTTTAATTTGTAAAAGGAAGTGTAAGTTTTATGAAAACAAAACATGATATTTTAGAAATTGCTAAGACTCAATTGGCACTGGATTATAATTGTCATATATCTGATTTTGTAAAGAGTGAAAACACAGTAGTTGAAAACAAGCTTATCACAGGCAGACGAATATATGATAGTGATGGTTGCTTTCTTAAAGTCCTTTGTTTTGGTGGAAGGACAATTATAAACACATCACCTGAAATGATGTCTTGGTGTGAGGAAAAACTGGTCAATAGCGATAGTGCATGGTTTTTTGAATATCCACACCTTCGTTGGATAGATAAAAAGCTACAAGAATTTGGACATGAGATTGCGGATATCCATCACTACTATTTGCCAATCCAAATATGCCGGCTAAAAAGCCTATAACTACTATAAAGTGGTACGAGTATGAAGAAATTTTGCAATTTGAAGATGACGAAAGATTTAATGAAGCGTTTGTCTTTAATGATAACCATCCTGATATGCTTGCAGTAGCAGCATTGGATGGTGAATCCATAATGGGTATGGCAGGAGCCAGTTCAGACGGGAGAACCATATGGCAAATTGGCATTGATGTTTTGCCCGAATATCGAGGTAAAGGAATAGGAACAAATTTGACTTCACTATTAAAGGACGAACTTTTAAAGTGGGGGAAAGTACCATTTTACGGCACTGTAGAATCACATATACATTCACAGAATATTGCTGTTAATGCTGGCTTTTTTCCAGCATGGGCAGAACTTTATACAATTGAAAAGAATTAATCAGTGTGTAAGCAAGTACACTAGATATATGAGGGAGGAATTTACATGGATTTAATAAAACCGTGTCATTTAAAGATAAATCAATAAAAGCAGTATTCTCATGTATTGGTGGGGATGAAAGTGTAAAGATGCTTCCATTTATTAATTTCGATATTATAAGGAATAATCCTAAGATTTTTATAGGATACTCAGATTCAACTATTACTCATATGATGTGCTTAAAAGCAGGTATTTCGAGTTTTTATGGGCCTTCATTATTAGCAGAATTTGCTGAGAATGTTAAAATGTTTGATTATACAAAACATTGGATAAAAAAAGTATTATTTGATAATTCCATGATTGGAAATATCGATTCATCCCTAATTTGGACAAGTGAATATTTACCCTGGAAAGAGAAGAATAAATTAATAGAACAAATACACAAGTTAATAATGGCTATGAACTTTTACAAGGTACTGGAATCGTAAAGGGGCACTTAATTGGTGGTTGCATTGAAGTACTAGAACTGATTAAAGGAACAGACCTATGGCCATCTAAGGATTTATGGGATAATGCTATCATATTTTTTGAGACATCAGAAGAAAAACCGGATCCAAATTATGTTAAGTATTGGTTGCGTAATTATGGTTCTCAAGGCATTTTACAAAGGGCTAATGGAATAATATTTGGAAAACCCTATGATAATTTGTATTATGAAGAATATAAGAAAGTCATATTAACTGTAGTAAGGGACGAACTTAAATTAGTCAATTTACATATTCTTTATAATATGAATTTTGGGCACACTGCACCTATGATAACTATACCTTATGGTTGCCTAGCAGAAATTGATTGTAGTAAGGAGACTTTTTGCATTTTGGATTCAGGCGTAATCTAAGTTTGTTTAAATGTAAAAGTATTTAAATAAGATTTAAATATTTAATTCAAAAGCACAGGGGATCATACCTGTGTTTTTTGAATGGTTATTTGGTTTTAGCAGTTGTACCGATTTATATGAAAAGTGCGTATATTATGACTACGGATTAAATCTCCATAATGATTTGAGTGCTATTTTACATCACTTTCTTCTTTATCTAATTCTTCTGCAATTTTTTTCTGCCTTTTTTGATTTAATGTATATATAGGCGAGAATATCAAGAATGATATAACTGTTCCACTAACAAATAGAATTGCCAAAGTTATAAGAAAAAACCTACCGTCTGTATATTTATCTCCATATTGTACATAATTTGAAATTCCCGAAATTAAACACGTTGCTAAACCACCTAGAAGACTAATTGCTACAACTGGGTTTTTAACGTTGTTTTTTGTTTTATACAGATCATTCCCTGCTATAATGTTCCTAATTACAATATATATAAAAGCTCCCAATAAGCATAAAAGCTCAGTAACATATTGTGAAAAAGGTACGTTGAAAACATATTCCTTAATAAGTAAGGATATAATCAGTCCGTCAAGCAACAGATAGCAAGTTTCACTACCAATTTTACGTTTTTGAGCCACAGCTCGCTCATCTTGTATTAAGTTATTTTTCATGTTTTTCCTCCCAAAATAATTCATTTAATGTTTTGCCAAGTATTTCGCATATTGAAATACAAAGGTTTAATGAAGGGTTATAATTACCTGATTCAATCAGTCCAATTGTTTGGCGTGTAACAGCCACAGCTTTTGCTAAATCCTCTTGTTTCATGTCACATTCAATACGAGCAATTTTCATTCGTTTATTTTTCATATATTACCTCCTTACATTGCATAGTATACTATATACATTTCTTAATGTAAAGTATATATTGCATTTATTCGCAAAATGATTGCAGGCAAATTTATGTCAGCTACAAAAAACATAAATAATCTTCATTAGCTATCTTATAATGCCAGTCAGAACAATTAATTCATGTATAATGTTTTCAATATCAGGTAATTTTAATATGGAACTTACAAGACTATATAAGTTTATTTGCAAAAACAAGTAATTCGTATAATTTTATTGTATAATTATATTGTATAAGTAAAATAATTCTAAAAGTATTTCACTTGAATAAAATTAAGGCAGCAGATTCAGAAGTTACTAAGTTTTTTACTTGGCCCAATCACGACAGTGTTGAAATCAGTCGTGAAATAATCAATACTTAGTTGATTGCAAATATTATTCTATCTTAAAAGGCGGGTTGTCATTATGAAAAAAATATTAGTTATTCTTTTAATGTGTTAATGTGTAACTATAGTGATATTTTAGTTTTGATATTTCCAACATACTTATTTTGGACAAATTATTCTAAAGAATATAGAATAATATGGTTTGTTCTTCTTTTTATCTATGTAATGTTAATTATATTTAGTTTGTTTACTACGCCATCTAGATGGCGTATAGTTCAAGATAAATATATCAAACTAAAAGAAAAAAAATAGAAAATGCAGAATAAAGTAAACTTAAATGAATGTTTGGGGGGATTAACTATGAAAACATCAAAATCAAAGAGCCTTATTCTACTTTCGTCATTTATTTTAATATTATTAACAGCATGTCAACCACCTAAGGCTAAGAAACCAGTAATCTACCTGTATCCAACTTCAGAGCAAACTGTTAGCGTTAAACTAAAATATAAAGGTAATCTTACTTGCACCTACCCAGAATATAAAGATGGCTGGAATGTAAAAGCTAAGCCAGATGGCACATTAACTAATCTTGCTGACAACAGAGAATATTCATATCTGTACTGGGAAGGAACTTCCGATAATAAGTGGGATATGTCAAAGGGTTTTGTAGTAAAAGGAAATGAAACTGAAAAATTTCTTCAAGAAAAACTTGAGTATTTGGGATTAACACCAAAAGAATATAATGAATTTATAGTATATTGGCTTCCTATTATGAAAGATAACGAGTACAATCTTATAACATTTGCAGGAGAGGATTATGAAAGTGTAGCACAGCTTAAGGTAACCCCAAAGCCAGACTCTATATTAAGAATAATGATGGTTTTCAAGCCTTTAAACAAATCTATAGAGTTGGAAGAGCAAGATTTAAAACAATTCGTAAGAAAAGGCTTTACAGTTGTTGAATGGGGTGGAACTGAAATAAAATAATTATGAAAGGTAAATATATTTATGGATATAGGTGGGAAATACTGCGTCAGGACGTGTTATGAAAAAGTGTGGTCTAGAATATGAGGGAACTTTAGTAAAAATTCTTAAGAATAATAAGGGTATTTTAGTAGACTGCAAATATTATTCTATCTTAAAGGGTGGATTGTCATTATGAAAGATATATTGGTTATTCTTTTAATAATTTTAGTTGTATATTCAGTTTTCAACTTAATTTTCAAAGACCTCATTACTAAAAATAAGATAAAGGTAAGTAAAATATCAAGGATATTTTACACAGATGATAAGACTTTCATTAAAACATGGGAAAAAAGAAAAGAAAGAGGCAAAATAGGTGTATTAATGTATAATTATAGTGATATTATAGTTTTAATATTTCCAATATACTTATTTTGGGCAGATTATTCTAAAGAATATAGACTAACATGGTTTGTTCTTCTTTTTATTTATGTAATGTTAATTATATTTTGTATGTTTTCTGGACCATCTAGATGGAGCATAGCGCAAGATAAGTACATCCAATTAAAAGAAAAAGAAAAGTAGGGAATACGAGAATTTAAGAAAGATTTCAGAATTAAATATAAATATGAGTATGCCATTAAACTTTGGTGTCTGTGGAAATAGCACCAAAGTTTTTTCACTACTCTCATGGGTTCATGGAGATGCTGCTGAAAAAGTATTACCGACTCTTACGAAAGAAGAACAATTATGATGGAATATTATAAAAATTTTGAAGCCTTTATTCCAACATGGTTCAAATCGTCGAAATGCTATTAATCTTGTTTTCAATTAAAGAAATCATTATTTACGTTAGGTGGTGAGAATTTGGAAAAACAATTAGAGCAAATGACTAGTGAAGAATTAGGAAAGCTTTTTCCCATTATTATAAGTGAGCACAATCCAATATGGCATGCGTTATATTTGTCTGAAAAAACGAACATTGAGCAACGAATAGATTTGAAAAATATAATAAGAATTAATCATTTTGGAAGTACCTCTGTATCTAATTTGTATGCAAAACCTACCATTGATATTTTATTAGAAATACAAAATGATATGGATACAGATGAGATAATGTCTTTACTCTCTTCCTATGTTCCATAAATATTATCGCAAAAAGGCACAAATTCTAGGGCATAAAGCATCCCTTCCATTTTATGATGTTTTTGCTCCAGTGGTTGATGTTAATACAAAAATATCCTATTTAGATACCAGAGATTTAATTGTATCCAGCTTTAAAACTTTCAGTGAAGAACTTGCTGATTTTGCAAAGAAGGCCTTTGATAAAAGATGGATTGATGCTGAGCCAAGAGAGGGTAAGGGCAGTTATGGACTATGTGTTGACATTTTCCCAATTAAAGAAAGCAGAATCATGGCTAATTTCGCTGGCTTATCAGTCTTAGAAAAAAGCATTTCAGATGTTGGATTTTTCATTGTTGATTTCTATGGTAGGTATAATTTTGAAATGAAATTGTATGAAAAAAGGAAATTAGGTCAATTATCTGTTGAAGAGCTAAATGAATTAATGGTAAGTTGTATGATAGGAGCTTATGGAGATAGTGTTGATCCTAAAACCATTCATCCATATATGTGGATGAATAAAGTTGGATATTATTTTGCTGGTGAAGAATTTTTGAATTTTCCTTATTCATTTGGAGTTTTATTTTCTAAGGGGCTTTATGCAGAGTATATAAAAAAAGGAGAGGCTTTTGTATCTCAATATAATAAATTTTTAAGTGCTACAAGTAAAAATAATATTGTTGATGTTGCTAAGATAATGGATATAGATGTTCACTCAATAGAGTTTTGGAGAAATAGTTTAAGCCTTGTCAAAAGAGACATACAAGAGTTTATAAGCAGGGCATAAAATTTGCAGGAGGAATTTATGAAGAATAGAACTTTAACTTTCAATGGTGGTTATGAATTAGTATCATTATCAGAACAGCATCTTAAACCACTATATAATTGGAACATTGAAGAAAAACACTTTGACAAATATACTTGTCGCCCTCTAAAAATGGCACAATCATTTGAGGAGTATTCTTACAAAACATTAAAGATTATCTCTGAAGAAAAAGTGAAAATCTTTGTATTAGTTGAAAAAAAAATTTACGATAAACCGTTAGGAAAAATAACATTATTCGATTATAACTCAAGAAATCATAGTGCTGAATTTGGATATTATATGCCAAGTTGCAATAGAAAACATGGACTAGGAATTATAATGTTAACGCATTTCATAGAAAAATCACTTGCAGATGCTAAATTAAATTTAAATAAGATATACGCAACAACTTCTTCAAGTAATACTCCCTCTATAAAGCTTTTAGAGAAGTTTAATTTTAAATTGGATGGTAGGTTAAGAGAGCATTATTGGATTTATGACGATAAATTTGACCAACTTAACTATTCCATGCTTAAAAGTGAATGGAATGAATAAACTTATAGATGATATAACAAACTTTATTTTTGTTGAAAATCAGCCAGAACAAGCGGACATTATTTTTATTCCGGGAGGGGCTTATGCTGAAATTGCAGAAAATGCATCTATTCTTTGGCATAAAAAATACGCCCCTTTAATTCTCCCATCTGGAAAATATAGTGTCAAACTCGGATATTTTCCCGGACCTCAGTCAAAAGCAGTTAAATATAATAAAATGTATTGTACTGAATGGGAATTTCTAAAAGATGTGCTTATTCAGAACGGGGTTGACGAAACTGTAATCTTGAAGGAAGATAGTGCTGAATACACATACCAGAATGCTATTAATTCAAAAAAAGTCACAGATGAACATAATCTCACTATTAAAAAAGCTATCATATGCTGTAAATCGTATCATGCAAGGCGTTGCTTAATGTACTATAATTTATGCTACCCCGATACTGAATTTATTATCTGCCCCACTGAAACACAAGGGATTAACAGTGATAACTGGTTCAAATGTGATAATGGTATTGATAAAGTAATGGGAGAACTTATGAGGTGTGGTAGTCAATTTAAAGATTTGATTAAATTAACAAAGAACGATATAGAATTATGATTTATTGATAAATGGGAGGAGTGTAAATGTCTATAAAAGTCATCAATATTGGTGGAAGGGCCGTTAATAATTATGTTCTTATTACTGAATTTGGATGTGTGGTTATAGATACTGGATATGCTGGCGGATTTCCTGCGTTTTCCCGTAGACTTTCAGAAAGTGGTGTTTCCATGACTGATATTTCATATATTTTTCTTACACATGCACATGATGATCATGCTGGTTTTCTTGGTGAACTAATTTTAGCAACAGAGGCACCAGTGATATTACACCATGAGGCTATCAATAGATTGATGCTTGGTCATAACCAGTTTATCGGTGGTTGCTCATCAAAATTAGCACAATTATTTTGCCGTTGTATGTCTATTATAGGAAACGGAAAGCAAGAATTTCCGCCAGTGAATGTTTCTTCTAGGGCAATTGTTGTAGATGCGAAAACACAACCATTAGAAAACTTGAGCATACCCGCTACAGTTTTACTATTGCCGGGTCATACAGCAGACTCAATCGGACTTCTACTAGATGACGGTAGACTTTTCTGCGGTGATGCGGCTATGAATAATTTCCCGAGCGTTGCTAGGCACACCATATGGATAGAGGATGCTGAGATGTTCATACATTCATGGGATTTAATTATTGCAAGTGGTGCCAAAATAATTTATCCCGGTCATGGTAAGCCATTTCCTGTTGAAGATTTGCGACGGTTTTACAACTATATGGAGGGTAAAAATTTGCTTCCAATTTAGCAAATAGATTTACATCAACATAATTAATTTATATAGAACAATAAGGGGATGATAGTATTGAGTGAAGAAAAGGTAATAGGGCTTACTAAAAATATGAATACAGTGGATACCATATATACTGATTTATTAAATCTGGGTATTAAGAGTGGAGATATTGTATTAGTGCATTCTTCCATGTCAAGTATTGGTTGGGTTTGTGGAGCTGCTCAGGCAGTCATAATTGCTCTTCAAAGGGTTATAAGCACTAAGGGTACATTGATAATGCCTGCTCATAGCGGAGCAGTTTCTGATCCGGCAGAATGGGAAAATCCACCTATTCCTAAAGAATGGATTAATCTTATATATGAAAATATGCCAGCATTTAATGTGAATCTTACACAAACCAGAGGAATGGGATGCATTGCTGAGTTATTTAGAACCTTACCTGAGGTTTATAGATCAAATCATCCGCAAGTATCTTTTGCATCAGGGGGTAAGTTTGCACATAATATTATAAGTAACCATAAGTTAACTCCTCAGTTTGGAATGGAATCTCCTTTAGGTAAAATGTATAATCTAAATGCCAAAGTACTTTTATTAGGCGTTGGCTACGATTCTTGTACAAGTTTTCATCTAGCTGAGGCATTAAACGATAAGATGCCTAGGGAAACAATGGGTGCAGCTATAATAGAGGATAATAAAAGAATATGGAAGTGGTTTGAAGACTTCGAATATAATTCTGATGAAGATTTTGAGAAATTAGGGAAAGCATTTGAAGAAACTAATAATGTAGTAATTGGTAAAGTTGGTAATGCAGAGTGTAAGTTATTTGATATGAAATTAGGAGTTGATTTTGCAACAAAATGGATACAAAATAATAGATTTGAATAGCACGTATTTTTTTTGCAAAAACGGAGGGTAAATTTGAACAGTTTAGTTGAATTAGAAATAATAGATGATATAAATAATATAATTAAATTTTTATCTAGACGAGATATAAGCGGACTAACTTGCAACGCTTTAGTTGAAGAATTTGGAATTACCCAAGTTGATATGATAATACTCTTAGGAAACAGTATTCCCTATGTAGCTGAAATTGGATCAAAAGCCTATAAAAATGGTTTATCTAAAGATATAATGATAGTAGGTGGAATAGGGCATTCTACTAAATATTTAATTCAAAATGTCTTAGAAAACAATAAATATAATAATATTGAAGTAAATGATAAATCTGAAGCAGAAATACTAAAACAGATTATTGTAGCAGGAGAAAATATTCAGCAAGATAAAATTATTACAGAAAGTAAATCTACTAATTGTGGTGATAATGCCTCTGAAGCATTAATTGTACTTAAGGAAAAACATAAAGTCCCAAAATCTATAATATTAATTCAGGATCCGACTATGCAATTAAGAAGTCATGCTTCTTTTTTAAAAGAGTGGCAAGAGGAAAACACATTATTTATAAGTTATTCTCCATTTATACCGCAAATAAAAGCATCTGATAACGGTTATGAATATATAAACAAAGATATAAAGGGATTATGGGATAAGGATAGATTTATTGATCTAATAATGGGTGAAATCCCAAGGTTAAATGATGTTGAAAATGGATATGGCCCAAAAGGAAAAGGATTTATATCGCATGTAGATATTCCGGAAGAAGTTTTTTGTTCTTATCAAAGATTGTTATGCTATTATGATGAATATAATGAAATTAAAAATAGAAAGTAAATAACACTTAATAAATATAAGGGAGCGGTTGTATACGTGAAAAATTTAGTTGGGAACCATAAATTTTTAGTTTGTTTTGCTCTACTTAGCATTTTATCTGTTGGTTGTAGTAGTAAACAACCTGCAAATGAAAAATCAACTAATAACAATAAAAGTTCTGAAATAGTAACAAACAAAGACAAAGTTGAAGAGAATACAAGTCATAAAATTAATTCAGGTTTACTACTAGGATTATCAAAAGATAATCAACTAGATATAAATGTGAATACTATGGAAAGAAAACCAAATGATTACAGAACTTTATGGATTTATGAAGATAATAAAAAGATAACCTATAAAGATAAAAAAAACGAGATAATTGCACCGTACAAAGAAAGCTTTTACAAGATTGGAAATAACAAATTTATTATGTCAGATCCAATTAATCATCCGGAAAATCAACCAGATGATATTTTTAGTAATTATAGTTCATATTATAATTTTTCAAATATCATATCACATCCCGCTAACACATCTATGAGTAATTTATTTACAACTGACACATTTAAGAAAAAATATCTTAACGCTCAGGAAGGGGCTATGGGAGACACTTATAAACTGCAAACACAGAAGCTTTATTATGTAGGAAATAACTATGCATCTATTATGACTAATTATTATGATACAGGTGGTGGAACTTATAATAGTTCTTATGATAATTTTAAAATGTATGAAATCGGTAATTTATCTAATTTAGATGGGCTTGATAATTATGAAACACTTTTTAATTTATTAGATAAAAGTGAGCAACTAAAACTTAAAGGATATTCCCAAAAATATGATAAAAATATTAGTTTAGATGGGTACATCAACGTAGATCAACTTATAGATAGTAAAAATCTCCAGTTATTTAGAAGTGAAGGAAAATGGCAAGTATCTGTTCCACTCTTCAGAGTATACCAACATAAAGGGAATGGTTCTAATGGAAGAACTGTAGAAAAATATATTAACACTGACATTAAGCTGCCAACTAAAATAACGTCCTATGATAGTTTATGTATTGAATGGAACGAGATAAAGCAAAAAATACCTGAAGCTAAAGATGCAGTATCATCACCTAATGATGATATGTTAGCAGTATTAACTCCTAATAAACTATTGATTTTTACAAATCCTAAACTTGGTATTGATAAACCATCGTTAAGTATTGATATAGATGAAAATGAAAGTATAATCCTCAATCAATGGGCTACAGACGAATATGTTGATAAATGGACTAAACTCATTATAGAATATTAATAAATTAAAATTAATAATTGTAAAAGAAAGAGGTAAATCAAATGGGTAAGCGAAATATATTTGTTATAGGTGATAGTGTTTCAATACATTATGGGCCATATCTTAAAAATAATATTAAAGATAAATTTGAGTATGATAGAAAACGAGGTATAGAACAAGCAATAACAGATTTAGACAATCCAATTGGAGCTAATGCAGGGGATAGTTTAATGGTTATGAATTATTTAGAACAAGAACGTAAGCAAAATAAAAATTATGATATATTGCTTATCAATTGCGGATTACATGATGTTCGACGTGACAGAGATTTAAATAAGCTTCAGGTTGAATTAAATGTTTACAAGATGAATTTAAAAAGAATAATTGCAATATCAAATCTTATGGCAAATAAAATTATATGGATTGGATTAACACCTGTTATAGATGAAATTCATAATGCTAGAACCGAAGGCGTCTTAAGGTATAGTAAAGATGTATATGCTTATGATATTGCTGCAAAAGAAATAATGTGTAACTATAATATTCCGTGCATAGATATGTATGACTTCACTAAAAATTTAGGTAGAGATATTTATTTCGACCATGTTCATTTCAAAGAGAAGATTAGAGAACTACAAGCAGCATTTATTGCCGGTTACTTAAATAGCATTTAAAAAATATAATTATGGAGGTTTATAATGAAAATTACTGATTTAACGCACACAATTTATTCGGATATGCCAGTTTTTCCAGGAACTGAACAACCAATTTTTATAAAGGCAAATACTTTGGCAAAGGATGGTTTTCAGGAGGCAAAAATCACTATGTACTCTCATACAGGGACACATATAGATGCACCTGCACATATGCTCAGTAGTGGTCTTTATTTAGATAATTTAGATATAGAACATTTTATTGGAAATGCTACTATTTTAGACTTTTCAAACATGAAAACGAAATTAATAGATATTGATAGTTTAAAACCTTATGAGAAAAAAATAAAAAATGTTGAGTTCATTATAATAAAGACAGGTTGGAGTAAATACTGGGGGGATAAAAAGTATTTTGAGAATTTCCCTTCACTTAGTGAAAATTCAGCGAGATGGTTATCACAATTTAATTTAAAGGGCATTGGTATTGATGCAATTTCAATTGATGATATGGATTCAACCACATTTGCAGTTCATAAAATATTAATGCCAAAAGACATCCTAATTATAGAGAATCTAACAAATTTAGATTCCATTAGTAGTGAAAATTTTATTTTAAGTATACTTCCACTTAAAAATAAAGATGCGGATGGATCACCCGTAAGGGCTGTTTCTATAGAAAGTATTGGGGGAGCGAACAATATATGAACATTTGGGAACGATTAAATGTTTTTATTAAGATTTTATCATCGTTTATAGTGCCGCTGGTGTTAACAAATATATTTGTGGTTTTATTAAAAAGGCTTACTAAACATCAATTGTACCAAAACAGTGATATATTTACTTTTATTATTACTACGGTTATTGCATTTATATGGGTTTTAGCGACGTTTGAAAATTATTTGTATAGTAGTAAATCAATAATAATAGCTGATAGGTTATTGGCAAAAGAAAATATAAAGTTGACAATGAAAGAAATGAAATGGAAGGCTATTGAAATAGATGAGAATGTTTTTACATTTAAAAACCCTTTTTTTAGAGAGTTTAAAAATTTAAAATTATCTATTAGATTTATAGATACAGAGGCCATTATTGAAGGTCCAGAGCACTATGTAGATAAAGTAATAGAGGAGTATAAAACACTTATAGCAATTTAATTGAAATTGTTTTAATAAAAGTAGAAACTAAAGATGTTTTTTTAAAGAACTTTAAAGAATTATAATCGGGAGGGGTTTCAGAATGGATAACGAAACAGTATATTTAAAGATATATCCTAAGGATTACAGGGAACTAACAAAGATAATGACGTCTGCATTTAATGAAGATACATCGATGCACACTGAACTTAAAGAGGATGGTCCTACAGGTTACAATGACGGTAGTTTAATTAAACGACTAAATGAACATGAGAATTTCAAAAGCAAGAAAATAATCTATAATAATACTATAGTTGGAGCTTACACTGTTGGTATTAAGCCAAATAATGAATACAGTTTGGAAATGTTATTTATTGATCCTAAATACAGGGAAAGCCATCTAGGTAGTAAAGTGTGGGAGGTTATAGAAGATAGCTTTGTGGATGCAAAAAAATGGACTGTTGAAACACCCTGCTATTCAAAGAGAAATCATCACTTCTATACTGAAAAATGTGGTTTTGTATTTCAAAAGGAAAACACATGTGATAATGGTTGTAGTTCTTTTATTTTTGACAAAATAAAAACATTTAATATAGACTAATTGGAGGAAATATGGATTGTAAGTATAAAATAAAGCAAATAACAAGTTCATATGATAGTTGCGACAAATGTGGTTTACCAAAAATAACTTGTATATGTGATAGTGCACCTAAAATCAGTACTAGTGCAAGAATCTGGATTCTATCAACTGAAAGAGAGCTTTATAGACCTTCTAACACTGCAAGGTTATTAAAGCTTGTTAATCTAGATTCTACTGAGATTTTCCTTTGGAAGAGAACAAAAAATCCAGAGAAATTAATTGAAAACTTAAACAATGAAATATATGATTCTTATTTGGTATTTCCAGTAGAAGATAAAACAAAGTGTGGCAAGCTTAAATATAAAAGTACAGGGAAAATTCCTGCATTTGTTTTAATAGATGGTACGTGGAAAGAAGCACGTAAAATACTTAGGAAAAGTGATTATCTAAATAAATTACCTAGGATTTCATTACAACCAAATTTTAAATCTCACTATGATTTAAGAAAAGGCGCTGCTGAAGGGGATTTATGTACAATCGAAGCGGTAGTGGAATTATTAAAAATAAATAAAGAAATTGAAAATTCAAAAATTATTGATGAATTTTATAATTTGTTTTTAAAGAGCTACAAAGCTGGTGCAAGCGGTCATAAATTAAAGGAATAACTGGGGGTAACATAAAAATGGGTTTTGATAATTATGCTAAAACTTGGGATACTGATATAAGAATTAATAGAGCTAATATTATTGCAAATGCAATTAGTGATTCAATTGGTAGTAATAAAAATCGTTCTGCAATGGAATTTGGCTGTGGAACTGGTCTTGTGAGTTTTAATCTTTATGATATATTTAAAAGTATTGCTCTTATAGATTCGTCAGAAGGAATGATAGATATACTGAAGTCTAAAATTGATAAATACGAAGTAACGAACATGTTTCCTTATAATTTAGATATATCTAGTAAAAATTCATCAGAAATGAAATTTGACGTCATTTATAATTCTATGGTATTGCATCATATTACAGATACCGAAGATATAATAGAGAGTTTTCACCAATTGCTTAATGAAGATGGTTATTTGTGTATAGTAGATTTAGATGAAGAGGATGGTACCTTTCATAAAAAATACCCGGAATTCGATGGGCATAATGGTTTTAATCAAGATGCTTTGAAAAGTATTTTAGTTAGTTGTGGATTTAAGGATATAGAATCAAACACTTTTTACTATGGTGAAAAAATAATAAACGATCAAAGGGTTAAATACTCGTTGTTTTTGATGACAGGAAGACGTTAATAAAAATATCATACTAAAAGTCAGGAACTTTTAATCTGAAAATGATTAGAAGTTCCTGTTTTTATATAGCAAGACAAGTGTGAGTCGTAATTACTTAAATTAATTTAAAAACATTGAAACTTTTATGATTTAAAGGAAATTAAACATATTTGTTGAAAAATGGTATTATAGAAAATAAAACTACAATTTATTATTAGTGTGACTTCGTAAAACCTTTGTGTTCATCCAGAAGTTATTGGAAAAGCAGTTTATATGAGTATATATAGGCGGATATTATAAAATTTATATAATTAATTAAATATTAACAAGTTAGGATAAGAAAAATTATTTATAAATGCTATTATATAATTACCGTACGGGATTAAATGAGTTTAAATGAGGTGACTTAATGGATTATATTAACTTAATACAAAAAACTATTGATTATATTGATGAGCATATTGAAGATAATTTATCTGTAGATACGCTAGCCTCAATTGCAGGGTTTTCAACCTATCATTATTATAAAATATTTAGTAGTTTTGTCCATTTATCAGTAATGGATTATGTAACAAAACGAAAAATGCAATTTGCTTTACAAAAGCTAACGAATGGAGCAAAGATAATTGATATAGCAATGGATTATGGCTTTGAAACGCATGCAGGTTTTAATAAAGCCTTTAAACGTGCTTTTGGCTATCCACCAAGTCTTTACAGAATTCATGCTCCAAAAGGGTTACCACCAAAAATAAATTTAGTATATTTACAAAAGAATCAAACTGGAGGAATTATAATGGAACCTAAAATAATTGAAATGCCTAGCTTTAAAGTGGTTGGGTATGAATTTAAGAATAACCTTAAAAATGTATTACGTTCAAGTGATATTCCAGCATTCTGGGCTCAACGTGGTTTTGATGATAACAATTGTGAGGAAAAATTGTATCAACAGCTAACTCCACTAAAACATGGAGAGTATTGCATCTGTATTAATACCAATATGGATACTGATGACTTTTCATATCTAATGGCTGTTGGTGTTGATAACTTTGATAAAGCAATGGATGATATGTACAAATTAGAAATTCCTGCTGCAACCTATGCTATATTTACGACACCAGAAGTGCAAGAAGATAACTTTATAGATTCCATAAATGGAACTTGGACCTATATACTTCAACAATGGTTTCCTAATTCACAATATGAAATTGATGAAAGTAAATTTGACTTTGAGCATTATGATGAGCATTGTCATTCCTTTGAATATGATAAAGTTTCAATGAATATTTATATCCCAATAAAAAGCATATAAAGCCTATAATACTCAAAGCGTAGTGCCTAAAACGACTTATAACAAAATGGTTACGTCCACCTTGGCTGGTGGACTATTTTTTTTTATAGTAATGTGTATAATTATGACTTATAATTTATATATAGGGTTGCACTTAGCCTAACACATATTAGATGTGCTATTGGTATATAAAATGCACAAACTTTAAACGGATAAGGATTTTTTTGATTTTATTAGGAGGTATTAAATTGAGCGAGTTAATTTTAGTAACCCCATCAAAGATTTTAGAAAATAAAATTCTGGAATATAAGCAAGAGTATTTAGACTTTGACGAGACTAATATCAATGGCGGTTGTGGCCTAGCCCGTTATAATAATTTTGATGAATGGCTAGAAATTGTTCTTTCAATTGAGAAAGATAAACTCCACAATAATGTTCATGCCAGCACATTCTTTTCTGTAAGGAAATCTGATAATAGAATTATAGGTACTATTCAACTCCGTCACTTTTTAACTGATGAATTAGAAAAACATGGTGGACAAGTAGGCTATGGTATTTGTCCAACTGAACGAAAAAAAGGTTATGGTAAGCAACAATTATTACTTGTTTTAGAAATTGCAAAAGATATGAAAATTCCAAAAGTAATGATTATCTGTGATAAAGATAATATTGCTTCAAGTCAGACTGCGATGAGTTGTGGTGGTATATTAACAGGCGAAAATTTCCATGAAGGTAAAGAGCAACAAATATATTGGATTAACCTCCGCTAATAAGCAGAATAAGCTTAAGAATTACTAAGAAAATCAGATAAACTAGACAGGTTATATCTATAATCAACAGTGAAAAATTGTTATAGATATTGTGAAGCTACGCTATAGTTATAAAAATATATTTGAGTGAGGGGAATGATTATGTCTAATATAGTAGAGTTAGTAGTGCCATCAGTTGAATATTTTTTTTCTTATGTTGAAGCAATAAAAGAATATGAACAAAATAATGTGCCAAGTAATTATTTTTGGCTGATTGATAACAGTGAATTTATTGGAGAAGTTTCTATTCGTCACAAATTGACTGATGAATTGCTAAGACGTGGCGGACATATTGGATATGGAGTTAGATATTCAATATGGAATAAGCATTATCTTCAAAAAATGTAATTCAAGAAAAAGATATTATTAAACCATTTGGAGCTTTTGAAGAATTGATATTTCTTGTGGTTGTAATCTTAAAAAAATAATTTTAAAATTAATAGTGGGTTGAAGGGGGAAATATATGTGGCTTTTAATATTTATTATTCCTTTGCTAATATGGTTAGATATACAGTTATTTAAAGTTTATTACAAAGTATTTTTCAATAATAAAGATGATTTTAAAAATTCGATGAAGTATACTTTAACACCAGATATTTTTTTCTGTTTAAAGGAGAATACTTTAAGGATAGATTTGCTGAGGCTAAATTGAGTGGGCTAATGTTTTTTAGTATCGCAACTATTTTATGTACGAAAATTGTTGCATAAATGCGATCTATCAAACATTTTTCTGAAATCCATAATAACTCTCCTTGTAGTGTATATAAATTGTTGGTTCGTAGTTAGTTCATAATTACAAATATAAATTAATCATTGAAAATATTATACCATTAAACACCATTTTTACAAACTAATGATTGATGTTAAAGTGAATTATTCTACGCAAAGGTAAACCTTTACGTAGAGAAGATTATCTCCATTAGGGTATGAAAGTCTTGAAGAGCTAAAGAATGTTGTTAAGTTTTGGATTATGGAATACAATAATAGAGGCTATGTTCGTTTTAACATAGTAGCTAAATTACGAGATAGAGCAATTTGAACAATAGAAATGTAGTTTGGTATATTTTTAATAACTTAGAGTAAAGAGGGGGAGAAGTGCAATGACAAAACTTATACTTATAAGACATGGAGAACCTGACTATAGTTTAGTAAAAGAACGGAATTTTAAGGGCCATGGTATGGATTTGGCTCAACTTACATCTGAAGGCATTGAGCAAGCGATAAATGTTGCTAAAGATAAACGATTACAAGGTGCAAGCATTATTGTATCCTCACCGTATACTAGAGCATTACAGACGGCTGCAATCATTTCAAAAGAAAGGTCACTTGATATAAGTATTGAAGTTGACATTCATGAGTGGGTACCCGATTTAGAATTTAACAATATGTCAGATGAAGAAGTTAAAACTGCCATTGATGAATGCATTCGTTGTGAAGGTGAATATACTAATGGTGAGACGAAAAAATGGGAAAAACTTAGTGTAGTTGCAAGTAGAGCTTTTAAATGTTTAGAAAAATATTCAAGCTATGAAAAAATAATTGTGGTAACACATGGTATGGTAATGGGACAGTTTTACTATGATACTGACGTCCCATATTGTGGAATCATTGAAGTTAATTTTTGTAAGGATTTTAAAGGGTGTGGATGGGTGAAAAACGCGGATTAATAAATGCTAAATGATCACAATAGTAAACCTTAAGGGGATGCGCATAATGCTTATAATTAGTGCCATTATTACTTTGATTATAACTGGAATAATTGGCTATTTATCAAAATCAAAAGTTAAAACATCTAAAGATTTTATATCAGGTGGAAGTAAACTTGGAGTCATAGGTGTCACAAGTATGCTTATGGGTTCTATAATAGGTGGAGCAGGTACTGTAGGAACTGCTCAAATGGCTTATAATAGGGGTATTGGAGCAATGTGGTTTATATTTGGACTTTCTATAGCAAGTATACTACTAGGGTTATTTTATTCAACGCAGGTAAACAAGAAATCTGTAGAAACAATCCCACAGATAATAGGAAATGCATATGGTAAAAAAGCAAGGACAATATCTAGTATTTTGTTATCAATAGGGATGTTTATTCATATTAATGGCCAGGTTATAGCCTGTACTGCTTTATTTACCGTAGTGTTTGGTATGAGTATTGTTAAAACTGCAGTAATAGTTGTGTGTTTGCTTGTAGCATATGTTGTATTTGGTGGCTTTTGGGGAAGTACAATGGTAGGTGCGGTAAAAACAATCCTTCTATATGGCACAAGTATTATATGTGGTATATTATTAATATTTAAGTTTAATGGAATTAAAGAGATAACATCTATTCTTCCACAAGAACCATGGTTTAATTTATTTAGTGGAGGAATATCGTCTGATATAGCTTCGGGAATATCTACAATAGTTGGAGTATTGTCCACTCAAACTTATTTTCAGGCTATAATGGCAGGAAAAAATTCTAAAATATCAAGAAAAAGTGCTTTTTATGTAGCGTTTTTAATTCTACCAGTTGGCATAGTATGTACAATGATTGGCATGTATATGAGAATTCATCATCCTGGCATTGTACCAAGTGAAGCATTTCCTTTGTTTCTTATGAATTATCTGAATCCAGTTCTAGGGGGAGTGTGTATAGCAACTGTACTGATTTCATCGATAGCAACAGGAGCAGGCCTTACTTTAGGCATTGCAACTATGTTTGTTAGAGACATTTATATTCACTGCATAAATAAAAAAACGGGAGATAAAAAGCAACTTTATATCTTAAGAGGAACTATAATTTTCATTGGATTTATGTCTTTAATAATAGTAATAAATAATAAAGATTCAATGATACTTAATTGGGGATTCCTTTCTATGATTTTTAGAGCTACACCTATTTTTATTCCAGTTGTTGTAGCCTTATTTTTTAGAGGTAGAGTATCAATGCAAGCAGGTATATATTCTATAATTGCAGGACCACTTGCTAGCTTAATATGGATTTTATTGGGCTTTAAAAAATTAAATTCAATATATATAGGATTAACGATTAGCGCTTTTGTACTTTTTGGAATGAGTAAATTTTATAATATTAAAGGTAGAGATGTCAATTTGGGCTGATTTAAATAATATTTGGATGGAATGCTTTAGTTTAGCTTGGAAATCATATAACCAGTCTATTGAAGAAGTTTATGACGATGTAATAAGTAAATATAAGGATATCAAATAGGAGGAGGAATTAAAATGGTAGAATCAAGATGTGGTATTGAGTGCTCAAAATGTGAATACAAAGAATCAGCAGGATGTAAGGGATGTGTAATTATAGATAAGCCATTTTGGGGAGAAAATTGTCCTGTAAAGTCTTGTTGTGAAAGTAAAACTCTATTACATTGTGGTGAGTGCGAAACTTTCACATGTGACTTACTAGATAGTTTTGCATATGACAAGGAACAAGGGGATAATGGTATGAGAATAGAACAATGTAAAAGATGGGCTATTGAGTTTAAATAAATAAAAATATCAAAGCTTCATTTGTTATTAGAGGGGGGCTTAAAATGGAACCTTTTACCGAAAGAGTTGTAGAAATTATAATAAGCATACCAGAAGGTAAAGTGATGACATACGGTCAAATTGCAGCCCTTGCAGGAAGCCCTAGAGGAGCTAGGCAGGTAGTTAGAATTCTTCATTCCTTAAGTGGAAAATATAAACTTCCTTGGCATAGAGTTGTAAATGTAAAAGGAGAGATTGTCATAAAAGATTATGAGTCACATAATTTGCAGAAGGTATTTTTGGAGAGTGAAGGGGTTATATTTATAAGTCACAACACTATAAATCTAAATGAATTCCAATATCATTAACAAAATAGATTTGTAAAACTTGACTTTTAAATAATAATTGGTTAAAGTAAGTAAAAATACTCCATAATAATCTATGGAGTATTTTTACTATTAATAAAGAAGATTTAATCTTTTTTATTTCTAAGTATGAAAACAATAATATTAACAGCTGATAATCCTACTAAGATGTATACTGCTCTAGCGAGGAATGGAACAGATCCAAAAATGAAACTAACTAAATTAAAATTTAATAACCCTAAAAGTCCCCAGTTTAAAGCACCCACCAATACAAAGATGAACGATAGTTTGTCTATAATACTAAGCTTATACATAATTCCCCCCAAACTTTTATAATTGTTCTGTTGTATAGATTATATTAGAAATATAATCTTTTAGAACTATTTAATAATTTCTACATAACATAAACAATGTTATTGTTGATAAATTAATGTAATAAATAATATTTTGAAAAGCACAATTACAATATACGAATATTTATATTAAATATTGTTATATTGTATGTTATAATTTGAATGAAATTTGTTTTGTAATCTAAATTGTACGTATGGAGGCTAAATATGAGAAATTCTTATAATACACCATTAAATAGCAGGTATGCATCAAAAGAGATGAGCTATTTATTTTCAGATGAGATGAAATTTAAAACTTGGAGAAAGCTATGGGTTGCCCTAGCTGAAGGTGAAAGGCAATTAGGAGTTAATATTACAAAGGCTCAAATTGAAGAGCTTAAGTCTTATGTAGATGACGTAAATTATGAAGTAGCTGAAGAAAAAGAAAAAGAAATAAGACATGATGTAATGAGTCATGTATATGCCTATGGAGTACAATGTCCAGCGGCAAAGGGAATCATCCATTTAGGGGCTACTAGTTGTTACGTAGGTGATAATACTGATTTAATAGTGATGAGAGAAGCCATGTTATTAATTAAAAAGAAATTAGTAAATGTTGTTAGTAAATCTTCAAACTTTGCATTAAAGTATAAAGATGTGCCTACTTTGGGTTTTACTCATTTACAGCCAGCTCAATTAACTACTGTAGGTAAAAGAGCAACTCTTTGGATTCAAGAATTAATAATGGATTTAGAAAATTTAGACTTTGTAATAGATAAGATGAAATTAAGAGGGGTTAAAGGAACAACCGGAACTCAGGCTAGTTTTATGAATTTATTTAATAATGATGAGAAAAAAGTTAAAGATTTAGATAAATACGTAGCAAATAAAATGGGCTTTGAAGATACATATCCAGTTACTGGTCAAACATATTCTAGAAAACTAGATTCTATAATTCTAAATACATTGTCAGAAATAGCTCAAAGCGCATATAAATTCAGTAATGATTTAAGATTACTTCAAAATATGAAAGAAGTAGAAGAGCCTTTCGAAAAGAAGCAAATTGGATCTTCTGCAATGGCATATAAAAGAAACCCTATGCGTTCTGAGAGAATTAGTGCACTAGCAAGATATGTTATAGTAAATTCATTAAATCCAGCTATAACAGCTTCAACACAATGGTTTGAAAGAACATTAGATGATTCAGCTAATAAAAGAATATCAGTAGCTGAAGCTTTTTTAGCTCTTGATGGAGTATTAAATCTATATATAAATATAGCTGGAAATATGGTAGTATATGAAAAAGTAATTGCTTCTCATGTAATTAATGAGCTTCCATTTATGGCTACAGAAAATATTCTAATGGAAGCAGTTAAAAGGGGAGGGGACAGACAAGATCTTCACGAAAGTATTAGAGTTCATTCTATGGCTGCGGCAAGACGAGTTAAAGAAGAAGGCTTAAATAATGATCTTATAGAGAGAATTATTAATGATGATATCTTTAAAATGTCAAAGGATGAGATTTTAGCTGTAATTGACCCAGTTAAATTTGTAGGTAGAGCTCCAAGTCAAGTTGTAGACTTTATAGATGAATATGTAAAACCAATACTCGAGGCTAATAAAGATGCTTTAGGTGTAGAAACTTCTATAAACGTATAAGCTAACTCATAAGCATATAGATTGTAAAACAATTAAAAGCTATCAGTAAGGCAAAACTGGTAGCTTTATATTTTTATTATAACAAAATTAAAATAAATAAATAATTATTTTCTATAAAAAGAAGGATTTTGCCCCCCTCTTATAGAATAATAATGTCGTGAAATGTAAGTTTCACGACATTATTGAATTATCAGGAGGTACACATGAAATCTACTATAAATACTATTTATAAAAATGAAATACCAAAGTTTATGAATGATTATTTTAATTATTTAGATACTGTTAGAGGCTGTTCTAGTTCTACTATTGTCGCATACACAGCCGATTTATCACTGTTTCTAAAGTTTCTAAAAATACATAAAGGCTTAGTACCAGAAACGTCATCCCTTAACCTTTTAGATATTCCAATTAATGACCTAACTATAGATATTCTTAAAACTCTTGAACTTCAGGATTTATATGCCTTTATTTCCTATCTCTCAAAATATAGAGCAAATGGAAACTATGCTAAAGCAAGGAAAATTGCTGCTATTAGATCCCTATTTAACTATTTAACTACTAAGGTTAAAGTGATAACTACAGACCCTACTTTAGATTTGGAATCACCTAAACTAGGTAAAAGAAGCCCTGTTTATTTAACTTTAAAAGAAAGCAAGACCCTCCTAAACGCAACTAGCTCAAGGGATAAGCACTCTATTCGCGATCATAGTATTATTAGCCTGTTTTTGAATTGTGGTCTCAGGTTATCAGAGCTTTGTAGTATAAATATATCAGATATGAAAGACGATACCTTATCCATTATTGGTAAGGGAAATAAGCAGAGAACCATTTATTTAAATAAAGCTTCGTTAAAGGCAATTTTTAAGTATTTACCTATTAGAAATGAAGACATAGAAAAGATTCATATCGAAGATAAAGATGCGCTTTTTATTAGTGCTAAACATGGGAGAATTAACAAACGAACTGTAGAAAGAATTGTTAAAAAACATATTGGAAATGCTGGGCTTAATAAAGATAAGTACACTCCTCATAAATTAAGGCATACCTCAGCTACTCTTATGTATAAGCATGGGAATGTGGATATCAGAAGCCTTCAAGAAATTCTGGGCCATGAAAATATAGGTACTACCCAAATATATACACATGTAGATAGTGATAAATTAAGAACTGCGGTTAAGTCAAATCCTCTTTCTGAAGAATAAAAAAAAGTATATATTACTAAAAATGCATAACCTACTTCAATGCATTTAACGTAATATATACTTTTTCACCCTTTTTAATAATGGGAAGTATAAGTTATCTCCTGTCGTTCAGTATTATAAGTCCAGGAAATTTCTCTTGAAGTAATCCTGAGTTATCGTCTTCATTCTCAAGAAGCTCACGTGCCCCGTCTACATCATCTATATATTCCCAAACTTCATTATTTTCAGGTATATACTCATCCTTATTTTGTTTTAAAATTTCTTCCTCTGCTAAGAATGCATCATAATCTGAAAGTTTTTGTTGTGTATCAATTTTAAATTTATCATTGTCTCCTTCTTCAGATACAATGAGTTCATCATTCTCAATAAAATTATCTTCAACCTCTGTTACCTTTTCAACCTCTACGATTTCTTCAATCTCTTCATGTTCAAAGACTTCATCAATTTTAATTGCTTTAACATCGTAACCTTCTAATTCTAAACATTTGCCACAATTATCACATTTCTTATTGCGATTAATTTCACAAATTTCACATTCTCCACAATTATCACATATTTTATTTATGTTAAAAATACAATTTTTAGACATACAACACCCCGCTCCATTTATTAAAACACAATCATAATAGACAATTATAACAAATTAGGTTTCATTAATCAAATACTAATATTTTAAATTGTTTATATTCTCCAAAAAAATGAGAACATAAGTTTGATGTTTTTACATTTATATGGTATAATTCTACTACGAATGAGAGGTGTTTCCAATGATAACTGAAAAAAAAGATAAACAAAGTGAAATATATAATTTTATAAAGGATCAAATTCAATTAAAAGGATATCCGCCTTCAGTAAGAGAAATATGTGAGGCTGTATCATTAAAATCCACATCCACAGTTCATGGGCATTTGGAAAGGTTAGAAAGAAAAGGATATATTCGTAGGGATCCTACTAAGCCTCGAGCAATTGAATTACTAAAGGATTCGGTTATAAGAAAAGAATTAATAGATATCCCTATTATAGGAAAAATAACTGCAGGTCAACCAATTTTAGCTGTTGAAAATGTTGAAGATACATTTACTCTTCCTTTAAATTTTACTAGAACCAATAATGAACTCTTTATTCTTAAAGTTTCAGGTAGCAGTATGATTGAGGCTGGAATATTAGATGGAGACCTAGCTATAATTGAGAAAACCAATGTCTCGAAAAATGGAGACATAGTGGTAGCTCTTATTGATAATGAAGCAACTATAAAAAGGTTTTTTAAGGAAAATGGACATATAAGACTTCAACCTGAAAATTCGTCTATGTCCCCTATTATAGTTGAGGACTGTTCAATTTTGGGTGTACTTGCTGGTATTTATAGAAAGTATTAATTCAAAACCTTTAAATTATTAAGCATATAGCAAAACCCTACAATGATTTTCATTGCAGGGTTTTAACATTATCTATTTCAGAAAGTTTATCTACCCAATAAAAAGGCTCGATTTTTTTAAATAATTACTCTGATTCATAGTTACCATTATATAATTCGACTACTCATGGTTATATAATAATGCCATATAATTTCTCTAGCCGTGTAAAATGCGTTGTCATCTGTTTCCATGCACATGTGCATGTTTCGTTATAATTCTCCTTTTAATATTGGAAGTTCATTAGAACCAAGTGGATTATTAACATTAGTAGTTCCTCTTATTTCTATCTTATTCCCATTAAAGCAAAGCTTTATTGTATTGCCAAATGGCGTTTCAATAAACTGCAACTTTATAACAAAGGTATTACTGTCGCACCAATAGCCACCCAGTGAGCTAATACTCATTTTACCAAGTTCAAGTAAATAGGGCGCATAACAAGCAGTCATCTTACCTAATAAATCTGTTTTACCTTCTACCATTTTCCCTATTCCGCCCGGTATTTTATATTCACACTTATTATCAGTTATAGTAAATTCAAACATACTATCTTCAAAGCTAATTGAAACTTTTTTAAACCCAAATTCATTATCATGTAAGTTATAACATTTGCCAGCTATTTCACTTTCAATAGCTGAAGTATCTAACGTACTACAATTACAAGCTTTACTTCACTCCTTTCTACTAGTACAACATTAAAATCCATCTATATGCCAGGAAACAAATGCTTTGCTCACTTCTCGTTGTGCACAATTGCTTAAAATTTTTACAAATTCCTTTGTATTTTGAACTTTAATATCTCCAAAATTAAAAGGATTAATAAGTTTTATCATTTCATTTGTTTCCTCAATTAATTTATCTACTATAAATGGGGATTGTATTGCTATTGAATAAATTACTTCGCACTCATTCTCACATGTGTGATTAATAATTTTAGGTACTAATAATGGAAATATACTTTCTTTTCCAGAAAGCTCTCCAAATTCCCTTATTTGAATGATTTTATCGCATTTCTCAAAATCAATATAGGCAATAATTTTATCCATCTCGTCTTCTACAACATAAAAATTCTTTACTTCATTCTTTACCCACTTGCTCCAATAGCATTCCTCATCACGTACCACAATTCCATTGCGTTTTCTAGAATACTCATTAAAAACAAAAGCAATCTGAGGTATATCAGTATCGAAATTTACTTGTCGCATTTTTATATTCAGATCGTTTTTCCCTTTAACAGTGGACTTATTAAAACATCTTGATAAGCTTTCCCACCCAAATTTACTATAAAACCCAATCTTCTCTAAATCTGCTCCAAGCATGGAAACGTTAATGCCCTTTTCCTTCATCTTTCTTATAGCAAGGGCAAGTAGTTTAGAGGATAACCCTTTGCATCTATACTCAAGAATAGTACTAACTTCTCCTATTCCTCCCATTTCTATTATTTGCCCATTAAGATATATCCTCCTATGAAAAATTCTAACTGTACTTACTATTTTTTTATCTTCCACAGCTACTAATATACTTTCCAAATCCCTCCAAGGGTCATTATAATAATGATTTGTAAAATATTGTCTGTAACTCTGCGAATATGTTCCCCCATTAAATACATACATACAATGGTCAAACCAAGCTTCCATCTCTTCTAATTTTAGTTCTCTAAATTTAATCACAAACTCACTTCCTTATTATTCAAGTTTTCATAGTTTATATGGCACCTAGTGAAACTACTCCTTTACTTTCAACTTCTTTATCTACTATTAATTGATTTGTATATAGATTATAGTATTAGTGTTTTTTTCTTAGTAGCTTTAATTTTTTATCAGTCATTTTGTTATCGAAAACGTTTCCGTTAATGATTAATTCAATTATAGATTACTTTAGAACTTATGTCAATATATAGCATTGACATGCTGGAATTTTGTTGTTTATGTGTTCTGGTGAACTGATTAGATAATAAGGAAGCAACAAAAACTGTAATTTAATCCAAGCATAATACCCAAAAATAAATAATAATAAACCTAGGTAATAGTCACTTTTCGTTAGTGTCTAATATCTAGGGTATGTTCTAATTAGCCAACTTTATTGCTTAACGTTGTAAATCCGCATAATGTTGGCGGTACTCCAATAATAGCAGACCCAAATTCATGTCTGATAAGAATTATATAAATAATTTATATTTGGGGTGTTTTTTATTTTCGCATATTCTTTCAATATTTAATTATAATAGCCTTTTATTTTCAACAAAAAAGTGCAAACATCATTGTGATTTTGCACTTAATAACTATTATATTATTTTATTTTATATAACCTTTGAAAGTGCTATTAGTATCCCTATCTTAGCATGGTCAAAAGTAAGTCCACCCTGAAGATATGCTATATAAGGTTCTCTAATCGGTGCATCTGCTGATAGTTCTATAGATGATCCTTGAATAAATGCTCCTGCAGCCATAATAACCTTATCTGTATAACCTGGCATATCCCAAGGTTCACATTCTACAAAAGAGTCAATTGGTGAACCTGATTGTATCCCCTTACAGAAATTAATTAGTTTTTCTTTATCGTTAAATTTAATAGCTTGAATTATATCGCTTCTTTTATCGTTATATTTAGGAAGAACTTCAAAGCCAGCAAGTTCCATAATTCTAGCACAGAAAACAGCACCCTTCAGTGCTTCCATAGCCACATGCGGTGCTAGAAATAGTCCTTGGAATAAAGAACGCATAACACCAAATGTAGAACCACACTCCCCTCCTATGCCTGGAGTTGTTAATCTATAAGACGCTTGAACCACATATTTTTCTTTACCTCCTATATATCCACCTGTAGGGGCAATTCCTCCGCCAATATTTTTTATTAGCGAACCAGCAACTAAGTCAGCACCTACATCTGTAGGCTCAGTCGTTTCAATAAATTCGCCATAACAATTATCTACAAAACAAATTATATTTGGATTTATAGTTTTTGCAACTTTTATAATTTCTTCTATTTCACAAATTAATAGTGCTTTTCTCCAGCCATATCCAGTAGATCTTTGAATATGAATTAACTTTATTGACTCATCTTTAAGCAAAGTCTTTTTCATAAGGTTAATATCGACTTTAGAGTTATGGTCTAATTCTAATTGTCTATATTTTACTCCATAATCTTTTAATGAACCTATATCTTCTGTAACATTTATACCTATTATATTAAGAAGTGTATCATACGGCGTTCCGCATACAGACATCATGGTATCATTAGGTCTTAAATTACCAAATAATGCTGCCCCAATTGCATGTGTTCCGTTTACAAAATGCGGTCTAACTAGTGCACACTCACAGTTGAAAATTCTTGCATATACTTTATCTAATGAATCACGACCAATGTCCCCATATCCGTATCCAGAGGAATTTGTAAAATGGGAGTCGCTAATTCTTTCATCTTGTAGTGCTGTCAATACCTTGAGTTGGTTAAATTCTCTAATTTCATCAATTATTTTAAATTCATCTTGCACATCTTGAATTGCTAAATCATATAGTCCTATTATTTCGGAACTTATTTTGTACTTATTTTGAAGGTATGTTTTTGTTATATCTAGCATGATTCCAGGTCTCCTTTTATCATAAGTTATTATGTATACTCTGAAAATAACCTAATTAATTATTTCAACTACCTTAGTAATAGTAACATATATACTAAGAATGTAGAATAGTTTTTTACTTCATATAAATAACTTCACCCCTTTACTTTTTTTCTTTTACCTTTAATATGTCATATGTCCTTCTCAAAAATAATGAATCTCTACTTTGAATGAATTTGCCAGCATAATTGTCTGGAATATCATTTTCAAGTATTGATATAGCTTCGTCAAAGTCTACCCATTTTAATTTAAAACCATTACTAATCTCTTCATCCGTAAAGGTTGTTTCTTTAATAGCTCCTTTAACCTTAGCATAATAGCAATATGATATTTGTAGTTGTTGAAATGCATTTCTATATTCTATAATTATGCCAATTTCACCTAAAACATCAATATTAACCCCTACTTCTTCCATTATCTCACGATGTAAAGCAATTTCTATATTCTCACCTTCTTCAATTCCGCCACCTGGTATCTTATGATAGTTGTTTTTTGAAACGTATAGTAATGCTATTTTACCTGAATCATTTATTACTATGGCTCTTGCAGCTTTCCTAAGTTTATAAACAACATCAGTATTTTCACTAGTGTAATCAATATCTTTTTCATATATCTCTTTTATCAGTTCCATTATAGTTGCCCCACCTTTCTTAATGTGTATATTTTATGAAATATGACTTTTGTAAATCCTTTTATAAATGGAAATTACAAAAATAACAGGATATGAAAATATCATTGCTACAGATGAAATTGCGCCTCCAATGAATCCTGAAGAAAGTGACTCCATAAGTGACTTATCATTAACCAGATAGGTCCAAGTTGAAGAAGGTGGTTTTATTCGTTCTTGCAAGCTACAGAGTCCATTCTCTGATAAATCTAGTGCTTCAAAATCTTGTAAAATCCTGTCTTTTATCTCCTGCTGTACCTTTTGATATGTATCTGATGTTGCCATTTGAAATTCTATTAGTGGGTTTTTGGCCCTAATTATACTAAGCTTTACACCATCTTGAATATATGCTACATGATCAAGATAATCAGACCATACTTGATCTATATTATACAAAGCTACTTGTCGTTCAAGTTCATCTACAGTATCTTTACTAAAAAAGGAAGTTAAATTTGTAAATAGTTCAGGGTTTTCTATGCCCAATATATTAAAAGGTACACTATCAAGTACTATTTCCATTCTTCTCTGATAAACTTAAAACCTCTAATAACTAATGGTATTCTAGCCTCATCAATTATTATGGAATCTGCCTCATCTACTATAGCAAAATTAAATGCACGCAGCATTAGTTCACTTTTCTTATAACAAAGTGAATCCATAAGATAATCAAACCCAGCCACCTTTGCAGTTACATATGTAATATCACAGGCATAAGCCTTTTGCTTTTCGTGCTTTTTCATAGTTTCCTGCACAAACCCTACAGTTAAACCAAGCATTTCATATATGGGTCCCATCCATTCTGCATCTCTACGCGCTAAATAATCATTAAAAGTAAGTATATGACACCCCAAACCTTCAAGTGCATTAAGGTATGCAGGGAATACAGCGGCTAAAGTTTTACCTTCGCCTGTCTGCACCTCTACAAGTCTTCCCTTATGCATCGCTATGCCTGCAATCAGTTGCTCGTCATAAACAGATAGTCCAAGGACTCTTTTAACCGCTTGCCCCACAAGCTCAAAGGCTTCTATAATTAGGCCATCCAAAGCGTCACCACCTGAAACCTTATTCCTAAGCTCATATGATTTATTTAAAAGGATTTCATTATTAATTGACTCAAATTTAATGTGATTCATTTGTTCTACCATTTCTTTATAGCTATTATATTCCTTCTTCCGTGCTGCGTCCTCAAATTTTTTACTAATACTAATGAATATTATAATCACAATCCTCTCAAAATATGGTGTGTTTTTATTAACTATCTTCTTCTATCTTATTAACTTCGCATATAATCTCTTCAACAGTTTCTTCTAATTCTTCACCGACTTTTGTATACTCTATTTCAAATTGATCCTTCTGATTCCTCATAAAGTACATTAATGCATAATAAGTAGGCTTAAACTTATCCCTTAGTTCAAATTCACTATCGCTAAATAATTTAAATAGTGAGTTATTTTGTTTTTTAGCCATTAGCAGTATGAAATATTCATTTATAGAGTTATTATATTCATCTGTACTATTAGATAATTGTAAAAATAAACGGGCCTTTTCAATTGATCCTTCTATTTGATTATTCCGTAGAAGAATTTTGGATGAATTAAAAAGTGTTTCAATATCGCCCTTATCAAACTTCTTAAGGGCTAGTTCTCCCCTACTGCACCAGGTTACAAGAAAATCTACAAGCAATTGCACTTTATGCTTCTCTTCTTCTCCTCCAAACCTCATTAGATACCATATGTTAAAGAATCGTTCTTTAATTTGATACATGTAATTTTTCTTATTTACAGGCATTTTTCTTATTAATCCACTTTTTTCTAATTGATTCAGATGAGCTGATACTTCCTTGCTTTGCATTCTTATTTTATCAGAAATTTCTTTTGTGGTTATTGCATCCCAGCTTAACGCTATAACATCAGCAATTTCTTGCTGCACTGGAGATAAACTATCCATTGTGTGTTTATAAATAGGTGTTACTCTATCTATTAATATTTCTAGCGTTTTAAAGGCTGACCCATTATCCTTAGTAAAAGTATTGAAAAGTAATAGCATGATCCTTGGCGCACCGCCGGTTAGTCTCCTTAAAGCTTCTATTTTTGAACCATTACTTTTAAGCGCCTCATTTATATATTTTTTATTAGAAAGCTCGCCTAACTTTTCAAAAAAATCAACAGTCTCATCGAAGTTTAAGCCTTTCAATTTTATATGCTTAAAAAAGTCATAGAAGGGTTTATTGTAATCAAAAGTAAATTCTAAAACCTCTGACGATGCTCCTATAATTCGTATTTCAGCAGAAGTTAAGAGAATTTCTCTAAGTTTTTGCAGTTCGTAAATTTTGAACTTCTTAAATATGTCGAATGTATTATCTATTAACAGTATTAACTTTATATTTTTTTCTTTAAGTTTTTTCTCGAGGATTTTAAAACATATATCTTCATAATCTTCTTCCTCAGAATACTTAACCATTTCATTATAAAGACCTTTAAATTCGTCGCTTTCCATTTCAAGCTGCTGCGTCGTTACCTCCCAGAGTTTAGATAGTTTACGAATATTGTATTGCTCTTCTGGTAGGATAACAGGAATAAGCCTCTCACTTAATTCACTATCCCTTTTTATTTCAAAGTATAATCTTTTTAATAAGGTTGTTTTACCATATCCTCTTTCAGCTTCTATAATATAATGTTGTTCTGGATATTTCATGTCAGAATTTTTTATATCTTTATAGATTTTTTGAAATTCTTTTACTCTTACTACAAAACTATTAACTAACTCTTCCTCTTTTAAGTTATTAGGATTATAAAGACTTAAACTATTAGTTTGCAATTTTTTTACACCACCACATTCTTAATATAGGAGAAGTAAATGTATATATTTTATCCTCCTCATCATTATTTAAATATCCGTCATCTATAAGAGTATCTATAAGATCTTTATATGTATCAGAGAGATTATATTGCACAGCTAAATCATGCATTTCGTTATAGGTTATTTTCTTGGTTTCAGTTATAGATATTATGTTTAATACTTCTATAACGAACTTATAGTCATTATTTTTGTACACCTTAAGCCTCTCATGCCAACTACTAAATTTATTATTTTCTTCGATCATACTTTTAATTGCTATATCAACTGAGTTATTATAAATAGCGCATATATTCTCTTCATCATAAATATCTTGAATTTTATCCATAGCAAGTTGAATATAAAAAGGAATTAACCACTTAATTTCATTAATCATATGATTTATAGTATTATCATCCATTGTAAAATCAAGTCCCTTAAGAAGTTCATTTATAAGATTTTTTCCTTCTGTATCACTTAGTGGCGTTACTTTTAATATATCTAGGTCATTTATAAACTTTGAAGAGTCCATTCGTCTAGCAATACCCTCGAGGCTTATGGAACCAGTATATATGAATTGAAATTTATTATTTATATCACTATTTTGTCTCAATGATCTATTACTTTGAAGAAGATGAACTGCATATGTTATTCCATCCTTTTGTTGAATATTTTCTATTGTTTGGGCAAATTCATCTATCATTATAATTAATTTGTGTCCATCTAAATCAATAGATCTCATAATTTCTATAAACTTATCATAATAATTAAATTCAATATTTTTACTAAACTTTACGGAGTCTATACCTACTTCGTCTACGCTTTTAAAAATATTTTTAGCTAAATCTTTAATTGAATTTATTACTTTATCTCTTTTCTTTATTGAATCACTATTTAAAATAGCCTTTACAATTTCTTTATAATACTTATTTTCATCGTATACTGACTCAGTAATTACATAAACTACATAGAAGTTATCCCCTGGATTATCTTCTATATATCTCATCAATGATGTTTTTCCAACTCTTCTTGGAGCTGAAATTATAATACTACTATCTGAATCTATTTTTCTCCATAACTTATTTATTAAAATAGGCCGTTTAAAAAAGTTATCCCCTCGTGCAGCTTGCCCTGTTGTAATTTTCATAATTAGCATCTCCCACGTTCCTTATATTTACAATTATACTTAACAAAAAATATTTTGTCAAGTATTTTAACAAAATATATTTTGTCAGTTCTTTTTGTAAATAAAGTAAACCATTAAAAAAGAGATAACTTTAAGTTATCTCCTGTAAAATAGGATGATTTAATACATATATCCCAACATCCCTTTTCTCTATACTCTTACTACCCTCTTTTTATCATCAGGTAAGTCAAGGCCTATAGTTCCCCCAGGATTCATAATATTGTTAGGATCAAAATGCTTTTTCAGCGCTCTATACACTTCCATTTGATTCTTTCCAATTTGATCTTCTAGCCAAGGTGCAGTCATTTTGCCAATACCATGGTGATGGCTCATAGCTGCTCCATATTTTTGAATATTATCTAATATTCCATATTGATAATCTAGATATTCTTTTATGTTATTTATTTTTGCTATGAATATAAAATACAAGTTTGCTCCTTGTGGATAGACATGAGACATATGGGTCATGCATATAGTATTAGGTCTGCTCTTACAATACTCCCTTACCCCCGCGTGTACATCTTTCATTATATCCCATGAAACACTACATTCTAAAGTATCTGTCATTATTCCATAGTCTTGAAGGTCCTCTCTCATATATGGATCTCTGAATCTTCCTTTTTCCCATCCTTCCGTTACATATTTGGTAGTGTACATAGCACCAAATTTCTTACATATCTTGTGAACATTTTTTTTAACAACTTTTGTAAATTCTTTTTCTCCATCTGTAAAGCCAAGGAACATACACTTTTCTCCACTTTTAAAGCCTTTCATTTCCATGATTTTTTCAATAGGAGTGCCTTCTATTCCATAAAGTTTCATAGCTATATCTGTTTCCTCTGGATCAGAAAGTCTAAACACAGAGGGAAAACCGAATTGACCCTGCATTATTTCTCTGGCAGCATCCATAGCGTTTTGCCAGTTTTTAAACATATATGAAAACTTTCTTTGATTTTCAGGCATATATCTAAATATTTTAAGTGTTGCAGATACTAAAATTCCAAATGCTCCCTCACTGCCCATCATTATTTCATCGATGGATGGTCCTGTTGCATTTGCTGGATATTCTTCAGTTTTAATTATTCCTGCTGGGGTAACATATTCTTGGCAAATAACCATATCTTCTATTTTCCCAAAGTATGTAGAATTTTGACCGGCTCCCCTTGTAACTACCCATCCACCTACCACTGAGAATTCGAAAGATTGAGGAAAATGTCCACATGTATATGCTCTTTTTGCATTAAATAGCTGCTTTGCATTATTTAGTGTTTCTTCTAATTTAGGACCAGACATACCAGCTTCTACAGTTATGGTTTGATTTATTTCATTAAATTTTATTACTTTATTCATATGCACTCTCATATCAAGAGTAATTCCAGACTTTGTGCACTCTACTCCTCTAGTTACTGAGGACCCACCACCATACACATACATATTTATCTTTTCATTATTACAATATTCCACTATTTTTTTTATATCTTCACTATCCCTTGGATGAAGAACTATGTCTGGCACATTTTCTGCAATTCCTTCTCTGAGTCTCATAAGGTCAAGCATTGTCTTTCCATATGCCACTTGAAGCCTTGAGTATTCATCTTCCAATACATTTTCTGCTCCTACCATTGCCTTAAATGAATCTATTTGTTCTTTTGTGAGTGCAATAGGCAAATTAAATGAAACTTCTTCTAGTCCCATTTTCTCCTTTTGTTTAAAATCTTCATCGGTCATATTAAAGGTGCTTTTCATAAGCTTGTAAAGTCTCCAGTTAGGATGTTTAAATTCTTTCGGATTCCCCCACCTTAAAATGGACCTGTATGATTTTTCAGGAGCCGTTTCTTCATACCAATCTGGTGTAAAGCCTTCGTATTTTTTGCTCATAATTTATTCCCCCTCAAACTTGCTTTATATATTAGGATAGTTAGTGATTTTTTTAATTTCTTTAAACAAACTTTCTAACTTTGGATATATTTTGCAATATACTTTTGTATATAATTTCCCGTATATTTCTGTATTTTTACTATCTGGTTCAAAGGTACTCGTATAATGAACCATATTTTTTACTGCCTCTTCATAACTTTCGAATATTTTAAGCCCCACAAATCCATTTATTGCTGCGCCAAGACCAGAAGTTTCATAGGTTTGTCCTCTAAGTACAGTTCTATTGAACATATCAGCTGTTATTTGACATATAGCATCACTTTGAGAACCTCCACCAGAAACTATTACTGTTTTTATTTTTACTTTAGACTTTTTCTCTATCTTTTCTAATCCTTCAATCAAAGCATAATTTATTCCTTCTATTATTGCCCTATAGATATGTGCTCTAGTATGAACGTCCCCAAAACCAATAAGTGAGCCTTTAGCCTCAAGCATCTTAAGCCCTGGTCCCCAGAAAGGTTGAAGTATAAGCCCTTGAGATCCTGGGGGTATATCGTTCAATTTTTCATTAAGTATACTCTCCGGGGATATTCCCCTTTCTTTTGCTTCTACCATTTCTCTTGAGCAAAACTCTTTTTTAAACCAACTTATCATCCAATAACCTCTAAATATTTCCACCTCAGGATTGTAATATCCTGGTATAGATGCAGGATAAGGCGGCATAAACTGAAGAGGTTCCAAATAAGATTTTGAAGTGATTTGTACTGTAGCCGTAGTTCCAAAACTCATGCTGGCAGTAGAAGGATCTAGGCATCCTACTCCTAGTGTTTCACAACCTTTATCTGAACCTGCTGCTATAACGGTTGTACCTTCTTTAATTCCAGTTTCCTCAGATGCACAAGCTGTAACATTCGAAATTATTTCTCCAGGCTGTACTAAATCATATAATTTTTCTCTTTCTATTCCGAACATTTTCCATCTGTAACTGTTCTTAGATTTTGACCAACATTGATTTTTATAATCAAAGGGTATATGACCAATCTGGCTAGCTACAGAATCTACAAATTTACCAGTTAGTTTAAAAATAAAATAGCCTGATAGTAGGAGATATTTATGTGTTCTTTCCCATATTTCGGGTTCGTTTTCTATTATCCAATTAGATTTAGCTTTTCTTCTTGTCATTTCAATAGCTTTATCCATTCTAATGGCTTTAAAAAGTAGATTATCATAAAATGCTAGTGGCTCTTCACATTTTGCCATTCTTTGATCAAGCCATATTATTGCTGGTCTTAGTGGTTTACCTTGTTTATCAACTATAACTCCAGTATCTCTTTGTGTTGTAACTGTAACTCCGATAATTTTTTTCCACTGCTCAGGTTGTTTGATTTTTAATGTTTTACAGGCAGTACAACAATTATTCCAAAAGACATCTGGATCTTGTTCTGCCCATCCTGGTACCTTAGAAAAATAGGGTTCAATTTCAATCTTTTCTTTCCCAATTATGCTTCCACTGTCATCAAATATTATTGCGCGCACACTTTGGGTTCCACAATCAAGGGTTAAAATATAGCCTCCATCTCTATTCATTCTTCTCCTCCCCCAGTAAATAGTATAAATCCGATGTAGCAATTACATTTACACCTGTATTACACACATTTTCTATTACCACTTCTCCAGTGTGTACTGGTTTATCAACATATTTTGAGTTTATATCAGCCATTACATTGAATATATCTTCTAATGGAACCTCTCCATTTGTTCTCACCGGTAATCTTGGGACCTTTTCAAATGTAGTCTTTATTGTTGAGCATACACTTCTTCTTGGATCAGTTATTTCGTTTATTGCAAATTCCTTTCCCTTAGGGCATTTATTACCTTTTATCTCCCACTCTTCCCCCACCTTGCATGCGGTCAGACTACAACCATTAGGACATAATATACATGTGAAGTTTTCCATCTAGTTACCCCTCCCCCTTTAGAACTCTTCCATGAAAATTTCTACCTCGCCACTAGAAAAATCACCTTCTAACTTCAAGTGAACTCTTTCCATTTCTGGCGGTTTAAGTTTCATGTATTTTTTAGCAAATAATATATTTTGTTCTGATTTAATAGTAACCGTCATATTATCTCTAACATCCCTAGACCTAAAATACAACACTGCACTCTTATTTTCGGAGTTTACATCAATTAATTGAGGCACTACATATAAAAAATCACTTCCTACCATTTTCACATCTATAAACTTTCTAAAAGGAGTTCCATTAACATATTCACCAGCATTTTCTCCAGCAAGTTTACCACTTTCAGAAACATAATCTACTAAATCGTTTACATGCAATGCATTTCCACAGGAAAACACACCTTCCACTGTAGTCATGAAATTTTGATCTACCACAGGACCCTTTGTTGCATTATCAAACTTAATTCCTAACATTTCTGCTATTTCATTTTCAGGTATTAAGCCCACTGAAAGTATCACTCCATCACATTTAATAATTTCCTCTGTACCTTTTATGGGTTGCATCTTCTCATCTACTTTCGCTACCTCTACTGCGTCCACCCTGTCATCTCCGAATATCCTAGTTATAGTAGTTGAAAGATGAAGAGGTATATTAAAATCATTTAAACATTGAGAAATATTTCTAGAAAGCCCTGATGGAGTACTTTTTGCTTCATAGACTCCCAATACTTTTGCACCTTCCAGCGTTAGTCTTCTTGCCATAATAAGTCCAATGTCACCACTTCCTAAAATTACACAATTTTTGCAAGGAAGATAACCTCCAATATTTACAAAATATTGAGCAGTTCCTGCTGAAAATATCCCTGCAGGTCTTGTGCCAGTTATAAAAACCTGTTTGGATGTCCTTTCCCTACATCCACTGGCTAGGATTAGTGATTTAGTCCATATTTTTTCAACACCATTTTTTGAATTTACCATAGTAATCATAAAACCAGCATCTATTTTTTTCACCTTAATTACAAAGGTATTCAGGAGTGTTGGTATATTCATTTCCACAACTAATTGAATAAATCTTTCAGCATATTCTGGACCCGTTAATTTTTCTTTAAATGTAACTAATCCAAAGCCATCGTGTATGCACTGTTTTAGTATTCCTCCTAGTCTTTTCTCTCTTTCAATTATTAGAGTATTCATACCCTTATCAAAGGATGCTATTGCAGCTGAAAGACCAGCCGGACCGCCACCCAAAACTATAACATCATATTTCTTCATTTTTGTTCACCTCATATACAACACTGTTTTTTGTTTCTTCTACTAATATATTTGAGTTATTCCCTTTCTTTGTTATAGCAGTCATAGGTAAGCCTGTCTCATTGCACAATATATTCAAAACAGTTGGAAGACAGAATCCACCTTGACACCTTCCCATACCTGCTCTTACTCTTCTCTTAATTCCATCTACTGTATACACTGGTACTGGCGAATTAATTGCATCAATTATTTCACCCTTACTTGTCCCCTCACATCTACAAACAATTTCACCATATGAAGGATTTGCTTTGATTATTTTGCTTCTAGTTTCATAATCCATATTACATAGATCAGAAATGCCTTTTCTCCTAGGGTTCCATTTTTCTTTTGCCTTAACGTCCATTACCTCTGACAAAACACTGCAAGTTATCTTTTCAATTTCCATAGCTATGGCGGGCGCCGACGCAAACCCTGGAGATTGAATACCTGCTGCATAAATTAGATTTTTTATATATTCAGATCTTTCAATAACAAAATCTTCTTCATAAGTAGCAGCTCTTATCCCGGCACAATAGGTAATAACATCAGACGGGCTAAAACCTTTTATTAATTTAAAATGTTTTTTCATTAGTGCATTTATATTATCCATGTTGGTGGTAAAATCCTCAGTAAATGGTTGTTCATAAGCGTCCGGCCCAATCAGCACATTCCCATCTACTGTTTTTACTATTCCTCCACCCTTAGTATTTCCCGAAGGCATGGCTAGACTTGGCTTTGCTATAACTCCGTTAATAAGTTTGCCCTTTTTTTTATCGAGAAAAATTATTTCTCCCTTTCTGGGATGAATAGAAAAAAATTGATCATTTACCATATCAGCAATTTTATCTGCAAACACGCCAGCAGCATTAATAACTACTTTAGGATATACAGTTCCCCTATTTGTTAGTACACTCGAAATCTTTTCATTGTTCTTTTCTATTGAAAGAACCGCGGTATTAAGAGAAATTTCAGCACCATTGTCTACTGCATTTTCAGCATATGCAACTGTCATCTTGTAGGGCGAGGTTACTCCAGTAGTATCAAAATGTATAGCTCCAACTATTGGTACTGCAATATTTGGTTCTCTTCTAAGCACTTCATCCCTTGACATGAAGGTGGCTCCTTTAACTCCCATTTTTTTAGCTCGTATATTCAGCACAGGCTTAACCATATTTATCCATTTGCTATTATAAAGAACACTAGAACCGCATCTGATAATTTTTACATTCAATTCCTCAGAAATTTTAGTATACATCTCATTTCCTTTAACATTAAATATAGCTCTTTTAGACCCTATCTTACTCTCAATACCTGGGTGTATCATACCATCATTTCTAGAAGAAGCATGCATCGCCACATCTTCTTCCTTGTCCACAAGTAATATTGTAAGCTTCCATTTAGAAAGTTCTCTTGCTATGGCACACCCTGTAATTCCCCCACCTATTATAAGTACATCATAATTTTTATCTTGGAGAAATTCATCTGAAAGCTTAGGTTTTCTCATTTCTGGCATTTCTAAATTGTTAACCATAAGCCTGTTTACTACACCTTTGTAACCTCGGTTAGTACACATTTTCCCTGCTGTAAATAATCCATTCCAAGTTGAAACCGTACCTTCTAGCACAATAGAAGAATGCCATTCCCTAAGATGTACATCTACAGATACTTTTTTTCTTATCTCATTTTCAAGCCGATGTAAACTATTACTCAAAATAACCACTCCTTAACATTAGGACGTCCGAACCTCTCGCTCTAATAATAAGTATATGGATGTTTCGTAGATTTTGCAACATATTTCTGTGAATTTATATAGGAAAAGAACAAATATTTTCTGGAACAATAAAATTCAAATAGAAAAACGGCTCATCCAAACCATCAATATAAATCCATCTTTGCATATTTAGAAGTTTTATATTCTTTTCTAGTTTAAGTTCTTCAGCTTCTAGTTTTGTTGGTGCTTTAAGTTCAATAATTTGATTTACCTTTACAATATTAAGTTTTAAATCTTCAATTATGATTTTTGCCACAGATCCACTAAGATCATATTTATTAAGTGCCTCTTTGTATTCATCTTGAAAGTAAGAATGCTCTACAGCAATAGGGATACCTTCCGCATACCTTATCCGCTTCATATAATAGCAAGCTTTCATTTCCTTCCATTTCATGATACTCAAAAGTTTTTTATCTGGCATAATGGTTGTATTATTCACAATAATGTTTTTCTGATTTATACCTCGAGCTTTTAATGAAAATGATAAACTTATTAGAGGCTCAAATCCCAGCGATGGCTGAACTCTACCTACAAAAGTCCCTATACCCTGTTTTTTATATAAATACCCTTGATTTTCAAGTAGTGATACAGCCTGCCTCACGGTAGCTCTACCAACCTTGTAATCATCCATAAGTTTTATTTCAGTAGGTATTTGAGAGTCTATCTCCCATGTGCCTTCTTTAATCTTATTGGTTAATTCTTCCTTGAGCTGTATGTATAATGGAACATGCATTTCTCTATCTAACATTATATTCACTTCCTATATGGTGCCACCCACGTGGCAAGTGGCATCTTGTTTGATTTCATTGTCACTGTATAATTATAGCACACATTATGGACGTAAAAAAAGTCACTATATTTAGTGACTTTAAGTTATCTAATATAAAATTCTACTATTCACATTTTCAATTGATTTACACCCTGTAAGTACCATAGCTGATTTTAAATCGCCCTTTATTGTATCAATATAAGATTTAACTCCCTCTGCTTTACCTCCAAAGGATGCAGTTACAAATGGTCTGCCAATAAGTACAGCATCTGCACCTAGCGCCAACATTTTAAGTATATCTACGCCGCTTCTAACTCCACCATCGGCTAAAATAATTACTTTTCCCTTAACTTCCTCTGCAATTTCACCTAGTACATGTGCAACGCCAGGAGTTTGGTCGAGTACTCTTCCTCCATGATTTGATACTACAATTGCAGCTACCCCTGCCTCTACAGCAAGTTTTGCATCATCTGCAGTCATTATCCCCTTAAGAATAAATGGAAGCTTAGTTGAACAAACAATTTCTTTGATTTCTTCTACAGTTTTAGGCATAACTGGCTTACCAGCAAGTGCTAGAGTAATAAGACCACAAGCATCTATGTCCATACCTATAGCAAACGCACCAGCCTTTTCTGCTAATTTAATTTTTTCTATAACATTGGCATTTTCCCAAGGCTTTATTATTGCAATTCCATTTCCACCCTGTTTTTCTAATTCAGAAAGATTTGTTGTTAGAAATGAATCTACAGCGGTATCTCCTACCATAGGAAAAATTCCTCCAGAGAGGCATCCACTAATAACCCAAGATATGTACTCCTCTTCACTAAATTTACCACCCATATTTAAGGTAGTGCCGGATATGGGTGCTGCAAATACAGGCATATCCATTTTTCGGCCAAATAATTCTACAGATGTATCAGGATCTTTTGCATCATGTATAGTTCTCATATTAAGTTTATACTCCGCTAGCGCCTCTATATTGATTTTAAAGGCATCTCCAGTTCCTTTGCCACCCATTCCAGGTACCTCTCCAGCACAAGCCACACCATTACATACAGGACATACTCTACAACTTTTATTTAAATTACCTTTAGCTTCTTTTAAAACTTCTTTATAACTCATTTTAATTCCTCCTAATTTATAATTATAAATCTTTAAGATTATCTAGATTTTCCTCTGTGAAAACTTTTATACCTCGCTCTAATAATAACTCCGCAGTAACTCCATTACCAGGCCTTTTAGCTCCACTAAAAGTTCCGTCGTATATTTGCTCTGTTCCGCAAGAAGGACTTCTTGCCTTTAATATAGCAATATCCGCGGAAACTGCTTCTGCAATTCTAAGAGTTTCATAAGCTCCTTTTAAAAACTCAGAGGTTACATCATCACCGTAAGGTCCAAGAATTTTAGCTTTACCATCTAGAACATTCCTACCGTTTCCATTAACAATTTCATGTGGAGCCCTAGGAGTTTCTTGTCCACCTAGTTGTTCTGGACAAACGGGAATTGCTTTTCCTTCTTTTAAGAGTTTAAGCACCCTTTCATCTAGATTATTTCCACCATCATATTTACAATTAATGCCGCATAAACAAGCACTCACAATATACATAACCTCACCGTCCTTATTTAAGTTCTACCATAGTAACACCACTACCACCTTCACCATAATCTCCAAGTCTATAGGTTTTAGCATGGCCATGCCTCTTTAACATGTCAGTAATAGCTGCTCTAAGAACCCCTGTGCCCTTACCATGGATAATGGTAATTTCTTTAAGGCCGCCTAAATAGGCGTCATCTAAATACTTGTCAACAGTATATATAGCTTCCTCCGAATCCATACCTCTTAAATCTACAGATGAGGATACACTTCTTAAATTCAGCTTCAGCTCTCTTTTAATAATTTTTGCCTTTTTCTTATCTTCTTCAGTAATCTTTGACTTTCTAAGGTCATCTACTTTAACATTTATTTTTATAATTCCGGCTTGAACCTGTACTTCGCCTTTGCTATCAGGTTTAGAAATTACAATAACCTTTTGGTTAAGAGTTGGCAAATAAACCTCTTGACCTAGTTTTACAGACTTTAGCTTCTCACCTAGTTCGTCAGTACTCTTTACTCCTTGTATATCTAAGCTTTCCAGTTTGTTTTTGATTTTTATTCTTTCTTCTTCAAGCTTTTGCCTTGCGTCAGAAGAGTAACCAAGTTTTTCTAATTCTCTCATCTTTTTAATAATAGAATCTGATTCTTCCTTAGCATTTCTAATTAATTGTTTTGCGTCTCTTTGAGCCTGATACATTGCGTTTTCTCTGATATTTTCCATTTTATACAACTTTTCTTGATATTTATCTTTAAGCTTACTAGCTTCTAGTTTCAGTCCTTCTGCGGCTCTAGCATCTCTTTCTGCCTTTATGCTCTTTTCTTGAAGAGTTTGAACTAATTCTTCAAACTCTAGGGTGTCTTTAGAAATATTTTCTCTAGCATTCTTAATAATGTAATCAGGCAGACCTAATCTCTTAGATATTTCAAAAGCGTTTGATTTACCTGGTACGCCAATTATTAGTCTATAGGTTGGGCTTAAAGTATCAACATTAAACTCTACAGAAGCATTTTCTACCCCTGTTGTTTTTAGTGCATATCCTTTTAATTCACTATAATGTGTGGTTGCCACGACTTTTGTACCTCTTGCTCTTAAATCTTCTAAGATTGAAACTGCAAGAGCTGCACCTTCTGTTGGATCAGTTCCAGCTCCCAATTCATCAAATAGTGCCAATGATTTTACATCTGCTTTTTCAATGATATTTACTATGTTTGTCATATGAGAAGAAAATGTAGATAAGCTTTGCTCTATACTTTGCTCATCTCCTATGTCAGCAAAAATCTCATGAAAAAAACTAACTGTGGAGCCTTCTCTAGCTGGAATTAAAATTCCACTAAGAGCCATTAACTGGATTAAGCCTACTGTTTTTAAAGTTACTGTTTTACCTCCTGTATTTGGTCCTGTTATTACTAAGGAGGTAAAATCTCTTCCTAAATAGATATTACTTGACACTACTTCCCTTGGATCTATCAGTGGATGCCTAGCCTCAATTATATCTATTATACCATCTTCATTAACACTGGGAGTAATAGCATTAATTTCGATGGCATAGCCTGCCTTTGCAAAAATAAAATCTAATTCCCATACTATGTTTGCATTGTTTGATACGATATTTATATTCTCATATATTTTATAGGAAAGCTCTGCTAAAATTCTTTCAACCTCAGCTTTTTCTTTTAACATAATTTCTTTTATTTCATTGTTCAAGTTTACCAGGCTCATTGGTTCAATGAATAGTGTAGCACCTGAGGAACTTTGATCATGAACTATACCTGGAACACTACCTTTATACTCTATTTTAACAGGAATTACATATCTATCCCCTCTTATAGTATAAAGACTTTCTTGAAGATATTTTGCGTTGGACCTAACTAGTGATGTAACCTTATCTTTTACAGAAGAATTTTTTTCTTTTAGTGATTTTCTTAAATTGAAGAGCAAACTACTAGCCCTATCCGAAAGTTCTTCATCACTTATTATAGCTATAAAAATTTCATCTTCTAATTTTTTTATTGGAACAATTCCAATACATATGTCTTCTAAAACTCTAGAAGACATCTCATCATCTTTATTACCCACGTAATTCTGGAATAATCTAGCACATCTTAGCATTTGAGCTATTCGAAGTAGTTGAGAAGGCATAAGAGATGCCTCTTTAGATGCCCTTATTATTGCACTTCGAACATCATATATGCCCTCAAAAGGTGCACTCCCTTTTGTTGATAAAAGCAGTAGTGCCTCATTAGTTTCCTTTAAATGTTCTTTTACCTCATAAATATTAGTGTAAGGCTCTAAATTATCTATTAAATCCTTACCTGCTGTAGTATGTGAATATCCTTTGATTTTCTCCTTGATTTTATTATATTCTAAAACTTTTAAAGATTTTTTATTCATAATTTCACCGTTTTTCCTTTATCATATATTATGGTTTAATCAACGCCTCTTTTATAGTGGCCTCTAGTATAGTTTTTAAATTCTCCTGGCCATTCCCTTTTAATATAATTTTTAAGAACCTCTATAGTTTCGTCATAGTTTTCATCTAAAAAATCTAATCTAAAGGAACAAATATTGTTTTTTACGATTTCAGACATATTAGAAATCAAATTTACCGGAACATTATTGTAAATATAACTTCTACAATATTTATCTGTGTTAATACTAAACTGCTCGCCTTTTCTGTCTTTAAGTGTATAAGATCCACTGGTACATTTTTCTACGCAAGTATTATTCTCGCTTTTATTACCAAAAACACTTCCTATAGCACAGTATTCACTAACCATAAGTTCATATTTTCCATAAATCATGATTTGAAGTGGTAGTGAACTTTTAACTGCTATTTCTTTGATTTCCTTTTGATTTAGTTCAGCACTAATGCAAGTTCCATTAAGGAAGTTTTGATAAAAATCTCCAGAATATTTATTAAAAATATTTAATTTATAATCTCCAATTATAATTGTTTTTTTATTGAATCTATTAATTATCCCTAGATTAGCGGTAATAATACCTTTTACTCTGCATAAATTATTTTCTATAAACTCACATACGCTTTCAAATTCACCCTTTATAATATTAGGGATTTTAAGGTACATATTTGCACTGCAGAGGGATAAGTCAATGTTACATTGTCTCATAAAAGGATTTATAGCAATATTATCAAAGCCCATTTCTAGCGCAGCTTTTAATTGTTCCTGGGTTGTGACATATATAAGTGTCTCTGGTATATTACTGTCTTTATTCTTCTGAGGTTCAACGAGCTTTTTATTGTAATTAATCTGATTATTTTTTTCTCTTTTATACTTTCCTATTATATAATTTTGAATATCATTTATTAACTCCCGCCTCACTGAATTTAAGGCAGCCATAGGTACAAACCCTTCTTCAAAGCTCTCAAATTTAACTTCATTTATTTTAAAAGGGGTATCTCCTGTTTTAGATAGATTTTGGATAATACGTAGGCTTTCTAATGGTTTATTTACAGCTACTTGAACCAAATCTCCCAAAGCGTGGAAGTTCTTTCCCATGTAACTAGCACTTATGCAAAGGGGCTTATTTACACTAAATTCTATTGAAAGATTTAGCGCTATCTTCCTCTTATATTTATCAATATAACTTTTTGCAAGTTCATTCATGAGCTCTACATCAGATATCTTATATAAAAAGTCTCCAGCTTTATATTTAGTTGGTTTTAACATAACTCTACTCCCAGTTACTGCCTTTTCTACATCTTTTCCGTCCATAATAATTTTGGCTATAGAAAATCCATCATCTGAAAACATTATACCATCTTTTAAAGCTACATTTTCTAAAAGGGTTACTGACAAATCAGCAGCTACCCTACCTATTGGAAGTCCTGAATTTTTCGGAACCTTATATGCCATCATATTTTTTCCTGTATTACCATATAGATATGCCTTTGAAAACCCTTCTCTATTAAATAATTGTGTTAAAACTTTAGTGTCCACATCTAGTTTTTGTATTGTTTTATTATAAACATTGTCTAGTGCTCTTCTATATATCTCCACCACACCTGCAACATATTCTGGCTTTTTCATTCTTCCTTCAATTTTTAGTGAAGATGTACCCGTTGCAACAATATCTTTTAAGTTATCTAAAGTACAAATATCTTTTGGGCTTAAAAGATATGCTTCATCTGTCCTATTTGAGTTTTTATCTATTAGTGTATAAGGAAGTCTACAAGGTTGAGCACATCTTCCTCTGTTCCCACTCCTACCGCCAATAATACTACTCATGAGGCACTGACCTGAATAGCAGATACATAAGGCTCCATGTACAAAAACCTCTGTTTCAACTTTTAATGTATTAGATATGTAATTAACTTCTTTTAGACTTAGCTCTCTTGATAAAACTATTCTTTTAAAGCCCATATCTTTCAAAAGCAAAGCACCTTCACCATTGTGGATCGTCATTTGTGTAGACGCATGCATTTCAAAGTCCGGGAAATTATTTTTTACTAAGTATATAAGTCCAGTATCTTGAAGGATTAAAGCATCGACCCCAACACTATATAAAAACCCTACATACTCCATAATTTCTTTCAATTCATTATCTTTTACTAAGGTATTTACAGTAACATATACACGAACTCCATAAATATGGCAATAATCTACAGCTCGTGCTATATTTTCATTATCAAAATTAAAAGCAAAAGCTCTTGCTGAGAATTTACTTCCTCCTATATAAACTGCATCTGCGCCCATCTGCACTGCTGCTATTACACTTTCCATACTTCCAGCAGGGGCTAGTAACTCAATTTTATCCATTTGCATCTCTCCTAATAACGTTCTATGTCTTATTATACAATAAAAGTTGTAATAAATTAAGAAGTTTACTACTTTAATTATTAAATCGCTATAGTTTTCACTGTTTTGAGAGATTAAATGATAAATTAGGGGCACATAACAATTAATAATTGTTATGTGCCCCCAAAAATATCTAATTATGAATTTCTAGATAAGTTTTATATAATTCATTTATTGATCCCTCAAAGTTATAATTTTCATTAACATAATCTTTAAGTTTACTATCTTTACGTTTTTCAAATCCACTCTTTACTGCTTTTAAGATACTTGTCTTATCATATGGATCACAATATAGAGCCATATCCTTAAAATATTCACTAGCACAACCCTCCACAGTTGAAACTATATTACAACCGCTTGCAGCTGCTTCAAGTGTTGATAAGCCAGGCATTTCTACAAAGCTCGGTAGCACATGCACCTTTGCGAATCTATAGGCATTGTATACATTGTAATTATCCATAAATCCTAAATATACTACATTTTTATAATCAGTACATTTTTTGAGATATTCTTTGTCATTACCACTTCCTATTAGGACTAACTGTTTTCCGAGTTTAGCACATACATCACATAGTGCAAGTTGATTTTTACTCTCACATATTCTTCCCACGGATAAAACATAATTGTCTAAATTATACCTCTCTTTAAAATTATATAGTGGTATCTCTTCATCCTCAACTTCTACGCCATTATAAATAACTCTATATCCTGTTTTAACATTAAATTCATTTTGAATAAGCTGTTTTTCTAATTCACTATTGCAAAATATAACCTTACTCTTTTTTAAAATTTCCTCTTTATAACTTCTACATCTTTCATATAACTTTATGCTTTCAATTTTATTGTTTATAGTATTATATTTTTTCGTATCTAAGTGCATAGGTGATATTACTAAATGTTTTTTATAAAAATTTGCAATCTTATAGTATCTATATGTTTCTCCCGTATTTGCGAGATTAAACAAATGTACTATATCGTAACCTGCATAATCGTATATTCCTCCATTATTTATATCTACTGTTAACCCTAACTTCCGCAGATACTCAGCTGTCTTAATTACTTGCACAGAATCACCTGCAAAATCCCTACAATAATCTTGTCTAACACACAATAGAACCTTCATGGTTCAAATCCCCCTATAGCTTGCTACTTTTACCATATAACTATGCTAACTTATGCATATTTATAACATTTAACTAATCATAATATTATGTTAACTTTATTTTCTATTCTTTTATCTATATACTATTATTCTATACTGTAAAAGTTTCTATATTCGTGTAAAATAAATTTTCAGGTGCAATTAAAGCACCTATAATTTATATAGATGCTTATTCTAGAATTTTAAGATTGTAATTTCCAAAGGTATTCCCCTAGTTTATCAATATATCCAATTCTCTTTCCTAGTTCAACTCTTGCAATTCCATCAGTAAATTCATAGGCCTCTTCAAAACTTGCATCTATTACTATTTTACCGATGCAATCTATGTAACCCCACTTCTCTCCTATTTGAACAGCTATTAAACCTTCGCTTATAATATCCACATCATCAAAAATAGCAGGTATTATAATACTGCCACTTTTATCAATGAAACCGTATTTGTCGTTTTCAGAAATTGCAGCAATTCCCTTGTAAAAGCTATCTGCCCATTGAAAGCTAGGCTTTATGACAATCTTACCCTTGTCATCTATAAATCCGTATTTATCTCTTACTTCAACTGGTGCTAAACCTTCATTGAATTCTCCAGCCACTGTATAATGAAGCGGTATAATGTTCTCTCCACTACTATTTATATATCCATACCTTCCATTAGTGCAAACAGGTGCAATGCCATCTTTAAAGGCATAAGCATAATCGTATTTTGCATCTATTATAACTTTTCCATCTTTATCTATATAAGCTATTTTGCCGCCTATTTGAACTGCTGCTAGTCCTTCACTAAAATCCTGAGCATCTAGAAAACTCGTTGGAACTACTTCACTACCTTCGTTATCTATATAACCCCACATATATCCACTTTTCACGGCTGCTCTTCCTTCCATAAAGAAATTAGTTTCTTCATATTTTGGATTCACAATAAGGTTTCCACGCATATCAATATATCCACTCAGACCTTTTAATTTTACTTCTGCAAAGCCTTCACTAAACTGCCTAACATCATCATACACAGGCTCAATTACGAACTCTCCAGCCTTATTAATAAAACCATACTTATCTTCTACACTGGCTATTGCAAGGTTATCGTAAAACTCCTCTGCATAATCAAATTTATTTTCTATAACTATTATTCCTTCCCTATCTATATACCCGTATTTCTTTTTTAGTTTAATAGGATATAAGTTTATCTCAATATTCATATATTATAACTTCCTCCCTCAAAATATCTTATTATATACATTAAATAATTTTTACAGCAGATTAATACTAACAGGACAATGATCGGATCCTATAACCTCATTTAAAATATCTGCACCCTTTATTTCACACAACAAATCCTGGGTTACAAAGAAATAATCAATTCTCCATCCCACATTTTTTTCTCTAGCCTTAAACCTATAACTCCACCAAGAGTATTTTGTCTCTGCTCCGTGTAGATATCTAAAGGTATCTACATACCCACTGGATATGAACTTATCCATCCAAGCCCTCTCTATAGGCAGGAATCCTGAATATTTTTCGTTTGCCTTTGGATTTTTAAGATCAATTGCATTATGAGCAGTATTATAGTCTCCACAAATAATTAATTTTTTACCTTTTGCCCTAAGTATTTCGCAGTAATCTAATAGTGCATCATAGAAATCCATTTTATAATTTAATCTTATTTCATCCTTTTGACCATTAGGAAAATATATGTTTAAAAGAGTGAATTCTTCGAATTCGGTTATTACTATTCTACCTTCACTATCAAATCGCTCTATTCCAATGCCATAAGTAACAGATATAGGTTTTTGCTTAGTGTATGTAGCTACCCCACTATATCCTTTCTTTTCTGCACAAGAAAAATATGAGTAATAACCTTCTATATTTTTAAGCTCTTCGCTGATTTGAACTTCTTGAATTTTTGTCTCTTGAATGCATAAAATTTCTGGCTGTTCTTTTAAAACCCAATCAATAAATCCTTTACCTTTTATAGCTCTAATACCATTTACATTCCACGAATATATCTTCATAAAAACACCTTCCTTATACAGTTATTTTATAGGCTTTAACTAACTATACATTTATTATTTAATATCTGCAATCCAATATTATTCACTAAATAGTAAAAGCACCTAAATAAATCAGGTGCTTTACTCAAAATAAATTTTACTATATTTTAAATCTACTGATACTTTCTCTTAAATTTTCAGCAAGAGCGTTTAAATTTTCCGCAGCACTTACTATTTCTTGAAGTCCGGCAGCTTGTTCTTCTGTAGAAGCACTTACCTCTTCTGACGTTGCAGCTGTCTCTTGTGATACAGCTGCTGCATTTTCAATTTTTTCACTTACTTTATCTTTATAACTACTTATTTCTTTTAAAGAGTTATTTACACTATTCATATCATTTTGAAGTAATTCCATTGCGCATTCAATCTTCTTGAATGTATCATTAGTAGTTTGCACATTTTTACCAGTTTTAGCGTCTAACTCTTTAGAATATATTATTTGCTCCAGGACTCCATCAACACTTATCCTTATTACGCTTACTACCTTTTCAATTTCAGTAGCTGAAACCGAAGATTGCTCTGCAAGTTTTCTAACCTCATCTGCAACCACTGCAAAGCCTCTTCCTGCCTCTCCTGCTCTTGCTGCTTCTATACTAGCATTTAAGGCTAATAAATTTGTTTGCTCTGTTATTGCCTTTATAGTATCAGTTATTGCGCTAATTTTATTTGAATTTTCAGCTAAAATTTCTACCTTCTTAGCTACTTCATTATTAGCCTTAGTATTTTCTTCGAATACACTCCTTAAATTATTAACAACAATAATTCCTTCTTCAGTTGAGTGTTTAACCTCTAAAGATGCTTTAATCATATTTTTGGCATTAATAGTAGTTTTATTTACTTCTTCTCCTAGTGTGATGGAATAATTAACACTATCCTCTAGAATTTGAGACTGCTCATTTGCACCTTGTGCAATTTGCTGCACCGCTCTTGCAACTTCATCCCCAACAGCATTAGATTCTTCAGTAGTGGCCGCTAAAGATTCTGCTGAATCTTTAACTTTATTTGAACTATCTACAACATTCCCTAAAACTACAACCATATCTCCTATCATATTATTTACCGATTCAATAATTTCTTGTACTTCTAGGCTTGCATTTTTATTTTGATTAACTCGTTGGGTGAAATCCCCTTCTTTAATTTTAGCTAATACACTAATTAATTTTTCCATGGGCTTTGTTATTTTAGACGAAAATATGGTTCCTACTACAATCATAAATATAAGTGATAATACTAAAACTATAAAGGGTATTGTTAATCCTGTTATAATCTTTGATGTTTGTTCTGATAATGGAATAAAACCTACTGCAGTTAAATTAGTTTTTTCATCTAATTTCTTATAAACTAAATATTTTTTTTCATTTATGTTTAACGTAAGTTTATTTTCTTTAGAATCCATAATGTTTTTTATCCAAGGCTGTTCTTTTGTGGTTTGTCCTAACAATTCTTTGTCACTGTGAGCTATAATTGTTCCTGTGCTGTCTATTACAGCTGAATAGCCGTTTTCACCTAATTTAATATTCTGAACCATATTAGAGATTAGTTCTAAGTCTACATCTATTCCGATTGCGCCTACAATGTTTCCTTCGTTATCTTTAACTGATTTTGCAAAAGTAATTACATATTTTTTAAGTTCAGGTTTAGCAGCATCTATATATGGATTTGTAGAAATTATTTTGCCTTCATTAGTAATTGCATCCTTATACCAACCTCTTGAAGTTGGATCATAATCTTCAGGTAAGTCAGTCTTTGGTGCAAGGTACATCTGCTTATCTGTAGTCCCAAGATATATGTTTAAAGTATCTGGATGAGTTTTTATGAATCCCTCAAAGCTTTTCATTAGCCATTGTGCAGAATCAGGATTTGCATTAATCATCACTGCGTTTGGATCGTTAGATAACATTTCTGTAGATTCAGAATTTGATTTATATAATGAGTCTATAGCCTCATTCACTCTTGAAGTAGTTTGATTTGCACTGCTATCAAATTCGCTTTTTAAATTCTTCGATAAACTGTAATATGTACCCAAAGAAACTAATAATATAGGTAGAAATGATGCCACTATAAGCAATGATATTAACTGGAAACTTAATTTTTTACCTTTTGGTTTTCTTTCCTTTATAACTTTTTTGCTGAATAAGTTTTTCTTCACAATATAACCCCCGCTTCATTTTTAATGTTATTATATATTTCGACATATTCTTTATAATCTTTAATGTTATCTGTATATTTTCTAACTTCGTAAATAAAAAAAGTAGAAGCATAACCATATGCTTCTACTTTTTTTATATTGTTGTTTTTACTAGATCTCATGTATTCAGTTTCTTTTTCTGAGTTTATATATAAATCTAATTATTAAAAGTACAATAGACAATATAACTAAATAAGGTATGCATATAGATATAATAACAATAAATCCTTTACCAAAATCAATTAACGAATTCACTGAATTAACAAATCCATTTGCAATTTTATCTCCAAGAGAAACAGGATTTTCCTTAATTGTATGGACTTCAGAAATTTGTATGTTTAGTGTGCAAAAATCTATTAAGTTATCCCATTTTTTAAGACTACCGGTTAAATTTTCAATTTCATAGCGAACTCTATTTAATTCATTTTCTAATGCTATTATATCTTTAAGTTCACCAGTTTTTTTTAGAAGTTCTATAAGTCTTTCCTCTTGAATAGTTAATGATTTTAAATGTGCCTGTGTATCAAAATATACAGAAGTTATATCTTCAGTTGAAATTTGTTGATCTGTAATGCTTCCCCAATTACCAATATTTAGTATGAAATTATCAAATTTGACTTTAGGAATTCTTAGTATAAATTCACCTCTTCTATTTTCTTCAGATGATTTTGATTCAATGCTTTTACCTGAAACATTTGAACTTTGCACATATGCTCCTATACTACTAGTCTTACTTAAAATTTGTTTTACGGTTTCATCAAAGCTTAATGTTTCCATCTGTATAGAGCCGTTTCTTATTATCTTACCCTGACCATTTAGTGGATCAACTGTAGTCTGCTTAGAAGGATTTTCTTTCTTATTATCATTTTTCACATCATTAGTGGCAGAGTTATCACTTAAACCACTTTTATCTTCAGAAACCGCCGTTTGAGATTTAGATACGTAATTTGAAGTAGAATTAGATTTTTTGCTGCACCCCACAGCAGCCATACTAACAATTGCTATTGCTATTAGTAATGGTAATATACTTTTAATTTTTACTTTCACAATATATCCCCCCTTAATTTATGCTATATATATATATATACGTAAATATTTTATAAAAATATGAAATTTTTCATAAAATATATATAATTACTAGCACCCTTATAGTTGAATCTGAATATTATTATAGTAAAAGGAGGCTTATACATGATTTCCAGAGAAAAATATGTTGGTAGTAAAGAAGAATTTTATTTTTTTTTAAAAGACGAAGTTATAAAATTATTTAAGGATAAACTTAAAATTGAAGGGACACGTGTTTTAATACCAGAAGATGAAAAAATAGTTTATGAATTTAATTATGTAAGCGACAAGAATTACGGAAATTTGTCAATAAACGTTACATGGGGACATAACACAGATGAAAATAAGTTTTCTGAAGAAGATATTCAAGAAGATTTAAGTATGGTTATAGATAAATTTTTGACTATGGATTAATTTAACCTTGAAATTACCTGAGGATGCTATATTTTCTTTTCCTCAAAATCTATTAACGCTCCTCAGGGTTTTTACATATCTACAAATTTTTCTTTAATCTTACCTTAGGTTCACTTGGTAATCTAAATAATGGTACAAATCTATCTAATCCTGTTAGGGTAAGTATTAACAATGAGCCTACTGCTACCATAGCCATAAAGTTATATTTTATTATATCAATAGGTACAAAGTTGTGAAGTGGATAAACAGCTGATGCTATCCCCACGTAGAAACCTATATATACGTGCCACGGAATAAGCTGCGACCCGAAAACACCAAGTGCATCTCCAAAAGTAGCATTTCTTAAGCGTAATGTGTACATATCTTCTTCGCTAGCTTCTACGTTATCTTCAAGTAAATCTTTAATTATTGGTCCTACTGTTACAATTTGTGCCATTTCGTCTGCCAATGCGGCATTTCCTAAAATGCACAATACTCCATTACAAAACATAAGTTGTCGTACATTTTTTGAAATATACGCAATGAATCTTGATATTGGAGCAAATGCATGCATTTTACCCATTATACCTCCAAAGGCACCAACCCACATCATCATAACAATAACCCAGGAACCTGCGTCTGAAAATCCGGTCTTCATTAATCCTAAAAATTCAGTTACAGATTCTATTGTTCCTGATACCAGACCAAGAATTAAAGAAGCTATTATTCCAATTCCTAAACATGCAATAGTTGGAAGACCTTTAATTGCTACTACAAGTACAATTAATAATGGAATTATCATATAAACAGGAACCCCAGTTTTTACTTGATTTAAAAGTTCAACCGCAGATGGTCTGGCTTTTTCAAGTGATGCCCATACATCTTTTGGAATTTGATTTATTGCTTCCCCTGCATTACCAGCTATATTTGGTAGTCCCATTCCAATGCTTACGAAATAGAAGATAATAGCAGTTATTACTAGACACATAAGTGACCATACCCCTTGATGCCTAATTCTGTGAATAACTTCAACCTTTTGAATACCTGAACTTACTACTGTTGTATCAGAAATAAGTCCTATATTGTCTCCAAAACAAGCTCCACCAGCAATTGCTGCTGTAGTAAGTAATACATTCCCTCCTAGTATATGGTTAAGCCATAGGAAAATTGGAGCACAAGCTGCAAAAGTCCCCCATGAAGTACCTGTTGCAATTGATAATATTGACGTCACTAAAAATCCTGTAACAGCTACCGTTCTAGCAGTTACTCCAAGAGTTAATGAAATATTAATTATTGATGCGCCTACTCCTGTGGCCATAAATGCTTCTGCCATTGCATAAGCTGCCATTAAAATAAAGAAAACCAACTGCATTTCTTTTACGTTATCCACGGCAGAATTAACAATATCATTAAACTTAAATTTACATGTTAACGATGCTATTATAGCTGCGTAAATAGTTGCAATTGGTGCTGCAATCAATACATCCATTCCAGATATCATGAGCCCGGCCATTACAAATACCGGTGTTAATTTTAATAGGTCAAACGTGAATGATTTTAATAAGCGAATCATGTAAAAGTCCTCCATTCGGATTTTTATTTCGTTTACATAAAGTTACATTCTTTTCAACCTCGCATAAACATTCCTAAGTACATTTTACAGTATACGTCATATTTCTCTATAATTCAATTATAATCGTTGTGTTTTGGTAACAGATGTAATAATAATTTTACATAGTATAAATTTTTGCCTCTTATGATATAATTTATATAGAATAATATTTTTAAACACACTTTAACAAATATATTGAAAACTAAGAGGTATGAAATGAGTTTTAATAAAACTACTAAAATAATTGAATATATGTATAAATTGCATCGTAGAAACTTTAAGTATTACTTTAGACCTATGCTTACTCCATTACACGAGCCTGTAGTAACAAATTCTATTCACTGGGTTGGACATGCAACTGTAGTGATTAATTTAAACGGAAAAATTATCGTAACTGACCCTGTAACTAGTATAAATCTTGGTCAATTAAAAAGACTAATTAAACCCTCTTTAAACTTGGCTTCCATTAATATTGATTATATACTGCTATCTCATGGACATATGGATCATATGAATTACACCACTTTAAGGAAGATAAATAAAACTGCTATAGTTATTGCACCTAAAAATTTAAACATATCACTAAAAATTTTAGGCTTTAAAAATATATTCCTTCTAACCAATGATGAAACTTATAAAGATAATCACGTAGAAATAAAAGCTTTAAAAGCGAACCATGATGGTAGAAGATACCCATGGGGCGTTAAAGCTGATAGCAATTCCTATTTAATACAAAACAACTCAAAAAAAATCTTTTTTGCTGGCGATACTGCCTATACCGATGTATATAAAGATTTAATGGCGGATGTTGCTATCATGCCCGTAGGTTGCTATAAACCTGATGAGTTTCAAGAAATGCATTGTTCTCCACAGCAAAGTTTTAAAATGTTTAAAATGACAAAATCTACATTCATGATTCCAATTCATTATAAAACTTATATTTTAGCGCAAGATGATGATGAGGTTACTTGTGATACTTTAGAAAGAATAAATGATGGTAGCATAAAAATTACTGAAATCGGAGAAACCGTAAAGTTTTGAAGAATTATGTTAAATGAATAATTCTTCAATTTCATTTAAACTCATTTGGGAAAGAAATAATTCTGCTCCTGTTTCATCATTAATTACACTATCAATAATCGCTTTTTTCTTTTGTTGCAACTTAAATATTTTTTCTTCTATAGTTCCTCTTGCTATTAATTTTATCACTTCTACTGTTTTCTTTTGACCTATTCTATGAGCTCTATCTGTAGCTTGAGCTTCCACTGCAGGATTCCACCAAGGATCAAAGTGTATTACCATATCTGCGCCTGTAAGGTTTATACCCATACCTCCTGCTTTTAGAGAAATTAAAAATACCTGTGTATCACCTTCATTAAAGGTTTTAACCATTTCGATTCTTTTTTCTGATTTAGTAGCTCCATCTAGGTACATATACTTTATCTCTTTGTCTTCTAACCTCTTAGAAATATTTTTTAACACTCTAGTAAATTGAGAAAATATTAATATTCTATGACCCTCCTCTAAACTATTTTCTAAAATTTCATCCAGTGCTTCTAGTTTGCCACTACCTCCATTATAATTTTCTATGAAGGTAGACGGGTCACAACATATCTGTCTTAGCCTTGTTAAGATTGACAGTACTTTAAACTTACTTTTATTGAAACCTTTGCTTTTTATATTTTCTTCTAGTTCTCCTTTTGCCTCCTGTAAATAGGCTAAATATACCTTCTTCTGCCCTTCGGTCATTTCTACTGATATTCTATGTTCTATTTTAGATGGTAACTCTTTCGCAACCTCTGCTTTGGTCCTTCTTAATATAAATGGTTTTACATGATTATTAAGTTCTTGAAGCGCCTCGTGACTTCCATCTTTCACAATTGGCACTTCATATTTTTTTGTGAAAGCACTGTGATTCAAAAGATACCCTGGCATTATAAAATCGAAAATTGACCAAAGCTCTGTTAGAGAATTTTCAATAGGGGTACCTGTAAGGGCAAATTTACCTAAGGCATTTATACTTTTCACAGAGTGTGCATTTAATGAGTTGAAATTCTTAATTTGCTGCGCCTCATCTAGAAAACAATATCTAAATTTAACTTTTTCGTAGTCTTCAAGATCCCGCCTTATAAGTGCATAGGAAGTTATAACTAAATCGTAATTATTAATGTTTTGTTTTTGATCTTCTCTCTGGCTTTTATTCCCTGAGACTACTATGCAATTTAAGGATGGTGCAAATTTTTCTATTTCGTCCTTCCAATTATATACAAGTGATGTAGGACAGACCACTAGTGATGGTTGTTTAGTTTCATTTCCTTCCACTTCAGACTGAATGAAGGCTATAGCCTCAAGTGTTTTACCCAATCCCATTTCATCTGCAAGTATCCCTCCAAACCCACAGCTGGCAAGAGTTTTCAACCACTTAAAACCTGCCTTTTGATAGGGCCTCATTATAATATCTAGACTTTTAGGTACTTGGGTTTTAATTTCTTTAATATCCTTAACAGCATATATTAACTCTTTAAATTTTTTGTTTTTGTCCACAAAGTCCATCTGTTCATGTTTTAATTTTTCTTCAATATAAATAGCATTATATTTGGAAAGTATAATTTTATCTTTTAAAAAATCGCTATCCTTTATATTTAGATATTCTATCATTTGAGCAACCTTTAATAGATTATTTGAATCCAATAATACAAAGCTATCATTTTTGAGTTTATAATATTTTCTTTTTTCTTTTAAAGCCGAAAAAACCTCCCTAAGTTCTGTTTTATCAACTCCCTCAATGCTAAAGCTAAATTCTAAAAGATTTTCTTTATTAAGTTTTATGTTTGACTTACATGAAGAGTTGCCATGAATCTTAATTTTCTTGAATTCCTCAGAATAATATACCTGGGCTACGGTTCTAAGTTTTTCTAATCCTGAAACTAAAAACTCTAAGAGCACTGATTCATCTGTAACTTCAAACCCCTTATATGTATTAACAAAACCAAACTGGTGAAATAAGTTTATGATCTCCATTTCCTTATCTATATCTCTTATCAGTACCCTTCCCTCTTGTGCACTATTTTCTTTACTATTAAAAGGATTTATCTCTGTATCTCCATACTTAAAAGTTATTATCACCTCTATATTCTCAGCAATTTTTTCAAAGAAAACCATTGGCTTAAGTGTTTCTATATAAAATTCACTTTCTACAGATGTGTCAATGGTAACACTATTACTTATTTTTTTTAGAGTTGGAAGAAGGAACGATGCTACATCATCTTTCTCTTCTTCATAAAATTCTATAAAATTGTTATCATCCTCTTTAAATCTATTATAAAAAGGTAAATATAAATACCTTTGCCAACTTGGCGGCTCATATATTTTTCCTTCATAAAAAAAGAATTCACCATCATTGCAAAGTATAGTTGGCATCTGATCCTTTTGTCTCAGTAAAAATTTATTACTTTCTCTATTGATTTCAAATTCTAGGGGCATAGCCTCATGTGATATAAGAACATTAGTAAATACTTGGTCTTTTATTACCGCTGTTATAGGTCTATTGCTTAAACATTTAAATAATCTTTTAACCATACTCTCTGTAAAATATGCCTTTTTCCCAGATAGGAACTTTACAGAACGGCGAACATATACTTCTGAGGCTTCCGCCACAGCCTCTAGTTCACTGGCTTCTTTGAAAAGCTCTATTATATTTAAATCTTCTTTTTTAAATAAGTGAAGATATGGATTATACGTAAATTTTTTACCGAATTCTATAATTTCTAAACCATTATTATAGCAAGCGAAAAATTGTTTTATATTTTTAACTACATAAAGCTTATCCTCACCAATCTTAAGTTCCACACAAGCTTTTCTATTATCATTATTAGAATCATGATAATACTTTACTTCTATATCTAAATATTGTTTTGCTATTTTAATGGTACTTATATTTTTAGTTATTTGTTTGATTAAGTTATTTGTTTTAGCCATTTTCTGTTTCTTAATAATTTGTTCTTTTTCATTAGAATATTTTAAACATGTAGCCACTATATGTTTGCACATAGATTTCCCGCCAAAATAACCATATGAATCATTACATTCGCACTTATAACTTATAAAAGAACTAATATTATTAAAACTTATTTCGACTTTATTAAGAGTTGAATTTGAAGATTCTACATTTGAAGTTATGTTAGTTTCCTTATAATTGTCTTGTTCTTTTATTTCTATATTAATATCTAAAACCTTATTACTTAAATAGTCCTCAGTTCCAAATTTATAAGAATCTTTATTCGTGTATTCTAGTATATTTTTTTCGTTAATATCAATCAAAAGTTTCACCCCACAGAATTTTTCACACCATATATATTATAATTATTACCATGCAAAAATGCAATTGAAAAGCACACTCAAGAGTCCCTAAAAGCAATGCACAAATTTTATAAAAATAACCCCATCAAAAATAAATTTTTGATGGGGTTATTTTGTCTACAGAAATACTATTGTTTTATATATAATTAAATTCATTTGGCTGGGGTGGAAGGATTCGAACCTGCGCATACCAGAGTCAGAGTCTAGTGCCTTACCGCTTGGCTACACCCCAATAAAACCGAAAAATTAGATAGTGACTTTTAGAAAAATTGAACTCTTGAGTCGTTGAAATCACTTTGTAACTTTCTGTTATTTAATATAACATATATATACCCTCTTTGCAAGAGTATATCCTTTTATAAATTCATAGTTTTACTTCTTAACAGGATAGGTTTTAATTTTTATACCGCAGCATCAATAGATTTCTTAAGTACATTCTCAATATCCTTCGCTAAAGCTATAATTTCTTCACTACCTATCATCTGTATAAGTTCCGTAGGTTTAATCATTCCAATATAAATAGAGCCTTCTTTTTCATAGACTACCATTTTACAAGGTAAAAAATATCCTATTTCAATATTTCTGTTTAATACCTCTTGAGCTTGAACTGGATTACACACTTCTAAAATCTTAAAATTACTATCAAACTCTAATCCTTTTTCTTTTAGTTTATCCTTAAAGTTAAGTTCAAATAACACTCCAAACTTATTTTCAGATAAACTCTTTTTTAAGCTTTCAACCGCCTCATCAAATGATTTTCCGGATTTTACTTCATATTTAATACTCATAGTGTCCTCCTCTATTTTAGAATTATTTTTATAATTGTCAGATATGATATGTCTTAATTACTTAAGTCCATAACCTTTAGTTCCCTCGTTTATACCCATGCCGGGTATAAACTTATATTAACATATCGAAAGTTTATCTGTCAATAATAATTTTGATATATTTATGTATTAAGATATATAAATAGCTAGCATTTAAAATTGAAATTGACCAGAGTATCAAAGATATTTCCATTATCAACGGTGAATCCTCAGTGACTGTATTTATTTTTATACTCTATTGGTGATATACCTGTTATTTTTCGAAATGTCTTTGTAAACTGCTTTGCATCCTTATAGCCTACCATATTTGCAACTTCATAAATCTTATGATTAGGATTATCAAGTAATAATTCTATGGCTTTTTCAACTCTTAATTTTTTTAAATAATTAACAAAAGTTTCTCCTGTATATGTTTTAAAAAGCTCACAAAAGTATGTATAATTCAAGCTAAGTTAGTGGAATTATTATCCGTATTTGCTAACCGTTCATCTATATTTTTATATATATCAATAAATGCTTCATTTGCTTGAAAATATGTCTCTTTTATAGTTTGGATAGATTTATGATTTTTACTTATTCCTACTGCATAATTAGGAGCATTTTCAATAAGATTTACCAGAAAATTATTTTCTGGTGTAATTACTACCCAAAAACCTTCTGCATTAAAAAAATATACTAGCTTACCATATTTACTTTTTTCTGATTGCTACAGTAGGAGTGATTTTCATATCCTCAGATTTAATATTTACTATTGTTACTCTCATTAACTCAACCTTGTCCTTATTTACGGGCACAAATATTCTTTCATATGAATACCGCCTCTATTTCAACAACCTCTTCTTTTATAGTGGTAAGGATAATCTTATAAATTTTTGCGCCATCATCTCCATAGGTGTTTGTTTTTTTAGAATTATGGTAGGTTACGTCTACTTTTGAAAGAAACCTAAATTGCACTTCATTTGCTTCAATTAAGAACCACCCTGGCAGTATTGGTTTAAATGTAAGTTTCAATTCATTATGTTCATAAGTGAATACCTTATGACCAGCCATCATGATAAAACACATACTTAGCATTTCAGCTGTTGATCCACTTAGTCTTGCAACATAACCACGACCATGAACTGCTTCATCTGGATTCACTGAGCTTGCGATAAAGGATGAATTCTCAAGAATATTTCTCCCATATACCTCAGGGTTCATAAAGGGGGGAAATGCTGTTTGCATATCTTCATAATACTCATCGTATAAACCTGACTTAAGAAGTATAGTACTCTTTATTATTATTCTGCATGAGGTTGGGTTAGAGATGGATATATCTGAATAAAACCCATAAAAAAAATAGCAAGCTTTACATAAATGTAAAGCTTGCTATTTCAACATTTGGTGACTCCTAGGGGAATTGAACCCCTGATTCCACCGTGAGAGGGTGGTGTCTTAACCTCTTGACCAAGGAGCCAAATTATCACTACGAGATTCATTATATTACTTTATTTGCTATAAGTCAAATAGATAATTAAGTCAATTAAGTCTAACAGTTGTTTTCAAACTTTTTCATTTGTTCCTTAAGTTCATCTATTTGTTTTTGTAAATCAGCATTTTTTCCAGCAGCGTTGCTGCTACTATTCCCACTATTTTGATTTTGCTCTTGAGCTTGAAGATTTTGAGCCTGAGCGGCAATAATTAAAACAATCTGCCCCACACCTTCTATAAAATTGCCTATTACATTTTGTCCATTAATATTAAGTTTAGAAGCAATTATAACGCCCGTTACTGTTGCTAAAGTAGCTAATTCGGAAGGTGTGTAATCTTCTAACTTTTTCATTATATTCTCTTTTATAAAATTGTTATAATCTAATATATTCTTTATATAAAAAAGTGTAACACAAAATAATTTTTGCTGATATATGTCATGTAAATAACATTCTTCATATATTACTCATAAAGGGGTGGTATATATGGATATGTATAGTAAGCGAAAATTTGCAGATGCAGTTTTTGAAGGCGGCGGAATTAAAGGTATTGGACTAGTAGGAGCCTTAAAAATATTTGAGATCAATGGATACCAGTGGAAAAACCTTTCTGGAACCTCCGCAGGTTCAATTGTGGCTTCACTAGTTGCAGTAGGATACTCAGCCGAAGAAATAAAAACATTAATGCTGCAACTAGATTATACAAAAGTTGCCGATAAAACTCATTTTAACATACCTATATTCTCTAATTCTTACAATTTACTTTTTAAAAAAGGAGTATTTAAAGGTGATTATATAAAAAACTGGCTTGATGAAGCTCTGGCAAGTAAACTTAAACTTCCAAATGGAAGAAAAGTAACATTTGGAGATTTAACAAATTCAAATGAAAACGGTATACTTTTAAATGACAATAAGTACAAAAGAAAATACAAACTGCATATTATAGCAACGGATATCAGTAATGGAAAGATGCTAATCCTTCCAGAAGACATTGCTGAATACGGTATAAATCCTGATGATCTGGAAGTGGGTTTGGCAATAAGAATGAGCATATCTATTCCCTATTTTTTTCAACCTGTAAAATTAAATAATGAAAACACTAATAAAAAGTCATTTATTGTTGATGGAGGGGTTTTAAGCAATTATCCGGTTTGGCTTTTCGATGTAAAAGGCATTCCTCGCTGGCCAACCATTGGTTTTAAACTTGGAGGTAACAAAGAAATAAGAGAACATAAGATTACAAATATATTTAATTTTACTAGCTCAATTATTGAGACTATGCTAGAAGCACAAGATGATATTCATATAAAAGACATGGATTATTTGCGTACTGTAAAGATAAATACTCTTGATATTAAAACTACGGATTTTAATATTGGCAGCGAAAAGATTATGAGTTTATATAATTCCGGAGAAATTTGTGCCAAAGAGTTCCTCAAAAATTGGAAAATAAATTATAGAAAGCATGAAATTCTCAGAAGCAACACTTATAAATAAGACATACTATTAAATAGATAAATTTTATGCAACGCTATGTACATTTTTTATGCGTATGTTCTTAATCAACATACGCATAAATTACTGTATTTTATTTTCTTCTCTTAATACTTTTTCAAAAGCTTCAACAACCTTTTTATCATAATGTATTCCACTTAAGCTTTTTAATTCGTTAAATGCCACTTGGTTGTCCATAGCTTTTCTATAACTCCTGTCTGATGTCATAGCATCAAAACTGTCTGCAAGGGCTATTATCTTTGCTTCTAATAATATTTCATCACCTTTAAGTCCATTAGGATACCCAGAACCATCTATTCTCTCATGATGTTGTACTATCATTTGATCTAAATTTTCCATGAAAGTTCCCTGTGTCATTTTCGCTCCATCAGTTGGATGTTTCTTTATAAAATCAAATTCCTCTTTTGTAAGTTTTCCTGGTTTATTTAATATTTCAATTGGTACAAAAACTTTACCAATATCGTGACAAAGTGAGGCAATTATAATATTTTCAAATCTATTACCAGATAAACCTAATAGTTTGGATATTTTCATTGTATAATTTCGGACTCTCAGACCGTGCCCATGTGTATATAAATCCTTTTCTTCAACATTTTTATTCATGCTTCTCAACTCTTTTATGCCTTTACTTAAATAATTAAAAAAAGGTTCCGTAGATAGATATAATAAAGTTACTTCACTAATAGTCTTTAAACATACCGCTTGTTTTAAACCATGAGCATAAAAATAATCCCCACTGTTTAAAATAATATTTTCACCGTCACTTTCACAATGAATTGAGCCTTCTAAAATATAAAAAAATTCCAAGGTTTCATTTTTCTCACTAGGTTCAATACAAAAAAATTCTTGTGAACCAATTTTTTGTATCATAATCTCAGTGCTATCACCTCTACCTATTAATCTGAGTTCACCTGATTTCTGAGTAACTTTTTCTAAGCAATCTTCATTTTTTCCTAAGTAAAAGCCTTCCATTTTTGTCCCCCTTTGAAAATCACATTGAATAGTTTAAACAGATTACATTTTTATCCATTTGTTATTCTTATAGGGTCCACTAAAATTGTTCTACCACCAATTGTAACCTCTATCCACTCACAGTATACTGCTACGCCCTCTTTTGCTGCAGCCTTAATAGTTTTTGCTGACATCTTATTAGTTACCTTTAGTAAATTATTTATTATTTCATCTATTTCCTTTGTATATTTTTCTTTTAGTTCTTGAATTTTTTTATCATTTTTATTTGTTACATTATCTTTTCCTTCTTCTAAAATCTTTAAATCCACATTATACTTGTTAAGTACTTTCTGTGAATCATAAACGGCCTTTTCTATTTCCTCATTAATTTGTTTATTAGTTTGTTCAACATTTTTTATGATTTTATCTAAACCTACTGCTTGGACAGAATTAGTTGGATTAACAATAAAACACAACATTAATAAAGCTGTAATAAAAATTGATAATTTTTTCATAAAAACCCTCCTCTTAATTATTAGTATAAAATACTGTTTCCTTTTTTAATTGGTAGCGCAATTGTGTTCTAAAACCCATTTATATCTATATAAGTACTTATATTCTATATACACCTTCAAAATCCCTTTATTTTTTCTCAATACACTAAAAAAAATTATGCGTTTTAGAATATTTGCCTATTATTATAATAGGAAAGAAAAGTAACAATGGAAATTTATATGTTTAATATAAAATACATAAAAGGGCATATTAAATTTATGTTCCCTGACTGCTGACTTGATTTTGAGTACAAAAAGAATTTGTGTTATACTAAATTAATTGTTATAAAATAATGATTATTTTTTAGGAACAATGCTAAATATTATCTGCTAGTAAGATTATAGATATATTTACATTTTAATACTAATAGTTATTAAAGCAAAGGAAGGACGGAGAATTTATTTGAATGATGAAAAGATAGTTTCGCAGATAGTAGATCATCATAATAAAAAGGAAATTATTCAGGGGGGCGAGACAGGAATAACTTGGTGGCAACTAAGTCTCATTGGAATAGGTTCTATCATTGGAGCCGGTTTCTTTTTAGGTACAAGTTTAGCCATTACATTAACTGGTCCATCTGTAATAATTGCGTTTTTAATCGCAGGGCTAATGGCATATATTACCTTTAATGCATTAGCAGAAATGAAAATCAATGACCCGGCAACAGGATCTTTTAGAGATTATGCTAGAAAGGCTTTTGGAGACAATATTGGTTTTATTAGTGGTTGGATGTTTTGGATTGCAGGTGTATTAATTATGTCTAGTGAAGTAACTGCTTTATCTGTGTTTACAACATATTGGTTTCCGCATATTCCAATATGGGTGTTTTCTCTTATATACTCATCTTTAGGATTAGGCATTAATATGCTTGGAGTAAAAGATTTTGGAGAAATTGAATCCTTTTTCGCTATTGTAAAAATTACGACGCTTGTTTTGTTTATTATTTTTGGTGTATTATTCATTCTTGGATATATATCACCAAAGGGGTACGCGGCTGGAGGTTCAGTAATTTCCGTTTCTACACTTAATTGGTTTCCAAACGGCATAAAAGGACTATGGTCTGCTATGATTTTTGCACTGTTTCCTTTTGCTGGAGTAGCAGTGGTAGGCGCAGCTACAAAAGAATTAAAGAACAGAGAATCAATTCCTAAAGCTATTAATACGCTAAATCTAGCGTTAGTTGTTTTATATGTTACTTCACTCGTGATAATTTTAAAAATGGTGTATTGGCAGCAAATTCACGTGAGCAAAAGCCCTTTTATCACTGCACTTTCTGCATTTCACTTTCCTTATATAAGTACTATTTTTAATATTGTTATTATAAGCGCTGCATTTTCAACTTTTGTGGGGGCACTTTTTGCTATAACAAATGTATTACTATCTCTAGCAAAGGATCATGAGGCACCGAAAATTGTAATGAAAAAGAATAAAAAAGGTGTAAATGTTATTGCACTTCTCCTAGGTACAAGTGGTTTACTTATAACTATCTTATTATCTCTGGTATTACCATCTACCATTTACGAGTATTTAACCACTGCAGCAGGTGTATTATTGATTGGAAATTGGATTATTATCTTAGCTTCACAAATAAAAATCCGGAAGAACTATCCTCTTCATGGTAATCTCAAGGGAAATATCAAAAGTAAAGTATTTAAAATGTTATTTGCACCATATAGTTCATATTTGGGCATCTTACTTGTAATCCTTGCTTTAATTGGAGTGACAATTAATCCAAACCAACGTTTGGGATTAATTGTAAGTGTAATCATTGTTGCAATCATTTCTATTTCTTATTTAATAGTAAAACCTATTATTAAAAGAAATAGAATGAATAGTTAAGTAAAAAAACACGTAACAGATAGAGGGTACCTGTTACGTGTTTTTATTTTAAAGAGGTATTTTACCCAAGGGTGGTTCTTACATTTCTTTTTTTATACCTCTACTTAAAGTATTTTCGTAATCTATAAATTGATACACATCTTCTTTGAATAAATCACTAAAGCTCTTAAGTTCTTCTAAAGTTAAATCTTCAATAGCCTTGTGCTGCTTCTCACAGTGTATAACAATAGAACCTATAACTCCATGAGCATCTCTAAATGCTGCGCCTTTATTCACAAGATAATCGGCAGCTTCCGTAGCATTTAAAAATCCTGTTTTAACTGCATTATACATATTATCCTTTTTAATTTTTAGTGAACAAAGCATACCATTCATAATTTTTATACATTTTAAAACTGTATCTACTCCATCAAAAAAAGGTTCCTTATCTTCTTGCATATCTTTATTATAGGCCAGTGGAATTCCTTTCATGGTTGTAAATAAACTCATTAGATCTCCATATACTCTCCCAGTTTTTCCTCTTACGAGTTCTGCTGCGTCTGGATTTCTTTTCTGTGGCATTATGCTGCTACCAGTAGAAAATTCATCACTAATTTCAATAAAATTAAATTCTTTGCTACTCCACAAAACAAGTTCCTCACTAAGTCTACTAAGATGCATCATTATTATAGAAAAAGCAGATAAAAGTTCAAGCAAATAATCTCTATCACTTACTCCATCCATAAAATTATCCACAGGTTTTTTAAACCCTAGTTCTCTTGTTGTAAAAGCTCTATCTGTATCATAGGTAGTTCCTGCTAGAGCACAACACCCAAGAGGATTTTCATCCATTATGTCAATGGCACTTTTAATTCTTTTCACATCTCGCCCTAGCATATTATAATATGCCATAATATGTTGTTTGAAAGTTACAGGTTGGGCTCTTTGTAGATGAGTATAGCCTGGCATTATAACTACATTGTCATTCCCTAATTTTTTAATAGTACATAAAACAATATCCAAATTTTCAATAACCTCAAGAGCCTTATGTTTTGAATATAATCTCATATCTACTGCAACTTGGTCATTTCTACTTCTTGCTGTATGAAGTTTTTTGCCTACATCACCCACCAGTGTTGTAAGTTGTATTTCCATAAAGCTATGAATATCTTCATAATCGCCTTCGATTTTAAGTTTACCTTCTTCAATATCAGAAAGAATAGAATTTAGACCATTAACTATAGTGGAGCACTCTTCCTGGGTTAAAATGCTGCATTTTGCAAGCATTTTAACATGAGCTATACTTCCCATAATATCTTCATAATATAATCTTTTATCAAAACTTAGAGAACTATTAAAATCCTCCATAAGTTTGCTTTCATTACCTTCAAATCTTCCGCCCCAAAGCTTCATATATATCACCTGCATAACTTTCTACATATTTTGTATTATTCCTTAGTAATTATTTAAATGTTTATAAGCCTTAATTTTACTTGGCAATGAAAATAAGTTTATAAATCCTTCTGCATCCTTATGATCATATAGTACACTTGCTCCAAAAGAAGATATACTCTCATCATATAGTGCATTAGGTGATTCTTTACTTGCTACCATAATATTTCCTTTGTATAGCATTAGTTTTACAGAACCTGTTACAGTTTCTTGAGTCTTATCTACAAAAGCATCAAGAGCTTCTCTCATAGTAGTAAACCAAAGTCCATCATAAAGTAATTCTCCATATTTCTGTGATATTGAATATTTAAAGTGAAGTGTATCTTTATCTATGGTTATTTCCTCAAGTTCTTTATGAGCAGCATAAAGAACTGTACCACCTGGAGTTTCATATATTCCTCTTGATTTCATTCCTACAAGTCTATTTTCTACTAAATCTACAATACCTATTCCATTTTCTCCACCAATTTCATTTAATATCTTAACGATATCTATTGGCTCTAATTCAACGCCGTCAACTTTTTTAGCAATTCCTTTTTCAAAATATATATCTACATATGCAGCTTCATCTTTTGCTTTTTCTGGAGGTGTAACCATAAGATACATATCTCTTTTATGATCATTTTTAAAATCTTCAATATCTCCACCTTCATGACTTGCATGCCATAAATTTTGATCAACTGAATATATTTTATCTTTGGTTACTGATGTTTCAATGCCTCTAGCATTTGCATAATCTATAGCATCTTCTCTTGATTTTATATCCCAAATTCTCCAAGGTGCTATGATTTTTATAGAAGGGTCTATAGCTGCTATGCCAACCTCAAATCTAACTTGATCATTTCCTTTACCAGTGCATCCGTGACATATATATTTTGCCCCTTCTTTATGAGCTATTTCCACAAGTTTTTTAGCTATTAATGGTCTTGCATAAGCTGTACCTAACAAATATTTACCCTCATATGTAGCATTTGCTTTAACACCTTTAAATACATAATCTTTGATAAATTCTGCTGTTAAATCTTCAATATATATTTTTTCTGCTCCTGAACTTAAAGCTTTTTTTTCAATTGCATCCATATTATCCTCTTGACCAACATTAATGCAAGCTGCTATAACATCCATATCATAATTTTCCTTAAGCCACGCTATTATTATAGATGTATCGAGTCCTCCTGAATATGCTAAAACCACTTTTTCTTTCATTTTTATATCCCCTTCCGAATTTATATCTTTTATATTTTAAGACTTTTCTAAAGTACTTTATTTAAGTATTCATTAATTTGCCGGTATTTTTGCAGGATAAAAAAATGTTTTGGTACTCTTATCTCAATAAACATAATTTTTCTCATTTGTACCACTCCTTCATTCATAACGGAACATATCAATGTATATTTATACATTGGTATGTATAGTTTTTATTTTTCTTGATTATTTGCCATTTAGTTCTTTTTAACTTTTGCTGTTGAACTAACTGGCTTGTTTTTATTTATTATATATCACTTCTTATTATAATGCAATACTTTTTCATTATATTTATTCATATTCTTATTATATTTATGCATTGTATAAGTTAAAGACACGAGACAAGTGTTAGCGCACCTGTTTCGTGTCTTTTTTTAAATTATCTTTTAGCTAATCTGCAATATTAAATACTTCTAAATTTGCACTTATAATATTTTTCCTTAAAAGTTCCACTACTGCCTTTGCAGTATCTAATGAAGTAATAATACCTATATTACTTTCTATAGCTGTTCTCCTTATTCTAAAACCATCTGTTTTTGAATTATTTCCTTTAGTAGCGGTATTTATTACTAAATCAACCTGTCTACCCTTTATTACATCAATTATATTAGGGCTACCTTCTGAAATTTTCATAACTGTAAGGGCTTCAATACCAATCTCTTTTAGCAGCTTAGCCGTGCCTGTTGTAGCTATAAATTTATAATTCATTTCACTAAACGCTTTTGCTATATATAAAAACTCTTCTTTATCCTGCGGGTTTATTGTTGTAAGGATAACTCCACTTTCTTTTTTGATCCTCATTCCAGAGGCTATAAGCCCTTTATATAGAGCCTCGTCGAAGCTTCTTCCTATTCCAAGCACCTCTCCTGTGGATCTCATTTCTGGTCCTAGACACACCTCAACCTCTGGAAGTTTTTGAGTCGAAAATACTGGAACCTTTACTGACACAAGTGTTGGCTCGCAATAAACCCCGCTATCATATCCAAGATTTTTTAATTTCTCTCCCAGCATAACCCTTGTTGCAAGCTCTACAATTGGTACTTTACTAACCTTACTAATATACGGAACTGTACGACTAGCTCTTGGATTAACCTCTATTATATATAATTCATCTTTAAATTCTATAAACTGAATATTTATCATTCCTATTACTTTGAGTCCTATTGCAACCCTCTTAGTATAATCTAATATTTTTTCTTTTATACTTTGTGATATATTTTGACTTGGATATATTGTAATGCTATCTCCAGAATGAACCCCTGCTCTCTCTAAATGCTCCATAATACCAGGTATTAATATTTCTTCTCCGTCACAAATAGCATCAACTTCTATTTCTCTACCTAATAGATATCTATCAATTAGGACAGGGTTTTTCTTATCCTTCTCAAAGGCATTCTTTAAATAATGCTTTAACTCATTTTGTCCATAAGTTATTTCCATTCCCTGTCCACCCAATACATAAGATGGTCTAACAATCACTGGATATCCTAAATTTTCAGCCTCTTTTAAGCCTTCCTTTAAATCCCAAACCGCTCTTCCCTTAGGTCTATTTATATTTAACTTCTCTAAAAGTGCATCGAATTTCTCTCTATCTTCTGCTACATCTATTTGCTCAGGCTTAGTACCATATATAGTTATATTCTTTTTTTCTAAGAATTTAGCCAGATTAATGGCAGTTTGACCTCCAAATTGAAGTATAACTCCATCAGGGTTTTCTTTTTCAATAATATTCAAAACTTCTTCTTCTGTTAAAGGCTCAAAATATAATTTATCTGAAATATTAAAGTCTGTACTTACTGTTTCCGGGTTATTGTTTACTATTATTGTTTCAATTCCAAGTTTTCTAAGTGCAATTACACTGTGAACAGATGCATAATCAAACTCAATTCCCTGTCCTATCCTTATAGGACCTGAACCTAATACCATAACCTTCCTTCTACTACTTACTTCAACCTCATCATATTCATCATAAGTTGAGTAGTAATATGTGGACATGGCTTCAAATTCTCCTGCGCAAGTATCTACCATCTTATAGACAGGTTTAATGTTCCATATGTTTCTAAGTTCATAAATTACATTTGGACTAACCCCTAATAAATCCGATATTCCTTTGTCTGAAAATCCCTTTTTCTTTAATAATTGCAACCAATCACTATTCATATCTTCAACGGTAGAACTCTTGATTTTTTCTTCTTCGTCTACTATCCACTTGATTTTATTTACAAAGAATTTATCTATACCTGTAATTTCCGAAATTTTTTCTATCATATAATTACGTCTAAGCATTTCAGCTAAATGAAATATTCTCTCATCATCGGGCGCCATTACTCTTTTCTTTAATTCTTGTAAACTCTTTTGTGAAAGCGCATCATATTGTAATGAGAATTTTCCTATTTCTAAAGAACGAATTCCTTTTAATAGCGCTGCTTCAAAATTACTACCAATTGACATTATTTCCCCTGTAGCCATCATCTTAGTACCTAAAACTCTATTTGCTCCCTGAAATTTATCAAAAGGCCACTTAGGAATTTTAACTACAACATAATCTAGTGAGGGCTCAAAACAAGCATAGGTTTTTTGAGTCACTGCATTCACTATCTCATCTAGTCCATACCCTAGCGCTATTTTCGCTGCTACTTTAGCAATAGGATATCCTGTAGCCTTTGAAGCTAGTGCAGAGGATCTACTTACTCTTGGATTAATTTCTATAACTGCATACTCAAAGCTTTTAGGATTAAGAGCTAGTTGAACATTGCAACCACCTTCTATTCCTACACTATTTATAATATCTATGGATGCACTTCTAAGCATTTGGTACTCTTTATCCGAAAGAGTTTGGCTTGGTGCTACAACAATACTATCTCCGGTATGTATTCCTACAGGATCTATATTTTCCATATTACATACGCAAATACAATTACCATTACCGTCTCTCATAACCTCATATTCTATCTCTTTCCAACCTTTAATCGACTTTTCCAACAGAACCTGTCCGATAGAACTTAATTGTAATCCTAATTGTAAGATTTCTACTAACTCTTCTTCAGTTTCAGCGATTCCGCCTCCGCTTCCTCCTAGAGTATAGGCCGGTCTTACTACTAGTGGATAGCCTATTTCAGTTGCAAAACACAATGCTCCTTCTATATCTGTAACAATTGCACTTTCTACAACTGGCTGATTAATCTCCTGCATAAGACTTCTAAAAATTTCTCTGTCTTCACCTTTTTTTATTCCTTCTATAGATGTTCCAATCACTCTTACATTATATTTATCTAAAACATCATTATCAGCTAGTTCAACAGCTAAATTGAGCCCCGTTTGGCCTCCCATACCACAAAGCACACTATCCGGTCTTTCCTTGTCAATAATTTTTTCTAAAAATTCTATAGTTAATGGCTCTATGTAAACAATGCCAGCAATCTCTTTATCCGTCATTATTGTAGCTGGATTACTATTTACAAGTACAACTTCTATACCTTCCTCTCTTAATGCTTGACAGGCTTGTGTTCCTGAGTAATCGAATTCAGCAGCTTGCCCTATTATTATTGGTCCTGATCCAACAACTAGTACTTTTTTAATACTTTTATCTAACGGCATATAAACCCTCCTTTATTATATAAGTTTAAGAAACTTATCAAAAATTATATCTATATCCTTAGGTCCTGGGCAAGCTTCTGGATGGAACTGCACAGAAAATATAGGCAAATTTTTATGTCTCATTCCTTCTATGGTTCCATCATTTAAACTTACATGAGTAACCTCCATATCATTAGGCAATTTGCTGACATAATATCCGTGGTTTTGAGATGTAATATAAACCTTATTTTCTTCTATATCTTTAACTGGATGATTGCAGCCCCTGTGTCCAAATTTAAGTTTTTGGGTTTTTCCACCAAGAGCTAAGGCTAAAAGTTGATGTCCTAGGCAAATTCCCACTATAGGCTTTTTACCTATGATTTTTTTTAACACCTCAATTATTTCTTTTAAATCATCTGGGTCTCCAGGTCCATTTGATAGAAATACTAAATCTGGATTAACCTTTAATATATCTGTCGCAGAAGCATTAGCAGGAAATATTGTTAATTTACAATTCCTTTGTTTAAACGAGCGCAATATATTTTCTTTTATCCCAAAATCCATAATAGCTACATGAGGTCCGCTACCATTAATTGTATAACACTCCTTTGTAGTAACATTTATAACTGCATCATTATTATTAAAAGTTGAAAGCTTTTGCTCTATTTCACTTTGAGATAGGTCCTTTGTAGCTATAATCCCTTTCATAGCCCCATTTTTTCTAAGTATTTTTGTTAATGCTCTTGTATCAATGCCTTCTAATCCTATTATCTTATTTTGCTTAAAATATCCTTCAAGATCCATTTCACATCTAAAATTGCTAGGATCATCACACTTTTCTCTAACAATGAAGCCCCTCACCTTAGGGGATTTTGATTCAACATCCTCTAAATTAATTCCATAATTGCCGATGAGCGGGTATGTCATAGTTACTATTTGCCCATAATATGATGGATCCGTTAAAATTTCTTCATAACCAGTCATTCCTGTATTAAATACCACTTCACCTACACTTTCCTCCAAATACCCAAATATATTTCCTTCAAATATCATTCCATTTTCCAATATCAATTTACCTTTCATATTAACCCTCCTTCGTCAAATAAAAGTATATTTTTTTCTAAAAAAACAAAGGATAATAGGGAGATTAATTAAATAATCTCTCTATTATCCATCACAATATATCTTTCACATTTATTAACGAAATAGAAAACATACCTACAGTTTTATTATTAATTTCAAAATTTGTGCCAAAAAAAACAATTGCCATAATCATCTATACTCCTTCCTAGTCTCACAGGACTAACTTAAAAGTGTATTTTTCTTTTATTTATAATTTCTATTTAGTTTAATTCAAATTTTATAAATTGTCAATGTATAAATATAATTAACTATTGCAAATTAATTCAAGTTTGGTATCATATAAAAGTATATAAAATTATTTATAATTCAATTTAATTAATATCAACCGTTGAATATCCAGGAGGTAACCAATATGAAAAATATAGGAATGAGAAATATTAAAACTGCAACTTCAGTTTTTTTATGCATAATTTTATTAAGAATTTTCCATCATCCATTTCCATTTTATGCCTGTATTGCTGCAGTTATAACTATGCAAAGTACTGTACACAATTCCTTTACTACAGGTAAAAACAGAATGATTGGTACTATTATAGGTGCAATTTGCGGATTGTTATTCGCACTCATAAGTCCTAATAATATATTCCTTACAAGTATAGGAATAGTACTAGTAATTTACTTTTTAAACGTTTTGAATAGAAAAAATTCTATTATAATTGGTTGCGTAGTGTTTTTAGCAATAATGACAAATCTTAGAGAAGGAACCCCTCTAATTTATAGTCTCAGTAGAGTTATAGAAACTTTTGTAGGAATATTTATATCAGTCCTTATCAATTTCCTTATATTCCATCCTAAATTTTTAGATAACTTGCATGTGGATGGAAATATTTTAGTCAATAATATTTTTGAAACATCCGAAGATGTGTTTAATTTCAGGGGAAATATTAATCTTTATAACTTAAATGTCCAAATATCCTTATTAGAAAAGGCACTTGATTCATATTTAAGTGAAATAAGAAGTGAGAACACTAAAAACCAAGATATAATTATAATTAATAAGGTAATCGCAGCTTCAAAAACCGCTTATAATCATTTGGTTATACTAACCGTTTTGACTGAAGAAAATGTGCCATCTGATTACTACTTTAATGAAAATAACCGCAATAAATTAAATGAATTATTCCATGAAAATGAAATTGGTACTTCATACATAAGTAACGACATAAACATAGTATTTAACTACCACGTTCACAATTTACTTATAACGTTGACTATATTGAATACATTTAATAGCAAAAGAACTTCAAAAGGGATATAAATTCCTTCTGAAGTTCTTTTATTTTCTATAAATCCTTCTCTGTATAATATACAATGCCTAGTGCTCCAGGCCCAACGTGAGTTCCTATTACAGGTCCAATTGGTGCTATTTCTATTTTTTTGCCTGTATATACTTCAACTGTTTTTGCAAAAGTAAGTGCTCCTTCCACATCATTTATGTGATGAATCATTACTTCGCCTAGTCCATTTTTTTCTATATCTTCAGTAAATTTATTAATCATAGTTTGTATAGCACGTTTTTTAGTTCTTACTTTTTGGAACAATTCTGTTTTCCCATCTATAACTGTAAGAATGGGCTTAATTTGAAAAATAGTACCTAGCAGTGCACTAGCGCCACCTATTCTTCCACCTTTTTTTAGATACTCTAGAGTATCTGGGATAAACAAAAACCTACTTCTTTTTATATTGTCTTTTACGAGTGTAACTACTTCTTGTATTGATTTTCCATCTTGCGCTGCTTTGGCAGCTGTTAATACTGCAAACCCTAGTTGCATACAATTGGACCTAGAATCTATAATCTCAATTAATGCCATTGGGTATTTCTCAAGAATCATACTTTTTGCAAGGCATGCGTTTGAATAAGTCCCACTCATATCTGAAGAAAGGAAAACACCAACCACTTGCTTATTATCCATTACTTGCTCTTCTAGTACATTATACATTTCATCTAAAGAAGGTTGTGATGAAGTAGGTGTATTCAAACTCTCATCTAGTTTTTTATAAAAAGTTTTGTTTTCAATATTAATCTCTTTAAGCTCTTCATTTCCGAAAATAACACTTAATGAAACTATAGAAATATCATATTTTTTCTTTAGCTCTTCACTTATGTAAGAGGTGCTATCCGTTACAATTTTTATAGTCATTATTCTTCCCCCACTTATTAAGTATTATATATATTATACTACAATGTTCTGGTAAACAATACCCCGAAGGTTTATAATTAATCCTTATTCTATATAAATAAATTTAATATATCTCATAATATATTAAATTTATTTAAACTCCTACAAATAGTACTCAAATACTCTGTGATATGTTACACTTATAATATGTAAAAGTAGGTGATACAAACAATTCTTAAACTTGACGTAGTGATAGATTTAATAAGATAAGGGGGTGCTGCAGATATATAGGTAAAATATTAATATGGTACCTATATTTGTGAGCAGGAAATTATGAGTGAAAATAAAAATGAGAATAAAAAAGTTATAACAGACGATAATAATGAAATTATAAATAAAATGTATTCAAATAACAACGCTTCAGATAATAACAATCCTAAAACCGAATATAGCAGTAGGACATCTAAGTTAAAAGATATTGACGAAAGCGAGAAATACATAAAAGAAATGCACCTGTTAGCAGACAAAAACGAATTTAAGAATAATGTAATTGTTTTAGCACTTGGTATAGTTGTAGTATCTATAATACTATTTTCTATAATCATGAACAGTTCTTTAATGAAACCCAAAACTGATGTAGTAGCTGACAAACAAACGAATAAAGAGGTAAGTGGAGAAGTAAACAAAACTACTGCTGATAGCGCATCTACTAATGCAGTTGAACAGGAATCCAATATTTATAAATATTTAGAATTAGAAAAAAATAGAATATCTGTGCTAGAAAACGCAGTCAAATTAAACAATGGAAAACAAACAGGCATTACAGTATATCTCTTATCTGAAATTTTAAGAGCTAACAACTATGATATCCCTAACAATACCTCTACAGTTAATGGTTTGTTGAAAAGATTAACTTCTATGGGATGGAAAAAAAATACTGACCTCAATGAACTCAAAAAAGGAGATATTTGTTTCACTACAGATTTACCAGAAGAACCAGGTAGCCCCTCACATACATATATATTTATGAATTGGGTAGAAGATGGTAAAACTGACTACGCAAATATAGTTGATGGACAAATTCAAGAATTTGATAAACTGCTTCATGAACGAAGCATATCGATATTAACGCCGCAAAAAGATAAATTCAGTTTTTTTCTTAGAAAGTAAATATTAATTTTAAAAAAGATAGCCAATGGCTATCTTTTTTTTGTGAATTTATCATTATTAACTGGAATTATATAAGTATTTTTAGTAAACTAAAGATAAACAAAAATTAAAAAATTCATTATGACTTATGAAGGGAGGAAACCCATGAGAAATCAATGAGAAATTCAAATATTCTAAAACCTTACTCCGGCTTGCCGAAAAGCATTTATGTTATATTCTTTGCTCGGATTATTAACAGTATGGGAAGTTTTGTTCATCCGTTTCTAACATTATTTCTTACAAAAAGTTTAGGACTTGGAATAGAAACTGTTGGTTTATTTTTAATGATGGCTGCGGTTTCTTCTATACCTGGCGCACTGATAGGTGGAAAATTATCTGACCATATCGGAAGAAAAAAAGTGATTATTATTTCCCAAGGTTTGGCTGCAATGTGTCTGATTCCTTGTGCATTCCTTGGAAAGTCTTTAATAGTACCTTACCTTTTAATTCTTTCATCTTTCTTCGGAGGTGCTGCACAACCACCAAATAGTGCCATGATGGCTGATTTAACAACAACAAAAAACAGAAAAGCAGCATACTCGCTTTTATACTTAGGTATTAATATAGGTTTTTCACTTGGACCATTAATTGCAGGTTTTTTATACAATAATCACATGAAAATTTTATTTTTAGGAGATGCCGCTACAACTATACTATCATTAGTACTAGTTGCTGTATTTGTAGAAGAAACCCTGCCAGATAAAGCAATCACATGTGATAAAGTCAGTACTGATTTCTATAGTGAAACAGAAAAGGCTCAAGACGGTAGCTTGTTTAGCGTTCTTTTAAAAAGGCCTTATCTTGTAGCTTTTGCCATGGTTTCAATGATATATTCGTTTATGTATGCACAACATTGTTTCATTATACCTATGCAAATGGATACGCTTTTTAGTAGCCGCGGTCCAAAACTTTATGGTTCTCTAATGGCAATCAATGGACTAGTAGTAGTTACTATGACAACAATTATAACAGTTGTAACAAAAAAACTTAGACCTATACTTAATATAACCTTAGCAGGTCTATTTTTCTCTTTAGGTTTTGGAATGTTATTTTTAGCAAAAACCTATTTGGTCTTTATTATCTCTACAATAATATGGACAATAGGCGAAATACTATCTGCTACTAATTCCGGTGTATATATTGCCAATCATACACCAATGTCTCATAGAGGTAGGTTTAATGCAGTCCTACCATTAATTACTGGTACAGGTTTTGCAGTTGGTCCCTTTATCATGGGTTTATTTATTAGAAATAGAGAAATAAATTCCGCATGGATCCTCGTATTTTTCGTTGGCATCACAGCTTCTACACTTATGTATTTACTATATTTAAATGAAAAGAAAAAAGAAATTCAGAATTAAACAATCCCTAAGATAACCCTTGGGGATTTATTTTTATAATACTATTTCTTTTATAACAGTACCCTGTAGATCTTTTATTTGAAATAAATCATCCTTAAGTATTGCATATGAATTAGGGTAATTCTCCTTAGGTAGCGTTACAGATCCTGGATTTAGCACATATATTCCATTGTGTTTTTCAGCTACAGGAAGGTGTGTGTGCCCATGTATTAGTACATCATTGTCGCTTAAACTCGGCATATTATCCTCATTATAAATGTGCCCATGAGTCAAAAATAATCTTCTGTTATCAAATAATATTATGGAATAATCCGACATCATTGGATATTCGATGAGCATTTGATCTACCTCACTATCACAATTCCCTCTGACAGCTATTATCTTATCTTTATACTCATTTAAGATACTAGCTACCGCCTGCGGATTGTAATCCTTTGGTAATGGATTTCTTGGTCCATGATATAGTGCATCGCCTAAAAGTACTATGTAACTAGCTCCTTCTTCTTTATAACGCTCTAAAGCCTTTTCTAAAAAGAAAAGTGAACCATGGATATCTGAAATAAAAAATATTTTCATCTTTACGCGTCCCCTTTTAAATTAATTTTTATGTTTTATAATTCCTACAGCTGTACCTATAATATATGTATCTTCACTATCTATTACAATAGGCTTATATTTTTCATTTGCTGGCATAAGTAATATTTTATCTTTTTTTATTAAAAGCCTCTTTAAAGTTGCATTTCCACCTATATCAACCGCTACAATATCATTATTATTTGCAGCGTGCTCATGTCTTATTATTACATAATCTCCATGATTAATATTTGCTCCAATCATACTATCTCCTTTAACCTTTAAAATAAATGAATTTTTCACTCCTTTTAACCAATACTTTGGAATGTAAAAATTACCTTCTACTTCAGAATTGATGAGTATAGGTTCTCCTGCTGCTATATCGCTATATACTGGTAATTCTAATAATTCCTCATTTAGATATTCATATCCTTCTTTTCCATCGCTTACTAAAATATCTGAGATCCTACTATAATCCCTCATGAATTCATATGCTCTGCCATGTCTTATATCACAAAATTGAAAGTTTTCAAATGAGTTAACAACTTGTGTTTTATATTTACTTTTAAAGAAATATGATTTTGATTTCTCTCCTAGTGGTTTAGTATTAACTCTTTTACCTTTTACCATCCATGAGTTACTCTTATGAGATTTATCCAAATCAACAAGGAACATAATGCTAGAATAAGGTTTTTCATTAGATAATTCCTTAATAAATTCTATCTGTATTTTAGTTAAATTGTTACTTTTATGGCTTATAATATGGCAATACTTGTCCACTTTAATGGTCCTTGCCATTTGAAGAGCATATAAATTAATATCTTCTTTATCAACTAAATTCAATGATCTAAGTTTTGCATTATACTTAAGCATAATTTCAAATATTGCTCTTCTAGAAGTGGAATTTTTATTGATTCTTTGAGGGCCCTGACCTTTAACACATTTTCTTCCTGTTCTAGTTGACTCTAAATATAAATCTATTTCTAAGTAATTACAGCTTTTTATCCACTTTACTTCTTCAATAAAAAATCTAACATAATCAGTGCGAAGTATCCTTAGCTTCGGATAAATATCTTTAATCTGAAGTATACAACTTTCAATGATGCTAGTTTTTTTAGCATTATCCGAAATTAATTTATATTCTAATTTATATTTATTTATATATTCCAAAAAATATTTTTGTAAAATACTTTCTAATGTAACCACATGAAAGTTTCTCTCACTATTAGAAAATAAGCTTAAATACTCTAATCTAGTTTCCACTTCTGCTACGTTATATATGTTTTTAATATAATCTATATCTTCATTCTTTGACGCTAACATCAATATTTTATCATCTTTATATAAGCAATAGTGATTTTTCAAATAAAGACTTCTATAAATGGCTGCCGTCGTTTTGCCTGAATTTTGCATACCTCTAATCAAACTATACCTTGAGGGTTTGCTATGTATTAATTTTTGTTGCTCTAAACACAATTCCATTTAATCACCTCTACTTTAGACATACTATTAGTATACAGTACAATAAGGCCCATAGTAAAATTTTTATTTAAAAAGCATTATAATGTCTTCATAAAAATTACCAAGATCTAATCTATTCATTTTTTCGTATCTATAAATAAATACTGAGCATACTAAGAGTATGAGTATACTAAAAGTATAAGTATACTAAAAGTATACTTATACTAAATGTATGAACATAACCTTGTATTTCAGAAATAGATTAAATCGAGGTGATCAATGTGAAATCAAAGCTTTTGTGTTTAATTATTTCCTCTCTACTTAGCATCAACTGTTTTTCAAGTGTTGTTTATAGCAGCGAGTTAAGAAATAATTCCATCAAAAACTCTAACAATGAAATTCTAAAAGCACCCACTTTATTAGATTTTTTTAAAAATGTATTTATTCCTACTGAGTCTACTAATACATTAAGTACTAAGGAATATAATTGGTATTTTCAGCCCCGTAATGACAACCAGCCACCTGAAGGACCAAAAGAAACTCGTGAACTTATATCAAAATATAAGTGTTATTATTTAGGAGATACATCAAAAAAAGTATTATATCTAACTTTTGATGAGGGTTACGAAGCAGGATATACCGCTCCAATTTTAGATGTTTTAAAGAAACATAATGTAAAAGCAGCCTTTTTCGTAGTAAAGCCCTATATAACTTCTAACCCAGAATTAATTAAAAGAATGGTGGCTGAAGGCCACCTGGTATGTAATCATAGTGCCCGGCATCCTTCAATGGCATCTATAAAAGATGAAACAAAATTCAGAAGTGAATTATCCGATGTAGAAGTAGCCTTTGAAAATGTTACTGGGAAAAAAATATCTAAATATTTTAGACCTCCAATGGGTAAGTATAGTGAGTTGTCCTTACAATACACTCAAAACTATGGATATAAAACTATATTTTGGAGTTTTGCTTATATGGATTGGCTTACTAATAAACAACCTTCTCATGAAATGGCAAAAAATAAAATTTTGCAAAGAACTCACAATGGTGGAATTATGCTACTACATGCAGTATCTAAAACAAATGCAGAGATATTAGACGATGTAATTACTCAGTGGAAAAGCCAAGGTTATGTGCTAAAAACAATAGATGATTTACCTTCTAACATTAATCAGAACTAAAGGTATAGATGCTTTAATATTCAAAAAAACCTATCTGTATACAGATAGGTTTTTTTGAGTTATATCTTTTGAATTTATTATTAAGATGATGAAGCTGCAGATGATATAGCCACTGTGCTACTAGCTGCTGCTATGATAGCCACTGTTTGTGCCGCAATTAAAGATTCAATAGAAATTCCAATAGCTGTTTGAATAAGATCCTTTTGACTTTTCATATTCTCAATATATACATCACAAGTCAAAGCAGCCGCCGTATATAAATGGGTTTCTTTCGTTAACCATTTATATTTTTTAGTTGACTTAAGAACTTTTACAACTTCAATAACTTGATCTACTGCCTCATACCCATCTTCTCCAAGTATAGATAAGAACCCAATTACACCATACCCACTAGAATAAACCTTCATACTATTATCTTTTAACCTATCAAATATTTCCTTGCACCTTAAAACTTTAGTTTTATTATCTTCTTTGCGAAATCCTAATATATGAGATAAAAATTGAAGCCCATTATTTTTATGGAACCCATTTTCAGTTAGTAGGTTATAACATTCTTCCATATTCTCTATAATACTATTAACAGAAGCATCAGAATTTGCTAAAAGTATAGAAAGTGGGTAATCATCTCCTCCCGTTAACCAGAAATGATTTTTTTTCATATCACTATATATATCTAACGCTTTATCTATTCTTGTGGGAACAGCTTCTTCATTACAGCTAGCCAAAAGAGCATAACTCGCTATTGGTAAATACATATTGTTCTTAAAACCTGCTTGTTTCATCCTTTTATCATAACTTAGTATTTTATCAAATTCCTGTTTTGGATTATCATATTTACCTGCTAATAATGCTGACAAGATAATCTTAGAAATCCCTCTATAGTTAGAAAATACCCCCGTAGTTTTCTTCATATAAGACCTTACATCTTGGATCTGTTCTTTATCAAAGTCTCTGTTATTTAATGTATAAGTTAATGCAGTAAAATGGTTAGTCAAAGATCCCTCCCATTTATAACCGCTAGATACCTCCTGAAATAAATCTATCAGTCTGTCTAGTTTTTCTTTTATAAGTTTTTCCATAAAAAATAGCCCCCTGTAATGAGTATATATTTAAAGCTTTTTATATAACATTTCTATATGTGGAATACCATCTTCCAAATAACCTTCTGAAACTTTAACAAACCCAAAACTGCTGTAAAAATCCAGCAAATATTCCTGTCCTGATATTCTAATTTCATTCTCATTTAAATAGTGCTCGATAAATTCTATTGCTCTTAGCATCATTTGTTTTGCAAAGCCTCTCCCACGATATTTTTTGTTAGCTAAGACCCTTCCTATAGAAATCTCATTATAAGTAACACCTTTTTCTAAAATTCTTAAGTATACAAGGATTTCGCCGTTCTGTTCTGCAAATAAATGATATGATTTTTTGTCTTTGCCATCACAATCTTCATAAATACATTCTTGCTCTACAACAAACACTTCGCTTCTAAGTTTTAAAATTTCATATAGTTCATCACTACTTAGTTCATTGAATTTTTTAATTATCCAGTTCATAACTCTATACTCCTTTTCGCAATTTGTTTTACATAAATATTTTTATAAGTCCTAATATAAGTAAATGCAATGGATAAAAAGCATAAAAGAAGTATTTTAAATTTTTACCCTTCTCATTGTTATACTTAAAAATAAAAACCAATGCCAGTAACGATAAAGCTTGCCCAAACCAAGCTAATTCTAACGTTATACCTGGAAATTTGTACACATAAATTAAGATTTGTGATGCATCAAATAATATATATACAAGGGTTTGAGATATAACAGTTTTAATTTTATTATCCTTAAAAATATAAAACGCTAAAATCATTGCGACCCCATACATATTATAATCTGTATGTAACACTTTAGATGTAATAGCTAATGCTAATACAGTTATTACTCTAGCAATTTCTGATTCTTCTTTATCCCATATACGTATTGCTAGAAGTCCAAGTGCTAAAGTAAAGAAAATATTCAAATGTGGATTTGGACCACCTACAACAAAACTTAAAAAATCTGACAAGTTAAGTATATTAAACTGTTCGCCAAAAGCTAATGAAAACGGTAATTGGGACAAAGCTGCAAATATCATAAGTCTAGTTAAATATTTTGAAAAAGAATTCGTTTTAGTATACCCTACAACAATTAAATAGGCAAATATAGGAAACGATAATCTTCCTATAAGTCTTAAAATTGTAACCTCAGGGAAAATCACTGCCCCCGTGTGGTCAATTAACATTAATAAAATTGCAATAACTTTTAACATACTGGTTGTCATGAAGATCCCCCCAAAAAAACTTATATATTGTTATAACTTTATTTATAAATTATACCATCTATCTATTATTGTTGCATCACTTGGTTTTTCATTTTTATAATATTAATTAAAGTAAATAAATTCCTGAACTCTGTGAGTTCAGGAATTTATTTACTTTTTAGGTCCCTTATTTTTTTGATTCTTTTTATCTTTTTTCTTACCATTATCTTTAGTTGAAGTACCTTTACTTTTACCCTTATCTGGCATAATATATACCCCCCTGTTTTTGATATATCATATAAGAGTATTATAATTAATTTTTACATTAATGTCAATATTTATAATACTATTTTATATGCTATGTAATAGCGATTAATATTATGTTTTTTTATATTTCTTGTTCATCAAATATAAGCCATCCAGCTAATACTAATATTATTGATATTGCCATTACACCTAATACTGGTTTAAAAAAATTAATGTTGTTTTCACCTGTTAATATATCACTTGCACTATATACTAATTCATTTATTGATATAGACTTCAAGGATCCGCCCATATATTGTGGAACAGTACTTAAAATAATATATACACCATAGGCTGCACCACCTACAGCTATTTGACTCTTAAGAAAACTTGAAAAGAACATAGTAATTGCAATAATAAGTATTAAATTAGGTAAATAGACTGTAGTACCTAGGATTATATGTGACCAACTTACTTTACCAAATAAAACTTCAATGTAATAGGCACTAAAACCAATAGCTAAATACATACTGCAAATAATAAGTATAGAATATGAAAAGAATTTCGCAAAATAATATCTTGCACGTCCTATTGGTTTTACCAATACCATTGCTGTTACTTCTAATGAACGTTCACCTGCAATTGTTCCCATTAACATTAATATAATTACAATGGTACCCATTTGCCCAAACTGACCTAGTAATGACCTCAAAACATCATTAGCAGAAGGGGCCGCAATTTTAATTATAGTACCTTCTGGTAAATTTGATGCATTTTTTAATAGAGTTGGGAGCATCTTCATTGATACAGGTTGCATTAGGGCTAATAATATAAAAACCAAAGGGATAATTATAATTTTATAAGTTTTACATAACTCTTTTATTTCTTTATTTAACATTGGTAATTTTATCATTAATACCCACCACCTTCAAGAAAATGTTCTCCAATGTCATACCGCTAACTTGGTATGAAGTTAAGCACAATTGCTCATTTACAACTAATTTAAGAAATTCTATACGTGCCATTTCTAGATGATTTGTACTGATTTTAAATTTATTTCCTTCAACTTCTACTCTTGACACCCATGCTTTATTCTTTAGTAAATTCACTACATTTTTATCTTCTGACTCAATAGTGAATTCTATGGTTTTCTCAGCATATTTTTTAACTATTTCATCCATAGAACCTGATAATATTACAGCTCCTTTATTAATTATTATAATTTTATCTGCAACTCTAGAAATATCATCAATAATATGTGTAGACATAAATATTGTTATTTTATCTTTTAAGTCTTCTATTATATTAAGCACGTCATAACGCCCCTGTGGGTCTAATGCGGATACTGGTTCATCAAGTATAAGCAATTTAGGATTGTTAATAAGCGCTTGAGCTATCCCCAAACGTTGTTTCATTCCACCACTATATTCACCAATTTTTCGTTTTCTCGCTTCCCATACCCCACAGGTTTTTAAAAGCTCTTCACTTCTCGTCTTTATTGTTTGTTTGTCCAAATTGAACATAGACCCAACCCATTCCATCCATTCTTCACCAGTCATGTAATTGTAAAATTTCGGTGTCTGAGGACAATAACCTAATTCTTTTCTAATTTTCTTAATGTCCTTACGTGCTTCGTACCCAATAACCTCTACTTTACCAGAAGTAGGTGAAGCGAGTCCTGCTAATATACGTAGGACGGTAGTTTTACCTGCACCATTAGGTCCTAAAAATCCAACACATCCGGTGCCTCCTATACTAAATGTTACATTATCTAATGCTTTTTTATCTTTATAATTTTTAGATACTCCCTGGCAATTAATAATTCTCATTTTCTTTCTCCCTTTTTTAATCTCTTTTACCTAATGTTAAGTAAATAATTGGTCCAATTATAGAAATAAGTAAAACTGGAATCCATATAAATTTATTTTTACCTCTAATAGTTGCTTTATCACGTTTTACCAAATCAGCTACTGCAAATAAAAGTAGTATAGCCTGAATTATAATTATTGGTATCAATAGTTTTAAAGTATCTTGCATGTGATCACCTCTTTCAAATTTTTAATATAGTATCAAACTTACTATATCCTTTTTATATTTTCATGACTTTAACGTAATTAAAATCAAAAAGTTCATTTTATTTTAAAAATATATATTAAGGAAATCACCTTTCCTTTCTTAGTGAATAATACAGAGCAAAAAAATAGCCACTAATTTCTTAGTAGCTACTTTTTCCTTTTATTATTTAATATTACTCGTGTTACTAATAAATAAATAAGTAGATTACCTGGTGTATTTATAAGTGCAAAAATTCCCCAAAGCCAATAATATTTTTCTTTTCGTCTTCTTGCATCATAAAATACCCAAGCACCTTGAATTAATAAAATAGGAATAACTATTATTAGGAGTATCATTAATCCATTCTTTGAAAGCTCCATTAAACTTCACTTCCTCTTTTTTTAATTGCCAGTACAGGTATTATTATCCAAGGAACAATGCTAATAATAAACATCTGTGAAATAATAAGTAGCTTAGGACCAATTTTGATGATGGCTATGGAACATAAAGAAAGAATTATAACAGAGGATAATATAAATAGAATGAATTCTTTTTTATTCTTCTTGCTTTCTCTTATACACTCACCTTGCTCTATTATGCTTAGGGTGTCTATATTAAAATCGAATATATCTTCATTTAACACATCCATTTTCTTAGCTGTGGAATTTAGCACACTTTTAAATTCTAAGTCAGCCTCACAGTTCAATGTGTTTTGGGAGGCTTCCTCCTGAGATTCATTGTAAAATTCATCAATCAAGGAGTTTTTGTTTCTTTCAGAATCCTTCATTTATATAATCTCCTTTCTGTAAGTTTCACTTATTATATATTTTACTGCATTATGAAGCCTTGACCGAACTGTTCCAATGGGACAGCCTAAAATTTCAGATATTTCCTCATATTTATAACCATAATAATGCTTTAAAATAAATACAGCTCTTTTCTCATAAGGTAACTTTAAAATAATTTTCATTACCTCTTGATATTCAAAATTTAATATTACAGTGTCTTCTAATTGTTTACCTATATCAATAGCAGTTTCTTCTATTAGTTCAAATGTCTTATTTTTTCTTAAATAATCTCTGTAAACATTAGTAGCTATTTTTATGAGCCAAGTAGAGAATTTTGCTCTAGGCTCAAATTTATTTATATTGACCACAGCTTTAAGCATGGCATCTTGAATAATATCCTGTGCTAAGTGTGGGTCTCCTACCATTTTAACTGTGTAGCCTTTTAAAATATTATAATTATCTTTTAAAAGTGAATTTAGTGCGCTTTTATTACCATTCTTAGCTTTATTAATAAGCTCTAGTTCTTCCAATAACAATCACCCCTAGCAATGCTTTAACGTATAAATTCATCAAAAAGTTCACTACATTTATTATAATTCATAATATTAATTAATTTTACTATTATTCTTTAATCATTAAATAATATATCGTTTAATAAAATAGTATTCAATTCCAATATAATTGTCAATCCTTTATTTAAATGTTTTATATTACTAGTTAAAGACCATTAATATTTTCTGTAAAATGTTAATAATTAAAAAAAATAAGCTCTTAAAAATTAAGAGCTTATCTGTATAACCTTTAAATAGCAATTGCTTATATCTAATGAATATGTTTTAAACTTACTTTATTAGTATCTAGCTTTATATTTTTGCCGTCCCATTTCCATTCAGATTTTAAATACCCCAGTGTATCTGCATTGCATGTTCCTACTATGCGTTGGTATGCAATTAATTCATATGTTCCATTTTTATCTGTGTCTATTGGGGTTATTTCAGAAAATCCGTCCATCCACGGTTCAATACTTTGTTTGATCTTCCCATCTTTATCATATATATTTGAGTCAATATATTGAATCTTATTAGGTGATAAATCAATTACAAAAGTTTTATTTAATTTCTTACTACTTAGATTCACCATAAAATTATCTTCGAATTTACCTGTTAGATCTATTTCACTGTTATAATTTTGGCTATTCCAAAGTACACTTAGTTTTTTTTCCTTAAACTTAATAATAGAATAGTCTATAAATCCACCACTTCCACCCGTTGGCATTTTTACAAAAATATCAGGCACTTTATCTCCATTAAAATCGCCTAAAAATACTGTAGGTTGATATCCTCCATTGTATTTTCCTAAAGATGACCTTATGAATTTTTTGCTTTTTCCATTTTGAACTATTATACTCAAATTCTCAAAATATATATCTGCTTTCTTTGCTTTTGTGCCTGTTAAAATCACATTATCTTTTACGTTATCACCAGTTATATCAACATATTTGTAGTCTGAAATATAAGTATTTTTACTTAGGTTTAGTTTAGGTATTGATATAAGTGAATCTATTTTATAGTTTTGCAGTTTTGGTTTTGTAATACCTTGAGCACTTGTTATAGGTCCTGCAATAATGAGCGAACTTAAAAATATGGTTAATAGGATAAGCTTTTTATTTTTCATAATTATTCCTCCATTAGAACTGATTAGTTTATACAACTATAATATCATGTTTATTTACATAAATAGTTACAATTCAGAGAAGGTTTAGTTACATAATAGTAACAGCTTTATATTCAAGTTTTCCAGTCCCATATTTCTATTTTGTTATGTGATTTGATTTTCTAATGTCTAGCATTTATCATGACCCTTTGGGCATTAATGTAATTTTGAAGAACATTGAAATAATGAGATGGTTTATTTTCATTCCATTATCAGTATATAGTATAATTATACTACGGTTTACGTTGCAATAGGCTTAAAATATAGGGCTTTCACATGCTTTGACATTTACTTATCTTCAGGATGTTTTGAACCATATACTTCTACAAGGAGTTGACCGAAGGAGTGTATATCTCCTGACCACAAAACACATATAAAAACAATAGGTATACATATACTAAATAAAATTTTTCGTATCAAGTTATATTTACATTGTTTCAAAATAATTCGCTCCTTTTTTAAGAAATATGCCCCTACACATTTAGTTTATTTAAAGTTTTTGTTATATATGATTTTTTAATATTCAAACTATATTTTCTGTTTATAAAAAGTATTAATGCTAACAGTTAAGCATAGCCTAAAACAAAAGCATCACATACGTGATTTACTCCAGCAAATTCACAATACTTACAATGCTTACTATATAGTTCTTTATTGAAATCAGAACCAAAATCATAATTATCTAATCTGCATATTAGTTCCATGATTTTTTCTTCGTGAATTTTATGAATACTCTCTGTATAATTAATAGTAATGATATCCTCTTCAAACTGAGGTTGCCAAAAATTCATAGTTATATTTTCTAGAGGTATCTCTTTATCAAACACTTCCAAAGACCTTTCTCCTAATATATACATATAAATAATAGCTTGCATTCTTTTACATACTTCTTTATAATCCAGTTTCCTATTCTCAGTTTTCCAGTCCCATATTTCTATTTTGTTATTTGGTCTAATAACTATTAAATCGTATTTTGCTTGGATTCTAATATCATCTTTTCTCATTTTAATTTCATACTCTGTTAAATATATATTTTCATCTGAAATTAGAAATTTTTCTTTTAATGAATTATACCAATTAATAAGTTCACTATTACTTTTATTTATGTTCACAGGTATATTTGAAAAGTATCGTTGACAAATAAGGTGAAAATCTAGTCCCATGTTCATATTTTCATAATAATCCTCATTATTTATTGAATCTTTTTTCCATCTAACATTGTCTAAATACTTTATCTTAAATTTTAAGGGGCATTTATCAAAGGTGTTTAATAAATTTTGACTATAGTAGATGTGCTTTAATTTTCTGATATCTAGCATTTACCATCACCCCTTTGGCTATTAATGTAGCTTTGAAGAACATAAAAATAATGTGACGGCTTATTTTCATTCCATTTCCCCTCATTAGATTTAGATGCCATTAAAATCAAGTATTCTTTTGCTCTAGTTATTCCTACATATAAAAGTCTTATCTTCTCATTTATAATTTGTATTTTAGCTTCCATTAATGGATCTTCACAAATACTATTTCCTAGAATTTTTGCAATTTCAGCGCGGCAAAGCACTGTGGGGTTTTTAAATTCGTTTTTCAAATAATAATAGTCTTTAAATTTATCCGTTGCCATATATGGGTATTGATAAGCTGTGATATTTAATATTAATACGCAATCCCACTCCAGTCCTTTAGCTTTATGACAAGTAGCTACTGTTATTCTATCAGGGGTTGGTTCATACCCTTCTAAGTCATAAATTATACCTGAAATATAATTTAAAATACTGTTTTTTTCATCTAGCAGCTGTTCCCCTAAGTATCCTAATGTAAATCCACTATTATCGCTAGACTTTAATCTACTATATGTTGCAACTGCCTCTGCCATTGCTCTATTTTCAAGACTGAAATTTAAAACATCGCTAATATGCAAAATCAATTTATCTAAATGTGTTTGTGGATATTCAAATATACTTTTAATTTGTTCCATGGATGTTATAAATTCTTTATATACCTTTGAATTTAAAATTTCTCCTGGAATATCTTTTGGATCAATTATTTTTCCTTCGGGATACATAAGCTTTTCCACTTCATAAGTTTGTATAAAATCAAGCAACTTTTGACTTTCTTCATTTTGCTCCTCTATAAACACGTTTTGAATTAAATTTTTAAATCTAACACTATCTTGTGGCCTTGAAATAAACTCTAATAAATAACCTAAAGTACTCGTAACTTTAATTCTTTTATCTGATTTATTTGATAGTTCATCACATACAATATTTAACGCTCTGAGTTTATCCGCTATTTCTCTAACCTGGTTATTATATGGAACTAATATTGCACAGGTTTTACTTGGATGTTTTTCTTTGAATTTTTGTGCTAGCTTAATAGCCCTTTGCATTTCATCTTCACTTGAGCTACAAACCATAGCGCTTATCCCATAATTATGTGCAATAGATGTTATATTTTTAGTGTCCTCTGTGAGACTTTTGATCTCCTGATTTACTAATGCGCCTCTACATTTTTCTTCTTCATGATGATTATTTGTAAACACAACTAATTCGTTCGCTAAATTAATAATATTATTTGTACTACGACCTGCCATAAACATTTGGAACACATCATTTGCATTATCACTAAACTCCGTAAAAAATTTCGGATCTGAAGCTGTGAAAGTTCCTGTTATGCTTTGATTAACATCCCCTACCCTAACTAAATTACCACTTTTATCTGTGATTAAACTAAGTATTTTTCCCTGAATTAAATTTGAGTCTTGACATTCATCTTCAAATACAAAGGTGTATTTTTTTTGTAATTTTAATCTAAGCACATCATCTGTTTTTAAAAGCTTATATGCAAGAATTAACAAATCATTATAATCTATATATCCCTCTTTTTTTAGAATTTCAGTGTAGGATGTATAAATTTCAGCTATATGTACTAAACTACTATTTTCATTTAAATATTTTAACTCACTTTTCAATTTTTCAGGAGAAATATCGTTTATTTTAAGTTCACCAATAATTGTATCCACTGTCTTGAAGAAATCATTCCACCAATCATTTTGTTTAACTTCGTATTTATTTAAGCCTTTATCTGATATCATAGCCTTAAATACACGCTCTCCTCCTTTCCTTCTCCACTGTGAAATACAATTATTTAAGTATAAACTTTTATTTACATCATCCAATATTTTAAATTCTTCATTAACCCCCATTACATCTGGTCTATCTTTTAAAATTTTCAGAGCCAAACTATGAATAGTCATAACCTCATAATCATTACTTGCAGTTATACCACTATTTTGTAACACTCTAGAAATCCTATGTTTAAAATTATTCACTGCACTATTCATAAAAGTCACTATAAGTATTTTTCCAGGTTTATGGACTTTGCCTTTTATAAGTTCACATACTAGATTACATATTATAAAAGTTTTTCCTGCTCCCGGAACTGCGGGTACTGCCATAGTTCCTCCACGATATTCCATTATAGGCTTTTGATCATCCCTATAGATTATTTCCTTCAACATCTTCACCTCGCTCACTTAAAACTTCTACAAGAATATCTGAAAATATACTTTCTTGTTGATATCCATTTAAAGAATATTCACTACCATATATATATAATTCACTCTTACATTTCCTTAAAAGTCCGTGTACAACGGAAATTAAAATTCCGTATATATTAGTATTTTCTTTTTCATGAGTATAGATATCATTAATATCCCAATTACTTCTTAATACATAGGAGTTTGATAATTCCTTTATATTTCTTGAACACCACATATTGCTGTTAATATCTGTCCATATTTGAACCTTAGAACTTAAATTAGAGGTTAAATAAGTATAGGGTGATGTTAAAAGTATACTATTATATTGTAATAACATCTCTTGGATTTCATTCGATGAATAAAATTCACTCCCTTCTCTTAGTATAAATTCTATAAATCTTTCTTCCGAAGACCTTCCTTTAAATTCTAATTTATTTAGTGTATTTACGAACCCTTCGCAGCGCTCATATAAATTTATGTAGTCCTCTATATGTTCTTTAACTTTTGGCAGCAATATAAGCACTTCTAAAAATGCTTTTCTGAAAAATTCAGCTAGTGGCACCTTGTGCTCTGAAAAATGAATTTTATAATCTTCTATCCATTTTTTAAGTTTAATATATTTATCTACATAAGTAGCTCCTACTCTATCTATCACTTCATTATTAAGCTCCGGAAGCCCGCTTGTCACTAACGAAGATAATAATGAACTTCTAACTGGATCTAGTTGTAATATAAAAGAAAAAAAGTTTTTATAATGTTCTTCCGTTAATTTTATACTTTTATAATCATTACAGAGTAACGCAAGTACTATTAATGGGTGTAAATATTCATTGTCTATAAATCTATATTTTTTTGTAGTCTCTATAATTGATATACCTAATATTTTTGCTTTTTTCTGTAGCGCGTAGGCCATAATAAAATCATTAAACGGACAAATTACAGCTATATCCACAGGCTTAAAACCTTGAATTAATAGCTGTTCAATTTTTAATAATATCTTCTGGACCATTTCTGATCTTAGTTGTGATGTCATATCTATATAAGCTTCTAAATTTCCATTTATCACTTCTTCTTTATAGTGGTTATGTGCCCTATTATCTATTATCTGTGCAAAATTTATAAATTCATCATTGCAGCAAAAATGATTATCTACCGTAAGTTCATGGTATTCAACATTTAATTTTTTCTTTAGATAATCAGTATTAGCCCCATAATAACTACAAAATCCACCCTTTGGGTTATAAAATAAGTATGCCTTATTTACATTGTTAATAATCTTTAAGATAAGTTCTAGTTCTGCTGGTGAAGCCTCATCTATATCATCTACAATAAGATATTTTATATTATTAATACTACAATATCTTGCGTCCTTAAGTACATAATTATTATAAAGGTAAAAACACAATCCATAATCTACAACACCATTACCTAACAATTTTGATATGTAATACTCGGTTACTTCATCTAATTGATTATAAGTTTCTTTCACTAAAAAATCCTTTACCTCTAATGAATTATATAGCCTAGTTCCTATTTCATTAAAAGGTACTAATGATAGCGCCGCATTATTAATGTTAGATATCAAATCTGAAGCTATTTTAGAAGAAGTTGATGTTATATCACTAAAGTACCCTTTAGATGTTCTAAAGTGTTCCACTAATGCTTTCATTGCATAATTTGTAGCATCAAAAGATGCAAATTCAGGTTTTAATGCATTAGTTTTTATTTCATCGCATTTCTCCACTACATATGGCCAATAAAGTGACAGCTCTTTTCTAATAAATCCATAGTAGGAGCTTTTTCTAATCTCAGAACTGGTATTAAAAATCATATCTTTTGTCCATGTTATATTTTGATATTTATTCATGAACAAACACAATATGCTTGTGCTTTTAATTTTTTCAACTTCTATCATGTTCTTGTATTTAGAAATTGCCAGAGTTGTCTTTCCACTGGCAGAATTCCCTTTAACTAAGATACATTGCTGTGTAAATTTATTTTGATTTATTATTTTGTTAGCTTCTGCATATTTCATTGTATCACCTCAATATAATCCATTATCTTATATTTTACCATATTTAGCATAAGTTAAACAAAACACTCTATATTTACTCCTCACCGCTATCACTTTTATGCCTAGATATATTACCAAAAGCTATAATAGATAAAAGAACTAAAATGAATATACTAATTATTATAATTACGGGTCCAAAATTTGAAAAAAACGGTACCTTCCCTTTGAAAGATAAGGTTATGGTCGCTCCTATAATTAGAAAAAAAACAGATAAAATAACCCCTCCTATTATATACTTAGAATTTATATTTCTACTATTCACACCTAAATATGCTCCTGCCCATACTGTCCTTATAAGATAATATCCCATACATATATTTATAATTATAAGCACATTCATAGGGTAAGCTATCCATTCAATCCCAATATTATAAAGTCCCAGATCTATAAAAAGCAGATAGAACATTGCCATAAAACAGTTATTCCCGATTTTATTTCTCTTTTGAACTTGCATTTCATCTAGTTTGTCATTTTTATACATTGCTATCATCCTCCCCAAAAATCTGATCTAATGTTTTACCAAGTACTTTGCATATATCTCTACACAATTGTATTGACGGATTATACCCACCGTTTTCAATTGCATTTATCGTTTGTCTAGTCACACCAACAGCTTCTGCAACTTCCTTTTGTGACATGTCTTTTCCGGCCCTTGCAGATTTAAACTTTAGATTTTTACTCACATTATTCACCTCTAAATAAATAGTAACATAAATGATACCATGTGTCAAATATATATTACATATAGTCAATAATCTTATACTCCCATAACCAAGGAATCATACCACTAAATTTAATTTACACTATATATTGACATAATATATTATAGTGTTATTATTATACATATAGTTACTATGTATCGACTTACTATGTATCGGCTTACTAAGTATCAATAATATTATACCATAACCATTATAAAGGAGGAGATAAGATGTCAATAAACAAAGAACTTTTAAAAGGAAGTACGGTAATTCTTATACTTAAGTTAATTAATAAAAAACCAATGTATGGATATGAGATGATAAAAGAGATGGAAGAAAAATCAAATGGGATATTTACATTAAAAGAAGGGACACTCTATCCAATTCTTCATACCTTAGAGGCAAAGGGACTTGTAGAAGCATATTGGGATGAAGGCTGTGGAAATCGCCCCAGAAAATACTACAGGATAATGGAGGCAGGTCGATTATCTTTAAAGAAAAAAGAAGAAGAATGGACAACTTTCCGTTCCACAGTTGATAAAATATTATTGGAGGCTGTATTATGGGCGTAGGAAATAATTCTAAGATTAGTGAATATATAGATTATGTCTGTTCTTATGTAAAATATAAAGCAGCTCATAAAGAAGTAAAACAGGAGCTATCATCACACATAGAGGACATTATAGATGAATATGCTGAAAGTGGAATATTAGATGAAGAAGCAGTAAGTAAAGCTGTTGAACGAATGGGAGATGGTGTAACCCTAGGTAAACAGCTAAATATAGCCCACAAGGGAAACCCAGATTGGATTACATTAATTTTAACCATAATCCTTTTAAATACGGGTGTTGCTTTGATGTATCTTATGCAATATAGAAGTTCCTATGGACGGAATGATTATCTATTTAATCACAGCCTAATATATGCTTCTATCGGCACCATAGGCTTAGTATTATTATATTTCTTTGATTACAGAAAATTAGAAAAGTACTCGCTGCATATTTTTGCAGGAATGTGTTTGTTATTTATCCTGTATATATTTATAGGTAACCCTATAAATGGACGTCTTTTTATTTCAATTGGCTCTTTTAGAACTGATATTAGGGCAATTAGCTTGTATGTATTTATAATTGCACTTGCAGGTATATTCAATAACTATGACTGGAACAAAAGAATGAATTTAATTAAAGCTTTTGGATATTTAATTATTCCAATGTATTTTATGCTTTCTGTTCAAGGATTAGCTTACTGTGGAATTTACTTTATTTCATTTATAGTTTTAGCGCTTAAATCTAAGATGAAAATTAGATATGCAATTTATATTGTTGCATTTAATGCTATTAGTTTTATATTATATATTTTCACGGCACCATATAGAGCAAGAAGACTTTTAAGTTTTTTAGACCCATTCTCTGATCCAGAAGGAAGTGGATATTTAGGTGTACAGATGTATAAAATAATTCATACATCTGGAATTTTGGGGAATGGATTTTCAGCAAATGAAAAATTATTAGTACCTGAGATGCAATCAGACTTTATATTCAATTATATTGTTCACACTTTTGGGTGGCTAGGAGCTGCGATTATTATTACTTTTATTATTTCTTTCATATATAGAATTTTGAATATTTCAAAATATGTTAGAGATAATTATGGCAGCTTACTTATTAGTGGGCTAATTAGTATATTTATAGTTCAATTTTCAGTAAATATATTAATGAATGTAAATTTATTCCCTATTATTGGAATTGCACTTCCTTTTATAAGCTATGGAGGATCTTTAGGTCTTATTAATATGGCATCTGTAGGTATTATTATGAGTGTGTATAGAAGGAGAAGCTTAACCAATTAATATACGTTACATCATTTAGTTTTTAATTAAATTTGAATATAAAAAAAGTAGGAAGAATTTTTCCTGCTTTTTTTGACTTACTAACTTTCTTTCTCTGAATGCTTTTTCCCATAAATTTTATGCAGTATTAAATCATATTGACCTAACTTATCTGCTAACATATGCCAATTCTTATGTTCAGCATTAGAAACATTCACTTGATTGGTTTCCACATTTTTTAATCTTTCACCAATATCCTTAATATCCTTTTGCATTTGTATTAACATTTCTTTTATTTCGTTATCCATAATTTATCTCTCCTTCTAAAATCCTATATTATATCTAAATCTATTATACATTATTTTTATGCCTACCACATAATTAAACTATTTCAGTATGCTTATATCACTTCTCTCTAAGTTTCATATACTATAATTAACATAAATAATTTTAGGGGGTCATTATTATATTTAAAACAACAAATTTTATTAATATTTTATGTATCCTAGGGCCACCAACATTACTTACAGCAGTAGAAATTTATAAGATACGAGGGTATATAAAGAAGTACATCGAAAATCTAAAATTATACTCACATGAAACATAATTACTCGAATTACAGTTTATTTTAATGACTTTTCAATTTCAATTATTGCTTTGTAATGATTTTTGGGAGATACTCCGAACATCTTTTTAAATGCTCTAAAAAAAGTAGAATAATCGTAAAATCCACATTCACCACATACTTCTGTTATTGATTTACCACTCTTAATCAGTGAATTGGACATGATTAGTCTTTTCTGAAGTATATAATTATGCACCGTATACCCCGTTTGTTTTTTAAATTTATGCATAAGATAATATTTGCTCATGTAAAACCTACTGGCAAGATTATCAATAGATAATTCTTCACTAATATTTTCATTTATATAATCTAAAATAGTACCTATATTCTCATCATATTCAATATCATTTAATTCTTTGTTGCTTTCCATTCCCATATACAATCTAGTTAAGTAAACCAAAAGTTGTAAAAACAAGGAGTTTCTCAAAATCCGATTTCCAAAATCGTTACTTTTACAGGCATCCTCAAGCTGTGATAATATATATTTTATGTTAATAAGTAATTCACTACTAAGTCTAAGCATGCTAAACTTTTGCTTTACAGCCAATTCAAAACTTGCTAGTAAATTACAGTCGTTACTGTTATGTTGCTCTAAAAATCTTGAATTCACCCAAATAACTATGCGTTCATAAGGCTGTGAAATATCTATTAATGGTTTGTGTACCTCACTACTACTTACAAGAAGTATATCCCAAGGTTTCAGTTTATAAGATTTGCCTTCAATTAAATAAGTAACATTACCTGATATAAAAATTATTATTTTATTGAATTCATGGTAATGAAACTCAAACTCCATATTTCTTTGGTCTTTTAAATGGAATAATTTAAAATCTTCATTTAAATAACCTCTTTTACAATTGTGTGCTTCCTTTTCAGATTTCATGATATCCTCCTAGCAATCTATTAGGTGATTATTTAATAGTAGAGCACTTTTTGCAATGTTTCAAGCACTTTAAGCAATAAACATAGCAAAAATTACTACTATAATAAATATATAGACATAAATCGCTAAAACGGAGGGTAACTATGAAAATAAAAGATCTCTTAAATGAAATTCCTTATGAGGTTATTCAAGGCGCAGATGAAATTAATATACAAAATATTTCATGGGACTCAAGAAGGCTAAAACCTAATTCATTGTTCATTTGTGTTAAGAATAAAAATGTTGACAGGCATAGTTATGCACATGCAGCAATTGAAGCCGGCGCTACTACATTATTAATAGAACATAATATTGAAAATTTACCCATAGGTATCAACGTAATAAAAGTTGAAAACACAAAACTTGCTATGGCTATTATAGCTAATCGCTTTTATGATGAACCTTCTAAAAAATTCAATCTCATTGGAATTACTGGAACTAATGGAAAAACAACAGTAACCTTCTTTATAACAAAAATATTAGAATCCATTGGTCGCAAGGTTGGAATTATTAGCACTATTGAAAATAGTATTGGGAATACAACACTTAAAACAGCCAAATTAAATCCTACAACTCCAGACGCAATGGAACTTCAATCATCCTTTGCTGAAATGGCAGAAAACAATGTTACTGATGCTATTATTGAAGTAACTTCAATAGCCTTAGAACAGCACAGAACCTATATGTGTGATTTTGATATAGGCATATTCACTAACTTAACGCAAGATTATTTAGATGAGAATGGTAAAACAGAAAATTATAAAGAAGCAAATATAAAATTATTTAAAATGTGTAGATTTGGTATTATTAATGCCGATGATCCAGTATCACAAGAAATAATTCAAAATGCTACCTGTGATATTGTTACCTATGGTATTAATAACACTGCTGATTTTATGGCAAAAGATATTGTGTATTCGCATGAAGGAGTATGTTTCACATTGTATTTTTGTGATAACCTTAAGAGCGTTCAACTTAATGTTCCAGGTGAATTTAATGTTTATAATGCGCTGACTGCTATTGCATCTTGTTATTTTTTAGGGTTCCCATTATTATTAATTATTCATTCATTACCCGCTATTAATGTAGAAATAGTAAAAGAGTATTTCTCTCGTATTTTATAGTCATAAATTATTAAGGCTCAACATTGGATGCTGAGCCTTAATTTACGTTAAAAATTCATTTACAATTAATTCTTTCTTGTCCACATTAGAATTATACATAATTCCTATTAGAATCAATATTCCACCAATAATTTTTCCTTTTGAAACAAATCCCTCTCTAAAATAATCAATAAGTATTCCTGTGAAAATTTGACCTATAAATATAAGCAAAGTAGTATATATAGTTGGAATTTTAGGAATTACGATGTTAGAACTTGCAACTACAATTACTCCTATTAATCCGCCTAAAAGAGCCCATAACGGTATTTCAGTATAACCTTTATGAGATAGATTTACAAAATTGCGTACTACAATAATTAATAGTATAGTAGTAAATAGTCCTACTAAATAATTTACCAAGGTTCCCTGAAATACTCCGATTTTTTTAGCTAAATGTGAATTTATAATCATCGATAATATAATAAATGAGCCACACAAAGCCGCTGAAATTATATATAACATATTTGTCCTCCTCTATTTATAATATATCATTGTAACTAACCCTAAAAATATTATAAAGAATCCCACGATTTTTTTCTTCTTAAACTTATAAATATCCAAACCAAATAACCCATAATGATCAATAAAGCTGGCTAAAATGAGTTGTCCAAAAACTCCTAAGGATAATGTTAACGATGCACCAAGGGCATTGAAGCATAAATTATTTAAAAATACCACCAAAACTCCTATTAACCCACCACTAAATAAGTAAATTGGAATATTCTTGTTTAACCTTAACTTCTGCTTTTTTAATATTAAAATAATAATTACTGCAATAAGACCCACTATATGAATTATTAATAGTGATTGATAGGAATCTGTGTAATTCACCAAAATTCCATTAAAAGTTACCATTATAGTAATTAAAATACCTATAAATACCGCAGATGCCTTATACATTTAGCTTCCTCCATTCTTTAATAGATGTCTCTTTTATAAGATTAACATAAAAAAACTTGGTTCTATATGACACATGTCATATTTCTAGTAAAATTGTTTATACAAAACCAAAACAATCTATTATAATAATACATAGATACTAAAAGGGGGTAACCATTACGAAACGTATATATAGCAAAAGTGAATTAGACAATTATATAGAAAAATATTATATAACGGATTATTTTGGCATAGATATGTATAAATATATGGAGCTCCATAGTTTTGATAAAGGAAGTCATCTCGTCAAAACTGATGAGCCCATAGATTATTTTTATTTTTTTGTACAAGGAAAAGTAAAAATATATACTGTTCTTAAAAATGGTAAATCTCTATTATTTCGGTTACATAAACCATTGGTTATAATTGGAGATGTGGAATTTATTGATTATGACACGGCTAATTCAAACATTGAAGCCATAACAGAATGTTTGTGTATTGGAATTTCTATGAATAATATAAGAAAATACGCTGTTTGTGATAAAACTTTTTTAAAGTGTATGTGTACAAGCCTTGGCAAAAAATTTATTAGCTCATCCATTGCAAGTTCAATAAATATCCTCTACCCTCTAGAAAATAGATTGTCAAGTTACCTACTTGCTATTGCACCAGAAAACAGCAATCTTTCTACCCTAGATGTTGGAATAACCACTGATAAATTTACTGAGCTTGCAGATTTGCTTGGAACAAGCTATAGACATTTAATTAGAACTATAAATAAATTATGCGACGAAAAAATAATAAAAAAAGAAAAAAACTCTATTACGATTCTAGATATGGCTGCATTAGAAAAGCTTGCAGGGGATTTGTACCAATAAAAAAAGCAGGTGTATACTGCTGTATTATCTTACAGCAATATACACCCTTAATTATTATGATAAGGAAGAAATACTATCTAATTCCATCTATTCTACCTTTTAATGCTTTAAAACGCCCATTCACATAATTAATAAGTTCTTTTCTATTCTCTTTTATTTCATTTGGGGCACTAGCAACCATAGTAATTATATCTAATTTGTTACCTTTTATATCTTTGGCAACGTCATATGCTAAGCACTTATTTTTTATTTTCCAATAGGTTATGTTAAATTGATCTGCTTGGCGTTTATTATAATATCCTTTTTCAATACCAAACTGAAATAAATCTGCCGCTGATTCTAATTCTTCTAAATCTTCAACTTCTAAAGTCTCATTAACTAATTCATCAAATGTTTTCATTATAGCACTCCTTTTATCCGATAATATTATAATTAGTATGCATAGTATAACTTGAATTTTTGTTTTTATAAAGTCGCCTTTAACTAAATGTTTGTTACGCCTTTTATATTTTAACACAAATTTAAGATTATTTAAAATTTTTTTGTATTATAATATTTTAACCATCATGATTACAATAATGGATTATCCAGATATAGGTTTTACAATTCATCAATAAAAGCTTCCCATTCCTCTAAATTCACCTGAGTTTCAAATTTCTTGTTAAAATGCCTCTTTAGTTGTTCTTTGAGATAACTGCAATCTTCCATACTATTTTTCCTTTTAACATACTCCCTTAAGATTTCATATTCTTCCTCTGACATTAAATATCTATAATGTTCATTGATATTTTGGAGGCCTTCTAATGTAATTGGTGGAGACTTGGTTTCTTCTACAACTACAATAGTTGATGCAACAAAGTCCCCTACACGTTTATGCTCTTTAGTGAGAAATATTAATACAATGCCTATACCAAAAATATCAAGGAATACTCTAAACAAATTCCTTAAAGCAGAATGCTTTATTGTAATAGGTTGACCATTGTTTCTTATGGTTCTAATTCTAAAAACTTTTTTACCTATCGTCATACCGTTCATGCTTAGCTCCATAGAAATGAAATAACCATAACTTATTAGTGCAATGACAAGTAATGTTCCTCCAATAATCCAACCATAATATTCTTCAAAGAAACCTGGCGAAAAATATCCTATGATTAGCAGCGCAATGATTAGTATTAAAAATAGTACGCCTTGAATCATCATATCAATAAGTGCAGCACCAGTTCTTGACCCTAGTCCTGCTAGGGTATATTCAACTTCTATATTTTCAGGGGTTGTAATTTTAATTTTTTTCACAGTACTCCTCCAATTCTTTTGCATATTTCTAAGGTATCTTAAAAAACATCTACACAATTTGTAATTTATTTGGTAAAATAAGCATGAGGTGAAAATATTGAAAGAAGATCAATTTATAAATATAAATTCCGATACTTGGAAAGAACTTGAAGCATTCTCCACCATAATTAATAAAAAAGGTATAAAAAAATTATCATCTACAGATGTAAAAAAATTTCTACAGGCTTTCAGGAAAATTAGCCATCATTTAGCTTATGCTAGAACTCATTATCCTAAGAGCAGTATAGTAACATATTTAAATGCACTACTTAGCAAATGCCATAGCCACGTTTATGCAGTAAAAAGAATTTCTCCTAGCAACCTTTTAAAATACATCGCTTATGACTTTCCAAAGCTTTTAAAAGAGTATAGATGGTATATACTGTGTTCCTTCTGTTTTTTTGCTATTGGAGCCCTATTAAGTATGGTATTAGTTATTATAAGTGTTGATAATGCTAGTATATTCCTTCCACCGGACTTAATCGCTGTAGCTAAAAGCGGAACTACTGGTGGCGGAGAGTGGAACTACCCCTTAATGTCCAGCCGTATTATGGTAAATAATATTACAGTTTGCTTAAAAGCTTTTGTAATGGGTATAACCCTTGGAATTGGGACAATATATGTGTTGTTTTTTAACGGCGCAATACTTGGAGCCCTAACTGCACTAATTTATATTTATGGTAATCCTATGAACTATTGGTCTCTTATTTTGCCCCATGGAATAATTGAGCTCACTGCTATTTTTATTTCAGGAGCTGCAGGACTTATAATTGCTAAAAGCTTACTAATGCCTGGCGAATATTCTAGAAAACACGCATTGATAAGTGGAGCAAAACAATCCATTTCCCTAATAATTGGTGTGATATTTATGCTAGTAATTGCAGGCATTATTGAAGGTTTCTTTACACCCCTAGACATCTCTGTATTGTCAAAACTAATCTTTGCCGCTATATCAGGAGTAGTATTAATAATATATTTTTCTATTCCATATTTAATAAAAAAGTAACATCTAGAGAAGTTTATTCCAACGAATAACTTCTCTATTATTTTACAAATATGTTCTATTTTTAACCTGGATATATTTATTTATAACGGTGTATTCAAGTTTTTCAGGTACGCATTCAATACAAAGAATTCCTTTTCGATTTAAGAGATTAATTATCTTACGTCTTTCATCAAGAATTTCTAGAGCAACACCTTTATTAAATATGTCCTCTTTGTTTTTTATTTTGAGTGAACTTATTAATTCTATGCTTTCATTTTTTATAAGTATTATAACCACAACGTTATTCTTAGAAATAGCTGGTAAAACCTTTAGTATAATTTCTGCTTCTTCTACAGTGTCAAAATTCGTAAATAAGAATACTATGCTTCTATGGCGTTCCTTCTTTTTAAAATAATAAAAGGCTTCATCATAGTTAGATGTTTGTTTAGTGTTATCAATGTGATAAAGAGCCTCCATAATTTTACCTCTATGACCAGCGCCTTTACCTGGCATTATCATATTATCTACCTTAGTATTGAATATCATGAGCCCAGACTTATCACCATTTTGATTCACTACATCTGAAAGCACTAAGGCAGTATTAACAACTAAATCAAGCTTTCTAAATCCCCGAACACTGTAACTCATAGCCCTACCTGTATCAATTAAAATATGAATGTGCTGGTCTTTTTCAGGTTCATATTGATTTAATATGGGTTTGTTTTCTCTAGCTGTTGCTTTCCAGTTAACCTTTCTATACTCATCACCAGTTACATATTCTCTTAAACTTTCAAAGGATGTACCTTTCCCAAGCATTTTCATACTCTTTTGACCCTGCTTAAAAGAGCGATTGTTACACATGTTAAGTTTGTATTTACGAAGATTTTTCATGTTTGGGTAAACCTTATACTCCTTATGAAGTACTACCTTGATTATCTTCGTGCAAAGCATTAATCTTCCCTCACATTTAACATGAACATTTTCAAAGTTAAACGCTCCACGTTTAGTTGGATAGATTACGTACACAAAATCCTTCTTTTCAAGAGGCATTACTGTACCTGTCATTATCTTATTTTCAGTTTTAAAATGAAAATCAGGGATCTCATCTATAATCTCCACATGAAGCTTATAGTTACTCTTATTGAAAACTTGAATACCTATTTTTTCTGTGTCATATATTGATAACTTATTCGTACCTATACGCGTAACTTCTAAGTCAGAATCATCTATTGAAATAAAATAATCAATTATTAATAAAGCAGCACATATTAGATTGTACATTATGAATACTGTAAAAGAATTTTTTAAAAACAGCGCTAATATAAGGAATATAATACCACCGCATAACAAATATATAAATCGTTTAGTAATACCCACTACTATCCCCCACTCCCTATCTAGGTACTTTATACCTAGGTGTTTTTACCTAGGTACTTTTACTTTAGAAAGAATATCTGTAAGTACCTGGTTTGTCATAATTCCCTCAAGCTCTAATTCTGGCTTTAAGGTTATACGGTGCCTTAGCGTTGGTATAGCCATTTTTTTTATATCCTCTGGAATTACATAATCACGTCCACAAATTGCAGCACAAGCTTTAGAACTCTGAAGAAGTGCAATAGTTCCTCTAGGAGAACTCCCAATTTCAATAATAGGATTATTTCTTGTTTCATAAACTATATTTACAATGTATTCCATAAGAGCCTCATCTACTTTAACGTTTTGAATTTCTTCTTTGCATTTTAAGATATCGCAAGCATCACAAACTTTTTGTAAATTACACTTATCTAAATCTATACTTGAAAAACCTTCATTATGACGTTTCAAAATTTCTTTTTCTGCCACTTCTGATGGATAATCTATTATGATTTTCATCATAAACCTGTCTACAAGAGCTTCAGGCAAAGTATAAGTACCTTCATATTCTAATGGATTTTGCGTTGCAAATATCATAAAAGGTGCACTAAGTGTAAACATCTCTCCATCAATTGAAACAGTGCTTTCAGCCATAGCTTCAAGTAGTCCTGCTTGTGTTTTAGGCGGTGTTCTATTAATTTCGTCAGCTAAAATAAAATTAGTAAAAATAGGGCCCTTTTTAAGCTCAAACTCTCTTGTTCCCATATTAAATACCTTTGTACCCGTTACATCTGCTGGCATTAAATCAGGTGTAAACTGAATTCGCTTAAAATCTACTGAAAGTGTCCTGGCTAAGGCTCTAACCATCAAAGTCTTAGCAACACCTGGAAAACCTTCTAGTAGTACGTGTCCGCCTGAAAACATGCTTATTAAAGAGTATTCTATTAATTCATCCTGCTCTACTATAACCTTCTTTAGTTCTAATGTTATTTTTTCTACAAGTTTACGTGTAAATTGTTTTTCAAGGTTTTCCAATGTAAATCTCTCCTTTTGTCCATAATATTATTAAGATATTCTATAATAGTTATTATTTTAATATAATCTTTTGCCTTTGGTTTTGATTTTTTATTATTCATAAATTCGTAAACTCTTCTAGCCTCATGTAATGATGGCATTTCCTCTGCTTCGAAGTACTCTAACCAGTCTTCACTATTTCCTTTAAATCCTTTAAGAAAGTTTTGATAATAACTATTTACCATTAAATCTAAACATTTAGCTTCCCTATAAAGCGATGCTGCTGAGTATAAATACTCATTCTCTTCTCTTTCCACTTCTTCATAGAGTGGTATTATTTTTCCGAAACGCTTGCCCTTATAATAAAATAATGCTGCTAAAGCTATTAGCATTTGATATATTATATATTTTATTTCTGTAGGTGTAACTTCCCATAGTGATTTTGTAGTATCGGATGGAAACATATATGATTCATTAAAATATAACTTTTTATAAGGTAGTTTACTAATTTCTTTAAGTAGTTCATAAGCTTTGCTTGTATCTTTCATAAGTGCTTTATTTGTTAAAAAATCTGCATCTGCATTTATCATGTTTCCCTTATGATATATATACAATTTTATATTGGCATTTGTATCAACTGATGTTCCATACTTAACTAAAGGATTAATTTCAGGTGTAAGATAAACCAATATTCCACCCTTTTCTACCCACCTCATTATTTCTGGGTCATTTATATCAAATTTACCACCAGAAGAAATAATCTGAATACTATCAGGTTTAACCTCATTAACCTTATTTAGTGTTCGTTCTACTGGATAATTCATCTTTTTTAATGACTCATAAAACACACTGTATCCCATTTTCGATATATTTGTTACAGAATAATGTGGAATTTTTTTATCCATTCTAGGTAAAATATAGAAAGCTAAAAAAAGAAATACAGGTACAATTATAATAAATAATAATAAGTCTTTATTATTTCTTTTCTTCATAAATTAGCACCTCATTAAAGAGTAGATTAATGTTTTGAACAGTTAAGTCATAAGTTCCCTTATTACATAACCTATGCCCATACCAAGAAGAATTAAAGTCATTCACTAAACATTCAAATACAGACAGCATAAAGAAATTATTTTTCTTTAGATATTTATAAATTTCTTCATTGGTTTTTGTTTCATCAAGGTACACTATATTTTTTTCATGCATCAAAAGCAAAATTGCAATAAAATCATATCTGATAGCTTGTCTAAAATCTTCCTTTGCAACAAAAGACATTGCCAAAATTCTTAAGCTATTTGGAGTTGTTTTATCATCTATTTTTTCTCCTAAAATTTCATTGATTCTTTTTTTTCTTTCAAAAGTTTTGCTTACCTTTACAACTATCAAAACCACTATAGTAAAAATCAATAAGAATCCAATAATTAAAAATATATTAGATAAATTATCTGATACTGCTCCTGGAGATGGAATATTAAAAAAAAGTTTTTTTAAAACACTCACAATCCACTTACTTATACCATCTTTAATTCGCAGGATGAAATCTAGTATAGAAATTTTTAAATGTAAATATTTAAAACCATGAAGTATCTTATTAATTGTGCTATCAAATTCTTGGCTTGATGGAATTATTATACTGAGTACATTCACTTAACTGCTCCTTTTCTTTATCCTTTTGTAATTTTTTAAGCTTTAGTGTTATATCATATCCTTCTTTTTTAAATCTTTGATTATAATATAAGTATGTTACCATTATTGTTCCTATTGGAGTTATAACAAGCCATGATAAAATATTTATAGGCCAGGATGAAAAGTTATATACCAAAGTAGCAAATTCAAGAAAATCTTGTTGAATATTTAAGAACTTTAAAATCATATAAATTATTCCTCCAAGGAGTCCAACAAAACTTTGAAGAGAATATATAATTGCAGAGAAAGTTAAATTAAATAGTATTGTGCACCCTAGTATTTTAAAATAATTCCTTTTTACAAGAGTATAACTTCGTTTTAAAGCAGCAAACACTCCTTTGTTTTCTATTGCCACTGCATGAAATGCAAAAGAAAATATAGTTACATATGCTAAAACTGATAATATCATAAGTAATGCAAATATGAATATTGAAATCATTATTCCAATTTCGTTTTTATCATATATACCAGAAATTAAATTAGACTGCTGAATTCCATTAAAAAGCAAGTAACCTATTGCAGCAAAAATGCCTGCCACTGGAAGATATAATAATATTTCCATTAATATAACTCCTAAAACCACAAAAAACTTTTTAAATGAAGCTGATATAGCTTGACTTGCATAAATTTTTTCTTGAGAAATTTCTTGACTAGATATTTTTATTAAACCTATTTTAAAGTTCGTTATAAAAGCAATTATACATATAGTGAATATAAAAAAAATAATTCCAATTATCACCGCGTTTAAATTAAGTGCCAAGGATATTGCTAAAAAAACACCTCCTACAATAAAAAAACCAATCATTCCAATAATACTTAAAGCTCCATAGGCTAAATTAAATGTAATTATTATTTTCAAGTATTTTTTTAAAACTTCTATAGAATTATCCATTATCTCTGTTAGACTCATTATCCCCATTACACATCTCCTTAAAATATTATTAGTATTTAATCCCCAAATTACATTCTACTATAAATTTAATAAAATAGGAATATTAACCGTTAAATAATAAAATTAAAACCAAGTTGTGTGTGGTATATAATCAACTTGGTTTATATTATCATACTATTTATTCGCTTTTTCTACCCTAATAGTTTTACCTTTTATTGATCCTTTATTAAGGGATTCTAATACTAATTTACCCTTTCCATTCATAATATCTACATGAGAGAAACTATCTTGAATATCAATAATACCTATATCACTAGCATTAACACCCTCAATATTGCAAATAGTCCCTACAATATCTACATTTCTTATTTTTTTCTTTTTACCTGCACTGATATATAATTTCGTTATATCCTCACTAAAATTAGAGGCTTTAGTCTTTTTAATTATAGGCTTAGCATCATTTTTTTCATAAAATGCTTCCCTGAACGGTTCAGACTCTTCTTTTGATGGAATTGATCTTTTAGGTATTTCCATACCAATATAGTTTTCTATGTTTTGTAAAAATCTTTTTTCGTGATGAGTTGTAAATGTTATAGCGCGTCCTTTTTTTCCAGCACGTCCTGTTCTTCCTATTCTATGAACATAATTCTCTTTTTCTAGTGGTATATCATAATTTATTATATGAGTAACGTCTTCTACATCAATACCTCTAGCTGCAACATCAGTAGCAACTAAAAATCTAAATTCACCTTTTTTAAATCTATCCATAGCATCTAATCTTTCATTTTGAAGTAGGCCACCATGTATCTTAACACAAGAATAATGTCGATTTTTCATTTGTTCGGTTATTACATCAACATTTTCTTTTGTTTTACAAAATACTATACAAGAGTCTGGATTTTCAATATAAAGTGTTCTCTTAAGCAAACTAAGCTTCTTATCTTCCTCTACTTCGTAACATACTTGATCTATTTTCTCAACGGTTAATTTTTCAGAATCCATTTCTATTTTCACTGGGTTAACCATATATTTCATGCATATAGCTTCAATAGATTCTGGTATTGTAGCTGAAAATAACATTGTAACTCTGTTCTTAGGAACAGCCTTAATAACATCTTCTACTTGTTCTATAAAACCCATACTAAGCATTTCATCTGCTTCGTCTAATATTAAATATTTCACCTTATCTAAATTAATTGAACCTCTTTTAATATGATCTAAAGTTCTTCCTGGTGTACCAACTACCACATGAACTCTTTGCTTTAACTGTTTCTTTTGCATTTCTATAGGTTGTTTACCAAAAACAGCTATAGCCCTAACTTTTTTATATCTACCAATCTGCGTTATATCTTGGCTCACTTGAAGTGCTAGTTCTCTAGTTGGTGATAGTACTAAGACTTGAGGCTCTGTTTCCTCAATATCTATACTCTCACAAAGTGGAATAGCGAAGGCTGCTGTTTTTCCGCTACCTGTTTGTGATCTTACTATGATATCTTTGCCTTCAAGAGCTACAGGAATAACTGCAGCTTGGACCTCTGAAGGATTTTTATATCCTAAATTATTAATTGCTTTTAATATTTCTTCACTAATTTTAAATTCCTCAAATTTTATGTTACTCATTTTAACTTCCTCTCTTGTTTTATATATGATTTTTAAGCATAACTTAAATATATTTTAAACTCATAAGTATATATTATACCATGTTTAACGGAAAAGGGATAATGATTATAATCATTATCCCTTTTCCTAAACACCTATTTATTTTACTCGCAAGGATATATATAATTAGCTGCAACACGAACATCTAAACAATCAATATCAACAGTGTCCGGAAGTGCAAACACTAGTTTACGACGAATAGTTACGCATGCACCGCATCCATCTTCCTTACATACTACTTTAGTAAAACCTCTAAAAGCTAGTATTCTGTGGCAATGGTCATATATTATGCAAGCAACACATACTTTTTTACCAGGGCATACATTATCTACTTCTATTCTTACAGTTAATAATTTCGCACCATTTTTTTCTATATCTACTGGATCTGCAGTAATTTCGTGACATAGATCACATGATTCACATTGGTTGTTATTATTTGGTCTTTCATCTTTACCCATTTAACAAAACTCCTTTTTCATATAGATTTATAACAGAATAATACTAGTTTATAAGTTAGTGACGATTTTATGGGTACATATATCACTACAATATATTTAATATATTGCAAATGTAATATTATGGATTGATATATGTATTTACAAACTAGATTAATATATTACTAATGTTCTATTATAAATTTACAATTAGTTTTACTTTATGAGTAAGAAGTCTTTTTATATAATACTATATTCTTTGATAGCATTAAATGTGAATAAAAACACTTAATATATTTTATGTATGGTAAAATTAAATTAATAATTATTGAAAGAGGTGTAGCTAAGTGAATAGATGTGGCTGGTGTGGAAATGATCCATTATATGTGAAATACCATGATGAGGAATGGGGAGTACCCGTTCACTTAGACAAAAAACATTTTGAATTTCTTGTTCTTGAGTCTGCTCAAGCTGGTTTAAGCTGGATTACAGTACTTAGAAAAAGAGAGAATTATAGGGTGGCTTATGATAATTTTGATTATCATAAAGTAGCCCAATACAATGATGAAAAAATAAATGAACTACTTCAAAATTCAGGTATTATCAGAAACAAACTCAAAATACTAGCTTCCATAAATAATGCTTTGATGTTTATTAAAATTCAAGAGGAATTTGGCAGCTTTGATAATTACATATGGGGTTTTGTTGATAACCAGCCAATAACTAGCCATTGGGAAAGTCTTATAGATGTACCTGCAACCTCTGAATTATCGGATAAAGTTAGTAAAGATTTAAAAAAACGTGGTTTTAAATTCTTAGGTTCAACTATAACTTATGCTCATCTCCAAGCTACAGGTATAATAAATGACCATATTACAAGTTGCTTTAGATACAGTGAAAGAAATTTCTAATGCAATTCTAATCTTTTGCTAATAAAGCTTTAATTTTCCTATCTTATAATAAAAATATAGAAAACAAATATGAGGAGGAATTTAAATGTCAATAAATTTAGAACAAATTGATGAGTTAAGGAAAAGAGCTAATGTAAGTTATGAGGATGCTAAAAATGCCTTAGAGCAAAGTGCCGGCGACCTTATAGAAGCTTTAGTATATCTAGAAAAACAAAACAAGATTAAAGATCCTGAGACCACGAGTAGCGAAAGTCAATTTTTAAAAAAGGTAAAGAAACTAATTAAGAAAGGAAATGAAACAAAACTAATAGTTAAAAAAGATGATACTGTGGTATTAAATATCTGTGTAACGCTAGCCATTGTAATAACAATAGCAGCTACACCTTTAGTAATCATAGCATTAGTAGTAGCATTGATTACTAACCATAAAATAAGAATTAAAAGGAAAGATAATGAGTGTTCAGAAGCAAACAATATTTTTGATAAGATGTCTCTTGCTGTTAATAAAGTAACTTCAAAAATTACTGAAGAAATTAAAACTGAATAGTAATCTGTTAGCCTACATTTTCTTATGTAGGTTATTTTTTTAAGAATTAGTAAATATATATCCAATTGTCTACAATTATGTATAAAATAATATATAATAAAACTATTGATATATTTGGAGGTAGTGTATATATGAGTGGGCAAAAGATTTTAATAATAGAGGATGAAATAAAAATAGCTCGATTTCTACAGCTAGAACTAGAATATGAGGGCTATATTGTTACTCAATGCCATGACGGGCGGGAAGGTTTAGATAAAGCAATTAATGAAGTTTTTAATGTGATAATTCTAGATATAATGTTACCTTCTTTAAACGGTTTAGAGGTATTAAGAAGATTAAGGCAAGTGTCCGCAGTTCCTGTTATAATGCTTACTGCAAAGGATGAGATAATGGATAAAGTTATGGGCCTTGATATAGGTGCTGATGACTATATGACAAAGCCTTTTGCTATTGAAGAATTACTAGCAAGAATAAGAACAGCACTCAAAAAAAACCTTATATTAAAAGAAATCACTAATATATTATCTGTTGGAGGGCTTTCCATAGACTTGGATGGACATATGGTTACCTTCAAAGAAGATTCTATAGAGTTAACTAAGACAGAATTTGATTTACTTAAATACCTAATAGAAAATAAAAATATTGTTCTTACGAGAAATAAAATTATAGATATAGTATGGGGCTATGAATATATGGGTGATACCAATGTAGTAGACGTGTATATTAGATATCTAAGAAGTAAAATAGATGATAGATTTAACAAGAAATTCATTCATACCGTGCGAGGGGTGGGATATATTTTAAAAGATGAGTAATTCAAAATTTATCTCTAAAATTTTATTACAATCCTTAAGACTTTTTTTCAAATTAATAAGAATAATACTAAGTTTCATGCCAAAATTACTTAAACAACTAACTTACAACATTCACAAACGTTTAAAGTTTTCAATTAGTTTTAAAATGACTGCGGTATATACTCTGATTTTTTCAATTACACTTTTCATGTTAAGTATTGTTTTAATTATAGGATTTAGATTTTTTCTATTAAATGAAGTAAAAATTGAACTTAATAGGTATAGTTCAGTGGCTGTTAATTATGCTAAATTAGATAATAATTTTAAAAGCTTTGATATTAATATTTTTTCTAATATAGAATACGTAACCTTAAATGTTTTTGATAAAAATAAAAATCTTGTTTACTCTACTGAAAAAAATAAAAAAAGTTTATCATTTTATAAGGATATACCATCTTCTCCTTTTTTTGATGAAATAAACCAACAACTTGTTTTTGTTACTACTAAATTTGACCAAGATAATAAAACCTATTTCTTTCAAGTTTATAAAAATCTTGATAAAGAAAATGAGTATTGGGTTGTTTTTATTTTACTTATTTTTTCCATAAATATATTCTCTTTAATTGTAACATTGGGTGTTGGCTCTAAAGCTAGTAGAAAAATGCTTTTGCCAATAAGAGACATGACAAAAACTACAAAGGCTATTTCTGTTAACGCGCTTCAAACAAGACTTAATGTTAGCAATTCTCATGATGAACTAAAAGATTTAGCACAAACTATCAATAAAATGCTTGATGGCATTGAGACTTCCTATGAACAACAAAACCAATTCGTATCTGATGCATCTCATGAGCTCCGAACTCCAATTGCAGTTATACAAGGTTATGCAAATATGCTATCCCGTTGGGGAAAAGATGATAAAGATGTATTAGATGAATCCATAACAGCTATAAAGGATGAAGCCTGCGATATGCAAGAGTTAGTGGAAAAACTTTTATTTCTTGCAAGAAGTGATAAGAGAACTCAAAAAGTCGAAAAAAACTATTTTAACATCAATGAATTAATAGATGAAATAATAAAAGAAACAAAACTCATTGATCGTAATCATGAAATTCGGACTGATATTAATGAACAATCACCTATTTATGCAGATAAAAAATTATTAAAACAAGCAATAAGGGTTTTCATTGATAATAGCATAAAGTATACTAAAAGTGGTGGAACTATTGTGTTAAACAGCTATATTAAAAAGAAAGATTTAATTATTGACATTATAGATACAGGCATGGGTATTCCTAGGGAAGATCTTCCGTTTATTTTTAATAGATTCTATAGATGTGATAAATCAAGAACAAAAGATAGTGGTGGAACAGGCCTTGGCTTATCTATCGCAAAATGGATCATCGGTGTGCATAATGGCTCCATTGTAGTTGAAAGCAAACCTGAAATAGGAACAACCATAAGAATTGGGCTTCCACTAAAAACAAATTTTAATAAATAATTTAAAAGCAGCAACGCATTTTCATGCACTGCTGCTTTTAAATTATTTGTTTTATTTTTCAAAAACATTTATATACATTTGCTTAAGTTCACTGATTAATGGATATCTTGGATTGGCTCCTGTACATTGGTCATCAAAAGCTTGTTCACTCATATGGTCTAAAGTAGCATAGAATTTTTCTTTAGACACACCGGCTTCACTTATTGTCATAGGAATGTTTATCTTAGCTTTTAATTCGTCAATAGCTTTTGTTAATAATTCTATTTTTTCATCCTCTGTGTTTCCACCTAATTGTAAATAGTCAGCAATTCTTGTATATCTCCACTTAGCATTTGGGTATTTATATTGTGGGAAAGCTGCTTGTTTTCTTGGATTATCTACAGCGTTGAATCTTATTACTTCATTGATTAATATTGCATTTGCAATTCCATGTGCTACATGATGCTCTGCTCCTAACTTATGTGCCATTGAATGGCACACTCCGAGGAAAGCATTAGCAAATGCCATACCAGCCATTGTAGACGCACTAGCCATTTTCTCTCTTGCCTTTATATTAGTTGTACCCTCATTATAAGCTTGTGGTAAATACTTGAATATTAATCTAATTGATTCTAGAGCTAGTCCGTTAGTATATTCTGATGCCAGTACCGACACATAAGCTTCTATAGAATGTGTTAGTGCATCTATACCTGACGCCGCTGTTAGTCCCTTTGGCATATTCATCATAAGTTCTGCATCAACTATTGCCATATTTGGTGTTAACTCGTAGTCAGCTAATGGGTATTTAATTCCAGTCTTTTCATCAGTAATTACTGCAAACGGAGTAACCTCAGACCCTGTACCTGCAGAAGTCGGTATTGAAACCATCATAGCTTTTTCACCCATTTTAGGGAAGGGATATACTCTCTTTCTAATATCCATAAATCTCATAGCTAAATCTTCGAATCTTACTTCGGGATGCTCATACATTACCCACATGATTTTAGCTGCATCCATTGGCGAACCTCCACCAAGTGCTATAATAGTATCTGGTTTAAATAATTCCATTTCCTTAGCGCCTTTTTTTGCTATAGCAAGCGTTGGATCTGGTTCTACATCATAGAATATTTTAAACTCTACTCCAATTTCTTCTAAAATATTTGTAACTTTGTCCACGTATCCTAAATCATAAAGAACCTTATCAGTTACAATAAATGCTTTCTTCTTATTTAATTCTTTTAATTCTTTTAATGCTACTCCTAGACTACCATATTTAAAATAAACCTTTTCTGGAACTCTAAACCAAAGCATATTTTCTCTCCTCTCAGCTACACTCTTCACATTTAGTAAATGTTTAACTCCAACATTTTCTGATACAGAGTTTCCACCCCATGATCCACAACCTAGAGTTAATGATGGAGCTAGCTTGAAGTTATATATGTCTCCTATAGCACCTTGAGCTGCTGGCATGTTTATTATTACTCTGCCTGTTTTCATCCTTGCACCAAATTTAGCTATTCTATCTGCAGACTTAGTTCTGTGCGTATACAATGATGAAGTGTGTCCAAATCCGCCAAGTTCAACAAGTCTTGCTGCTTTTGTTATAGCTTCCTCAAAAGTTTTAACCTTATACATAGCAAGTACTGGTGACAATTTCTCATGTGAAAATGCCTCTTCAAGTTCTACAGATTCAACTTCCCCTATAATGATTTTTGTCTCTTCAGGAATTTTCACTCCAGCCATTTCTGCTATTGTAAAGGCAGATTGCCCTACAATTTTTGCATTTAATGATCCATTATTTAATATTATTTTCCTTACTTTATCCACTTCATCTTCACTAAGAATATAAGCACCTCTATTAGTAAACTCTAATCGTACTTCATCGTAGATTTCTTCCATAACTAATACTGACTGTTCTGAAGCACATATTACCCCATTATCGAAACTTTTAGATAATAATATTGAATTTACAGACATTTTTATTTCAGCTGTTTCGTCAATAATTGCTGGTGTATTGCCTGCACCAACTCCGATGGCTGGTTTTCCTGATGAATAAGCAGCTTTAACCATTCCTGGTCCACCTGTTGCAAGTGTTATATCGCATTCTCGCATAACGATCCCTGAAAGTTCTACTGAAGGCTCATCTATCCAAGCTATTATTCCTTTTGGTGCTCCTGCTTTAACTGCTGCATTTAGTATAATTTTAGCTGCTGCAATAGTAGATTTTTTACTTCTTGGATGTGGGGAGAATATTATACCATTTCTAGTTTTTAATGCTATAAGAGCTTTAAATATTGCTGTGGATGTTGGATTGGTAGTTGGTACAATTGCTGCTACAACTCCTATTGGTTCTGCAATTTTCGTAATACCAAAAGATTTATCTACACTTATAACACCGCAAGTTTTTTCGTCTTTATATTGATTATATATATATTCTGAAGCAAAATGATTTTTTATCACCTTATCCTCTACTATACCCATACCTGTTTCTTCTACTGCCATCTTTGCCAAATCAATTCTGGAATTATTTGCTGCCATAGCTGCTTGTCTAAAAATTTCATCTACTTGCTCTTGAGTATAAGTAGAAAATTCCTTTTGAGCTTCTCTAACCTCTCTAATTCTAATCATTAATTCTTCAATATTTGTAACTTTCATATTTTACACCTCTTTCATATAAATAGCTTACATAATTAGTAGCCTTTGCATAATATTAGTTTTCCTTAGGAGAGTTGTGTATACTCCTAATTTTTTTGATTGCTTGTTTATGTGTTAATTATATCACAATCTTTTTATGGTTGTAAATAGATATTTTATATATATTTAATGTTTTTTTGTATAAAATTAATATTTAATTTTGTGTAATCTATTACATACTAGCAATTTAAATGTTTTTACGTAATATTATTATCACTTTTAATTACTTTACTTAATTGTATTTTTTTCTTTTAAATTTAAATATTCAGCTAAAGTTTGTTATTTTTTAAACAATCTAACGCTTGAACGCATAATAATATAAGATATCATTTAATTACCATACCTTATATTCATTATTTGCATATGTGATTATTAGTATATCATTTTACATAAACTATAATTATGTGGTATAATTAAGTCTGTGCTTGTTCTAACATCTATTTAATCATTATATTTAATTCAAATCTTGTATGTAGCTTATGAATTATGGAGATTTATGTAATCATTTTTTCATTAAATTTTCTAATCTCTACTTAAGATAATTCATACAATTTTTATAAGTTTATTCTATTTGTACGAAACGATAAATACAAAAATATACTTATTAAAGAACATTATAATTTTAGAATAGTTTTCTAGGTGATGGAGCAAAAACACATTAACTAATGTAAGTTAAAGGAAAATCAATTAGTAGAGATTTTTAATGTATATTCATTGGTAAAACTAAATTATATTAAGGAGTGATATTATGAAAATAAGATTAGGCTACGTGGCCACGGCTCTAAAGCTAGGGAAAATAACTTCTTCTAGCACAGTAACTTATTCTACATATACTAAACAATCGACGGATAGAGATAAACTTGAAAAACTGCAGAAGGTAGCAGTATCAAACGTTAATGATCTGTATAAAATATTAGAATACACAGTGAAAAATAATATTCACTTTTATAGATTAACTTCTGCTTTAATCCCTTTAGCAACTCATCCTGAAGTTACAGATTGGGAATTTAGAAGGATTTTAAAAATGGATTTTGACTGGCTTGGTAATTTTATCAACAAAAATAATTTAAGAGTAGATACACATCCTGATGACTCTAATGTTATTAATAGTTCTAAAGAAGAAGTGCTAAAAACGACCGAAAGAAATCTTTGGTTCCATGCAAATCTTTTTAATGATATTAGCTATCCACTAGGAAAAATGGCTGTACACATTGGTGGTAAAGAAGGCGGTAAAGCTGCTGCTACAGAAAGGTTCTTTAAGAACTTTAATAACTTGCCAAAAGAAATAACAAAATTATTAATATTTGAAAATGATGATAAAAGTTTTACTACCAAAGAAGTATTAAACATATGTAAAGAAATAAAGGCTCCAATGGTACTAGATGTTCATCATCATAACTGCAATAGTGGTGCCGATGAACTAGAACCTATGTTAAAAGATATTTTTGCTACTTGGGAAGGCGAAATACTACCACCAAAAGTTAATTATTCTAGCCCTAAAACTGGAGAAAAAGATAAGAAGCATGCTGATTTTATTGATGCAGCATCATTTATTGACTTTGTTGAGTTATGTATTCCTTTAGGAATTGATTTTGATGTAATGCTAGAAGCAAAAAAAGCAGATTTGGCATTATATCAACTTATTGATGATATAAAAGTTCTTAGACCAGATTGGAACTGGATTGATACTAGTACTTTAGAAATTAAAGAAACTAAAGAAGTTGAAGAAGTTGAAGAAGTTTAATTAATAGAAAGAAAAGACTTTAAGAATATTTTATTCTTAAAGTCTTTTCTTTTTAGTATGTACCTTATCTAAAACCCAATAATTGACTTAATTATGTAATATAAAAGAGGTATAAAAATAGCTGGAAGCATATTACCTACTTTTATTCTTTTAATCTCCAACATATTTGCACCAATCGCTACAATTAGTAATCCCCCAATAGCAGACATTTCATTTACCACAGAAGGTATTAAATATGGTTTCATAAAAGAAGCTGTTAAAGTTATAATACCTTGATATATAAACACCGAAATTGCTGAAAAACACACTCCAATACCTAACGAAGATGAAAACATAATTGCAGATATACCATCCAATAAAGATTTAGCGTATAATATATCATGATTATTCGTAAGACCACTCTTTAAGGGCCCCGTTATAGCCATTGCACCAACACAATACACCAGACTAGCTGTTACAAACCCTTTGGCTAAACCCTTTTGATTATAGAATTTATGTTCTAACCAAATGCCAATGTTTTCTATACCCTTTTCAATTTTCATAATTTCGCCAATTAAAGTTCCAAGGGTTAAGCTGATAATTAACAGTAGTATGTTATTTACCTGAAGTGCACCTTTTAGTCCAATAAGAATTACAGAAAGTCCAAGCGCTTTCATAATTGTCTCATTGTATGCACTAGAAATCTTATTTCTAAACAAAGAACCAGTAAATCCCCCAACTAATATTGCTAACGAGTTTACAATTGTACCTAACATAAATATTTTCCCCCTTATTCCCATAACACATAAAGTAATTATAAACGTTAATACAATTCTTTTCCACTAAAATTTGTATTTACATTTAACATTTTTAATGCTATACTATGAAAATATTATAAATTCGTAGAACAGGAAGAGTAGTTAAAGCCATGCAATTTCAGAGAGCTGAGGATAGTGTGATCTCAGTATTGATAACTTTAGTGAATGGACCTGCTAGAAGTAACCCGAAATCGATTTTTGAGAGTAGTAGTTACCGGATGCCCACTGTTAAAAGGGATAGAGCATATAAGTGCTTGAATTTTAAAATATGCTTATTTTGCAGCATAATTTAGGTGGTACAGCGAATATCCTTCGCCCTAATACAGGGCGGAGGTTTTTTTTGTTTAAAAAAATAGAAATAAAGGTGGTGGTCATTTTGATGTGGTGAAAGACAGTTGCTTTTGAAAAAATATCAAGATATATAAATCAAAATCATATTGAAAAGGAGCTAATTTTTATGAAAATAAATAAAATAATTATAACATCTCTATTACTTGCAATTGGTCTTATATTGCATCAAATAACCCCAGGTATATTTCTAGGAGTAAAACCAGATTTTTTACTGGTATTTATGATTCTTTCTATAATCTTAACCAGGGATTTAAAACTAACCTTTATTACTGGAATTGTGGCAGGTGTTTTATGTGCTTTATCAACCACATTTCCAGGTGGACAGTTGCCTAATATTATAGATAAAATAATAACATCCATAATTATATATGCTATATATAGTAAAACTAATTTTAACTCTCCACTTAAATTAACAGCTATTTATTTTGTTGGAACTATACTAAGTGGAAGTGTTTTTCTAGGTTCTGCTCTTATTCTATTTGGTTTACCAGCACCTTTTTTAATACTCTTTGTATCTGTAGTACTTCCAACGTCAATAATTAATTCACTTATGGGATTTTCTCTGCATAAACTTATTATATCAAATCCTATAATTAATAAGAAATTTATAAGCTACCAAAAATAAAAAACTACTCTTAGTATTATTTAAATACTAAGAGTAGTACTAATTCAAAAAATCTAAAGCTATTTTTGTTTGGGATAATATTTTTTAAAAGCATCTTCATAGCCTTCAGGTTTATTAAATTCCTGAACTTCACTTACATAAGATTTTTTCCCTACCTTTTGCACTTCTCTTCTTACTTTCTTATTATTATCCAAATTGGCACCTCCAGTCTGTTATCAAATATAAAACGCTGAAATGTCGTTAAATATAGTATTTACAAAAAAAATAAAATCACACTGGATTATTTTATTTTTTTATATATTTAACGATGCTTGTTTGTAATTCAAATTTTAGCGATAACTTTTACAATGCAGTATGGTTTTACAGTTTATACATAGATTATTTTGTCGATTTATGTTAGAGTTAACCTATTACATTGCTGAGTTTCCAAATGGAAAACGGGGATTATCTTTATGGGTTGAATTTCCGTAAGCTTTATAAAAGGAGGACTTGTTATTATTAAATTTAATTTAAAAAGAACGTTATTAGCCTTAACCTTAGCTTTAGCTACTAGTAGCTCAGCATATGCTGCTACATACCAAGTTAAGTCAGGTGATACGTTAAGTGAAATTAGCAAAGCTTATAACACAACTAGCAGTTTTTTGATGAAAACCAATGAACTATCAAAAGACACCATATATTCTGGACAAGTACTGGATGTTCCAACTAACACATATAAAGTAGTTAGTGGAGATAGCTTATATTTTATAGCCAAAAAGTATAGTATAACCATAGATGCGTTAAGAAGTGCAAATGATAAATGGAACGATATTATTTATCCTGGGGATATCCTTAAAATTCCTGCACCATTAGCAGATGGACAAGCTGTACAACAAAAAACTTCTGGAGTTATTTCATACTCACATAGTGATGTTGATTTATTATCTAGACTGATAACTGCTGAAGCAGGTGGTGAGAGTTACAATGGAATGCTCGCTGTAGGAGCTGTTGTAGTGAACCGAGTTCAAAGTTCAAAGTTCCCTTCTAATATTAGTGGAGTAATTAATGAGAAAAGCAATGGCTATTATCAATTTTCACCAGTATTAGATGGCAATATTAATAAAACTGCAAGTGCACAGGCAACTAAAGCAGCATACGAATCTTTAAAAGGAACAGACCCAACTAATGGTGCACTGTACTTTTTTGAAAATAGTGTAACAAATAAATTTTTAACTTCAAAACAGGTTGCTGCTACTATAGGAAACCATACATTCGCATATTAATGTATGCATCTTGAATATAACAATATAAAAAAAACTTCCACAAAATAGTGGAAGTTTTTTTTATATTATATCCGATTACCTAAAATCCTCATGTTAAAACAAAAAAAATGAACAAGTATAATCACTAATTTGTGAATATAAATTGATCATTTTTTTTAGACTATTAGTCTCTCAAAATTAAACAGAGAATTAGGTACGCTTCATTACAATAGATGTTTTGAAAAATAAACTTAATTATTTTTCTATTTGCATTGACCGAAGTCTTTGCATCTACTCCCTAGAAAGGAGGTGATCCAGCCGCAGGTTCTCCTACGGCT
>NZ_JBOITO010000030.1:0-460502 GCF_050717635.1 Clostridium sp.
CCTCAGTTTTGCTATTAACCTTATTGTTCCCACATCCCGCTAATGATCCTACAACCAAAGTTGACATCATAGCCATAGCAATAATTTTTTTAATTTTTACCATTTTTCTTCCCCCTTAATATTATAAAATCAGCTTTTTAAAACTACTTGAATATTTTTTACAAATGATTTAAATAATTTTATGCAACCGTTTGCTTATTTTTATTTTACTATTACTTTTCTTGAATGTCAAACAATTTTCTTAATTTTCTTTTTCTTTTTTTTGTAAATACTCAATTTTTAAAGTGAATATCACCACCAATACATTCAATAATGGACGTTACCTTTTAAAATCAACATTATCTAGAAATCGCAAATAACTCTTTTGTTAATCCCTTCTACTAAATTAATAGAGGAGAGTTTAATACTTTTATGTAGAAATAATCCCTTTTATCACAATAATATAATTTATTTTGTGCAAACGCATTCACAAATCAGTAATTTTAGATTATTATAGTAAGGTAAGGTTTATATACTGTAATAATATCAATTTTTTAATCCCTTACCTATGAATTCTAACTAATTTATGAATGAATCTATAGTAATTAGTTTATTTCTATAGTAAGCAACATAAAAATCGAGGAGGAAATTATGAATAACATTAAAGGAATTATATTTGATTTAGACGGAGTATTGGTTGATACTGCAAAATATCATTATTTAGCCTGGAAAAGACTTGCAGAAGAACTAAATATAGAATTTTCTGTAGAAGATAATGAACGATTAAAAGGTGTAAGTAGAATGCAATCATTAGACATTATATTAGAGATAGGCGATACTACATTAAATGATGAATCTAAATTTAATGCAGCACAAAAGAAGAATGATTGGTATGTGGAATATATCTCAAAATTAACCCCAGAAGATATTTTACCTGGTGTCATCACTTTTATAGAAAGCACTAAGGCAAATAATATAAAAATCGCCTTGGGTTCTGCAAGTAAGAACTCCATGCTTATCCTTAATAAATTGAATTTAACCAATTATTTCGATGCAATAATAGATGGCACAAAGGTTTCTAAAGCAAAACCTAATCCTGAAGTATTCCTTAAAGGTGCTGAGGCTCTTAACCTATTACCTAGTCAATGCATGGTATTTGAAGACGCAGAAGCAGGCGTTGAAGCTGCTGTTAATGCAGGAATGCATTGCATTGGTATAGGTTCTAAGAGTATACTTAAAAAGGCTGATTTAGTTTTTTCTGGCTTTACTGATATTACTTTTGATAAATTGAAATTATAACTTGATAATTTCAATGGCTTTTTACGTATAATAACTTAGGAGGGTTTTTAATGGAACACTATTATAAATTAGATGAATGGAATATTATCGAACAAGGATTTAGTGATGATAACAATGAAATATCCGAAAGTATATTCAGCTTAGGCAATGGATACATGGGGCAAAGAGCAAACTTCGAAGAAGAATACAGTGGTTCTTCTCTTCAGGGAAATTATATAGCGGGAGTTTACTATCCCGACAAAACAAGAGTTGGATGGTGGAAAAATGGCTACCCTGAGTATTTTGCTAAGGTCTTAAACTCCACAAATTGGATCGGTATTAACATTAAAATTAATGATATTCCTTTAGACCTTTCTAAGTGCGAAGTAAAAGAATTTTACAGAGTTTTAAATATGAAAGAAGGATATTTAGAAAGAAGCTTTGTAGCTATACTCTCAAATGGAAATGAGGTTAAGGTAACAGCTATAAGATTTATAAGTATGACCCGTGGAGAAATAGGAGCAATTAAATATTCCATAAAACCCTTGAATTTCAATGGTAAATTAGAGATTACACCTTATCTAGATGGGGATGTTGTAAATTCAGATTCCAATTATGATGAGAAGTTTTGGAATGAGATTACTAAAGAAGCTAACCCTTATGAAGCATTTTTAATGTTAAAGACTAAAAAATTAGATTTTCACATTTGCACATATATGGCCTATGAATTAACTAAAAATGGTGAACTAATAAAACCAATTGTAGCATTAAATCAAAGTGAAAAATATGTATCTAATACTGCTTTAATTCATTGTAGTGAAAATGATGAAATTGTAATATATAAATATGTTGCAAATACCTCATCAAGATATTTTGAAGTATCAAATTTGATAAAAATAACTAAAGACCATTTAAACAAAGCTAAAAAAGATGGATTTGAAATATTATTAAAAGAGCAATCCAATGCTTGGAGTGAAAAATGGAAAGGTAGCGACATAGTTATCGAAGGTGATGTGTCAGCCCAACAAGGTATTAGATTTAATATATTTCAACTAAATCAAACATATACAGGTGAGGATCATAGGCTGAATATAGGACCAAAAGGTTTTACTGGTGAAAAATATGGTGGAAGCACTTACTGGGATACTGAAGCTTACTGCATTCCGTTTTATTTAAGTACTTCTGATGGAGAAGTATCTAAAAACCTTTTATACTACAGATACAAGCACTTACAGAAGGCCATAGAAAATGCTGAGAAGCTAGGTTTTACAAATGGAGCTGCTCTATACCCTATGGTAACAATGAATGGTGAAGAATGCCATAACGAATGGGAAATAACCTTTGAGGAAATCCATAGAAATGGTGCTATAGCATATGCTATATATAATTATGTAAATTACACTGGAGATAAGTCTTGTCTTTCCGAATTTAGCTTTGAAGTGCTAGCCGCCATATCAAGGTTTTGGGCTCAAAGAACTACTTTTTCAAAAAACAAAAATAAATATGTGATTTTAGGGGTTACTGGTCCTAATGAATATGAAAACAATGTAAATAATAACTGGTATACTAATAAGATTGCTTGCTGGACGCTAGAGTATACACTAGAGGTTATAAGTTATTTAAGTGAAAATGAACCTGAAAGATTCAATGTACTTAAAGAAAAAATCAATTTTAATGATGATGAAATGATTGTTTGGAAGGATATTATTCAAAATATGTACTCTCCTTACGATGAGAAACTTGGAATTTTCCTTCAACAAGACGGCTATATGGATAAAGAACAGGTATTAGTCAAAGACCTAGATAAAAAACACTTACCATTAAATCAAAAATGGTCATGGGATAGAGTATTACGTTCATGTTTTATAAAACAAGCGGATGTACTTCAAGGTATCTCCTTATTTGAAGATGAATATGACAATGATACTATTAAAAGAAACTATGACTTTTATGAGGCTAGAACAGTGCACGAGTCTTCCCTGTCCCCTTGCATTCATACTATTTTAGCAGCGAAAATTGGAAATCATGATAAAGCTTATGAGATGTATTTAAGAGCTTCTAGACTTGATCTTGATAATTATAACAATGACACAAATGACGGTTGCCACACCACTAGCATGGCGGGAACTTGGATGGCCGTAGTCCATGGTTTTGGTGGATTACGTGTTAGAGATAATAAACTTATTTTAAATCCATTCATTCCGGAGCATTGGAGCTCATGTTCTTTTAAAATAATGTTTAGAGGTGCACTTTTAAATATTAAAGTTACTAAAACGCTTCTTGAAATTCAAAATGAAAATAACAAAAGTGTGAATTTATCAGTGTTTAACAGTGATTATAGCTTAAGTTCAAATGGTTCACTTCAAATTGTAATGCAATAAAATAAATTTATAAAAGTTCTCAGCTTATATTTTACAAACTCCTATCATATAATATAATAACATAATTATAAAGAAGAGGATAATATGATTCAAGATACAAATTATTATATTAGGTTAAATAGTAGAGTTGAAAAAATACTTAGAACATCAGAATTTTTAGGTTCCGGTCATAATGGAATAGTTTACTTACTCCCTAACGAGCGAGTGATTAAAATTTTTAAAAATAAAAAAGTTTGTGAGACGGAATACAATATTTTTATGAGAACTAGTAAAAGCAAATACTTTCCTAAAGTTTATGAACATGGCTCTTATTATATTATAAGAGATTATGCATGTGGTGTACGCTTGGATAAATACATTAAAAAGCATGGTATCAATAGTGAAATATCTTGCAATATAGTAAAACTTATTAAAGAATTCAAGAAACTAAAATTTAATAAACTAGATATTAGGTGTAAAGATTTATACTTAAAGGAGGATTTCTCTATTACGGTAATTGATCCAAAAAACAATTATTCTAAAAAAGTTATTTATCCAAGACACCTTATGAAAGGTCTAAATAGATTAGGGGTAATAGAAGAATTTTTAGACCTAGTTAGAGCACAAGATTTTGATATTTATAAGTTATGGAACTTTAGATTTAAACAGTATTTAGAGAAAAATATAAAATAATATAAGCGGTTGCAATTTACAAAAATTGCAACTGCTTATATTATTTTGCTATTATAGCACATCTAGTTGTTTTAATTCATCTAAAAACTGTTCGAAATTTAGCACCCTTGAAGAATCTAATATAATTTTTGCGTTTCGCAGCATTCTTTTATCTTCAGTTACAAGCGTATAGTCTTCATTTTTTTCGCAAATACTGATTAAACTATAATCATTGATAGAAATTTTATCTCCACTCTTAAAATAGATATTTTTATTCTGCTCATATTTAACAAAGTCGCTTTCTATAGATTTTTCAGTATAACTAGCGCCAGTGTCAGTTATAATATGCCTTAATAACTTCATGAATTTAGTTGATAATACAAAATCTTTATTGTATTTTACATATTCTTTTACGGACAACTCTCCAGCTATATCCTGCGATATTTTAAAATCGATATAGTCTGTAGTTTCAATAGAATCAAGTAAATTAGGATATTTATTCCACACTTTTATAACTATATTGGCATCTAATAAATATTCTTTACAAATCATCTTTTTATCTCCTTTTACAAGTAAATCGTATTTGATTTACAATAAAAAAATATGAGTATTATAATTTAAAATCAGAAATTTCTATTGTCCTTGAATAAATCCATACTAAAATATCTCTCAGCTCTATCTGGTAGAATAGTTACTATATTTTTATCCTTACCGTATTTCTCTGCCATTTTTTGTGCTGCCCATATATTTGCTCCAGAAGAGATTCCAACTAAAGCTCCCACTCCTCTTGCAATTTTTTTGGAAGTATCAATAGCCTCTTCATCAGTAACCATTAGTATTTCACTAATCAATGAAACATCTAACACTTCAGGAATAAAGCCATCCCCTATTCCTTGGATCTTATGAAATCCAGGAGTATGACCTAAAAGGGCGGAAACATTTTTTGGTTCTACAGCAGCAATTATGCAGTTTGAATTCTTGCACTTTAAAAATGAACCCACACCTTGAAGTGTTCCTCCACTACCTATACCTGATATGAAAATATCAACATTGCCATCTAATTGATTCCATATCTCAAGAGCAGTTGAATTATAATGAATTAGTGGATTATTGATGTTGGAAAATTGATTAGGAACAAAAATGTTGTTACTCCTGTTTAATTGTCTTTTAACCTCATCTAAAGCACCTTGAACATTTTCTTCCTTGGGGGTTAATATAAGTTCTCCTCCAAGTAACCTTATTATTTTCTTCCTTTCATCACTCATATTTTCAGGCATTACAATAACAACTCTATAACCCTTTTGGATTCCTACCAAAACTAAACCTATCCCTGTATTTCCTGAAGTAGCTTCCATTATTGTCATTCCAGGTGTAAGAATTCCATCCTTTTCTGCTTGCTCAATCATAAATTTTGCGATTCTATCCTTTATACTTCCGCCTGGACTCAAAAATTCAGCCTTAGCAAATATATTTGAACCATATAGCTTCTTTAAGGATATAAGTGGGGTATTTCCAATTAAATCTAAAATGCTATCTGTGTACATTTTAACCACCTACTACTAGTTTTATTTATATTATATTCTGAATATAAATAAATGGTTAACTTTTATTAAATTTCTTTCTTATTTCACCTTGATAAATGCTAATAATAACATTATAATTTTGATAGTGCGCTTTAAAAATAGAAATACCAAGAGAGGAGTAGCTGCTACACTACAGCAAAAATAAAACTATGGAAGTACATGTATATTTAAAAGGTATTAAACAAGCTGTTATTTATAAAGGTGACAGAATTGATGTAATGGATTTTGAAATGAAGGGAATTAAATATAAACAAATTAGGTATTTTAGAAAAGGACTCAGTAAAAGTGAACTAGTAGAAGAAGGTGCTATAAACAAAATAGTTAAAATGGAGATATAATAAAACCTACATCCAAGGCGTGGATGTAGGTTTTATTATATCTTTTATTGTCTTTTTTTATTTTTAGCCTTATTTTTATTATCTTTTCTACTTCCAAAACTAGTTTTGCTATTAGTATTTGAGGGCTTACTTTTCTTTTTTGAGTTTTTATCTATAGGTCTATCTGAAGCCTTATTTCTTAAACTTTTGCCTTTTAATTCCTTTTCTTTCACTCTTGCGTTACTGAATTTTTCATTATTTTTCTTTCCTCTTGGTTTTATTAAACATTTAGGTCCAAAACCAATGAGATCTTCTCTATTAGCTTCTGTTAGTGCTTCATATACTAAATCATATTTCATTGGATCTTTATATTGCAGCAATGCTCTTTGCATAGCTTTTTCATGCTTAGTTTTAGGTACATAAACTTCTTTAAGAGTATTTGGATCTAGTCCTGTATAAAACATAGTTGTTGAGGGTGTACCTGGAGTTGGATAAAAATCTTGAACCTGTTCAGGTTGGTAATTAATATCCCTAAGGTATTCTGCTAGTTCTACTGCTGAACTTATTGTACATCCTGGGTGACTAGACATTAAATAAGGAATAAGATATTGCTTTTTCCCTATTTTCTCAGTGGCCTTATAAAACTTTTCTCTGAATTTATCATAAATTTTTCCTGCTGGTTTTCCCATGTATTTTAAAACTTTATGAGAAACATGCTCTGGTGCAACTTTTAATTGACCACTAATATGATGCTCTATAAGTTCATTAAAAAAGGCGTCGTTTTTGTCTGCCATAATATAATCATATCGAAGTCCAGACCGTACAAAAACTTTTTTAACGTTAGGAAGTTCTCTAAGTTTTCGTAGAACACCTAAATATTCCGTATGATCAACCTTTAAATTTTTACAAGGGCTAGGATTTAAGCATTGCTTATCTTTGCAAGCACCTACCTTTAATTGTTTGTCACATGCAGGTTGTCTAAAATTAGCAGTAGGTCCACCTACATCGTGAATATACCCTTTGAAATCCTTGAATTTTGTAATTTCTATTGCTTCTTCTATCAATGAATTTTCACTTCTACTTTGAACAATTCTACCTTGATGAAAAGTTATGGCACAGAAAGCACAGCTACCAAAGCATCCTCTTGAACTAACTAAACTAAATTTAACTTCATCTATTGCTGGCACGCCACCGAGCTTTTCATAAATAGGATGATAATTCCTTTGGTAGGGCAAGCTATAAACAATATCTAACTCTTCCCTAGTAAGTGGCATTTCCGGTTTGTTTTGAACAAGATATTTATTAGTATGTTTTTGTACTATAACGTCACCCCTAATAGGATCTTGCTCATCATATTGTATTTTAAAAGCTTGTGCATATTTTTTCATATCAGTGCAAACTTCTTTATAAGAGGCTATTTCAACATATTCACCTATATTTTCTATATCGTCAGTCACATAACATGTTCCAAGCACCTCTGTAATGGCTTTTATATCTATACCCTCATTTAATTTATTTGCAACGTTAACAATTTGTTTCTCGCCCATACCAAATACTAGTAAATCTGCTCCACTATCAATTAACATAGATTTACGTACTTTGTCACTCCAATAATCATAATGTGCAAAACGCCTTAAACTTGCTTCAACGCCTCCAATAACAATTGGAATGCCTTTATATGCTTCCCTTATTTTATTGCAGTAAACTATTGTTGCTCTATCAGGGCGTAGACCCATCTTTGCACCAGGAGAATACATATCTTTTTCTCTTAATTTCTTACTTACAGTATAATGATTAACCATAGAATCCATATTACCAGAATTAACTAAAAAACCTAGCCTTGGTTTGCCTAGTTTTTTAAAATCTTCCGTATCTTTCCAATCAGGTTGAGCTATTATTCCTACTTTATATCCTTCACTTTCAAGAACTCTTGAAATAATTGCTGTTCCAAAACTGTGATGATCTACATATGCATCGCCAGTAACTAAAATAAAATCTAATTCAGTCCAACTTCTATCTATAATATCACTTTTATTAATAGGTAAATATTTATTATCCTTCATTATTTCCACCTTCTTTTGTTATAATCGTAAATTTTAACATCTAATTCAAAATACAATTATATCATTGTTTACGATTTATTTCTTTGTAAATAATAAATTATATATATAGTTTACATCCCTCTTCAATATTTATAAATGAGCCAGCTTTAGATTCTAATACTGCCCTAGCGCCTACCACCTTGGTAACCACTTGTCCTGGTCTTAAATTTTCTATTTTTTTAATAACCTGCATGTGCTCATTCAGAAACAAAACATCAATATCAAATTTCATGAAAAATGTATGGATGCTATTACATGGATTTAAAAGAATAGCTTTATGATGAGGTGTTTTTCTAAACATATACCCAAAAAGCCTTTTAGAATACGAATCAGCTATTAATACATTGAGGATTGTTTCATCATTATATTTTAAAGTTTTAATCATTTCATCCCTCCTAGAGTATATCCATAACTTTAAGAATAGCCGGGCCTAGAATTACAATGAATATTGAAGGGAAAATAAAAAATATAAGTGGGAATAGCATCTTTATAGGCGCTTTCATAGCCTTTTCTCTTGCCATTTGCGTTCTACGTTCTCGTAAGGATTCAGATTCAACTCTTAATACATTTGCAAGACCTACTCCTAAATCATCAGCTTGAATTAAAGATGTTAGTAACATAGATAATTCCTTAACTTCGCAACGCTGACTCATATTTTTAAGTGCTACTTTTCTTTGTATCCCCATACGTATTTCTTTGAGTGTTTTTGCAAATTCATCACATAACTCTCCACTTATATTCATAATAACCCTTGACATTGCACCATCAAAAGACAAACCAGCTTCAACACTTACTGTTATTAAATCAAGTGTATAGGGTAATTCCCTTACAATCATTTTCTTTCTTGTATTTATTCTTTTTGAAAGATAGAAGTTAAAACAAGTGCTAATAAGTAGCATTATAAGAAGTGCAAAGAGAAGTGATTTAATAAAATTAGCTGTGGTTAAATAAGTTAATAATCCAAATAATATTGAAAAAATCAGCATAATCATAATTCTAGTATATAGCCAATTTTCAGGGGTGCTACTTTTTAATAAACCTGCTTTTTCTAATTTTTTCTTAAGTATAATAATTTTGCGCCTTGGCGTTGCTTTTATTAAGATTTTACTTATTCGCTCATAAAAAGGTGTAAGCGCTCTTTGCGAGAAAGATGTTCTATCAACATCTAATCTATTATCAGTATCAATATTTTCTATTTGCTTTAGTCTGGATCCAACGGTTATTTTATTTTTACTTAGAATAAGCATAGTTCCATATGAAAACATAAAGATAGCCAGAAAACATATAAATAATAAAATATATAGCAATGTTATCACCTCAATCATTATTTACTTTCATTATATATCAATTCTAATAATCTTTCTTATCATAATCAACCCTAATATTTGATTTATAAATGCTGTTATTATCATACCTAGACCAAGTGGTGTAGTAAATAGTGGCATCATATATTCTCTATTAAACAAATAAATTATAAAACCTAAAAAAAATGGGATAGACATTACAATGATTCCGGCTAGTCTACCTTGTGCCGTCAAAGTTTTAACTTCATTTTGGATCTTTTGCCTTTCCCTTATAGTATTTGATATATTATCCAATATTTCTGATAAGTTTCCACCTATGTCCTTTTGAATTAAAATAGCATTTACTATTAATCTAAGATCATCTGAATCCATTCTATTTAGCAAATTTTGCAGTGCAATTTCTTCAGAAATACCTAAACTCATTTCTTTCAAAAGCTTCTTAAATTCTTTAGAAAATGGGTCTTTTGTTTCTTCAGATACTGCTGCTATAGCTTGTAAAAAAGAATAACCAGCTTTAAGTGAGTTTGAAATAATCATTATACCCTCATTTAGCTGTTCATTAAAGAGTTTAATTCTTTCTTTTTTTCTATGAGATATAATGACTTTTGGCATATTCCAAATTATAACAAACATAATAATCACAATAATAAAATCCTTTGAAATAGCGTAGGTTAAAAGTGAAAAAGTTGTTGATGTAAGCATTTTTATCACTAATAGTTCTTCTACAGTAATAGGAATATCACTTTTCATTAGTTCAATCTCTAATTTTTTATCATGCTTTTCACTGAATTTCATATCTGGAATGAAATGTGATAATATTTTCAAAAGGCTTGTTTTACTTTTCTTCTTATTTTCAATTTTTTCTTTTACTACATAATCACTATCATAATATTTTAGTTTATCAATGGGCTTTTCCTTGTATAATATATTTAGTAGGCCAACTATCAGTGTCCAAGCAAAAGAAAAAACAAGCAACATTATAATATATATCATTTTCATCACATCCACTTTTTATTTTAAACACATGAAAGGAATTATATTTATTAATAAAAAATACCAGCTGGTAAATTAATACCTCTTTCTTTAAATTTATCAAGAAATTTAGGCATGACTCCTGTAAATACATAATCTCCTTTTACTTTTCCTTTATTGTCTAGTCCCTTTTGCTCAAATTTAAAAATATCTTGAAGGATTATAACCTCACCTTCCATACCTTGAACTTCTGTTATATGGGTTATTCTTCTACTACCGTCCATAAGTCTTGACTGTTGGATAATTAAATCAATAGCGGATGCCGTTTGATCTCTAATCGCCTTAATAGGTAGATTCATTCCAGACATAAGCACCATAGTTTCAAGTCTTGATAACATATCTCTTGGAGAATTCGCGTGACCCGTTGTTAAGGAACCATCATGACCAGTATTCATAGCTTGAAGCATATCTAAGGTTTCACCTGACCGTACTTCCCCAATTATTATCCGATCTGGTCTCATTCTCAAACTATTTTTAACTAAATCTCTTATACTTACTTCCCCCTTACCTTCAATATTAGAGGGCCTTGTCTCAAGTCTCACAACATGTATTTGAGAAAGTTGTAGTTCCGCTGCATCCTCAATAGTAACAATACGTTCTGTTTCAGGTATAAAAGAAGAAAGTACGTTTAAAGTGGTAGTTTTCCCACTACCAGTCCCACCTGAAACAACAATATTTAAACGCCCTTCAACGCAATATTTAAGTAGTTCTGCCATCTTTGAGCTAAGAGTTCCAAAACTTATTAAATCTTCTACTTTAAAAGGATCTTCAGCAAATTTTCTTATAGTAATTGATGGTCCATCAATAGCTAGTGGTGGTATTATAGCATTTACTCTAGAACCATTGGGTAGTCTTGCATCAACCATAGGTGAACTCTCATCTATTCTTCTTCCAATAGGTGCAACTATTTTTTTAATAACATGCATCACATGATTATTATTTTTAAATTTAGCATCTGTAAGCACCAGTTTGCCGTCCTGTTCAATATAAACATGATCCGGACCATTGACCATAATTTCAGTTACACTTTTATCAGCTAGTAAGATAGTTATAGGACCAAAACCTATAATTTCATCCAATAGTTCTTCCTTTATCTTTTTCTTTTGGTTTGTTGTCATGTTCAGAGATTCTTGTTCAATATGTTTCATAACAATAAAATTTATTTCTTCTCTTAATTCCTCATTTTGGTCTGATATATCATTAAAGTCTATATCAAGCTCTTCTATTACCCTATTTTGAATTTTTACCTTTAATTCAAAATAGGGATCTACTTCTTTTTCGTCAGATTTATTAAATTTTTTATCCACATTTACCTTTTCTAGTCTCTTTATAAGGGACATACAATCACCTCTACATTGCTAATTCTTTACACATTATAGCAATAGCTTTTCCTATTTTTAACCTATCATATTTAGGACAGTCACAGAAAGGCATCCCTTTATTCACTGAGGTACTAACTGTATTTTGCTCCTCTGGAATCATAGCAAAAATTCCATCCCTAAATGCTCCTTCTACTTCTACCTTACTTATTCCGTATTTAGTTGTAAAATTATTAATAATTAATTTAACTTTATTTTTATCATATCCGAGTGATTGCATAACCCCAAGCCCTAATTTAGTGTTTTTGAGAGCGACTATTTCCATGGTAGCAACAAATAAGACTGTTTCTGAAATATCTAACATATAAAGGGTGCTATCATTAAAATTAATGCCAGTATCTACGATAATCACATCATAATGTTTCTTTAGAATTTTCATCATCTTTTCAATACTATCTTTTCCAATATACTCTGCTGCTTCAGGCTTCGTAGGAGCAAAAAGTAAGTGAAGATTTTCATTATATTCATAAAGGTAAGGTTTTATATTTTCATATGAGTCTAATTGTCCATCTTCAATAACATCAAGAATTGTTTTTTCTGCATATTTGTTTACAAGCATTGATATATCTCCAAATTGTAAATCTAAATCTATTAGTAGAGTTTTTTTATGGTACTCATTTCCTAAAGCTACAGCACTATTTAGTGCTAAAACAGATTTTCCTACGCCTCCTTTAGAACTGAAATAGGTTATTATTTTTGCAGTACTCTGATTTTCTTCAAAACTTGCTGTATTTATAACCTTATTTTTATATTTTTCATAGGTAGTAAGTATAGTATTAACTAGTACTTCATAGTTAAAAGGCTTAATAATATACTCTTTTGCTCCATGGAACATAGCTTTCTTTAGGTATTCACTTTCAGCTTGAACAGACATAATTATTACCGTAACAGAGGGAAATTGATTTGTAATTTTCTCTGTAGCCTCCAGCCCATTAAGTACAGGCATATTAATATCCATTAGTACAATATCTGGCTTTACTTTAGGTATAAGATTTAAAACTTCTTCTCCATTACTTGCCTCGCCAACAATTTCAAAAAAATCATTTTCTAAAGTTAATATTTTCTTTATTACATTTCTTGTTTCTTCTATATCGTCTGCAATTAATATTTTAATCTTACTCATATTTTCACCCCTATTTTTCTAGTACCGGGATTTTAATACCTGTTCCAGTTTTAATTAAATTTTCATTCCAAATTCCGTTAACTTGTTTTAACAATGCATATTTTGTTGCGTCCCCATAGAAATCTTGGCTTATTTCTCTTAAAGTGTCGCCTTTTTTTACCACATAATAATCGTATTTTTTATAGCTATAATCACCTGAATTAACCTTATTCTCTTCTGCTGTTTTAGTCTTATATTCTGGAAATAAATCTATCATTTCTTTAAAATCATCCAAAATAAGTTGTTCCCAAGTTGCACCTTCTGTTTTATGAATATAGTCCGGTTTTAAAGGTCTTAACACCAGTTTTAATTTACCAATATCCTCCGCCAAGGCTAACTTCTCTATATCAAAAATTGGCACAGATAACGTTACTAAATAATTAGCAGGTACCTCTACTCTTTTTTCAACATCTCTACTAAGTGCTTTATCTATTGCCAGCACCTGAATATTTTGAAGTAGTATGGTTGATAAATCCGGTCTTATAGTTTTTTGACCATCTTTCTTTTCTTCTAAGAATACAAGTACATCAACAAAATCTCCTTGTTTAATAAGATCTGACACACCGGTACTTCCATTAACATTTATAGAAATGCCTCTATTATTACCTTCTATTTTTAAACTTAATTCGTTATCAAGTGAATTTATCAATTTATCTTTATGGAAACCCTCATCTTTTAAAATAACATCCTTAGTATATTTTCCTACAATATTAGAAGATTGTAAAATATAATCTTTAAATATTTCATTGTCAGGTACTTGAATTTCTTTAATCATCTTCTTATCTATTAAGGTTCTTTCTGATATTGTTACAGCAGCAACTAAAATAGTTTTCTCCACACCCGCTATGTTTGTCGTTTTTAACGGTTTTAAATATATAAAAATAACTACAATACTTACTACTGCCAATATGAATGATATTAAAATCATTCTTTTTCCTGTATTCTTCATAAAGACACCACCTATACTCCTATTTCTTTATTACTATTTAACAAGTTTTGAGCCATAGACTCCAGTATCACTTATGGTCATATCAACCTCTCCATTCGTTACAAATCTAACAAAGCGTCCTTGAATTTGATTTTTTCCTGAGTTTTTTGTAATTGCCTCCACATAAAATTCTGCAAAGCCTACTACTAATACTGCTTTTCTTCCATTAACATTTAGTGAATCTACTAAAGGAATTGTCCACAATCTAATCGAATTTCTTCCAAAATTAGAAAAGTCGCTACATTCTGAGTTTATATAATTTTTTATCCCATTAGTAGCACCTGCCATGTTACCGGGTTCAGTATCAATCATATCTCCTACTGTTATTATGCCGCTATAACCGTAAATTCCATTTGATTCGAATAAATTCGATCCAGTTCCTCCTAGTGCCACTGCACCATAATTTCCATTACTGCCATCTCCGCCACCATTTTTAAGTGTCACCACATCACCATAAGAAAAATCAAATATTTCAACTGCAAAGGGTCGAATACCACCTTTTACTGATTTGACAGGTGCTATAATTGCTTTCGTAATTGCATTTACATCACTGCTATCTATCCCAAATATAGGTGCAAAAAAATGATCCACAGTTTTTATTCCAACCATTTCTATGCTTTTATTATCAGCACTTATAGTAATTGAAACTTTGCTTGGATCAACATTATTTTTTACTAGATATTCTGTAGCGACATCTTTTGCTTTAATGGGATTTGTAGGTAGCTCTAAGCTAGCGGCTAATACTGCAGAATCAATAGCATTAGATAATTTTACTTTTTCCGCATAAATTAAACCGATATCCACAACATAAGCTGTAAAACCCAAAAGCACTGTTAAAACTAAACATAATATAATTGCTACATTCCCTTTGTTATCTAATTTACGCATTATATCATCTCCTTAAAGCTTCAAACTCACCTCTCATTCTATTCTCATTGATGTTTGCGCTTTTAAAACCACCACACCACTCAGGATATTACTTATTATAGGAATAGTTACCTGATAGTTATATATAACCTCTACTGTAATGGTGCCACCAGATTTTCTGCTTCCTACCGATGGAGTTATGTTTACTATTATGTTTTCAATGTCAATAGTAGGAGACATTTTAGTTATTAGTTCATTAATCTCTGAATCAGAACCAGCTACTATACCAAGTCTAGCACCTTCTCTAGCTGAATTATGAATGGCGAGGTATGAATTTAGCATTAAGCCAAATTCTAAAAGCCCCATAAGTAATAACAATAAGAAAGGGAGTAAAATAGAAAACTCTACAAGAGATTGTCCTTTTTCATTTCTTAAACATTTCATACTTATCACCTCTGTTATTGTTGAGAGTTGAAATCGGAAAGTAAAGTTTTTATACTAGCAGGTAGAAAATAAACCTCAACTCTCAACTCCTCCAAAATAAGATATTTTACTACTATAGTTCAGCGGTGATTTCTTCAAATTTAGCTGCAATTGCTGGTCCAAGTAACAATAATGCTGCAATTACAACTACGGCTATTAGTCCTACTAATAATGCATACTCTACCATACCTTGTCCCTTTTGTTCTTTAAGCTTTAATGATACGTAATTCATACAATACCTTATCATAATAACTCCTCCTCTAATTTGTTTTATTTGTTTTATTAAGTTTATTATAATACTAAACAAAACAATATGTCAGATACTAAAAGTCACAACCTATAGAGATAAAAGTCTATAAAAAAAAGGACCTTTGTCCCTAATGAAAATAGAGAAAGGATCCCTCGATGTCCTAAAACTTAGAATCATAATACTGCTGGATGTGCATTTCTATGGCAAATATAGTAGCTTTTACACGATCATGTGCTTTTATTTTTCTAAACAAAATCGTCGCATAGTTCTTCACTGTCTTTTCTGATAAAAAAAGACGTTCTCCAATATCTTTGTTGCTTAATCCTTTAGAGATATATAATAAAACTTCAACTTCTCTTTTTGTAAGTGAATCTAAAACAGTCTGCTCTTTTTTTTCCTTATTTTTAAACCCTGAGAAAAGAAGAGAAACTAATGATTTATCAATATACTTTTCCCCCTTGTACACTGTTTTAATGGCCTCTACAATTTCTGTACCAGCAGATTCTTTAAGCACATATCCATCTGCACCCTTATCAATAGCATCTATAATAAAAGTCCTGTCATTTTCAACCGTGAGCATGATTATCTTTATATTTTGTAGTTCTTTCTTAGCTTTTTCAAGGACTTCAAGCCCATCCATTAGTGGCATTTTCATATCCAATAATATGACATCAGGTTCACATACCTTTAACATATCAAGCACTTTCTGACCATTTTCAGCCTCTCCCACAATAATTATGTCTTCTTCGAAACCAATTATTCTCTTTAATCCTTGTCTAATAAGGTCATGATCATCTGCTATTAATACTTTAATTCCCTCTTTTTTCATCTTTAATCACCTCTCGATTAACTGGAAGCACAACATTATAAACTGAACCTGCGCCGCTTGAAGACTCTATATGAATTTCACCTTGTAATTGTTTTACTCTATCCAGTATGCCAATAAGTCCATAAGAGTTCCCTTTTGTTTTCACCCTTTTTAGTGTTTCATCCACATCAAAGCCAATACCATCATCTGATATAAGTAGTCTTAAATATTTTGTACCATAATCTAATTTAACATCTACATGTTTTGCCTTTGAATGTTTTTTTATATTATTGAAGATCTCTTGAATAATACGAAACACTGCTACTTGAATAATTGATTCTACCTCTGTCTGCATTGGTTTTAATTTTAGCTTTATATCAATTTTAAAATCTTCTGATACTGATTTCACAGCTTGCTCAATGGTTTTATTTAAGCCTAAATCATCTAGGGACATAGGTCTTAAATCAAAAATAATACTTCTAACTTCTTTTAACGCTACTTTTACACTTTCTTTTAAATCTACCAATTCCTTTAATCCTGCATTTAAATCCTTTTGGATAATCCTAGAACAAATATCTGTTTTCATAATAATATTAGCAATATGTTGTGCAGGTCCATCATGAATATCTCTTGATATTCGTTTTCTCTCATTTTCTTGTGCTTCTAATATTTTAATTCCTATAAACATCTCAGAACTTTTATCAGCTCCTTCTAGGACTGAAAGAATATCCCCTTCTAAATAACCCATAGCGATACTTATTTGGTTAACTACTTTTTCTGAATTATCTATGTTCTTTACAGATTTTTTTAATGCTATTTCTAATGTATCTCTTCTTACTCTAAACTGCTTTTCTTCATTTTGCTTCATAATAAACTTTACTCTGATTTCAGAAGCATTTTCATATACAGACCTAATTTCATCTTCGTTAAATGAGTTAAATTTTTTTGAAACCTCCACTAACTTTTTACGCATAAGTTTATCCTGAACCTCAAGTGCGTCAACTTCGTTAATAACTTTGTCTATGTCCCTTCTAATTACAACTATTTCAGTTTTTAAATTTTCATACTCTAGTCGTGCATTATCAACTATTTCAAGAATTTGTTCACGACTATTACTTATTTGTTTTATTATTTTTTTTATAATATCATTAATGTGACCAATATCTATGTTTGAATTATTCATTAGTATAACACCTACTTCTATTAATTTTTAATAATAAATAAAAATTAAATATCCTACAATAAGTATATCGTCTAATATTACAATTACCTAATAGACATTTTTACTTTAAATCATGAATTATATAATTTAATTTAATCATACTTAAAATTTCATTATATTTGCAAAATGAAAAACAATAAAACTTCCTAGTGCTAGAAATGGTCCAAAAGGTATATAATCTTTTCTCTTTTTTATATTTAAAAGAAGTAACAATATACTTATGACAGCGGCTAATATAAATGCTAAAAGCAATGCAAATAAAGTTCCTTTAAATCCTAAAAATATTCCAAGGGAAAACATAAGTTTAATATCTCCGCCACCCAAAACGCCAGGTACAAGTGCTAAAATTAGCATTAACCCACCCCCAAACACCATTCCACCTACTGCATTTACAAAAGATATATCATCAATAAATGAAAATAGAACGCCCACTACTAACGTGAAAATAATTACTTTATCAGGAATGATTTCATGCTCAATATCAATAAATGAAACAACAATAAGTATAGTATTTAGCACTAATGCCTTAATAAGAATCACATTCAACCCTATCTGTAAAAACGATATTAAAAATAATATGGCACTGATTAAAATAACTATGATATTTTTAGTCGTAACATTAATGTGATTTCGAGACTTTTTATAATCAATATAATCTATTTGCTTTTCTGCATTTTGTTTACTTACGACTATATAAGAAATTTTTTCTATAACTGTATTAAGAAGGAAACCAAATATTATTCCAATGATAAAAAACACTGTAGCCATAATACCATCCTTTCGTGAGTCCTTAAAATTTCACATGTTTATTTCTTTATTATTCTTAAAGGCTATCATAAATTATGTTTTCATAGGAAAAATAGTATATAAAATTAATTATATACTATTTTACTTGTTTTTAATTAGAAAGCTTAAAGTTATTAATCTGCTCATTCATTTTAACCGTCATATTGCTAAGTAGCTCTGAGGAAGAAGAAACCTCATCAGCAGCCGCAGTCATTTCTTCCGAAGATGCAGTTATTTGTTGAGATAGATCAGAATTTGCTTTTGAAATAATATTCACTTCGTCAACCTTTACAATTAGCTCGTCCTGCTCAGATCCTAGGCCTAATATCATCTCATTTATATGTTTGATTTTAGGCTGGATGTCTCCTACTGCATTTGTTATCTTTTTAAAAGAATTAACAGTATTATCGTAGGCTTCATTTTGTATTTTTAAATGACCATTTACTGTATCTGTTATATTTACTACGTTACTCGCTCCTGAGGAAATATCTTCTACTAAGACATTGATTTCCTTTGATGATTGTTTAGATTGTTCAGCAAGGCTTCTTATTGCCTCTGCAACAATAGCAAACCCTTTACCCGCGTCTCCTGCCCTAGCAGCTTCTATTGCTGCATTTAGCGCTAGTAAATTGGTTTTATCGGATATACTCTTAATCATATTTGTTATAACATTTATTTGTTGGATTTTTGTACTTAAAATGACAATTTCACTATTAACATTGTTAAAAGAACTATTAATACTTCTCATGGCTACCATCAGTGTCCCAATCTCTTCATTCCCAGTCTCAGCTATGGTACCAGTAGTTTTTGAATCCTCTCCTAATTCTTCTATGTAAGACAAAATATTAGATATCTCACGTCTTAACTTAATTATTGTCTCATCAATACTTAATAACTTTTCGCTTTGTGATATAGAACCATCAGCAACATTCTCTATAGATGTAGCAATTTGTTTTGACGCTGAATTCATTTCCTGTGAGACTAGATTTAAACTATGAGATTGTTCAACTATACAGTCGGAATTATCGGCTACCGTTCTTAATGTATTTGAAACATTATCAATCATTTTACCTAAAGATTTTTTCATCGTACCGAATTCATTATTAGCACTGACATTTATGGTAGCTGTGAAATCTCCCTGCGAAATAACATTAATTTCTTCTATCATTTCTTTAAGCGAGCGTCTAAAAATTTTAATAATAATAATAATAGATAAAGTAGTTATGATAAAAATTGCTGCAAAATTTATAACATAAAGTACCTTAACACTATCTTTATATATATTGTTGCTATTTACCTTTAATTTTTCAGCAGCTAATTTATTATATTTAATAAGACCATTAATTGAATTAAATACACTTCTTTCTAAAGTAATAAGTTTACCTTTTTCCATAGTTAATGAAGTATTTCCTTCTTTTTTCTTAACTTTAACAGATTCCCATATCAACATATAATTAGCGTAATCACTTTTAAACTTTTCAATATATTCAGTTTGAAACTGGTCACTGTTTGATTTTTCATATTCTACTAATGAACTTTTTATTAGCGTGTTATTAGCTTTTATTTCCTTGTCGAATTCAAAATATAATGGAGTTTCTATTCCCCTGGAGACATTATAACGTTTGTCTTTTTCACGATTTCCCCCCATAATTTATCGTTTAAGCTTCTATTTATATTATACTAAAAAAAACATTGCAATGCAATCGATTGCACAAATTATTTAGACAATACTGTGTAAAAATATCCATATAATATTTCGATTAACATTTTTTATGTTTTTACGTATAATAAATAATATGAGCTTTTAAATAATAACAAGGAGAAAATATATGACAAAGTCAATAAGTAACAAAATTGAGCAGGATTTTAAAATAAATATTGTGAATGGTAATGGCATTTATGATACTGGATTAAGTAATACATTTTGGTCACGGCTAATTATAACAGCTAAAATAATCGAACCTCAAAATGGAATTTGGAAAATTATAATTAGAGATAAAGCCAATAAAAATTCAGTTATTTACCACAATGATCATATACTTCATGATAAAGAGGTTTCATTTAATTATATAACAGGTCTAAGAACAAATCTCGTAATTGAAGCTAATTGGACTGAAGCTAAAGATACAATCCTAAGTGGTGAAATACGCATTTTGTATTAGACCTCATCATTAACTCTTTCTAACAATGCTAAAAAATCTTCTTCGTTTTTACATTCTAGATATTTATCTATAAGAGACCTTGTAGACATTTTATTAAGGCCCTTATATCCATTATCTAATATATCAGTTAAGACATTGATGAAATAATCTTTACTTTTATCTATGTCCACAAGCATTTTATGAGATAAATCATTTATTATTTCTTCTTTTATATTTTCTCGAAGCTTTTCAGTGTACTCTTTCATAAATACTTGTGTTTCTTCCGGATACTTGGAAAAATCTCCTGATATTACATCTTCCATTTTCATCCTGGCAACTCCTTAGTATTTTCTATTTTTGAAACGTATTTCTATTATTAATGTATACTTTTTAATTTTTAGCAGTAGCCTCTTTTACTATGATAATTCCAAGTAATCCTGGTCCTGTATGAACTCCAGCAACTGGGCTTATTTCTCCAAATGATAATCTCGTAATATTTTGCAGGCCCGAAATTGTGTCAGAAAAAGGCTTCACTTCTTCATATGCTCCACCATGCATAACCCAAATTTTACAGGGAGACTCTTTAAGAGCTTCTCTTGCTATGTCTACGAGTTTACTAGTAGCTTTCTTCTTTCCCTTGGCTTTTGCATAAGTATAGTATACGCCATCACTGTTAATTGAAATTATTGGTTTTAAATTCAATATTTCACCTATAGTTCCAGCTACTTTTCCAATTCTACCACCTTTGATTAGATATTTAAGTGTATCTACAGCATAGTAAACAGTGACCCTACTTCGTATTTCTGGTAAACAGTTGACAATTTCCTCAAAAGTTATTCCACCTTTTATCATATCACCACATTCTTCAACAATAGCAGCTTCGCCAATAGTTAGTGATTTAGAATCAAAAACGCAGGTTTCTATTGATGGATGATTTTCACTTACCAACCTAAATGTATTATAGGTTCCTGATAAATTTGCAGATATTAGTATTGCAATGGCATGAGTGTATCCTTCTTCTTCTAGCTTCAAATAAAGCTCTTCCATATCATTCATTGAAGGTAATGAAGTTGATGGAATTTCATATATAAAATTATCATAAACTTCTTTTGGGGTAATAGTTACCCTGTCAATAAACTCTTTATCCTTATATATAATTCTTAGTGGAAGTACTTTTAAATCATATTTTTCAATCATTTCACTGTCAACATCAGATGTACTATCTGTAATAAGTGCAATCTTACTCATTTTAACTTCACCTTTCGAAAATAAATTATGTTTCTTATTTTGCAATTGCATGTTTTGCAATCATTGCCGCTCCAATTATACCAGCTTTATTACCTAACTCCGCTAAAACGATTTTAGCAATAGGTAATTCTTCATAATATTTATTCCCTATTACTTCCTTTGTAATTCTATCTAGAAGATATTGTCCTGCCCCTGAAACTCCGCCACCTAATACTATTATTTCTGGGTCAATAAAATTGATTATGTTAAGTATTCCTATACCTAGATATTTGATTAACCTATCTACTGCTAAATTTGCTATTTTATCGCCTTCTTTAGCACAATCAATTACCATTCTTGCATCTATATTGTTTATATTTCCTTCTGCTCTTTCAAGAATTGTAGTAGGTTCATTAAAATCTGCAATTAATTTTTTCGTATGTTTTATTATGGCAGTGGATGATGCAAATGTTTCTAAACAGCCATTTCTCCCACAATTACAATTATAAAAATTTTCTCCCACAACTACGTGACCTATCTCTGCGCCTACCCCATTAAATCCGCTATATATTTCCCCATTCAAAATAATTCCTCCACCAATACCTGTTCCCAGGGTAATCATGAGCCCACTTTTGCAATTTTTCATTGAACCACTTTCATACTCTGCCAATGCAGCAACTGTAGCATCATTATCTATATATACTGGCTTGTGAAGTACCTTTTCTAACATTTCTCTTAAAGGTACATTTTTCCACCCAAGATTCACACATAATATTACATTACCATTATTATCAGCTAAACCCGGTATCCCTATACCTATGGATTTTATTTCTTTTAAATCCATAGGATATTCCTCTAAAATGCTATAGACTAAATCTATCATATCATCTATTATCTCCTGAGTTTTTCTTCCCACTTTTGTAGGACAGGATTTTTCATGTTTTATATTTCCCTTATCATCAACAATACCCGCTGCAATATTAGTGCCTCCTAAATCAATACCGATATACATATAAGTCTCCCTTTCATAGCCTCTGCTATCATTCGTTAATTATGATACCTTCAAATATATGAGTAAATTATACCATATATATTAAATTATTCAGAGTTTTTTTTATTGTTTTATTTGTAAATATTTATTTCCTGTGGTATTTATAATAAGCAATAACCTCTACATTTTCCCCAGTTTTATCATCATCATATCTTAAAATTATTCCCTCTCCACTCATTAATTCAGAGCAACGTACAGTATCTATGTCTTGAGAAATAATATTTTTTTTATCACAACGTATATTAAACCGATTATTAATGATATTTATAACGCAGCTCTTTCCAATTATTGATTCACCATACTTATTCGAATCTCTTGTTGTTACATATCTCACTTCAAAGCCATTAATTCTTCTAAGCCGTGCTTCGTTTTCTTTTTTTTGTTTTGCTCTTTTAGTTGTAAAAAACATTTAATCACCCTATCCCATTTAATAATTATAGCACATGGGATAATATTTAATGACACAGTTACGATACTAAAATTGAATTTGAAATAATTTTACATATTTTTTCTAAATTTAGGCCATTATAATAAATAAGTAGATTTAGTAAATATATATAAAAGGGAGTGTATTGAATGAGATTATTACGTTGGGTAGGTGGAATAGTAGTATTCTTTTGGGCATTAGGGCTTGTATTTAAAATCGGAGGAAGTATGATTCATCTGTTACTTGTACTTGCAGCAATAGTATTTATTGTAGATTTAAGTTTAGAAAGAGGTAGAAGAAGAAAAACTTAGGATAATATTAGAGAATAATTAGTTTATTATGAATATATATGATATAATTTTTTAACATATATAAGAAATAAATCATATGTGAAAGGTAGTGTCGTATATGGGATTTTTACGCTGGGTAGGTGGAATTGTAGTATTCTTTTGGGTTTTAGGGTTAATATTTAAAATTGGTGGTAGTATGATCCATACATTACTTGTTATAGCTGCGATAGTATTTATTGTGGATAAGATTTCCGGTAAAAGAATTAGATAGAGATATACTAAAGATAGTTTTCTATTTTTAGTAACAACTTTTAAAAAACAAACAAGTATATTTGCATTTCAGCAAATATACTTGTTTGTTTTTGCTAAATTTTTAATAAATACTAACTACATATAAATACATGTCTTTCAAATGTTCCTTTAGAAATGGTACACCTATCATCTATATGAAAACCAACCGAGTTAATTTGAATCTCCATATCTTCAAATGTTATAATAACCATTTTATCTGCTATTCTGCGTGCACTTTCCATAATAGCCAACTGCTCCAAAGGAGTAATTTGAGTGAATATGTTATAGGGAAGATCAACAATGGCTACATCAAACCTTTCTTTAATATCATGCATATTACCAATAGTTATTACATCTTCATAACCAAAGTATCTAAGGTTTGTCTTTGCATTTTTACCAATGTAAGCATTTATCTCATACCCTTTAATATTAAGATTCATTGAAATAGCCTCAATTAGCACTGTTCCAATGCCACAACAAGGATCCACAACACTGCAATTAAGGTGATTACCTACGGCTATATTAACAAGTGATCTACAAACATTAACTTTTAGTGCATTAGAATAAGAAAAGGGCTTTGTATTGTGAAGTACCCAGTCAGAAGTATTACTTTCACACTCACCGAATACCCATTGGTTAGCTATTTTTGTTACTCCAAAAACAATTTCCGGTTTTTTCAATTCAGCTTCTCCCAGTATACTATATCCAATTTGGAATTCAATCTTACGTCCATCATGAAAACCCATGATTTCATCAGTAGCATTTATATAAATAACCTTATAATTTTTGCTAGTTAATTTGTCCATTACAATTTGATCGATAATTTTTTCAATTGTGTCGCCAGAATACATTATAGAAATGCACTTTTTTATAAAAGGACTTCTAGATGGATCTACATAAATATCAGAAAACAAGTATTTATCCATGAGTGGCTTATTAAAGAGGCACTTCATTTCCATTTTGCATAAGCTTTCTTCATCTTTAGAATAATTAGTTGTGTATAAATATTTTTTTTCATTTTGTGTTAGCTTAAACATTAAAGCACATCCTTTTACCATTTATATTATATTTATATCTTTTAAAAAATCATTGACTCTTTTTTCATATTCACCACTGTTTTTAGAGTATGCCTGCGCGTGTCCTGCACCTTGCGCAATATATATATCTTTGTAGCCATTCTTTACTGAGTACATTTGATTGCACATAAAAGTAGGTACATAGTCGTCTTCTTCACCGTGAATAAATAATATTGGAATCTTTACCTTAGGTAAACTAGTTATTGGTGACACATCTTTGAAGTCCCACCCTACTCTTATCTTACAAATTTTACTTGATAATTTAATTAAGGGGAATTTTTTTATATTATAATCTTTTGCTAATCTGTGTTTAAATAAATCTTCTGCATCAGAGTATCCACAGTCTTCTATACAAAATTTAATACGCGAGTCTATTGCAATATTTTGAAGGACTGTTCCTGCCCCCATGGATTCTCCATGTAACCCTACTATTATGTCTTTACCTAAATTATTATATAACCAATCTGTGCATTTTTTCAAATCAAACTTTTCGTAATAACCAAAAGATGTATCTTTCCCACCACTTAATCCATGATTTCTATGGTCATAGATAAGCACAGCGAAACCTCTTTTTAAAAATATATCCATATATTTAACAGAACCATATAAACTCCAAGTTATTCCATGACACAATATTATAATTTTTTTAGAATTGTTGTTTGGAAAGAAAAAGCCATGAATTTTATAGCCATATTCAGAATCTACATATATTTCTTGTTTTTCTAACTTGTTAAATCCTTCTATTTGAATATTATCATTATCTATTTCGTACTGGTATGTGTAGTTATATTTTGCTACCTTAGGGTACAGAATTATATTCGCAAAATGCCACGCTATAACAAAAACAGCAACAAGAAAAACAATGATAATTAAAAGTGATATTAAAAGTATTATTTTTAACAATATATCATCTCCTAATAAAAGATTCTTATATTTTATTATAAGAATCTTTTATAATTACATATATAATTTAATATTTTTTCCTTTTTTTACTCTTTATAAATAATATTATTGTAGTAACTCCTGCCAAAATTAATATTGTATAAATCCAAAAAGGTAACGTTGTAAATATATTTGTGGCTTCATAATGTATTACAATAGAACTTAGTGCAGGCACGACTAGTGTATCACCCCTAAATTGTTTTATAGTTTCAACCCCGGCACGTTCACCATCTACTACAATATTCCAAGTACCCTTCTTAGATAATTTAATTGTTGTATCTTCCTTATTTGCATTGAAAGCTACTACAATGTTAGCCCAAGTGTCCATATTTGCATTATAGTTCATTTCATATGCTACCACATTTTTAGGTACAGTTAAGAATTCCAAATTTTTCTTAATCATATCTGCCGATGTCATTCTGAAGGCAGGATGTGCTTTTCTTAATGTTATTAAGCCTTTAAAATAATCAACAGTTTCAATATTCTTAGATTTTCTTTCCCAATCAAGCTTATTTACAGCATCAGAAGACTTATAAGAGTTTGCATCTCCACCTTTAGTTCTTAAAAATTCCTGACCAGCTTGAAAGAATGGTATACCTTGGGAAGTAAGTATTATAGAATCTGCCAATCTATGCATTTTCAATCTTGTTTTATCATCATCCTTTGGGTTTGTTAGAAGAAGTTTATCCCATAATGTATTATTATCATGAGCCTCTGCATAAGTAACAGATTGTATGGGTTCTACCTTACCCCAAGTAGTTATATCACTGGAGTAATCTATTCCACCAACTATCCCTTTTTTTATACTGGCTTCAGTATTAGTTTTACCGTTAACAAAGCCCTTGTCTGTTGCTTCAAATACACTACCTTTTATTCCATCCCTTATTGTATCGTTAAAGTATCCAATTTCAGGCATTTTGCTTGCATTTTTTTGGATTGCCTTCACATCAGGAGTAAGCGTGGTTCCCATATCCCACCCTTCTCCGATAACTAAGATAGAGGGGTTTAAACTGCTTAAACGCTTTCTGACTTCAGTCATGGTTTGTACATCAAGAAGACCCATAAGGTCAAATCTAAATCCATCAAAATTATATTCATTCGCCCAATACATTACTGAATCCACTATAAATTTCCTTGCCATTGCATTTTCTGAAGCAATAGTGTTTCCACATCCACTTTCATTCGTGTCTTTACCATCTTCAGTATATCTAAAATAATATCCTGGCACTAACTTATTAAAATTAGAATCATTGCTACTGAACATGTGATTATAAACTACATCCATGGTTACCCTTAATCCTTTGTCATGTAGTGCTTGTACTGCTTGTTTCAATTCTTTAACTCTAAGGTTTGGATTATATGGATCTGTTGAATAACTTCCTTCAGGGGCATTATAGTTTTTTGGATCATAGCCCCAGTTAAATTGGGGATTTTCTGAAGTCTCATCTACGCTAGCATAATCAAATACTGGCATAAGTTGCACATGTGTTACTCCTAAGTCCTTTATATAATCAATACCTGTTTTTTTGCCATTGGCTCCAATTGTTCCTGTTTCAGTTAAAGCTAAAAATTTACCTATGTTTTTCATGCCGCTTGATTTATCAATAGAAAAATCTCTAATATGTAATTCGTAAATAATTGCATCTGTTAAATTTTCTAATTTAGGTTTTTCTTTTGGCTTCCATATTTCTGGGTTTGTATCCTCTACGTCTATTACAGCTCCTTTGTCCCCATTTGCAGCCACAGAACGTGCATAAGGATCAACTGCTTCCGTCCAAACCCCTCCGATATTAACCTTGTAAGTATAAAATATACCCTTTTGGTCTCCAACTAAATCAATAGTCCATGTTCCCTTTCCAGCTTTCATCATAACAGCTTCATTACCAATTTTATCATCCCACTTTTCGTAGGTTACAAGCTTTACCTCAGTTGCAGTTGGTGCCCAGACTCTAAAACTTGTTTTACTTGAATCATAAGTATTACCCAAGTCATCACCATCATAATAATACATTTTTTCAAAGCTATCACTTCCCATTACATCACCAAGAACTACTTCCTTATCTGGGAAACCTACCTTAGAAACCACAAGTTTTTGACCTGGGTTCACATTTATGGCAAGCTCTATTTTAGCAATAGTTGCAGTAGCCTCTACTACTTCATCACTTGTTATTTTATCTATTTTTGCATCCACTCCATCAACCTTAACTGTAATACCCTCAGTACTATCTGGTACAAATGGAATTGCTATGTTTGTTTCTAGGCTTATGATATTTAGCTCATCTAATTTTGCAACTGTAAATTTACCTGATTTATCTAGAGCTGCCGTAGTTTCATTTGAGGAAATTGCTTCAGCTAGAGAATAATATACGTTAGTATCGCCTCCATTAAGCCAAATTTCGGAAACACCCTCTTTGAAGTTCTCGATATATCTATCATCCTCAATGTCTTTTTCCCATTCATCAGTACGAACTATAAATCCTACTTTATTTAAGTCTCCATCAAACTTAGCTTCGCAAACCTGACCAAATGTATCACTTTTAGTAAAATCAAATTTACTTCCATCCTTTTTATCTGGCCACATCCACATGTTCCATTTTAAATCACTTTTGGCATCTTTAGCATAATGAACAATTACCTTTGTTTTGCCGTTTAAAGCAAACGTTTGGACATTTGGAAACAGCAAAAATAATTGTGAAAAAACTAGAATAATCGCTAGAAAAATACTCAACACTTTTCTGGCGTTATTCTTTATATTAAGGTTCATAATATTCCTCCTCAAAAAAAATTATACTTTCTTGTTAAGTATTCCACGTAAAATTGTTAAACCCTCTCTTTAATAAAAATTATTAATTAGTAAGTCCCTCTAGCGCTTTTTTTTTTGCATGATATAATATTATTAGGTCAACTGACACTATATAACTAATGATATAAAGGCATAACGCCTTTTAAAAAGTTTGGGGGATTAATATATGAATATGAATGAGCGAAAGAATCTTGTACTAAAAGGGTCAATGTATAAAGTGATAATAACTTTGGCAGCACCAATAATGCTTAGTAATTTAATGCAAACCCTATATAGTTTAATTGACGGAATATGGGTAAGTAAGCTTGGCTCAATACAATTCGCTGCAATATCTTTTGTATGGCCAGTTATCTTCCTATTTATTTCTGTAGGCGTTGGTTTATTTATTGCAGGAACATCAATTTTATCCCAATTTATTGGTGCATCAAAATATCACAAAGCATCACAATACGCTTCTCAGCTTATTGCAATTGCAACTCTGTTTGGTCTTTGTTTCTCATTTGTAGGATATTTAATGAGCCCAATTATAATAAACCTTATGGGAGCAACCGGTGAACTCGCGAGCTTCAGTGAAATATTCTTAAGGATTACCTTTTTAGATATGCCCTTCACCTTTTTATTTTTCTGCTTTAATGCCATTATGAGTTCTGAAGGTAATACACTAACACCAACAATATTAATTTCTATAAGTGTTATTATAAATGCTATCTTAGATCCTATTTTTATTTTTACCTTTAATATGGGAATTGCAGGAGCACCTGTAGCTACAATTATATCAAAGATTCTTCTGGCAATTGCTGGATTATATATGATCCATAAATCCACATGGCAAATAAAACCAAGTTTTAAAAATTTCAGATTTGATAAAAATATTCTAAGTGAAATATTTAAGGTTTCACTTCCTTCTACTATTGGTCAAACTGGCGCTGCTCTTGGATTTATAATACTTAATGGATTTATTGTATCTTATGGAACTGCAACCCTTGCAGCCTTTGGTATGGTAAATAGAATAACTTCTCTTATTATGCAACCAGCCATGGGAATAGGAGCCTCGTTAACTGCTATCGTAGGCCAAAATATTGGTTCATCAAAGTTAACAAGAGTTAAGGAAGCTTTTGTTAAGGCATTAAAACTTACCATAACTATTTCAATTATAGGATGTATAATTCTTATTTGGAAAAATAAATCAATAGTGAATTTTTTTATACGCTCAAAAGATGATAATCAAGTTATATCTCAGGCCATTACTTATTTAACCTATATTTCGTTTTCTATGCCCCTAATGGGTATACTAAGTGTATTCCAAGGAATATTTCAGGGCTCAGGACACACAAAATACTCTATGAGTATGGATATAGGTAGGCTATGGTTTGTTAGACTTCCTATGATACTTCTTTTTAAGTATTTTACAACAGTTGGCTCAACAGGAATATGGATTTCAATGAGCTCTAGTAATTTAATTATTTGTTTATATGGATACTATCTTTATAAAAAAGGAAATTGGCAGACAACAATAATTAAGTCAACTGATTAAATTTATAATTTCTTAAAAACGTGGAGGATCCCACGTTTTTTTAATGTAATTTATCAATTATCTCTTGCCGAATAGATTTCATTAATAATGTCTACTCTTGTGCTACCTATTATATATAAAATTTTTGTTGATATATTACCATCCTTATAAATCCTTTCTTCGTTTGCATTAAGCAAGATAGTTATTTTTTCTACTAGCTTTTCATATGTAATAATATTGTCCAAATATAAATCCACTAAATCTTTTAAACACATTGAAAGTTCTTTTGGATCCTTATAAACTTTTCTCATAAAGTACTCCTTAATATTCATTTTCATGAATGTTTTTTCTAATGATGCTCCCATTATTATATACTAATATACTTATAATTTAAAGATATCTTGTAGAAATGTTTTATATTGGACGTCATTACCAGATTTTTAAATGAATTTTTTGTGGTATACTGTAAATTAATAAGGAAATAGGGAGGACTTTTAATGGCAATACTTACATCAATTAAAGATGCTTTAAATGCACAACAATATAAATCAGAGATTGATAAATTAATGGAGGAAAATAAAAATTTAAAATATATAAAATTAACTCCAACTCAACTAGGCATGAGTCAAATTCTAGCAAAAACAAAAGAACTTGAAGTGGAGTTAGAAGGATATTCTAATCTAATTGAAACAAAAACAAAAGATATCGAAGATCTTAATGTAGAATATAATAGCCAAGCTTTATATCAATCTAAAGACTTCGAACAGAAATCAAATGAATATGATAATTTAATCCTATTAAAAAGCAAAGTGCTTGAAGATAAATCTAATGAATATGATGAATTCGTTGAAAAGAAAAGTAAAGAGTATGAGGATTTAATTGGACATAAAGCAAGTGAACTGGAGGAGAAATCAAATGAATTCAAAATTTTAATAGAAACTAAAACACAAGCTATTGATGAACTTAATTTAGAATATAATAATGTGAAAACATGTGTAGATACTTTAAAGTCTCAAATAATTACTTTAGATGGTGATATTTTAATGCAAAGCTTTGGGATTTCTAAACCTAAATATAATTTGATGGAATCAGAAAAGTCTTCAATATTGTTACAGGCTATAAGAGAAAAGCAAATAAGCATGATTAAATCTAAAGAAGCTATAGAATTCAAACAATGGATTGTGGATGGGGATATAAATGAAAATAATCAACTAGTGGACAATGCCACAGAAGACATGATTAAACTAGTTCTTAGAATTTTTAATGACGAGTGTGATTCTATAATTGATAAGGTTAAATATAGTAATTTAAAAGTAATAGAATCCATAATTAAAAAATTCTTTGAAGATTTGAATAAACTTGGTAATATAACACAAGTTAAGATATCCACTAAATATTATAATACTAAGCTAGAGGAACTTTACCTCTGCTACGAATATAGACTAAAAAAGCAAGAGGAATTGGAGGAACAACGAAGATTATAGAATAAAATAATATACTAACAATAAAAAATCACTCTTAATTGAGTGATTTTTTATATTTCCAGCCATTAGGTTAGTGTAATATTTTAATATTTTTTCAAATATAATGTATTAGATGTTTAAATACTCTAATCTAAGGCATAGGTGGTGTTTATCATGATAGCAAGCAATTATATAGAAACCTTATCTATAAAATACAATAAAAACTTTAATGTTAGTGTGGATGTAAGCCTTTGCGAAAAAAGAATAAACCTTTTTGCAGAGCACAATGGTATAGGTGGCCGAACATTTATTACACAAAAAGATATTATTGATAGATTCGAATTTAATGAGTATTGCGTTGTAAACGTTTATAATTCGATTAATAGAGAAGAAGTTTCAGAATATACAGAGTATTTAAAAACTTTAGTAACTGCTTTAGTAAAACCTCATAGAGAGCATAAGAGTTCTACAATTACAGGTGTAATTGTATGTAATACATCCATAGACAAAAGCACAAAAAAGTTTATCAAAAAATTCAAATATACCAAATCCTACAAATTATATTTTCATGGTTGGAGTGATATAAGATTAATATTAGTTGATTTAAGTAATAACCTAGTTATACCCAATAAGAGAGCTAACAGTGTAAAAAAGGTGTATATTCCTACATCTTTAAATAAATAAAAGGGGGTATATTTATGAACTCAATTGTACTGCTACTTTTAGGAATCATATTTTTTTTAACTGCTTATGTCACTTATGGTGCATACCTATCTAAAAAATGGGGTGTTGATACCAAAATAGAAACTCCTGCTCACACAAAATTTGACAATATAGATTACTGTCCTGCAGACGCAAAAATTCTTTTAGGTCATCATTTTTCTTCTATTGCTGGTGCTGGTCCTATAGCAGGTCCAATTCAGGCTGCTGTTTTTGGTTGGATTCCTGTTTTCTTATGGATTGTAATTGGTAGTGTTTTTATAGGTGGTGTACATGATTTCGGTTCATTGTTTGCATCTATAAGACATGGCGGAAAATCAATAGGTGAAATTATTAGAGCTAACATTGGTGAAAAAGGTAAAATAATATTTAATATTTTTGCATGGGTTACATTAGTACTCGTAGTTGCTGCTTTTACTGATATTTGCGCTTCAACTTTTGCATATGATGCTACAAATCCTACAGTTCTTATTGGTGCTCAGGCAGGAACAGCATCATTACTATTTATTATCCTTGCTATGGCATTTGGATTTGCTGTTTATAGAAAAAATGCTAGCGTTGGATTATCTACTATTGTAGGAGTTATTTTATTGTTTTTATGTATATGGCTTGGTTATTCCTTCCCATTTGTTAAGCTTACTAAATTTCAATGGGATATCCTTCTTTTAATTTATATTACTGTAGCATCCATACTTCCAGTTTGGATGTTACTACAACCAAGAGATTATTTATGTTCTTTCTTACTTTATGCAATGCTAGCAGGTGCGGTGCTCGGAATATTCTTAACTCATCCTACTATGGAACTGGCTGGTTTTACATCATTTAAAGTTAAAAATCAAACACTATTCCCCTTCTTATTCGTTACCGTTGCCTGTGGGGCTGTTTCAGGTTTTCACTCTTTGGTTGCTTCTGGCACCAGTTCAAAACAAATTTCTAAAGAAGGTGACGCAAAACTTATAGGTTATGGTGCAATGCTCATAGAAGGATTAGTTGCAATAATTGCTCTTATTTCCGTTGGATACATTGCAAAATCACAAGGTACACCAGCTCAAGTTTTTGCAGGTGGAGTTTCAACCTTTATGAATAGCTTTGGATTACCAATAGAAATTGGAAAGGTTTTTGTTATTCTTGCATTCTCTGCATTTGCTTTAACAAGCTTAGACACAGCTACAAGAATTGGTAGATATATTTTCCAAGAATTCTTTAGTAATACATCTTATAAAACTAAAAAAATATATGCTAATATGTATACCTCAACCCTCATAACTGTATTAGCATCAGCTGCATTATTAGCATATGGTTATCAAAAGATTTGGCCAATATTCGGTTCAGCAAACCAGTTACTTGCAGCACTGGCTTTACTTGCAGTAAGTTCATGGCTTGCAAATACGGGAAAGAAAACTACTATGACTGTAATTCCTATGATCTTCATGTTTGCTGTATCTCTTTCAGCATTATTCCTACTTGTTAAGCAATATATCTTCAGTGAAGATAAAAATTTTATTCTTGGTTCTTTTGCAGTTTTGTTATTCATCCTAGCAATAGTACTTATTATAGAAGCCTACAAATCCTTAATTGTAAAACGAAAAGCAATATAAATAGCATTATAAATATAATAGAAAGTTCCTCAATAATTTTTATTGAGGAACTTTCTTATTAATTTAAAATATTTTTATGAAACTTGCCACTTGCCACGTGGATGGCACTATTCAGCCATCTCTAAAGCTATCTTCATCATATTAGTAAATGCTTCTTGTCTTTCTTCAGAAGTAGTTAACTCACGAGTTACTAAGTTATCTGAAACTGTTAATAGACAAGCTGCTTTCTTACCAGATATATTTGCATTATGAAATAATGCAAATGATTCCATTTCTACTGAAGTACAGCCGTGTTTTTTATAAATATCTTTATAATCATCAAAATTTTCACGGTAAAATACATCAGAGGAGTGAACTATATGTTTATGAACTTTAATATCTAATTCCTCTGCAATTTTCTCCAATTTAATATTTAAGTCTGGCGATGCATCAATAATATCACCTTCATATCCACTTTGGACTTTTGCATAAGTAGATTCACTCCACGCCTGCGTAGCTAAAATAACATCATATAAGTTTAAATCAGCAGTGTAAGCACCACATGAACCAATTCGTATAATGTTTTCTACTCCATAAAAATTAAATAATTCATATGAATAGATACCAATACTAGGCATACCCATACCACTAGCCATAACAGAAATTTTACGTCCCTTATATGTACCCGTATATCCAAACACATTACGTACATTATTAAATTTTTGAACATTCTCTAAAAATGTGTCTGCAATAAATTGTGCACGTAATGGATCACCTGGCATTAATACAGTTTTTGCAATGATTCCTTCTTCTTTTACTTCAATATGTGCTGTTGGTATCATATTGAACCTCCTTATAATTGTATTTAGTTTAAAAGATATAATATCTTAATAACTTATTAGTATAATTTAATCATACATTAATGATTATAACAAATAAAATTTAATAATACATGACATATGTCACTTTTCCACAATATTTGTTACATTTTTTTAAGATGTTCTATTATTTAATAAGTTTTTTATGCGACTAGTAACGTCAAGTAGCGGAGCTATGGATCTATCATAATTTAAGTTATCTATTATGTTAGCTATAAACTGTGACATATCGGCCTCACGGAACCATTTAGCTTCTCTAACCTCTTTAGGGAGATAGGTTAAATTTGTTGAATATATTTTTTCGATTAAACCCTCTTCATAAAATTTATTAAACTTTTCAATGCCTTCTGTAAATAATGCAAAAGTTGCTGTAACAAATATTCTATTAGCTTTACGCTTTTTTAATTCTAGAACTATATCAAATACTGATTCACCTGAAGCTATCATGTCATCAACTATGAGAACATCCTGCCCTTCGACTTCCCTGCCCATATATTCATGCTGTACTATTGGATTTCTACCATTTACTACTTTTGAATGGTCTCTCCTTTTATAGAAAAGCCCAATGTCAAGACCGAGCACACTAGAGTAATACACTGCTCTATCCATTGCACCGGTATCTGGACTTATTACTAACATCTTGGTTTTATCTATTAATAGATCAGGCTCCTCTTGTAAAATCATTTTAACAATTTCATATGTTGGGTATAAATTATCAAAAGATATAAGTGGTATTGCATTTTGAACGTTTGGGTCATGAACATCAAAAGTTATTATGTCATTAACACCTAGTTTTTCTAGTTCTTTAAGTCCCATAGCACAATCAAGAGACTCTCTATGCTTTCTTTTGTGCTGCCTGCTTGCATATAGTAATGGCATTATAACTGTTATTCTTCTTGCTTTCCCGCCTAATGCAGACAAAACTCTCTTTAAATCCTGAAAATGATCATCTGGACTTTTATGGTTTTCAAAACCAAACATTTTATATGTACAACTATAATTTCCTACATCACATAATATAAATATATCTTTCCCTCTAACGGTATCTTCTATAATAATTTTACCTTCACCGTTTGAAAATCTAATATCCTTCATTTTTATGAGAAAAGAATTATCTTCACCCTGGGCATAATTTACTGATTCACTTACATCGTTCATACGTTTCTTCATTAAAATATCATTTATCCTATTACCTAGCTCAGAACTACTTTCTAATGCCATAATTCCTATATTACAATAAGGAATACTAGGTGATTCTTTAATATCCATATAATACCTCCTTTAAATGCAAATACTACTCACCTATAATTTTACCATATATACAATGTAAAGGAACCCCAAAACCACAAATTATATGTATGAACATAAAAAAAACCGTTAAAATTCTAATATTAATGATTTTATGTATATGCTATAATTATATAAAATCAAGAAGTTATATACAATTATAGATTGGAGATATGATATCAATGCAGAGCGATGAAAATACAACGAATTTTATACCAGCAGTAGAGCTATTATCACCTAAAACAAATTTAGATATTTATTTTTTATTTTATGACAATGAATTATTAGTTAAAACTAAAGATAATAATGCAGTAATGCCCACATTTATAGACTTAGTGAATTTAGAATTAAACAATATTCAATACTTTGGGTCTATAAATGGGCTAAATTGCTTTTGTGGGCAATTAGATAAAAAGACTATAATCCCTAGTAATATGTATTTCAGCAAACTTAAAGCTCTTACTCATAAACTATCAGAAGATATGTTTTGGATTGGTGGCAGAGCTATTCAAATAGTAAACTTTTATACTGATCACAAATATTGTGGAATATGTGGCTCGCTTACTCATATTGTAGAAGGTGAAAGAGCTATGGCGTGTCCAAAATGCAACTTTATAAATCACCCTAGAATTTCACCAGCCATAATCGTGGCTGTAATTAAAGAAAAAAAATTGCTTCTTGCGCATAATAATGGGTTCCCTGTGGATTTATATAGTGTAATTGCTGGTTTTGTAGAGGTGGGTGAAACGCTTGAAGATTGTGTTATTCGCGAAGTTCGTGAAGAAACAGGAATCACTGTTAAAAACATAAAATATTTTGGGAATCAGCCCTGGCCTTTCCCCAGTTCTCTAATGATAGGATTTACTGCCGAATATGAAAGTGGTGAAATTGAAGTAGATGGTAAAGAGATTGGTTGTGCTAACTTTTATAATTCCAATGATATGCCTTTAACCCCTGATAGTATAAGTATAGCTAAAAAACTAATAGATTGGTTTATTAAAAATTATTAACTTTATATAAAATAAATAGAAGCTATAATTTTGTGTTATAATTTTAGACATATAAATGAAAATAACAATGAAAAGAGGTTTAATTATGAATAAAAAAGAGTTAGCAAACATAAGAAAAGAGTTTAAATTAGACAGTGGTATGATGAAAATACAGGAAATTTATAGTGTTTATCTAAAAAAAGATAATGTACAAATTGACTTTGAACCAATTATTTATTCAGAATTTAATTTTTTTGATAGAATGGATATGGATAAGAAAGAGTTATTTCTAGGTAATTTTAAAAAAGTACTTACTGGTGCTCTTGATACTAAAATTTTCGAATTAGATTTTGAAAATATTGAAGAAGATAATAACACTCAAAAGCTTTTAATTAATGCTTTAAAAGAAACTAATAAAGAACATATACAAATCTACATTAATAAGCTTATTGAAAAAATTACAGCTAACTATAAATATGATACTGATGTGATTGTTACTTTTATTAAAGCTGAGTACTGGCTCGGATCAAATCATAGAAATTTGGATGCAGACGAAAGTATTGATGATGCAGTACAAGCCTTTAATTTCATTTTATCAAGTGTGAACAAAATAGATATTCCAAAAAGGACTTTAAAATATGACTATAATGATAAGGAATTTAAGGCAAATTCAGCTTTAGATACAGTTATAAATCTTAATGCACCCTTAGAGGGTTTCATGTTCCCTAGTCTTACTAGTGGATATTCCGATATTAATAAAATCTTATATTATGCTTCAAAACCTAAGGAATTGAATATTCCTTTTATTGAGAATGTTCTTAACTGTGGTTTCAAATTTACCGCTGAAGACGAAAAAAATTGCTTTAGTGATATTTTGAAATCTATAATTGGCGATAAAATTAAGCCTGAACTTATACAGGATATTTATGCTAATATATATGAACTTGCACAGCAAGCAGATGAAGGAGAGACTCCTATTCTTGGGATCACTGACGTTAAAAATATTCTTAATAATTGTGGTGCAGAGGTTTTATCCGATATAGAAATTGCATTTGAAGAAACCTGTGGTACCAAGTACGATTTTAAGATAGATAATATTTTACCGGACTTTAATTCAAAATCAATTAAGATTACTTGCGAAACTGCAAATATTACTTTAACCCCTAAGGATCTCAATTCAGTTAAACAGGTAAAAAATAAGGATGGCAGAAGATGCCTACTTGTTGAAATTGATGAAGATATTATCATAGAGGGATTCAAATTAGAAACTGAAGAATTTTAATTAAAAGGAGAATATTAGTGCATGATAATAGCACTAATATTCTCCTTTTATTCTATATTTATTTTTAGGCCTACCCACTTTACCATATTCCATTTCAACCACAAGTTTTTCTTCTTTCTCCAAATAATCCAGATATCTTCTAGCCGTTATTCTGGAAACTCCTATATTTTTTGCCATCTCATCAGATGTAAAAGTATTGTCTTTCATGTCAGATATACCTACTAATATTTTTTCGTAAGTGTATTGATTAAAACCCTTAATGTCTCCGATATAATCATCATATTCTATAACATGCTTATTCTCTTTCATGGTATACTTATCAATAATTCCCTGGTCCATACTATCAATATTTTTAAAACTATTCTTTCTGCTTCTAAATTGGAGCAGTGCTTCCTTGAACCTATTAAATATAAAGGGCTTTACTAAATAATCCACTGCACCATATCTAAAAGATTCTTCTATTGTTTCTGTGTTCCTATCCGCTGTTATTAGTATAGCATCACATTTAAAATCTTCTAGTCGGGTCCACTTTAATAAATCTGTTCCTTTACCTTGTGGTAAAAAAACATCTAATAATATTAAGTCTATTTGACCACTTAATATAACTTCTTTTGCCTTTTCAATTGAATTAACAGAGGCGTATAGCTCAAATCCCTCTACCTTCTTTAAAAATTTTTCGTTAATCTCCCTAACCATTGGGTCATCTTCAACAATAAGAACCTTAATCATTCTTTCTACCCCTTTTCATTGGTATATATATATCCCATATAGTTCCATTATCTTGTAGAATATTTATACTTCCACCAGCCTCTTCTATTATTTGCTTAACAATACTAAGTCCGAAACCTCTATTGCCGGTTTTAGTCGTAAACCCACGAGTAAAAACACTACCTATTATATCTTCGCTAATTCCAGGACCATTATCACTAATCCTTATTGTGAGTGCTCCATTATTAGAATTTAAAAGTATATATATCTTACCTTTCTCAAGTTTCACTAATTCTTCAATGGAATTTTCTGTTAAGTTTCCAATAACGGAGCATATTTCATCTTCTGTTATGGTTTTAGGGATTTTATCTAGATAAGAATTTGAATCGATTTCTACTGAAATTTTAGCTTCTGTTGCTTTATTATATTTTGCGAGTAACAGACCTGCTACGTGAACATTTTTAATTCTTTTACATAGAATATCAGAAACTTCTTGTCGAACCTTAGCTATATCGCTAATGTATTCAACCACTTCATCATATTCTTCGAGTTGTATAAGTCCTGAAATAGTATGAAGCTTATTCATAAATTCATGATTTTGCGCTCTTAGGGCACTTGTCATTTTTTTAATTCCAGTTAATTCTTCTGCCATATGTTTAACTTCAGTTAAATCCTGAAAACTAGATACAACACCTATAATTTCATCTTTAGGATTTTTAAGTAAGCTGTGACTACACATAAGGGTTTTATCAGAGCACATTTTAATTTCTTGATTATAAACTCCTTCCTCATTTTTAAGTACTTGCATAATTTCCTCTGAATACTTCATATTCAAATCAGAAATATATTTACCTATATCTTCATCTTCTAGTTTTAACATTTCCTTAGCTATTTTGTTAAAAAGTATTACTTTTCCATAACTATCAATAGCTATAATTCCATTTTTTAGATTCTGTAAAATCAAATCCTTTTGCCCTAGGAGAAGTGCTATTTCTTTTGGCTCTAATCCATAGATACTTTTTTTTATTGAATTTGCTAAAAGCGCCGCAGCTACTATTCCAAGTATTAATCCTACTACTAAAGCTATCTTTAAATAAAGCATATGAATACTAAGCTCAGCATATACAGTAGATGTTAAAAGGCCAACTAAAACCGCTCCTACTTGCTCTCCATTATAATAAATGGGTACAAAGGCTCTTAATGCAGAGAACAACACATTTCTATCCTTAGCAACGTAAGATTCACCTTTTGTAAGCACAGGTTTTTCTCCACCATCAGCATATTTTTTACCTAAGGAACGACCATAAGGATAGGAGTATTTTATCCCCTCCATATCCATAACAATAATATATTGAAATCTTGTTTTTTCTCTAAAACTTTCTATAGTATCTTGCACTGTTTTATAATCTTTTGAAGTTGCTAAAGTATCTTCAATTTTATCTATAGAAGCAATAGTTACAGCTAAATCCATAGCATTATTTCCCATTTGAGTTTCCACAGAATTTTGAACTTGATAATAAGAAACAATTCCTATGCCACCAATTACAATGAATATTATAACGCTTATAAATATTGTTAATCTATACTGTAATTTCAATAACATTTCACCTCATATTATTATTATTTTAATGTTGCTTTACACAATCCATCCTTTATGGCTTTAATAAGTGCCTTACTTGTATATGTAGCTCCTGCCACAACATCAACCTCTGGAGAATTTTTCTTTATTACACTTGCTGGAATTTTTTTATAAACTATATCAGCTACTACTGGAGTTTCTTGCTGCTCCAGTATTACAATTTCTTTAATTTCATATTGATCTGTTACTATTTGTACCTTTATATTTCCAATATGTCCTTCAGCGTTCCCCTCATAGGTTCCTTCTTTGTAAATTTTAGGTTTAGCGCCACAAGCTACTACTGTAACTACTAAAACTATTGTTAAAGCTAACCCTAATATTTTTTTCAAATAAGTATCCTCCTTATTAGGCATGTTGGGATTTCATAGCCATTTATATAAGTATATCATTATTAAACTACTATGTCATTTCACTTATTTCCAAGTTATATACTGTAATAATCCGTTGATGGTTATAAACTACTGAAAGTAAAGGGTTTATAATTTTATTTATCGTAAATATTGAATTGTCTCATTAAAAATTCACCTTTAAAATGATTTGATGAAAGGGTGAACACGTAACGTATCACTAAATTAAATCGAATAGGACTGTAGTTGGCTAACCGAAATTTCATGTTAAATATTTGAAATTCATATTAATATTCTATATAAATCAATAATGATATACTTATATAATTTTACGAATTATAAGACATCTAAAAGGGTACTATAAACAGTGTTAAGTTATTCCTAAAGTGAATTTAATAGTAATCTAAAAGGAGGTATATTTTTGAAAAGAATAATCTATATAACAATTTCAGCTATTTTATTAATTTCATCACTTACATCTTGTTCTGCTATAAAAGAGCACAATGGTTCTTCTTTCAATACCCTCTCTGTTAAAGCCAAAGAGCAAAGCAAAGATGGAACAGTAACATATCCTTTGCATTTTATTTCCCGTGAAAGTGATGATACGGATACTACTATTATACAAAACATCAATTTAATTATAATTGATTCTAATGGCAAAATTGTTGGAACAACGAAAACGGGAAAAGATGGTGTTGCTGATATTACAGTGACCGTACCAATTGATAAGAGGTATGACAGTCAAATAGGCACAGCAACGGTAATTGCTTATAATAATGATAAATATAGAAGAACTGTGATGTACGAAGTTCCAGTTTTCGGTGGTATGTCAAACCAAAACATTATTATGCATGCTAAGAGTGGTTGGCGTGATGATGAAGTTAATGTTTTGTATGGCAATATATTTCACATGGTTCCAATGACACTGGCAGATAAATATGTTTCCTGGAATAAACAGTGATTTTTTTCTTATAAAGCGATTAAATTAATAAAAATAAGTAGCAGAAGTTATAATTTCCGCTACTTTCTTTACTATAATCTATGTTATTTTAGGGGCTAATTATTATGTAGATTATTAAATGAAAAACATTTTTATTTCTATGCGAGACAACGCAGATAAAAAGAGATATTTAAGAAAAACTCTTAGATATGCCTTTATTTATGGGTGTTACCATCATCAATGGTTATCTACCGTATATAAATTTCCAAGGACAAAATATACCCTCTAAAATATCAATTAGGATAAAGAAAAACACACCAATTATACTTAAAATCAAAATACCAGAATACATTTGAATATAGCTTACTCTCATCCAAGAATCCATAATGAAATAACCCATTAAAATTCCTATTGGTATACCTATAGCCAAAGTAAACAATAGCCGCTATTTGCTGTTCTACGATTCTTTTTATCAATATCCTTATCAACTATTCTATTAAGAGCATTCGACCCATTTCTAGCTCCCATCAGTGCAACTAATATCCAAAATATTGTAGCAGCTGAAGGTAATCCATCAGCTGCTTAAATCATTGCAATTAGTGCGAAAGGTAGGGAGAAAAGCGAATGTGAAAACATAACTAACTCACCATAGATTTTAATTTTCTTTAATACCATATTTTTCCAACCTGGCATCTACCAATTCTTTATCTACTTGGGTCTATATTATTAAATACTTTCCATGCAGTAGATGCCAATGCATACCAGTAGTATTCTTATCATATACTTAAAGCCTGTACATACCAACATTTTGCTGATTAGTTTCTGGGTCAACTGTTATTACTAGAGGAAGTATAATTTCGAGACCTCTGTCTACTTCTATTTGAATTTCATCCAGAAGTTTTTTTTCTTTCAAAAGATGCATAAAATCCTGTAAATCTTTATAGGCCACCAATTCACTCCTTTCTAAAAATATTTAGGAAGTACGATTTAATAATTTTTCTGTTATATCTTTAATTGTTTTTTTGCTTTCGCACTCAGGTAATTTCTCTATATAATCAAACGCCTTTTTTGTGTATTTATCAGCTAAATTTTTAGCTTTATCTATCCCTTTAAATTTATTAACTAGAATAGTTATTTCTTTTACATTCTCTTCATTAAATGAAGAGTTATCTAAAATGGTTGAAATTCTATTTTCTTTATCTTCAGACATAGCATATATTAATGGTAGCGTATAATAGCCTTTAATTAAGTCGGTTTGAGTGGTTTTGCCCAGTTCGCTAGCATCTCCACTATAATCTAGCAAATCATCTATTATTTGAAAAGCCATTCCAATATAGTAGCCAACTCTTCCAAGTAACTTTGAAGTTTTCTCTGTGCATTTGGATTCCTTTGCGCCAGTATAAAAACTAATAGCAAATAGTGCTGCTGTTTTTCCAGAGATAACCTTTATATATTTTTTAAGATTTGTATTTGTTACGTATCTCATATTATGTTGTATTATTTCACCCATACATATCTTAGATATGGCTTTTGAAATGTCTTTTAAGTTTTCCGTGGAATAATTATATGATGCAAGCATTATAAAACATTGGCAAAATAGAAAATCTCCTATATACACTGCATATTCTTTACTATATTTATGTTGCACGGTTTCTACGCCACGTCTTAGTTTAGATTCATCTACAACATCATCATGAACCAGTGTGGCCATATGCATCATTTCAATGGCTGCTGCTAGATTGTGCATTTTATCCTTGTCATACTCTCCAAATTTTGCTGCTAGTAGTAAAAAAGCAGGTCTTAACATCTTTCCTTCCGCATTAACTAATGGAGAAATAGCTTCATCAAACTCTTTTTCGCTTGATTTTACATTATTCACAATTATTTTTTTTATATCTTGTAATTCTTCTGTAATATCAGGGTAACTTTCCCATAATTTACTCATTTTATCACCTATGTCCAATTATTTTTTAATTTTTATTATTGTGAAGGATACTTCCTTATTATTACTATACCACTATAAAAACAAATGTCCTTTTAATATATTTAAAAGAACATTTGTTTTTTTAAAATTCAATTTTAATGATTCTGTTTTATTAATCAACATATAAATAAGATTTTTTTACCCATCCTATCTTCTTCCAGTATTTCTTTAGAATTGGTAGTACATAATAATCCATACCAAAAGTACTTCCAGATCCGCCTATAAGAGCTACTCCTGCAGCTAAGTACCATAACATCTCATTAGGAGCCATTCCTGAAGTCCATATCATAATACCCATAGCAATTGATGTAAGTGAAGCAAGTGCGCTGAATAATCCAACTATAAGTAATAATCCTACCAATATTTCTGCAAGCACCATGCCTGTTTGGAAAACTGTAGCTAAACCTGTATATCCACCGTCTCCTGTATAGAAGAAAGCATCCATAGACCATTTAACTATATTTTGTATGAAATACGGCACTTTTAATATACCTTCTACCGCTACTGATGCTGTAGATACTCCATCAATTGGCGCAGCAGGTATTAAAAATATATTTGTTGGATCTGCTAATACTTTAGGTAATTTAGCAAGTCCTTCTGACAACCACATGTAACCAACGAACATTCTTAGTGGCACAAGCCAGAAATTTGGAGATGCCTTTGAAAAATATCCACCCACAAGACTTCTATTATCTTTAACATGGAAAATTTCATGCATTAAGTATGACCATGCTTTGTTAAATCCAGCAACCTGGATGAAATATACAATATTTATAAAATGTTTAACAAATAATGCAAAAAATCCAGATAGACCAAAGAATTTAGTTCCTGCTCCAACACTTGCTACACCATATTTCCCACCTATACATACCATTACACCATGGAATGAAGGTTTATAGGATTTTTTTTCTTTAGCATTTATGTCGCTATAAATATTATGTGCAATTATAGGGGCAGATTGTTCTGCGTTTTCAACCATCTGAGGAATAGGTCTTTCCTCACCTTCAGGAATAAAGAAAATATTATCACCAACAATATAGACATTCTCATACTCTAAGGATTGCAATTTATCGTTAGTTACTATTCTTTTTCTCCCCTTTTGCTCAATATCCATTTTGCCAACAATGTCTGAACCTTCAACACCAGCTGCCCAAATTACAGTGTTAGAATCAATAGTTCCGCTCTCTCCCATTGTAACAGAATCTTTTGTAACTTCTGTAATGCCAGAGCCGGTGATTATTTGAACGCCCAATTTAGTAAGCCTTTTTTTAGCTTTTTCAATTAATTTGTCCGGTAAATTAGGTAATATTTTAGGTAGTGCATCCACTACGTATAATTTTACTTCTTCTTTGACTATGTAAAACTCTTTACATAGTCTATCTTTCCACTCAGCAAGCTCACCTATCATTTCAACGCCGGTGAACCCTCCACCTACAACAACAAATGATAGCATTTTTCGTCTTCTCTCGCTGTCTGTTTCTTTCACTGCTTTTCTAAACATTTGTAGAATATGTTCTTTTAAATTTACAGCATCTTCATAAGACCATAACTGATGCGCATATTCCTCTGCACCTTTTGTGCCGAAGAAAGTTGGCTGACAACCAGAACCAATAACTAGATAATCATATTCGTATGTATTATTTTCTGATTTTAATTTATTATTTTTAAAATCCAAATCAGTAATTTCATCAAGTACAACCTTTACCTTTCTTTTTGCAAATATTTTTTTTAGGTCAATTCTAATTGACCCCTCGGAAACTCTTCCTGCTGCAACTTCATGAAGTTCAGTAAGAAGAGTATGGTATGGTTTCCTATCGATGAGAGTAATTTCTACATTTTCATCTTTTTTAAATTTTTTAGCTAATTTTTTTGCTGTTAATACTCCGCCGTAACCGCCGCCAAGTATAGCAATTCTTTTCTTTTCACTCATATTAAATCCCCCTTAATTTAAATATTATCATTTATGGGATTGATTTTTATAAAAATTATAGTTTGTTACATACTAAACTATATAATTATTAAAAACATTACATAAATCAAATACGTAGTTAACATGTCATTTAGTATATACTTTTTACTATCTTAGTTAAAATTTTATCATAATTTTATACACTACGCATTAAAAAAAGCTATTTGGTCATTAATATTATATTTTGTTAATTTAGTTCATAGAACTATCATATAGATTGCTCTATGCAATGGACTCATAGTTATTTACAACATGTTAAGTAATTGAAGAGGCTGGTTTCCCCGAAACTGTAAAAAGCACCTTGACTCTTCCAAATTATTTAAAGGCCTCTATGCCCTCTGAAAAGGAGTTAGATGAAGTTTTAAATTGGCTTAAAGATAAAGATATGACCTCTTTCTAACTATGGATGGAAAGAGGTTATATCATTAGATAGATTAATTAATGTTCCTTTTGTATCATTTTTATAATTAGACTCGTTAAAGTTTCTTTCTCTTTTTCATTTGCAACATCGAATAGCTCCTTTAAAAGACGTTGTTCCCTATTTCCAGGGTCCACGTTATAGGCTAGAAGCTCTCCTATTTTCGAACCCAAAGTTGTTATTGTATCCTCTGATAGACCTACTTTTTCACCCACAAATATTAAATTGTATAATGTGTTCTTCCATTTATCAAAATCTTCAATTAATTTATTATCTAAATCCATTTTTACACCTCCACACGTTGTAAAATTATTATTCACATAAAAGAAGAAAAATATTATTCGCTTTAAATGTAAATAAAGGAAATAAAATAAACCTCTACAAATTTACTTGTAGAGGTTTATCTAAATTATATATTATGAATTAATAACTTCCTTTGTATCTCTTGCTATCATTAGTTCCTCATTGGTAGGAATTACAAATACTTTTACTGTTGAATCTGCTGTGCTTATTTCCGCAGCTTTACCTATAACATTATTCTTTTCCACATCTATTTTAATGCCTAAAAACTCTAATCCGTTGCAACAAGCTTCTCTAGCTTTCACTGAGTTTTCCCCAACGCCAGCAGTAAATATGATACAATCCACGCCACTTAAAGCACCGGCATAAGCACAGATAAACTTCTTAACATCATAATGAAAAACATCTAAAGCGAGTTGAGCTCTTTTATTATTCTTAGCAGCATCCCAAATATCTCTAAAATCACTACTTACTCCAGAAATTCCTAGCACTCCTGATTTTTTATTCAATATATCTGCTACTTCTTCTGACGACATAGATAATTCTTGTATCATAAAGGTTATAATCGAAGGGTCTATATTTCCTGATCTCGTTCCCATAGCAAGACCTGCAAGAGGTGTAAATCCCATACTTGTATCAATAGATTTACCTCCTTTAATTGCAGCAACACTTGCTCCATTCCCCAAATGACAGGAAATGATTTTTAAATCTTTAATATCTCTCTTCATCATATCTGCAGCTACTTGTGAAACATATTTATGTGAAGTTCCGTGGAACCCATATTTTCTTATTTTGTGTTCTTCATATAATTCATATGGTATTGGATAAATAAATGCATGTTCTGGCATATTTTGATGAAACGCTGTGTCAAATACTGCCACCATTGGAGTGTTAGGCATAAGTGCCTTACAACTATTAATTCCAATAATATTTGGTGGATTATGCAACGGTGCTAATTTGGAACAATCTTCTATTGCCTTCATAACGTTTTCATCAATCAATACGGATTCAGAATAGTATTCTCCACCATGAACCACTCTATGACCTACAGCTGAAATTTCATCTACACTTTTAATTACCCCATTAATTTCATCTATAAGTGTTTTAAGGACTAATTTAATTGCATCTTTGTGATCCTTCATATTTTGTTTTACTATGTATTTTTCTCTGCCTTCTACTTTTTGAGTTAAAACAGAGCCTTCACTACCAATCCTCTCAATTAGACCTTGCGCTAAACAATTTTCATCTTTCATATTAATAAGTTGATATTTTAGAGAAGAACTACCACAGTTAATAACTAGTACTTTCATAAACATTCCCCTTCCTGTATGTTGTTTGCTTCTTTTTGCCAGTTTTATTGTTTTTGTATATCACATTTCCTATATAGTATATCATACTTCATAGTATTTATGACATAGTTAATTTATGTTATAAATTAGTAAATAAAAAAACCAAGTCTTAAATATAAGACTTGGTTTTTTTATTTATTACATATCTTTTGGCTTAATATCACTAATCATTTTTATATTCCCTTTTATATACCATTTAACTTCTGATTTCTCTCCTCTATGCACTTTGCCAAGTATTCCAAACTTAGTCATAATGCCTGCAAGTGAGCCTATGAATGAAGGTGTATTCAATCCAGTTTTTTTAATTTTATTTACTTTACCTATTTCTTTAATTACAGGCTCTTTTTTAAATTTACTATTTATTTCTTTACTCGTTTTAGATCTTTCTATATTTGTAGCCCCGAATTCTTCTAGTATTCTAAAAATTTCTTTCATCATATTGTTTTTTTTATCAATACTTATACTAGGTGTTTCTATTTCGGTGTATTCAATTGGTTTTCTCATAATAATCGTTCCTTTCTTTAGTTGTGATGTTCTAACAACTCATTTAAACCTATTATATCATGATTAAGTATAATATTAATAACAAATGTTAAAATAACCACTATTAGATTCAGTATTTTACGTTGTTATCAATTTGTTTCATTTTATTTTCAACTTCCTTTGTATTTAAATTTATATTTTTTGTATTTTTCTCAGGCTTCATCTCAGTTAAGTTATTCCAATATTTTTTAGGCATATGCTGCATTTGTAGTCTCTCATTGCTCTTTTCCACTATAGAAACACTCTTATGAAAAACTTTCCAAAGATTCTGATAAAATAGTTCTTCGGTTTCATGACTTTCGAGTTTTTCAAATTTTAAATCCCTGTGTATCCATTCATTATTTTCATAAACTATGCCTATTTTCCTTTTCACATCATGAATTACCCACTTTTCATTCCTAAGTCTCTCTTTAAAGTGATTTCCTATAAGTTCGAGAATATTATAAGTAGGTTCAATAGCTGCGTACAATATGCCATTGAATTCTTGAAATCTTACTAATCCTAAAAATCTATGTGCTTCAAATCCCACTTTTCTCGAATATTTCTGTACCTCATTTACGGTATCGTCTGTTAGAAAATCGTTAACTTTTATTCCCATTACAAAGCCCAGTTTTATATATACAAATAATTTTAATTCAATTCCTGGCTGCTCAGATAAAAATGCTTGATAAACATAAACTAAAGTATCTTTTGAGATTTTTTTGATTATGGCATTATGCACTTTATTTGATTTTACTATATCAGTTTCTATAACTTCATCTTCAAATAACATACTGAAATTATAACTACTTTCTCTCTCTATACTTTCAGGTATCTTTTGGTAATAACAAGCGTAAATAACAGATAAAAATCCATCAAAACTACCATCGTAAATGTATCTAACCAAATAAATCCCTCCTTTGGTTAAAAAGGCTAAGCTGCTCAGGCTTATCAAAACTTTCATGATCTAATAAGTAGTTTTTGATCATTCCCCTCTCCATACTCTTATCCCCATAAAATTTACCGCTACAGGTTATAAAGTATCTAGCTCTTTTTAGAACTAGTCCAAGTTTTTTTAAGTTTTCATATGAAAGATTGCAAAGTCTTCTTGCTCTTACAATTCTTAAAGCCGATTTTACTCCTATTCCAGGAACTCTAAGTAATTCTTCATAAGACGCTCTATTTACCTCTATTGGAAACTTATCTAAATTGTTTAATGCCCAAAAGGCTTTAGGGTCTAAATCTATATCAAAGTTAGGATTTCGATCATCTAGAAGTTCATTTGCCTTAAAGCCATAGAATCTTAAAAGCCAATCTGCTTGATACATTCTATGTTCTTTTAAAAGTGGAGGTGCTGTTAGAATAGAAGGCAAATTAGAATTTGCTACTACTGGCACATAGGCAGAATAATAAACTCTCTTAAGTCCAAAAGTATTGTACAATCCTTCCGTAAGACTAATTACCCGTAAATCACTTTCACTGGTTGCCCCTACCATTATCTGTGTGCTTTGTCCACCAGGTGTAAACTTAGGTGCTTTAAATCCTTTTTTCTTATACTCGCTGGACTCTATTATACTGTGTTTAATAAACCCCATTGGTTTTAATATAGCTTCTCTAGTCTTTTGAGGAGCTAGGAGTTTTAAACTCTTTTCCGATGGCAGTTCGATATTTACACTCATTCTATCTGCATAGAGTCCTGCCTCATATATTAATTTTGGATCAGCACCTGGAATAGCCTTTACATGAATATAGCCATTAAATTTATGAATAAGTCTCAAATCCTTTATAATTCTAACTAAATTCTCCATAGTGTAATCTGGGCTTCGTTCTACACCTGAGCTTAAAAATAAGCCTTCTATATAATTCCTTCTATAGAAATTCATAGTTAAATCTATTACTTCTTTAGGAGTAAAGGCTGTTCTCTCTACCTCATTACTAGATCTATTAATACAATATTTACAATCGTAAATGCATTTATTGGTATACAAAATTTTAAGAAGTGAAATACATCTGCCATCTTGTGACCAAGAATGACAAATGCCAGTTGTTGATGCATTGCCTATGCCCCCCGCTGTATTCTTTCTATTAGACCCACTTGAGGAACAAGACGCATCATACTTAGCTGCATCTGATAAAATTTCAAGTTTTCTCGTTACATCCATTCTTATCACCTCGCAAACGTTTGTTCCCATTTTATCATATTTTGATAAAAAATAAAACATTTATTTAATTAATATAAGTCCGCTGGTGTGCAAAATTGACAACTATAGGCCTTTATAATAGTACATTTAATTAATAATTTTAAAAATAAGAAATTTCAAATTAGGGACAGCTAATTTAAAATTTTTATTAAATACAATCCATGATCTAAAATACTTTGTTCACAACTAAACTTAATTCCCATATCAATCAATTCAAAACACACATCCCTTGTGCTATTTATATCGAATAGACACTTACCTTTTTCATCTAAAGATTTTATAGCATCCTCGTGGATTCCTTCCCTTAAAAGATTGACTTTAATTTCGTTATTTAACATTTTCCCACCCTCATTCACAATTGTTAGATCTATATATAATATACTACATTTTTTATTTTTTCTAGTCTTTAAAAGATAGTGTTTTTATAAATCTATCAGATCCAATAATAGTATTTTTGGTATTTTGTTCGTAACTTTAACATCTACTAACGTTTCACTTCTACAAAAACACTCTTGAATCATTTCAACTCTTTTATTATCCTTAACGATTAAAACACCTGCTCCCTTATTTATAGCATATTCTATTGATAAATAATTTCTAGGTTTTCTATGATATTTTATAGATTTTTATAGAGTTATTTGACCAGAAGAGCTCTGTCGATTAATAATTGGTTCAATGGAATTTAAGTAAAGTGATAAAGAAAGAGCGATTAACAAAAAACTTAATATCATGCTAATAACACCACCCCATCCAAACATAGTCCAAAAAATGCCACCAACTGTTCCACCAATACTAGAGCCTACGTAATAAAAGAAAAGATAAAGAGACGAGGCCTGCGCTTTGTCATGACTTGCTCGTTGTCCAACCCAACTGCTAGCAAGCGAGTGACTGCCAAAAAAGCCAAATGTAAAAATCGCAATGCCCAATATTTTCAGTATCAATGGCTTTCCAAAGGTGATTGCCGCACCAGATGCCATAATGAGTACAGCTACCAATAACATTTGTCCTCGTCCACGCTTATCTGCCAATCGTCCCATCCAAGTAGAGCTAAATGTACCTACGATATATATTATAAAAATCCAACCTACTATTGTTTGACTTAGCGAATATGGTGGTGCCATTAATTGATATGCAATGTAATTAAAGAGTGTGACAAAACTACCCATTATAAAAAAGGCAATGCCATATAAGCAGAGTAATCCGGGGTCCTTAAGATGATTAGTCATTGATTTTATCAATTTCCCAATCTCAAATGACCGCGGCTTAAAGTGTTTTGATTCTGGCAGTAGGTAACAAAATATTAAGCTGGCGAAGATACTTAAAACACCCATGCTACCCAGTGCCACCCGCCAATTAGTATAATCACTGAGCGTTCCGATAATAATTCGTCCACTCATACCACCAATTGAATTCCCACTAATGTAAATTCCCATCGCTATCCCTAAGCTAGCAGGATCAATTTCTTCACTGAGGTAGGCCATTGCAACAGCTGGTAAACCTGCTAGGACTATCCCTTGAAGGGTTCGAATAATTAGTAAAATACGGAAATTGGGCACGAAAGCGATAAGAATTGCTAGAAGAGTTGCAGCATAAAGAGAGAATATCATGACTGGCTTTCGTCCTTTGACTTCGGACAGAGAAGAAACAAATAACATGCTAATAGCTAGTGCAACTGTTGTCAGTGAAAGTGACAGGCTGGCCACAGCTGGAGAGATGTGAAATACCTTAGAAAACGCTGGTAATAAAGGTTGTGTACTGTACATTATCGCAAACGTACTAAAACCGGCAAAAAATAATGCCATGCAAGTTTTACGGAAAGCTACTGTTCTTTTTTGTATATAACTCATACTATGCTCACTCCAGTTTTGATTATTATTCTATCCTCAGGAATATTAGCTCCATGAGTATCTGAATATCATATAATCAATCAAATTTTTCTAGTACATTATTTATGGACATTTGGACAAATCTACGTTTATTATCCTCCATCCACAAATAATATACAACAGTAACAAAGTTCCACTTTTATTAAAATATTAGATTATATCAATATCATAGGCTCATATCGTCATTCTAAGCACATATAATATTTATTCTTATACACATTGCCTACCTACCTAACTACGCCTTGTAGCCATCATTTAAGGTATCCCTCCCCTTATTAATCATTAGCTTGAATAGTAAACTTAGTTTGTAAATAAAAAAAGCACGGCTTTTCATTATAAAATGATTACCGTACTTTTTATTTGTTTTTCTCCTTGCCTTTTGAATCTTATAAAAATATAATTATAAGATAATGCAGATTAAACTGCCATTACCCTCATTAATAATTCTTTGAAGAGTCTTTTGAATTTTTACTTGGACGTCATCAGGCATCTTAAATAATTTATTTTGAAGTCCCTCTTTAACTAGAACTTCTAAAGACTTGCCGAACATATTACTCTGCCAAATTTGAGATTTGTCAGTTTCAAACTGTTCTAAGATGGATTTATAGAACTCCTCACTTTGCTTTTCCGTACCCATAATAGGGGATACTTCAGTCTGTATATCTGCCCTAATAAAGTGAAGTGAAGGTGCCGAGGCTCTTAATTTGACTCCATATCTGCCACCATGTTGTACTATTTCTGGTTCTTCTAAAGTCATTTCTGAGAGTTGTGGTGCTACAAGTCCATATCCTTTTTCTTTAACATCTCTTAAAGCATCTGCAATTTTATCATATTCAATTTTAGCTCTAGAAAATTCTCCCATTAAATTTAAAAGATCATTCTCTCCCTTTATTTCACAAGCGCAAGTTTCACCTAGTATTTTGTAAAATAATTCTTGCCTAGGAATTAAATTAACTCTAGCAGTGCCTTCTCCCATATTCATTTCATCAAGTCTTGCTGAATCTAAAAAATCAACTTCTTTAAAACTTAATAACGATTTATTTATATCTCTAACTTTAAATATATCCTTACACATATCTTTTAAGAATTTCATAAAGCTAATTTTCACCCAATGCTTAGAACTTAAATTTTCAATCCACTCTGGCATATCTATGTTAATTTCTTTAACTGGGAATTCTTTAAGAACTCTTTGGAATATATTGGCTATATCTCCCTCGTTCATAGCTAGTACGTCCATAACTTGAACTGGAACGTCATATTTTTCTTCTAGTTCCCTTGCTAAATCTGCTGTTTCTGGTGCAGATGCATTTTTGGAATTTAACACCATTATAAAAGGTTTGTTAATGGCTTTAAGCTCATTCACTACCCTTTCTTCAGCATCTAAATATTCCATTCTTTCTATACCTGTGATAGAACCGTCTGTAGTGATCAAAAGTCCAATAGTTGAATGTTCGTTTATTACCTTCTTTGTTCCAAGCTCTGCTGCTTCCTCAAATGGAATTTCATAGTCATACCAAGGAGTTGTAACCATTTTAGGTGTTTCTCCTTCTGCATATCCTAGCGCTCCTTTAACAATATACCCAACACAATCAACCATTCTAACTTTGAATTTAGTACCACCTTCAAAATCAATTTCAACTGCTTCGTTAGGTACAAATTTAGGTTCAGTAGTATGAATTGATTTACCTGAACCGCTTTGAGGTAGTTCATCTATGGCTCTTTCTTTTTTATGGGGATTGTCTATTTTCGGAATTACCAAAAGCTCCATAAATCTTTTTATAAATGTCGATTTTCCGGTTCTTACGGGACCTACTACACCTACGTAAATATCCCCTTGAGTTCTCTCCGCTATATCTTTGTATATATCAAAATTATCCAAGATATACCCTCCCAATTCTTATTATTAACATTATAATTATATTTTAGATAACAATAAATTATTACTACTGATTAAAAAAATATAAAAAAAACCAATTTTTCATTAATTACTTAGTGAAAAATCGGTTTTTTGTATCAAACTTTATTTATAATCTTTAGAATTCATCTTTTTTATTTCTTGACATCAATTCGTGTACCGCATATTTACAATCCTTACCTTCAAAAAGTACTTTGTATAATGCATCTGTTATAGGCATAGACACCTGCTGTTTTTCTTTAAGTTCATAGAAGGCTCTTGTAGCTTTTATACCCTCGACTACCATTCCAATATCCTCACAAGCCTTATCCATAGGAACACCCTTACCGAGTAAAATTCCTGCCCTTCTATTTCTACTATGCATACTAGTGCATGTTACTATAAGGTCGCCCATACCCGTTAAGCCATAGAAAGTTTCAGTTTTACCTCCAAGCACAGTGCCTATCCTTATAATTTCGCTCATTCCTCTTGTCATAAGTGCAGCCTTTGAATTGTCCCCGTAGCCTATACCATCTGACACTCCTGCAGCTAATGCAATAATGTTTTTAACAGCGCCGCCTATTTCCACACCAATAATGTCTTCATTAGTGTAGACTCTAAATTTACTAGTCATGAATACATCTTGAACAATCTTTGCGTACTCCATTTCTTTAGATGTAACTACTATTGTTGTAGGAATATCTAATGCCACTTCTTCTGCATGACTAGGACCAGATAGTATTACTATAGGATTACTTTGGATCTCTTCTTCTATTACCTGTGAAATTCTTTTTAATGAACCTTCTTCGATACCTTTTGCAATGCTAACCACAATTTGATTTTTTCTTAAATAAGGTGCTATCATCTTACTTAGTTCTCTTATTACATGCGAAGGCACCGCAAGGACTATTATATCACTATCGCTTAAAACCACTTCTATATCGGTGAATGCCGTTACTCCTGCTGGTATGATAACGCCGGGTAAATATTTGACATTTTCTCGTTTAATGTTAATATCATTAACAACACCAAGCTTTCTGTCCCAGATATTAACTTTTGTCCCTTTTTTGGCAAGCATTATTGATAATGCAGTACCAAAACTCCCACCACCTAAAAAAGCAACTTTTAGCATTCTATTCCTTCCTTTCCCTAAATATAAGCCTTATTCCTGTTCCGCTAAATTCAAAGCTATTTCTCAATTGATTTTCTAAATACCTTTGGTATGAGAAATGCAGCAAATTGGAATTATTCACAAAGAAAACAAATGTTGGTGGTTTAGAGTCTACTTGAGTAACATAAAATATTTTAAGTCTCTTATTCGCCACTGTTGGAGGTTCTTGCATAAGTACAGCTTTGTTTACAACCTCATTAAGAATACCTGTAGAAATTCTCTTTGAATAATTATCAAAACATTCTTTAACTGTTGATAATACCTTATGTACTCTTTGACCAGTTTTGGCAGAAATAAATAAATAAGGTGCATATGCCATGAAGTTTAATCCTGCTTGTAATTTTCTTTTATATTCAAGCATAGTTTTATCATCTTTTTCAATAAGATCCCATTTATTCACTATAACTAATATTGCTTTTTTCATTTCATGAGCATACCCTATAATTTTCTCGTCTTGATCACTTAATTCATCTGTAGCATCAATGATAAGTATTACTACATCAGCTCTCTCAACGGCAGCTAGCGACCTAATAACACTATATCTTTCAATCCCATCATTAACTTTACTTTTTCTTCTTATTCCTGCAGTATCTATAAGAATGAATTTACCATCTACAGTTTCCAGTTTACTATCAATAGCATCTCTTGTAGTACCTGCAATAGCAGTTACTATATTTCTGTCTTCTCCAAGCATTTTATTTATCAGTGATGATTTACCAACATTTGGCTTACCCACAACTGCAACTTGAATATATTCTTCGTTTTCTGTACTTGAATATACACTTTCAAAGTGTGCTACTACTTCATCTAACATATCACCCAGTCCAAGTCCTTGTGTGGCTGAAATAGCTACAGGAGTCCCTATACCTAAATTATAAAATTCAAAGGCATTAGCTTCTAGTTCTAAATGATCTATCTTATTTACTACGAGTACTATTGGTTTTTTACTTGCCCTAAGCATTTGTGCAACTTCAGTATCTGCACCTGTAAGTCCTTGTTTACCGTCTACTATAAATATTATAACATCCGCTGTTTCTATAGCTATTTGTGCCTGTCTTCTCATTTGAGCTAAAATAATATCTTGACTTTCTACTTCAATACCACCTGTATCTATTATTGTGAAATTGTGTCTAAGCCAATCTGCATCAGCGTACACCCTGTCTCTTGTTACACCTGGTTTATCATCTACTATTGATATTCTTTTACCTGCTAACTTATTGAATAAAGTAGATTTTCCTACATTGGGTCTTCCTACTATTGCTACTATTGGTTTTGCCATTATTATTCCTCCTGACTAAATTCGTTTATTATATGGATTAAGTCTTCTCCTGTATAATCACATATTAAAATTTTTGTTCTTAAGCTTTTTTCTAATTCACTTACCGTAATATTATCTAAGAATATTTGCTGCTCATAGTTTCCGAGTTCGTATCCACTTTTCAGCATATTACTAGGTATTATTAAATATTCCCCTAGGCTTTCATTCACAAGTTGCTGAATTATGTCTTTTCCTGTTAAAAGTCCTGCTACCGTTATGGTTTCTCCAAAAAAATTATTTTGTATTTTTTTTACCTGAATTTTAATTTTTTCATTAATTGAATTTATTTTTTTGGCTACACATAATATTTCTTGGTAAGCTGAATAACCTGTTATTAATGTAAAATCACCTTTATTATTTAACTTTAAATTTTCTACATCTTCATCAATAACATTTCTAAGCAGTCTAATCATGCCAATGCCATCCTCTAATTGTTCATAACCATTATAAAACTCTTCACACGGAACATCAACCCCTGCTACGACATAGAATTCATCAGATAACCTTACAAAGGGAGATCCTGTTTCACTAATATATCTTTCTTGTAATTCTTTTACACTTTGAATTTCTTTTAACGCAGTTGCCTTATCGTATAATGTTAAATTGAATAATCCTTCTCTATATTGGGTTATTCCAACCGGCACTACCGCTAAATTTTCTATGTTTGGGTATAGTTTATATAAATCCTCAATGGTTTTTAAAAGCTCTTTTCCATTATTAATTCCAGGACACGAAACCACTTGGCAATTAATTTTTATATCGCCTTCAGAAAGCCTCTTTAACCTATCATAAACATTCCCAGCAAATTTATTGTTTAACATTAACTTTCTAAGTTCTACATCAGTAGTATGGACTGAAACATTAATAGGACTTATCTTGTATTTAATTATCCTATCTATGTCCTCTTCTTTCATATTAGTTAATGTTACAAAGTTACCTTGAAAAAATGATAATCTAGAATCATCATCTTTAAAATAGAGTGTTTCTCTCATTCCAGCTGGTAATTGATCAATAAAACAGAATATGCATTTATTATGACAGCTCTTTGGCTTATCCAACATTGGATCAATAAATTGGATTCCTAAATCTTCATCATAGTCCTTTTCAACTTCAATTTCCCAAACTTCCCCATCTGTCTTTTCAATTTCAATGTTAATAAGTTCGTCTGTAATCAAAAATTTATAATCTATAATGTCTATTACAGCATTGCCGTTTATACTAATTAATCGATCTCCCACTTGGAGCTTTATTTCTTCTGCAATACTTTCTGGGAGGATCTTAGCTATTTGGTTTTTCATTTTTACCTCCTGCTCAACCATAACCTTTCATTTAAAAGGTTTTATGAGGAATTAGAAATATTATATTAAATTCCACTTTTAAATATATAATACTCTACTTATAATAGTAGATAATACAATAATATATTATAGTATTCCATTAAATATATTACATGACTTAGCTAGCTAAGTCAACGATATTAGCATTTAAAAGGAGAAAAAAAGCATATATCGACAGTATTCGTTTTTTAACATACTTTGAATGTATCATTTACCGCAGACTAAAAATACCTCCTAAGAAGGAGGTATTAAGATGCTTCAATACAATGTTTTCTAATAATTTCAATGCCATCTTCACTTTCTAGATACTGAAAAAAATCTTTTAAACTATCTTTTTTTTCTTTAGAATAATATGCTTTTATTGGAAAACTCAGTGGATAAAGTTTATTCGTAAGATTTGAAAGAGTAAGTTCAATACCACTTAGTTTTATAAATACACTTTCTTTATTATACCACTGTCCCGGTATAAAGCCTATAGCGTTTTTATTCTGAGCAACAAAATTTTTCATTTCTTCCACACTTGATACATACTTCATACTGCTACTCATTTGTTCTTTTATAGGTGTATTCATTATTTTTATATCGAATTGGTGTTGCACTGAACTTATAGAATCTTTAAATGACACTGGTATTATGGTTTGAGATTCGCCCTTTAAATCTACCCAATTTACTATTTTACCCATATATATTTTTTTTAATTCTTGAGTTCCAATACTATTTACTTTATTACTAACATTAACAATAATTCCTATACCATCAGAAGCTAGTATCTTGAACTCAATTTTCTCATTATTCGGCTGAACATATCCAATTAGTATATCCACATCCGAATTATTTAGTTTAGTAAAAGCATTTTCTCTCTCGAGAGTTTCTACAGTAATTGAGGTTTCATTATTTAAATTGTAATCACGTGCTAAATCATTTACCATGGGATAAACTGTTTCTTCACAAATTATTTTAATGATTTTAGGTTGTTGTTCTTCAGTTTTTGCCTCTTTTTTACACCCTGTGACTAGAATTATTATGCTCATACAGATAATTGTGGCCAACGTTTTTAAACTCATTTTTTTCATAATCACTACTCCACTACAATATTTTAAATATATAGTTAATGTAATTGTAGTTTCTGTATTTTCAGTAAAAACTATTCGTTTTTTTTAATGTTTCTACTTACTATATGGTATTTCAATTATGAATTTACTACCTATTCCAAGCTGACTTTCCACAGAAATTTTGCCATCAAATTTAAGTACTATATGCTTAACAATAGCGAGTCCTAGTCCAGTACCACCTTTTGATCTAGACCGAGCCTTATCTACTCTGTAAAATCTCTCAAAGATACGCGAAGTTTGCTCCTTAGCTATTCCAACACCAGTGTCCTTAACCCATAGAACGACACCGTCAGCTTTGCCCTCTGTACCAATACAAACACTATCACCTGTTTCTGAGTAGTTTAGCGCATTATCCACTAAATTAATTAACATTTGTTTAAACCTATCAGCATCGCCTATCAATGTTTTTAGGTTATCCTTTTGAATTGATAAATAAATCCCCTTTACATCTGCAGTGTTCTTCATTAAATTGTAAACATCTTCTACCATTCTATTAACATCAATTTTTTCCTTTTTAAGCTCCTTTTGTTGTTCTATATGAGAAAGTATTAAAATGTCTGTAATAAGTCTAGTTAATCTTTCAGCTTCTTCATTTATTATATTTAAGAACTTTTCCTTGGTATCAGCATCATCAACATATTTTAGAGTTTCTGCAAATCCTTTAATAGATGTTAGTGGGGTTTTAAGCTCATGAGAGACATTAGCAACAAATTGTGTTCTCATATTCTCTAGTTTTTTCACTTCTGTAATGTCTTGAACAACAGCTACAGTACCAATATGTTCACTTCTGTTAATTATATCTGCTGTCTTTATCCTAAGTTCTCTTTCTCGAGGCCAAACTATCTTTATTTCTTTATAATTATCATCATTTTGATGGAAGATACTCTCTAATTCAAAGTCTCTAATATTATCCAGAAGATTTTGGCCTATAATATCTTTATTGATTCCGAATATTTTTTTAGCATATGGGTTGATCATTATAACTTTATTATTTCTATCTACAGCGATTACGCCACTGTCCATACTTTGCAAAATAGCCTCTAACCTATTTTGCTTTTCCGTAACTTCATTCAATGTAAACTCTAGCTTATCTGCCATCTCATTGAAATTCTTGGCTAGCTCTCCTATTTCGCCATTTGTTAATATCTTAACTCTTCTACTAAATTCACCCTTAGTAATCCTTGAAGTAATAAATATTAAATCTTTAATAGGCTTAACTATAATATATGATAATTTAAGAGAAAACCAAATTGCCATCATTCCCGCAAAAATTATTGCAATAATGTAAAATTTAAAATATTTACTTCTAAGGCTATTTACTATTTTAACAGGCATAGAACTTCTAATAATAAACCCGTCATCAAAAGCAGTAGCAAAATACATCATATTCTTCTCAGTAGTGTTACTATATCTAACTATATATCCGCTACCGTTTCTTTTTGCTGCCATTATTTCTTCCCTGCTATTATGATTATCCATAGTTTCCATATCTACATTTGAATCATAGATAACTTTGCCATTCTTGTCAACGTATGTAACTCTAAGTTCTGAACCGTATAAATTATCTGTAAAAAATTTTTCTTCATCTATTAAATTATTACTAAGTAATAATTTAATTATCATATTATTATTCATTTCAAGCTTATCTTTCATATTTTGTTGATATTCATAATTAAAAATAGAAACAAATAGTGTAGTTACCACAATAAATATAAAAATCACAGAGCTTAATAAATATATCATTAATTTTTTCTTCATAGCTATTCTCCAAAATTAAATCTATATCCTATACCCCGAATAGTCTGGATATATATTGGATTTTTATCATCATCTTCAATTTTTTGTCTTAGATGCCTTATGTGCACATCTACAGTTCTTGTTTCTCCTACGTATTCATAACCCCATATTTTATCTAGTAAGTAGTCTCTAGTCATAACTCTCCCTTTATTAGTTATTAAAATTTCCATTAGCTCAAATTCCTTTAAGGTCAGGTCAATTTTTATTTCGCTTTTAAGAACCTCATGCTTACCAAAATCAATATCCAAATTACCAACTTTAAATACTTTTTCTACTATTTGCATTGTACTCCTTCTAAGTATAGCTTTAATTCTTGCTACTAGTTCTCTTACTGAAAATGGTTTTGTAATGTAATCATCTGCCCCTAACTCAAGTCCTATTATTTTGTCTATTTCTTCTCCTTTTGCTGTTATCATTATTATGGGCATATTTGCCATAGATGAATCTTTTCTAATTTCCTTGCACACATCTAATCCATCCATTCCAGGCAACATCAAATCTAGTAACATAAGTTGCGGCAAGTGTTCTTTAGCAAGTTTTATAGCATCAATTCCATTATTAGCAAGTATAACCTTATAACCATTCTTCTCTAGATTGAATTTAATTAATTCCTGTATATGTTCTTCATCATCCACAACTAATATTTTTTCATCAGCCAATTTAATCCCTCCATATCTTTTTATTGGTTTATTACTTTAAATAAACAAAAGAAAACATTCTTCCCGACTTATTTTGACTATATCTATAGGAATATAATTTGTAGTGTTTATTACAACCGGTACAAATATTGGTAGTGCTTATATTCGTTTCTTTAATACCTTTTTCTAAAAGCTGTGCTATAATGCATTTCTGTAAATCTAGCTTATTGTTATTACTAATTTTAATATTACTATAAATATCCTCTCTAGTAAACTCTTCTATTAAATCACTACTAACCTCATAGCAGCAGCCTGATATATGTGGACCAATGAAAACCTTTATATCCTTAGATATTGAGCCATAAGTCTCTTGTAGTCTATCAATGGTTTTACTTACAATTAAAGCTTTTGTACCTTTCCACCCACTATGTATTGCTGCTATTACTTGCTTTTTGGTATCTACGAAGATAACAGGCACACAATCTGCTGTAAAAACGCCAATAGCTGTTTTTATTTTATCTGTTATTAGTGCATCGCCATTCTTATTATTAATATCATCATTAAATTCCAAAATTCTATCACTGTGAATTTGATTTAAATATCCAACAGCTTGTAAATGGTGATTTTCTTTAATCTTCTTAAGATTTAATAATCCAATCTCAGTATTTTTATTAAAGTTTAGCCCATCTTTTGCTGTTGAAAATAGAATTACTGCATTATCATATTCGAATTTTATAAATTCATAATTATTGATAGTTTCAACTTCCACAACTTCACCTCATTTATAATACTTTGACGATTTTAGAAATTACTTTTTTAAAATTATAAAAAAAATGCCGAAATGGCATTTTTATTCATTATACATTAGTTTTCTTATCTCTTCCATAAATGTATTAATATCTTTGAATTGTCTATAAACCGAAGCAAATCTAACATAAGAAACCTCATCTACATTTTTTAATATACTCATGATTATTTCTCCTATATGATCAGATTTCACTTCAGTTAGCATTTCATTATTCAACTGTTTTTCCACTTCATCACAAATAGTTTCAATTTGCATTCTAGAAACTGGTCTCTTTTGACAGGCCTTCATTAGACCATTCAATATTTTTGTTCTATCAAAATATTCTCTGTTAAAATCTTTTTTAATTACCAGTATAGGTATATCTTCCACTTTTTCATACGTGGTATATCTTTTTAAACAACTTAGACACTCTCTTCTTCTCCTTATTGCAATATTATCTTCCGTGGATCTAGAATCAACTACTTTACTTTCTTCACAACTACAAAATGGACATTTCAATGCTCCTCACGCTCTTTTCTTAGTATAATAGCAAGTATACTAACATTATACACTTTTTTATATTAAATTAAATAGTTATTACTCACTTTCCATATCTACCTCACTACCATCTACAAGTATAACGTCTACACCAATTTTTTTAACTTTTTCCCAAGGTATCTCAATACTATTATTCTTATTAAACCAAGATGACTTTATGCTTGGGAGTAATATTGAAATAATTCTATAGTCTTCACAATCAATTCTTAAATCTTTGATATATCCCATTTTAGAACCCGAATTTATATCTATTATTTCCATCTGCCTTAAATTATTAATAGAGTACATTAAACTTTCCATTTTATTCCCTCCTTGTAGGTTTTTATAGAACTGTTTTTCCAAAATAGCTACTCATTAGGCTAGTCTATTTTTTAGTTGATTATACTATATATTATTTATATTCAGTAGAATCTAAAAATATTATTTTAAAATATAACTTTTTTTAAATTATGTAGCTTAAAACTATAAATCTAGTATTATAAAATAAGTTTATACAAAAAGGGCCCCTTTAGAGGACCCTTTACACACTTCCTAATGTAATTCGATTAATTCTTTCTACTATATACCTTTGTTTCTTGCAATGTATCTAAAGCAAATACAACATCTTCTCTATATAAGTCTAATTCTTTTGCTATTTGAGATATAGTAGGTTCCTTATTATTCTTAGCTACTAATTCATCTCTAACTTGCAATGCTTTATATGCAATAACCCTTAGTGAACTGCTTACTCTTATTGGGTTAGAAGCTTTTGAATATTTTCTTATTTCGTTAATTATTATAGGAACTACATATGTTGAAAACCTAACACTTAGACTTAAATTGAATTTATCAATTGACTCCATTACAACAATACAAGCTACCTTAAATAAATCATTTGTGTTTTCTCCTCCGTTATTAAAACGCTGTATTAAATTCAAAATAAGTTTTGTATTTGCTTTTATAAATATTTCTTTACATTCATAATCCCCATGTTGCAATTTAAATAATAATTTATTCATTTCTTCATCTTTTAACACCGGCAAATTTGAAGAATTTAGTCTACATAATTCTATTTCACTTACTATCATAAGGTCATCATCCCTTTCAAAATAATTACATTTAAATTATGGCCCTATGATTAAATTTTTATACATGAGACAACCTTATACCATTTTGTTAATTTCTTTTTTTAATCTTTTTATAATTCTTTTTTCAAGTCTTGAGATATAGGATTGTGATATCCCAAGAATATCAGCAACTTCCTTTTGCGTCTTTTCTATGGTTCCATTTAAGCCAAATCTTAATTGAACAATTTCCTTTTCTCGTGAATTTAATTTTTGCATAGCAAGACAAAGTAATTGTTTATCGACGTCATCTTCAATAACGTTGTAAACCACATCATTGTCTGTGCCAAGGATGTCCGAAAGTAATAATTCATTACCATCCCAATCCACATTTAGTGGCTCATAAAAAGAAATTTCTGTTTTTATTTTGCTATTTCGCCTAAGATACATTAAAATTTCGTTTTCAATACATCTTGAAGCATATGTAGCTAGTTTGATTTTTTTTTCGGGATCAAAAGTATTCACAGCTTTTATAAGCCCTATGGTTCCTACAGAAATTAAGTCTTCAACGTTTACACCTGTATTTTCAAACTTCCTAGCTATATATACCACAAGCCTTAAATTTCTTTCTATTAAGGTTGCTCTAACCTTTTTGTCGCCTGTATCTAACCTAACTACTAATTCATCCTCTTCATCCTTAGTTAAAGGAGGCGGTAATGCATCATTCCCCCCTATATAAAACAAATTTTTGGAAAACATTTTGAGCTTAACAAATAACTTGTTTAACACTACATTAAAATTAAACATAATTTCCTCCTTATCGCTATTATTAAGAGGTAATAATTAAATTTACTGAGTGTATTAACTAAGTATACCTATAGACATTAGGCCATTATAGTCGTTGTCTTTGCTTAGTTTATACTCACAAAAAGCTATAATTACATCCCTTGTTTCAATATTTTTATCAATATGAATATTGATATACTGGGGTTTAAACCCTATAAGTTTTCCACCAGTTCCATTTACTACATTATATGGAATGTGGTAGGTATTATTTTTTTCTAGAATTATCTCACTTAACATTTCACGTTCAACAATTAATACTGGCAAATTAGTAGCAGGCTCGCGAAGCTCATTTCCCGTATCTAAAAAAGCCTTAATAGTTTTTTTATAGCTTTTATTTACTATATCTATAGTATATATAAGAGTTGATATTTTTTTTCTATCCCCAATAAAAATAACTATTCTATATATAAATATATAAATTATCATTACTGAAAGCATTAATTTTTCATAAGGAAAATTAATTATAATTACATTAAATGATGTGTTACTTGAGTTACTCATTGCAATATAAAAACACATTCCCGCTAAAAGAAGCGAATAGAATATAAAGATTAATGAAGCCTTAATATTGAATAATACATTTTTTTCTCTGAAAACAATTAAAATCATTACAATGACTATTAATATTTTAAAAGGTATATATGACAAGTATTTAAGCTTTGGATACACTACTGTTAAAACATATAAGCTGCCTAAAAAACTTGAAAGGCACATCCACATAATATTTATCCTTTTTCTTAATGTTTGAACAGTTACATGCAATATGAATAGATTAACTATAAAATTCACTAGTATAAGAACATCTATATATATTATCACTTGTCCTTCCTCCTTTAAAATATATTATATAACTTATATAATTAAAACTTTGTCATTTTTTACCACAAAACTATATTTTTATTCTTTTATAAACCGCCACTAATTTCCATATTATTTAAAACGCAAATAAAGTGCCATATAGGCACTTTATTGTTTATTAAATAAATATGACTTACTTATTCTGCCTTCTTAAAAAAGCAGGAATTTCTAAATCGGAAGTCTCATAATCTTTAGTATATGCAACTTCTTCAATAGGCTTAATAGTATCTTTCCCTTTAGACTTAAGCACAGTTTTATTTTGCACTACTTTGTCGCTTTCAAAACCAGTTGCAATAACTGTTATTCTTATTTCATCTTTTAGATTTTCATCTATAACTGCACCAAATATGATATTTGCATCAGGATCTGCGGCTTCTTGTACAATCTCCGCGGCCTCATTTATTTCAAGAAGACCTAAGTCTAAGCCACCAGTTATATTTAACAGTACACCTGTAGCCCCAACTATAGAAGTTTCAAGTAGTGGGCTTGAAATAGCTTGTTTTGCTGCTTCTTGTGCTCTATTATCACCAGAAGCTCTACCAACGCCCATATGAGCAAGACCTTTAGCTAGCATAATTGTTCTAACGTCTGCAAAATCTAAGTTTACAAGACCTGGTATAGTAATCAGATCAGATATTCCTTGGATACCTTGTCTTAAGACATCATCTGCCATTTTGAAAGAATCCATTAAAGTAGTTTTCTTATCTACCATTGTTAGTAGTCTTTCATTAGGAATTGTTACTAGTGTATCTACAGTTTCTTTAAGAGTTTTTATTCCCATCTCAGCATTAATCATTCTTTTTCTGCCTTCAAAAGGAAAAGGCTTTGTTACAACTCCTACAGTAAGTATTCCCATTGATTTAGCAATATCTGCAACCACAGGTGCAGCACCAGTACCTGTACCGCCTCCCATTCCTGCAGTAATAAATACCATATCTGCCCCTTTTATTGCTTGTGAAATTTCATCTCTACTTTCTTCAGCTGCTTTCATACCAATTTCTGGGTTGGCACCTGCTCCAAGCCCCTTAGTTAATTTATCACCAATTTGAATTTTCTGAACAGCTTGAGAAAGAATTAAAGCCTGTTTATCTGTATTTATAGCTATAAACTCCACATTTTTAAGTCCCTCTGTAATCATTCTGTTTATAGCATTGTTTCCTCCGCCACCACACCCAATTACTTTAATTTGAGCAAATTCTTGCATATCAACATCAAAATCTAGCACAACAATACCTCCTTTTTAGAAAAAATCTGCAAAAAAATCTTTTACTTTTGATGCAAATTTATTATTTCCGTTTTTATTTTTGGTTTGTGACATTTTAATATCATCTGAATTCTCAGATAAGCTATTATTAATTTTAATATTATTTACAGCTTGGACGACTATTCCCACTGCGGTAACATATATAGGGCTAGCAGCACCTACATATTCTGGTGAGCCTATCCTAACCGGTTTATCCAATATGAATTTACTTAGTTCACTAGCACCTCTAAACAAAGATATTCCACCACCAACTATAACAACGCCAGAAATATCTTTGTAACATCCACTATTTATTAAGTTTCTTTTAATTAAATGTAATGTCTCTTCTACCCTAGCTTGAATTATATCAACTAATAAATTGTTATCAATTTCCATTACATTACTATAAGAATCCTTAACTCTAATTTTCTCCTCCTCAGCTTCTTTGCCTTTAACTAAACTTCCAAATTTAAGTTTTAACCTTTCACCTTCGCTAAAAGGAACTTTAAGACAAACTGAGATATCATTGGTTATGTTATCTCCACCTAAAGGAACAATAGAAGTATGTTTTAATCTTCCACTCTCGTAAATAGATATATCAACAGTTGCTGATCCAACATCTACTAGTGCTATATCCATGTCACTCTCTGCTTTTTTTAGCACAGCCTCTGATATTGCCGAAGGCCCCAGTACTATACCATTAACTTTAATCCCAGCCCTTTGGAAACTTTTTAATAAATTTCTAACTACCGTAGATTTTGCTATTACAACTTGTGCTTCAACTTCAAGCCTTAATCCACTCATTCCTCTAGGGTCTTTAATATTGTCATATCCATCAACAATATATTGTTCAGGCTCAACACCTACTACTTCTTTATCGAATGGAATTGAAATAAGTTTAGCTGATTCGATTACTCTGTCAATATCACTTTGTTTAATTTCCTTGTCTTCAGAAGATATTAGAGTCATACCTGTATTTTTTACTAGTTCACAAATACCTCCCGGTAATGATATATATCCTTCACTAATTTGTGTATCTGTCATACGCTCGAGTTGTTTTACACATTGTTTTATAGCTTCAGCTGTATTATCAATATCAATTACAACCGATTTATTTAAACCACTACATACAACTGATGTAATGCCTATAATCTGAAGTTGGCCATTACTACTAATTTTACCAACGGCTCCACATATTTTTGAAGATCCTAAATCAATTCCCACTATATGTTCATTCATTAAGTCTATCCTCCCCTCATAAGAGAAACCTTAAGTGTATATATTCCACAAAAAAATAAATTCTCCTCTTATTTAAATCAATTATTTATAATATTTATAAATAATTTAAATCTTTCTCACATATAACAACATATTTAGTAATATATATAAATTTAAATTTGAAATTAGTAAATTATCTTAACCTTGTGATATTAAAGATTTAATTTGTTCTTCTACGTAATTATAATGGCATTCTATAAAATTTGCAATAATATATTGTTAAGTATTTGTAACAAAATATTGCCATAGTAATTAAAAATAAAAATAAAGCTAAAAGCTATATTTTATCTACGCTTTTAACTTTATTTAAATATCGTTAAAGTGATAACATTCTTACCATCATTTCAGTATCCACCGAGTAAGTCATTGCATCATTTTTAGATATACTACCTTTTTTAAATAACTCTGCAAGTGACATATCCATAGTTTTCATACCATATTTACCACCAGTTTGAAGACAAGACTGTAGTTGATGTGTTTTACCTTCTCTGATAAGATTTTGGATTGCTGGGGTTGATATCATAACCTCAAGAGCCGCAACTCTCCCTCCATCATTAATTTTAGGGATTAACTGTTGAGAAATTATTCCTTGCATTACTGCAGCTAATTGAACTTTAATCTGTTGCTGCTGATGTGGAGGAAAAACATCTACTATTCTATCTACGGTTTTTGCGGCACCTATAGTATGTAACGTAGAAAAAACAAGATGTCCAGTTTCAGCTGCAGTAATAGCAATTGATATTGTTTCAAGATCTCTCATTTCTCCTACTAATATAACGTCTGGATCTTCTCTAAGGATAGCTTTTAACGCATTTTTATAACTTTTACTGTCTTTACCAATTTCTCTTTGGTTAATAATTGATTTATTGTGTTTATGCAAATATTCAATAGGATCTTCCAGTGTTATAATGTTACAAGCTCTAGTAGTATTAATTTCATTAACCATAGCCGCTAGCGTAGTACTTTTTCCACTACCTGTCGGTCCTGTTACTAAAACTAAACCTCTTTGTTTTGTGGTAAGAGTCTTAGCAACCTCTGGGAAATCTAGCTGTTTCAAAGTAGGTATTTTTAACGAAACTACTCGAATTGCTATAGTATCGCTTCCTCTTTGTTTATAGATATTAACTCTAAATCTTCCAAGACCGTAAATGGAGTAAGAAGTATCAATTTCTCCCGTCCCACAGTATTCATTATAGGAATTCTCTAAAATTTCTCTAGAATAATTTTCAGTATCCACTGGCGTTAATTTATCTTTTCCTACTTGTATTAGATGACCATTGACTCTAATAACTGGAACAGAACCAACTGTTAGATGCAGATCCGACGCCCTTTCTTCTGTTGTTTTTTCTAGTAATTCACTAAGTGATATCATTATTTTTCCCCCTGTTTGGTTAATGAAGCTTCTCAAATTTATATATTCGACAACATTATATGATTATCCTTTTTTAACTACTTATTATAATTTATTTGTACTATTTAGCCTAGATTTATTACTATTATTTAATTCTCTATATAGTTTTTTTAAAGCTCTTTTTTCAATTCTAGACACATAGGATCTAGAAATCCCTAGAATCAACGCAATTTCTCTTTGAGTTCTGGGGTTACCATCGAGCAGACCATAGCGCATTTGAATTATTATTTTTTCTCTATCCATTAACGCTACGTTTATCTTATTATAGAGTTTTTTAATTTGGATCTTATTTTCCACTATCTCAATAATAGAGTCCTCATCACTACTTAATACATCCATAAGAGATATTTCATTGCCCTCTTTATCAATTCCAATAGGGTCTTGCAGGTAAACTTCACCTTTAGTTTTTTTATTATTGCGAATAAGCATAAGTATCTCATTTTCTATACATCTTGCAGCATAGGTAGCAAGCCGTGTTCCCTTATTTGTATCAAAGGAATCGATAGCCTTAATAAGCCCAACAGTTCCAATAGATATGAGGTCATCTACATCCTTTCCTGGGTAGGAATATTTTTTAACTATATGTGCAACTAATCTCAAATTTCGTTCAACCAGTATTCCTTTAGCTAGCAAATCGCCTTCTTTTAGCTTTGTTAAATAGCATTTCTCTTCTTCTTCACTTAATGGTTGAGGGAATGAACTACTACCAGTTATATAAGCTGTTAAAAATGTGACACTTCCAAGAATATCTAATAAACAATTCATGAAAAACACGGATGTTCCTCCTAATAGTGCTTATTAATATAATATGTTTTATTTTAACAATATTGCATGTACATGAAAATTTATTTAATAGAATTTATAGCTTTCTTATTTGTTACTTCCATTTTTTTTAAGAGCCTTAACTATTTCTTTGAATATTGGAGCAGCTGTGGTTCCTCCCTCTTCGTCATCTTTACCTTCAACATTTATAAGAATTTTAGGCACAAATACAACCATAGAATATTTTTTGCCATTCAATTTAAAAAAGCCAACAAACCATCCATCAGAACATTTTTCACCATCATCATTATACTCAGTAGTTCCAGTTTTACCACCTATATCCATACCTTCGATGTAAGCCTGTTGTCCTGTCCCTTTGGTTACAACATCCATCATTGCTAGTTTAATCTCTTCTGCGGTTTCTCTTTTTAAAATCGTGCTTTTTTTAGGGGCAACACTCTCAATAATTTCATTATTGTCGTTTACATATGAGTCTATTATGCTTGGATTAACATATACTCCATTATTTATAATAGTACTAGGAATACTAATTGCCGCTAAAGGTGTTATCCTAATATTTTGCCCTATGGATGCTTGACTTATATCCGAAGCAATAAATTTAGAGTTTAATAATTCTACTTCAAATTTACCACTTTCCTCATCATGAAAATTCAGTACTTTACCTAACAATCCTTGTTTTTCCGCATAATTATATATACTTTTACCGCCTATCAGAAATCCAAATTGAGCAAATATGTTATTAGAAGAGTAAGTTAGTGCCTCCCTAACTGTATAACTGTCTCTCCCTTTAGAATGCTCTTTCTTAAACAATTCAGAATTTAATTTATATTTTTCATTAACATCTATTAAATTCAAATCTAGCCCCGCCTCTTCCACGATAACTTTAAAAATGGATCCTGGATAAGCACCATTAGTACCAACCATTCCTAAATTCGCATTATAACGCGTATCATCCTTTTGTGCCATTGCTCTTATTTTCCCTGTGGTACTTTCCATTAGAACAACACCAATTTGTTCATATTTATTGTACTCTTTCTTATGAAGAATATTTTCAACACTATCTTGAATTTCTTTATCTAAAGTGAGTCTTACATTAATATTGTTTTGAGGATATATAATTTTCCCCTCACCTATATCGCCATCTACGCCCTTAACAAACCTTATTTTTTCATATTCATTATTTTTAGTTTTATTATATATTTGCATTTCTAAAGAATCAGCGCTTTTAAATTTGCTATTTTCTGAGTCTCTTGGATTAGACAATAAATTTTCTATCTTCCAATTTTTTACTTCAATAACTTTATTTACTGCAAAAGTATAAAAACCTTTTATACCTTTGATATCCTTCAATTTATTAAAAGTTATTTCATCAATTTTATATCTTACTTTTTCAAAACTACCACTACCTTTAATTTTGTCTAAATCATAGTTCACATTATAATTTCTTAAAGTAATAGTTAAAGATTCCATATCGTATTTGCTGGTGTATTCGTTAAATCTAAAATAATCCACTGGATCAATAACTGCAGTATAGTTCATTTTATACTCTAAAAGATTATTTCCATTACAATCAAGTAATTTATAGGGCGTACCATATTTTTCATCTATTGTATATTGTGCATTAAACATGGCCTTTAAAGGCTCAGCTTTAAAATACATCTTATTTGAAATTTTCCAAATTAACAAGCAAAAGAAAAGCATAAATATAATCATCATTATCCAAATTCTTTTTCCAATTCCAGTCTTATAATTTGATTTTCCAAAGATATTGTTTCCACTATACATAAAAACACCTCACCTAGACTAATTCTCGCCTATAATGAGATGTTATATACTTTATATTTGGTAATATATTCATATTCACTTTTTACTTTTGATGTTTTTGAAGTATTTGACTTATATTTGCAGTAATTATATCGATAGCTACTTTATTTTGTCCACCTTCTGGTATTATAATATCCGCGTGCCGTTTAGTAGGTTCAGTAAATTGTTCGTGCATTGGTTTAACAACTTTTAAATATTGATTTATAACAGATTCAGTTGTTCTACCTCTCTCATTAATATCTCTCACAAGTCTTCTTATAAATCTCACATCTGCATCAGTATCTACATATATTTTAATATCTAACATATCACGAAGAATTTTTTCCTGAAGTATAAGAATTCCTTCAACTATAATAATTTCCCTTGACTGCACAATTTGTGTTTCTTCTATTCTGTTATGTATTTCAAAATTATATATTGGTTTTTTAACAGTTTGTCCTTCTAAAAGAAGATTTAGCTGCTGAACTAAAAGTGAAGTATCAAAAGCATCTGGATGATCATAGTTCGTTTTTATCCTTTCTTCATAAGAAAGATTACTTTGATCCTTATAGTAAGAATCTTGTTCAATCATTGCAATACATGTAGAATCGAAATGTTTATAAATTTCTCTTGCTACAGTGCTTTTACCTGAACCCGTTCCTCCTGCTATGCCTATTAAAATCGGACGATCCATTATTTTTCCTCCTTAGATTTTATAAGTATATCATTTGCGCGTAGTTTCTCGTCAGCTTTTACAGTAAAAAGCATCTGAGCACTTGGTGCAGAAGCTATGCCCTCCCCTTTAGAATTTCTCATATCATTAAGTACAATTGAAATATTGTCTCCCTCAGGCCTTAATACTTCGACAGTATCACCCTCAAAAACCTTATTTCTTTGCTCTACTAATGCAATACTATTTTCTTCATTGTACTGCCTTATAATTCCAACAATATCATAATTTCTAATATACGAAGAGGATTCATATATCTGCTTATTTGGATCCCCAAAGTAAAACCCGGTATAAAATTGTCTATGGCTAGGTTTTAGGAGATTATCCATCCATTTCTGTTGGAATTTATAATTTATAGGATTAGCTATATAAGTATCTACAGCGTCCCTATAGGATTTACATACAGAAGCAACATAATATGAGCTTTTCATTCTTCCTTCTATCTTAAATGACATTATACCTGATTCCATAAGTTCTGGTATATGTTCTATCATGCATAAGTCCTTTGAATTCATTATATAAGTTCCTTTATCATCTTCAATTATAGGAAAGTATTCTCCATCCCTTTTTTCTTCCATTAAGAAATATTTATATCTACATGGTTGAGCACACTGTCCCCTATTGGCATCTCTACTCGTCATATAATTTGACATGAGACATCTCCCTGAATAGGACATACACATAGACCCATGAACAAAAGCTTCAAGTTCACAAGTATCAGGTAACTTTTGTCTAATTTCACTAATTTCTTTAAGCGATAATTCTCTTGCAAGGACAATCCTTTTTACACCTTGTTTATGCCAAAAAATAGCTGACTTATAGTTTACATTGTTAGCTTGTGTGCTTAAATGAATTTCTAGATTCGGCACAACTTCTCTAGCTGTCATAATAATACCCGGATCAGACACAATGATAGCATCCGCACCCAGTTCATATACTTCTTTTAAGTAATCCTCTAAACCATCTAAATCCTCATTATGAGCAAACACATTTAAAGTAACATATACCTTTTTCCCTCTTAAATGTGCAAAACCTATACCTTCCTTTAAGTCTTCATTACTAAAATTATCTGCAAAAGCTCTCAAATTCAATTTACTTCCACCTAAATAAACTGCATCTGCACCAAAATTTATAGCTGCTTTTAATTTCTCTAAATTACCTGCAGGTGCTAGTATTTCTGGTTTCATTAGCTCAATTCCTCCTCTTTGCTATCTGTACTTCTTCTCACCGTAACTGAGATGCCATCTCCCATTGGTATTATAGAAGTTATAAGTTCATCATTATTAGATACTAATTCTAAATAACTTTTCATACGTTTTATTATAGTGATTTTTCTACGCTCAAAAAGTTCTTTAGACGCAACCATCCCTCTAAAGAGGACATTATCAGCAATAAGGACACCTTTTTTGCTTAATAATCTAAGACAGTGAGGAAGAAAATGATTATAGTGACCTTTACCTGCATCTATAAAAATCATATCATATACATCTTTGTGATTTTCCAGAATTTCAAGGCAATCTCCCTTAAGAACAGTAATTTTACTTCCTAGTCTATATTTTTCTATGTTAGCTTTTGCAATCTCTATCATTTTCTCGTCTCTTTCAATAGTTGTAATTTTGCATGTCCCACCAGAAGCTAAATTCATTAAGATAGCTGAATAGCCTATGGCAGTACCTAGTTCTAAAATTTTTACAGGTCTATTTATAGTTATCATAAGTTCTAAAAATTTAGCTGTTTCCTTTTGAACTATAGGAACTCTGTTTTCAACAGCAAAATTTTCAAGTTCTTCTAAAATGCCAGTATTATTTGGAATCAATTCTCTTAAATATTGTTCCATATAATCATATGTTATCCCGCTCATTTAATTCCTCCAAAACTTCATTAAATCATCATCTGAAATGTCGTTAAAACGCATGCAAATAAATAACAAGTCAAAGAAAAACTTATATTGACTTGTTATTTATGTGCATATAAATAACACTCAGTATTAAAATCCTTGTGTTTTCTTTTTAATTTCCAAAAATTTTTTATAGTCATCTGTAAAAAAATGTTTCCCATCATTAGTTGAAACAAAGTATAAATAATTTGTTGTAGCAGGAGACAAAGCTGCTTTAATAGATTCTTTTCCTGGGTTACAAATTGGTCCTATGGGAAACCCCTCCACTATGTATGTGTTGTAAGGTGATTTTACTTCTAAATCTTTATATAATAGTTTATCTTTATGTTTATCTAAAGAATATAAAACAGTAGCACAAGATTGCAGATCCATGTGAATTTTTAGCCTATTATAAAAAACTGAAGCTATGATATCCAATTCTTTTTTATCACTAGCTTCCTTTTCAACAATAGATGCCATTATCATTATATTATATATTTTCTTCATATCAATAGGCTTTACTTTATTTAATTCAATTATTGTACTATCAAATCTATTTAACATAGACGTAATTATTTCATTTCCACTCATACCAGCTTTAAAATCATAGGTAGCTGGAAAAAGAAAACCTTCCAAATTATATCTTCGGTTTTCCTTCTCAGTAATATAAGTAGGTAGCTTATAGTTTTTACAGCTGTCTATAAATTTTACTTTACTAATTATGCCTTTTTCCTCTAGCAGCTTTGCAATACTGTTTATATCATATCCTTCTGGCACCGTTACTTTAACTATATCTTCATCATTTCCAGTTGATAAAATAGTTGCTAGCTCGGTAACTGTAGCATCTTTTGGAATAAAAAATCTTCCGGCGTGTACATTTGACACAATATTATTTTTTTTGATATAAAACTTCAAAACACTTGAATTTTTTATAGCCCCATTTTGGTTTAAATCATCTAATATACTATATAGAGTATCTCCACTTTTAACTGTAATATGGACATCTTTATCAGCTTTAATAGGATGCTGTATTATCTTTCTATATTGATAATTACCAGCTAATATGCAAACTACCAAAACTACAATTAACAGCCCTATCTTTTTCATTAAACCACCCCATAGTTTAAACTATTTATTTGATTTACTACTTGCTCTTTTTCTTTCTCCTGAGTCTAATAATCTTTTTCTCATTCTAATATTTAGAGGAGTGATTTCAACTAACTCATCAATAGCTACAAATTCTAAGCACTGCTCAAGTGACATAGGTCTTAATGGAGTTAGTTTTAGTGCATCATCTGCTCCTGAAGATCTAGTGTTTGTTAACTGTTTCTTTCTACATACATTTACTTCTATGTCTCCAGCTCTTGCACATTCTCCTGCAAGCATTCCTGCATATACAGGTATTCCTGCTGGTATGAATAGAGTTCCTCTTTCTTGAGCATTGTATAATCCGTAAGTTACTGATTCTCCTCCTTCAAATACAATTAGTGATCCTCTACTTCTGTCTGGAATTTCTCCTTTATACCTATCGTAACCATCTAGAACGTGATTCATTATACCATTACCCTTAGTATCAGTCATTAGCTCACTTCTAAAGCCAATTAAGCCTCTTGATGGCACTTTAAATTCTAATCTAGTGTATCCATTAATAGCAGAAGTCATATTAACCATCTCTGCTTTTCTAGGTCCCATTTTTTCCATTACTACGCCCATAAATTCTTCTGGCACGTCAATTGTAAGAAGCTCAATTGGCTCTGTTTTATGGCCATTTTCCTCTTTAAATATAACATTTGCTTTTGACACTTGGAATTCATATCCTTCACGTCTCATAGTTTCAATTAGAACAGAAAGATGTAGTTCTCCTCTTCCACTTACTTCAAAACCATCATCAATTTCTTCTACTCTCAAACTAACATTAGTTTCAAGTTCTTTCATAAGTCTATCTCTTATATGCCTTGACGTAACATAAGTTCCTTCTTGGCCTGCAAAAGGAGAATTATTAACCATGAAATTCATAGTTAGTGTAGGCTCATCAATTTCAACAAATGGAAGTGCTTCTGGTTCATTAATATCAGCTATTGTTTCTCCTATATTAATGTCTGGAATACCAGAAACTGCTACGATATCACCAAGCATTGCTTCTTCAGTTTCTTCTCTTTTAAGACCATTGTAAACGAAAAGAGCTGAAACTTTAACATTATTAATTGTGCCATCTTTTCTTATAAGTGCTATTTGTTGATTTCTTTTAATTGATCCTCTTTCGATTTTTCCTATTCCAATTTTACCAACGTACTCATTATAATCAATAGTTGAAATAAGCAGTTGAAGTGGCATTTCTAAATAACCTTCTGGCGCTCTTACATTCTTTACTATAGATTCAAATAATGGTTCCATGTTGTCACTTACATCATCAACTTCAAATTTAGCAAACCCTTCTCTAGCAGAAGCATATACCACTGCGAAGTCCAATTGGTCATCATCTGCTCCAAGTTCAACGAATAGGTCGAAGACCTCATCAAGTACTTCTGTTGGACGTGCATCTTTTCTATCAATTTTGTTTATAACAACGATTGGCTTAAGATTTAATTCTAATGCTTTTTTCAAAACGAATTTAGTTTGTGGCATTGGACCTTCGTATGCATCAACTACAAGAAGAACGCTATCAACCATCTTAAGTACTCGTTCAACCTCTCCGCCAAAGTCAGCGTGCCCTGGAGTATCAACTATATTTATTTTAATTCCATTGTGCATTACTGCTGTATTCTTAGAAAGAATTGTTATTCCTCTTTCTTTTTCTAGATCATTAGAATCCATTACTCTCTCTTCTACTCTTTCATTTTCTCTAAAAACATGACTTTGTTTAAGTAAACAATCCACTAGTGTTGTCTTGCCGTGATCTACGTGGGCAATTATTGCTATATTTCTAACATCATTTCTTGTAAATAAATTCATATTAATTAATCCTCCAATTTTTTTTCGTGTGTTTAAAAATTTTACACAAACGAAAATTGGATACGTCTTGCAGCATCCAATTTCCGCATTACTATACTTATTTTAATATTATGTAACAAAAAAGTCAACTAGACAGATTATTCACTATATTATTACTAAATAATAAATCTACTCTAGTTGATTTATTTGATATTTAACTTAAGCTAAATTATTTTTCTAAACACTTATCACAAACTCCATAAAATTTCAAACTATGATCTTCAATTTTAAAATTGTATTGTTTTTCAACAATTGATTCTAACTCGTCAAGTAAGTCTCCCTCAACTTCTATTACCCTACCACAGCGTTTGCAAATCAAGTGATGATGCTGATGAATCTCCTCTTCATGGTTAAGTTCATACCTACTGCAACCATCGTCTAGATCAAGCTTCCTGATTGTGCCCATTTCTTCTAAAAGCTGAACCGTTCTATAAATTGTAGCAAGCCCAATTTCCGGACAGTCAGATTTAACCAAGTCATATAGTTCTTCGGCTGTAAGATGGCTACCTTCACTTTTAATTATGCCATTTAATATCGCTCTTCTCTGTGTAGTAAGCTTATATCCTTGTTTTTTTAAATTTTCCTTTAAACTCTCAATGCTCTCTAGAGATAACTTTGGCATAAATATCCCCCCTTCTTGTATAACAATTTATCTGCCCCATAAATTTAAATTACATTTATTATAATTTTAGTTTAATACTTTATTAAGCTATTGTCAATTGATAATCATTTAGGTGTAAATTCAGATTAGAGTTCTTCAGAAAAAACTGCGTCATAAGCTTGTGAAATCATTTCAAACTCCGCGTCATCTTCTACTGTAACTAATATATCATTACCTTCTGCATCTTTATCAACTCTAAGTGCAACTGCATCAATATCTTCTTCTCCAGTTGGTGCAACTATAACATATTCTTTATCTTCGATGTCTAATTTAGTTATCACATCAAATTCTATATCATTACCTTCTTCATCGTTCAACATTATTGTTTCAACATTATTATCCATTATAATTTCTCCTTTCAAATTGTATAATTAGTTTTAATTCTATATTTTGAAAGAACACTTATAAACGTGTTCCCAAACTATCTAAATATCCCTGCAAAATGAATGTAGCTGCAATTTTATCTACAATTTTCTTTCTTTTCGCCCTAGATAAATCACCTTCCAGCATTACCCTATTAGCAGCTACCGTTGTTAATCTTTCATCCCACATTTTTACTTCTAAACCCAATGTTTCTTTAAGTTTGTCACAAAACCGTTGAACTTTTTCCCCTTGTGGTCCTATAGTACCATTCATGTTTTTAGGAAGTCCAGATACAATGGTTTCTACTTCATATTTCTTGCATATCTGTGCAATTTCATCAATATCTAAAACTATACTTTTCCTTTTTATTGTTGTAATTCCTTGAGCTGTTAATCCTAAAGGGTCACATACAGCTACCCCTATTGTTCTGTCTCCAATATCTAAGCTTAATATTCTCATTCATATACTCCTTTAATAATAACTAATTAATCTATAACATTAACGTTAAAAAATAAAATGTCCCTAAGGACATTTTATTTTTTAATGTCTAGATAAGATTTTAGAACTTCTTCTAATATTTCATCTCTCTCTAGCTTTCTTACAAGCGCTCTTGCTCCATTATAGTTCGTTATATATGTTGGATCTCCGGAAATTAAATATCCTACCATTTGATTTACCGGGTTATAACCCTTTTTTATAAGCGAATTATAAACGTCAGTCAAAATAGTTTTTGTTAAATCCTTTTTATCTTTTACAAAATCAAATTGGACTGTATTATCATTAGTATCCATTCTATACACCCCTTCCCTTATTATGCACTAACTATTGTAAAACACACCATTAGCCATTGTTACAATTTCTTAGTTACAATAAGTTCCATACTTATATACTAACATGGATTGAATTATGTCTATTAGTTATATTATAAAACAATTCTTACAAAAAGTATACTATTTTACCATTGTTTCAATTATAGATGGTACATTTTTTATGGCTTCTTCTAATTTTTCAGGAAGTTTTCCACCCGCCTGTGCCATATCTGGTCTACCACCGCCACCACCACCAGCTATTTTAGCAACTTCTTTAATTATTTTTCCACAGTGAATTCCACTATCTATTGCGGATTTGGATGCCATAGCAACGAAATGAACTTTATCATTTGTGGTACTTCCAAGGACAACTACGCCACTTGCAAGTTTATCTCTAAGTTTATCTGCTAAATCTCTTAAGGCATCCACCTCTGTATCTTTTACAATACCGCAAATAACTTTAACACCTTTAACATCTTTGATATCATCTAAGATTTCTTCACCTGAAGAAGAAGCTAATTTACCTTTTAGTAATATTATTGCCTTTTCTTTATCTTTTAATTCTGTCAATTGAACTTGTAGCTTATTTAATATATCTTTTTCTGTGCATTTAAGTGTACTCGCAATATTTTTTATTAAATAGTTTTTATCTTCTATATATTTAATTGATTTATTACCTGTTATAGCTTCGATTCTTCTAACCCCAGCAGCAACTCCAGCTTCAGTCAAAATTTTAAATAGACCAATTTCTCCTGAATTTTTCACATGTGTACCTCCACATAATTCCATGCTAAAATTCCCAACAGAAACCACTCTAACATCCTCTTGATATTTCTCGTCAAAGAGAGCTATAGCACCACTTGTTTTAGCTTTTTCTATAGTCATAACATTCGTTTCAACCTTATATACTTGCATAATATTATGATTTACAATCATCTCAACACTATTAATTTCCTCCTCTGTCAATGCAGAAAAATGAGTAAAATCAAATCTTAATCTGTCTTCATTCACATAAGAACCTGATTGATGAACATGATCACCTAAAACTCTTTTTAGTGCTTCTTGAAGCATATGAGTTGCGGTATGGTTTTTACAAACTGAAGCTCTTCTATCCTTATCAACCACAAGAGTCACTAATTCATCTTGCTTAAGTGAACCTTCCAGCATATTTATAAAATGAACAACTTTACCTGAAGCACTCTTTTGACAATCATAAACTTCTGCTTTGAAATTCTCATTAAAAATAATTCCGATATCAAAAGTTTGTCCTCCCATTTCAGCATAAAAAGGAGTAACATCTGTTATAATAATGCCCTTTGTCCCCTCTGAAAGCTCTAAAACAAGTTCCTCTCCCCTAATTAAAACTTTAGCAATAGATTGAAGCTCTGTTTTATCATATCCATCAAATTTTGTTACAATACTTTTAGGAATTACATTTAATTTACTTTCACCACTACCCATATAATTTGAATGAGCCCTAGCATTTCTAGCTCTTTGCCTTTGACTTTGCATTTCGCTATTAAAGTCGTCTAAATTAATTTCAATACCTTCCTCATCTAATATTTCTTCCGTAAGTTCATAAGGGAATCCAAAAGTATCGTATAATTTAAAAGCTTTTTCTCCACTTAAAATTTTTATATTATTATCTTTAAGTTCTTGTATATAACTCCTTAAAATATCCATACCAGAATCTAAAGTTTCTGAAAACCTTTCCTCTTCAAGCTTTATAATTTTTTTAATATATGAAGCTTTTTCTTTTAATTCTGGGTATGCTACAAAAGAATTTTCAATAGCAGTGCTACAAAGCTCGCATAAAAAATTATTTTTGATTCCAAGTAATCTACCATGTCTTGCTGCACGCCTAAGTAACCGCCTAAGAACGTAACCTCTTCCTTCATTAGATGGAAGTACACCATCACTTATCATAAAGGTTGTGCTTCTAACGTGATCTGTTATAACGCGCAGGGATACATCTTCTTTATGGCTTACTCCATATTTAACCCCTGAAATTTTTGAAACTTCTTGTAGTATGTTTTTTATAGTATCTACTTCAAAAATACTGTTTTTGCCTTGCATTATAGCAGCTATTCTCTCAAGACCCATTCCTGTATCTATGTTAGTATTTTTTAATATGTTATATTTACCTTGTGCGTCTTTGTCAAATTGAGTAAATACCAAATTCCAAAATTCTATTATTCTATCTTCATTACCTGCTTTAACAAATTCTCCCGCAGTTTTTATTTGTCCTAGTTCTGCATTTCTATCAAAGTGTATTTCTGAATTAGGTCCACAAGGCCCCTGACCTATTTCCCAAAAGTTATCTTCTTTTCCAAGTCTAAAAATCCTTGTAGCATCAATATCAGTGTTTTTACACCATATATCAAAAGCTTCATCATCCTCTATATATATAGTTACATATAAATTTTCTTTTGGAATATTTAAAACCTCTGTTACATATTCCCATGCCCATGGAATAATCTCCTCTTTAAAATAATCTCCAAATGAAAAGTTTCCAAGCATTTCAAAGAAAGTACCATGTCTTGATGTTTTTCCTACATTCTCAATGTCTCCTGTTCTAATACACTTTTGACAATTAGTTATTCTAGTACTAGGTGGTGTTTGAATTCCAGTAAAATATGGTTTAAGTGGTTGCATTCCTGCGTTTACAAGTAACAAACTATTATCGTTCTTAGGCACTAGAGGAAAGCTCTCTAGTCTAAGATGACCCTTGCTTTCAAAAAAATTCAGAAAGGATTCTCTGATTTCATTTAGCCCTAAATTATCCATAATATCTCCTCCATTTATCACGTTTGCGCACGTGTAATTAAAAAAATCATGATTTTTTATATATAAAAAAACCTTCACTCCCCCAATATAAGGGACGAAAGTTTTCCGCGTTACCACCCTAATTATATAACGATATAATTAATATAAATTAATTATATTGCAATATCTCTCAAGTAAATATGGTTCAAAGGTAGCTTCAATATATTTAACAAGAAGTTTTCACCCTACACTTCCTCTCTAAATGTTAAAATTTATTTACTAGTTCTCATCATTACCAAATATTAAATTATATTCATATATTATAGCATATTTAACTATGATTCATCAATATATTGATTTATATTTTAAAATAAGTAGTAGTTTAGATCCTCATATACGACTTTAATCATTACGCCTAAAGGCACTACAAGTATCATACCTAAAACACCTCCAACCTTTCCCCCTACAAGTAATAATAATATTACTGTTAAAGGGTGCATACTTATACTATCCCCAATTATTTTTGGTGATATTATGTCCCCTTCAATTTGCTGAAGTATAAAAAAACACACCACTACGTATAAAGCTGTTTTAGGCGAAATCAATAGTCCTATTAAAACAGCAGGAATCACCCCAAATACGGGCCCAAAATAAGGTATTATATTTGAGATCCCATTTATTAAAGAAAGTATTAGCGGAAAATCAACTTTTAGAAATATTAAGATGAAAAAAGTAGCAACAGTTATGAAACCACATAAGAGTAGTTGACTTATAATATATTTACCCAGGACCTTATCAATGTCCTCTATAATTTTCTTTATTACATTTCTGCTCTCTGGAGGAAATATTATTAAAGCCTTATTTAGCATATTTTCACTATCACATAAAAAATAATATATTATTAGTGGTGAAACCATGTAAGTTATTATATTTTCAGAAAGGCCCATGATAGAATTCAATCCACTATCAACTATTACAATTATTTGTCCATTTGCCTTGTTGTATATGGTGTTTATAATACCACTCATAATTTTATTTTTGCTTAACACTTTTATCTTGGAATTTGCATGGATCAAGTACTTTCCTAAATCGTTTATTGACTTATCCAGGTTTGAACCTTCTCTAAATATAGATGGAATAATCAATATTAAAGTTAATGATATTAAGCCTACAAGTCCAAATATTATTAAAGAAGAAGCTATTTTTTTATTTATACCTTTATTAATTAAAACCATATACAAAGGTTTTAGTAAATAAGCCACAACAAATGAAATAAAGACTAAGTTAATTAATTGTTTAAAAATAGGTATTCTAATCGCCATAATAATTAGCACTATAAAAAGAGTAATACTGATAATAGTAATAACCAGTTTTCTTTTATTATTTTTTTTCATTTGTATTTACCTTTACAAAGAAGTTATGTGGCATGCTTTTAAAAGAATATTCCTCACAATTTGGAAGGTACAAAAGATTTTCTTCTCCAAGTATAAGTTCATTTATTAGCATTATTCTTTTTCCTCTAAGTAAATTCGGGATAAATCCTGAAGACACTATAATCCCTTTTATTTCAAAGGTATCATATGTGAAAGTAATATCCTCCACCATACCAAATATATTACTACATTTATCTATTACATCCATATTAATAAAGCTATTTAAACATAAATATTTATTATACTCTACTTTTTTAACCACCATATGCTTATTAAAATATATTATATCTTCCTTTAACACGCTTACATTCTTACGAAAAAATTGATATGGGGATACCAAGAATCCAATTACCTTTCCACAATTAAAATCTATTAACAGGTCTTTTATAAATCCGATTCTCTTACCCTCAACAGTTACCACATCCATAAATTTAAAATCTTTACTTTTAAACATAATATCTCCTATATTAAACAGCGTAATTATTTTTTAGATATAGTTATCTTTTCCAATTAGTTTAAAAGTTATTACATAAATTAATATTATTTTAAGTTTTCATTTCTTTTCCTATGCTTATAGAGGGATACCTAGTTTTATAACTAGGTATCCCTCTATAAGCATAGCTTTTTTTATATTTACCCTATAAAATTTCCTCTATTATTCCTCCACCAACTACTGTGTTTTCTATATAGAACACCACTGATTGCCCCTTAGTAATAGCCCTTTGTTTTTCATCAAAGATAACTTTCATCTTATTATTTTCTAGTGGAATTAAAGTGGCGAGTTGTGGTTTTGCAGAATATCTAATCTTCGCTGTAACTCTTAAATCGGATTCAATTTTATCAAACATTATAAAATTTAAATCTTTTGCTATAAGTGTAGTTTTAAAAATATCTTCTTCGTCTCCTAAAATCACTTGGTTGGTTAGTGGATTTATATCAATTACAAAAACAGGTTTGCCTAGAGCTATCCCTAGTCCTTTTCTTTGTCCTATAGTATAGTACACTATTCCCTTATGCTTTCCTAGAACCTTCCCCTGCTTATCAACAAAGTTACCTGTTTTAATTTCCCTATTACTATATTTCACAATATAAGCACCATGGTCATTATCAGGTATGAAACAAATTTCTTGACTATCTTTTTTTCTATAAACTTCTAGCCCTATTTTCTCTGCAATTTTTCTTATTTCTGGCTTAGTATAGTCTCCACAAGGCATCAAAGTGTGACTTAATTGTTCTTGAGTTAAACTATATAGAGCGTAAGTTTGATCTTTATTATCATCATCTGATTTTTTAAGTAGAAATCTACCTTCTACTTTTTCAATTTTAGCATAATGACCTGTGGCTATATAATCTGCTCCAAGGGCCTTTGCCTTTCTTAAGAATTCGTGGAATTTAATAACTTTATTACAGACAATACAGGGGTTAGGCGTTCTACCTTCCATGTATTCATCAATAAAATTATCAATAACATTTGTCTTAAAAACATCCTTAAAATTCATAACATAGAATGGTATGCCTAGAACATCTGCAACACGTCTTGCGTCATTAGCTGCAGAAATAGAACAACATCCACCTTCATTTTCTTCATAATCAGGATTATCTGGAGATAATTTCATCATAATTCCTATAACTTCATAACCCTCTTCTTTTAAAAGATAGGCAGCTACAGAACTATCTACTCCACCACTCATTCCAATAACTACTTTTTTTTTCATTTAATATCCCCTATTCTCCGTGCACCTGTGCATGGATGTCATCGTGTTCTTTGTAATCCCACACTTCAAGTCCAGCTTTACTTCTATAGTCATTAATTGCTTTATGAATAGCTTCTTCAGCTAGAACTGAACAATGCATTTTTATCGGTGGTAGACCATCTAAGGCTTCAGCTACAGCTTTATTTGTAAGTGTCCATGCTTCATCTACAGATTTACCTCTAATAAGTTCTGTAGCCATACTTGAAGATGCTATAGCAGATCCACAACCAAAAGTTTTAAATTTTGCATCTATAACTATATTATCTACTACTCTTAAATAAACCTTCATAATATCACCACATCTAGCGTTTCCTACTTCTCCAACACCATCAGCATTTTCAATTTCTCCTACATTTCTTGGGTTATTAAAATGATCCATAACTTTATCACTATACATATTATTTTTCCTCCTTTAAAAAGTCATCCCATAATGGCGACATATCTCTTAGCCTTTTAACAATTTTTGGTACTGTTTCTATTACAAAATCTACTTCTTCTTCAGTAGTAGCATCGCCTAAACTAAGTCTTAAAGAACCATGAGCTATTTCAACTGGGACACCAATGGCGAGTAAAACATGAGAAGGATCTAAAGATCCTGATGTACAAGCACTTCCGCTTGAACCTGCAATGCCATTGGCATCTAAAAGTAATAGTATAGATTCTCCTTCTATGAATTCAAAACAAATATTAGAATTCCCTGGAAGTCTATTTTCTGATCTTGGACCATTTAATTTTGTATATGGTATTTCTAATAATCCTTTAATAAGCTTATCTCTTAAATAAACTAGTTTTTTATTGTTAACATCCATGTTTTGAGTGGCGAGTTCAAGAGCTTTACCAAGGCCCACTATGCCAGCCACGTTTTCAGTACCTGCTCTTTTATTTTTTTCTTGTCCACCACCATGTATTAAATTATCTACTTTAATACCTTTTCTTACATATAGTGCTCCTACTCCCTTAGGTCCATAGAATTTATGAGCAGCTAGTGATAATAAATCTATATTCATTTCCTTTACGTCTACTGGAATATGACCCACAGCTTGAACTGCATCTGTATGGAATAATATTTTTTTACTTCTACACAATGCTCCTATTTCCTTTATTGGCTGTATTGTTCCAATTTCATTGTTAGCAAACATTATTGACACTAAAATAGTTTTGTCTGTCATAGCATTTTCTAAATCTTTTATATTAATAAATCCATATTCATCTACAGGTAAATAAGTAATTTCAAAACCGTTTTTAGCTAAGTATTCACAAGTGTGTAGTACAGCATGATGTTCAATAACTGTTGTAATTATATGATTTCCCTTTTGCTTACACGCAGACGCTATACCCTTTATTGCAAAGTTATCTGCTTCTGATCCGCCACCAGTAAAGTAAATTTCATTTTCCTTAGAATTTATAGCCTTTGCAACCTTGTCTCTAGCAATATCAATTGCTTTTTTTGTCTCTCTTGATAGAGAGTAAATTGATGAAGGATTACCAAAGTATGTTGTAAAATAAGGAATCATCTCTTCTAAAACTTCTGGTTTAGTATAAGTGGTTGCAGCATGATCCATGTAAATTGATTTAATCATTATCTTTCACTCCTTTTATTAGTGCTATATTCTTGTAATCATCAACAATATCTTTTAAAGTTATTGAGGAAGTTACACTATCTATGCTATTTTGAATTTTCTTCCATAACAATCTTGTTGCACAACAGTCAATATTATTGCATGCTCCGTCTTCTAGGCAATTTGATACTTCAATTGGACCTTCAAGTACGTTAATAACATCTTGTATAGTTATTTCCTCTGGCGCCCTATTTAGTATATAACCGCCTTGAGCCCCCCTTATGCTTTTAATAAGTTTGGCCTTTTTAAGAGAAGAAAATAATTGTTCCAAATAATATTCTGAAATACTTTGCCTTTGGGATATGTTTTTAATAGATACAGGTTGTTCTCCATAATTAATTGCTAAATCTACCATGGCTTTAACCCCATATCTTCCCTTAGTAGATAATTTCATTTAACCACCCCTTTAATCATCACCTGCGGTGCTGCAATATTAACGACTTCAAAAGTAGGTTAATATTAACACTGAAGTTTTCTATTTATTATAATACATATCCTCCAGCTACACACATAGGAGGCTTTCCTTTTGAAATGTAGTTAAAGTAGAGTGTTTTACTATACTTTATAAATACATAATATCAAACCCCAGTAATCTTGTCAACTATAAATAGCACCTTTTTAATTATTATTTTCTAAGGCAATCTATTATTGAAAGATTTAATTATATATAGTATAATTTTAAAAAAGCAGTGGAGGTAAAATATGAAAAGAGAAATCGTAAAACCATCGATTTTATCTGGCTTTATGGAGTTACTGCCAGGAGATCAAATTCAATTTAACAAATTAGCAGATACAATAAGAAAAACTTATGAGAGCTTCGGATTTCTGCCTATAGATACACCAATAATAGAGAAATCTGAGATTTTACTAGCAAAAGGAGGAGGAGAAACCGAAAAACAAATTTACAGATTTACTAAGGGTAGTACAGATTTATCCTTAAGATTTGATTTAACCGTGCCCTTAGCTAGGTATGTAGCTCAAAATTACAGCTTCCTAACTTTTCCTTTTAGAAGATACCAAATTGGCAAAGTTTATAGAGGAGAACGAAACCAAAAGGGGCGTTTTCGCGAATTTTATCAATGTGATATTGATATTGTTGGAAATAACAATTTAAATATTTTGAATGATGCTGAAATACCTAGTATTATTTATTCGGTATTCAATAACCTTGGCTTTCAGGATTTCACTATAAACATAAACAATAGAAAGCTGTTAAATGGATTTTTTGAATCATTAGAGATTCAAGATAGTGCAAATGTTTTAAGGATTATTGATAAGATAGATAAAATTGGGCCATCAAACGTTACCCAGGAGCTTTTAACTTGCGGCTTAAATAATGAAATTATAGAAAAAATCCTTAAGTTCATTAATATAAATGGAAGCAATCAGGACATTTTATTATTATTAAATAATCTAAATATTTCTAATGATAACTTTAAAGCTGGTTTTGAGGAGCTTTCTTTAGTTACTAAATACGTAAAATTGCTTGGAGTTCCTGAGGATAATCTTAAAATAGATTTAAAAATAACAAGAGGTCTTGATTATTACACAGGGACAGTTTATGAAACGTTTTTAAATGAATACCCTTCTATTGGTTCTGTGTGTTCAGGTGGTCGCTATGATAATTTAGCTGAGTATTATACAAAGCAAAAACTACCAGGAGTTGGAATATCAATTGGTCTTACCCGATTATTCTATCAATTAAATGAAACTGGGTTCTTTAAAAAAGATCCTACTACTACTTTAACCAAAGTACTAGTAATACCATTAGATAATAATATTGATTATGGAATTTCTCTTGCAAAATCACTTAGGGATAAGGGGGTAATTACAGAAATATACCTTGAGGAAACTAAACTTGTAAAGAAACTTGGTTATGCAAATAAATTAGGTATTCCTTTTGTGATTTTAATGGGTGAAAAAGAAGTTGAAAATAAAGCAGCTACTATAAAAGATATGTTAACTGGGAAACAAATAACTGTTGATTTTGATAAGGTTTATGACATCGTTAACTCATGATTCTTTATTAGACAAAAGCAATATATTATTAATAAAAAAGACTCACAAAGTCATTTATGATCATGGCTTTGTGAGTCTTTACCAGTCACCTTTTCCTCTCACATCTAATATTATATATTAGTAAATAATTTTATGAGGAGGAGTATTATGTCATCTAGAGGCAATAGTCCAAGCTACAGGGATTTGATACTTGGTGTAAATAAAAAGGTACCTCTAATAACAGGAAAAAGTGTTACTTCAATTAATTTTGATAATGCAGCAACTACCCCACCCTTTAAATGTGTTATGAATGATATCATCGATTTTGCCCCCTGGTATTCCTCCATTCATCGTGGTGAAGGTTATAAATCTAAGCTAACAACTGGCCTATATGAAGAGTCTAGAAGTATTGTCAGTAGTTTCATTAATGCTGATTATAATAATACCGTTATTTATGTCAAAAATTCTACAGAGGCTTTTAATAAGTTATCCAACTTACTTTACGAGCCTTACAAAAAAAATGTTATTCTAACCACTGATATGGAACATCATTCAAATGATTTACCATGGAGAGATAAATTTATTATAGATTATATATCTGTAGATACAGCTGGCAAGTTATCTTTAGAGGATTTAGAGTCTAAGTTAAACAAATATAATGGTTATATAAAACTAGTTACTATTTCAGGTGCTTCAAATGTAACTGGATATAAAAACCCCATTTATGATATAGCTAAATTAGTTCATAAATTCGGTTCAAAACTCCTTGTGGATGGTGCACAATTAGTACCCCATGCTCCTTTTATTATGAACAGCGAAAACAAAGAATGTAATATTGATTTTTTAATCTTCTCATCCCATAAAATGTATGCCCCTTTTGGCACAGGAGTATTAATTGGGCCTAAATGTATCTTAGATAATTGTGACCCTGATTTAGTAGGTGGAGGAACAGTAGATATTGTTACTCATGATTTTATAAAGTGGAATGAATCTCCTGAACGTCACGAGGCTGGGTCACCAAATGTTATGGGATCTATAGCTCTTGCATCAGCTATTAAGTGTCTAAATAAAATTGGAATGGCTAATGTGGAACACTTAGAAAAAAAATTAACTTCCTATGCCGTAAATCTAATAAAGAATATTCCAAATTTAAAAATTTATTGTGATACTTCTAAAGAAGTTGACAGGGTTAGTATAATACCCTTTAATATCGATGGAATTCACCACTCCACAGTTGCAAAAATACTTTCTTACGAATGGGGAATTTCAGTAAGAAGTGGTTGCTTTTGTGCTCAACCTTATATTGTTAAGCTATTAAATATCTCTGGCGATTCTATGCGTAAGCATATTACTAACCCTGATTTGTACCGCCCTGGAATGGTTAGAATTAGTTTGGGCCTATATAATACACGCTCAGAAATCGATATATTGGCTTATGCACTAACTAAAATTTCACTAAACAAAAATTATTATATTACTAAATATAGCAATATGAAAAAAACTCTATTTGATGTATAATTTTTGATTCATTAACAACAAATAAAAATAGTACACTTCAGCAATTACCTAAGATTACGAAAATTACAAGCTTGATTATAAAATACTTGTATCATTATAATTCTAGATAATAGTCTTGTGTACTATTCCTATATTAATTTATTTACTATTTCGTGTAAGTTGCTACTATTTCTCCATAATACAAAGTATGGTAATCACCATCTGCGTAAGAGCTTTCTGCAACATCCTTTGAAAGAAGCTTCGGATTCATATCCTGTTTATATACAATTTTACACTCATAATGAAGTTCACATTCACCAATTATCGGTGTATCAACATTTCTACTATCTTCTGGGGTTAATTTACACTCCTTAAATTTATCGATATCTCGGCCTGATTTACTTCCACAAACTGCTAATGCATTCTTTAGATCTTTACTTAAGGGTATGCTCACAGTAAAGTCATCTGAATTTTCTATAAGATCATGAGTATATCTCGACTTCCTTACCAAAACAGTAAATATAGGTCTGTTCCATTCATATCCCACATTTCCCCAGCTTATAGTCATAGTATTAATTTTCTCACCAGATTTCACTGTTAAAAATGCACCTTGAGTATGTAAAAATCTCATACCTTTTTCTAAATTTTCCGTAAAATTAACTTTCATTATAAATCCTCCATTCTACAACTTTAATTTATTCTATAAAAATAGTATTATTATAGGTACAGTTATTCCTGATAGTATTGTAGTTATAAATATACACTGTGAAGCAAGCAACGGGTCTCCATCGTATTTCTCTGCAATTATTGCAGCTGTTACTCCTGCTGGCATAGCCTCAAGTATAACACATATATTTAGTAGCAACTCATCTACCTTTAGAAATTTCATTACCACATAAATAATTAATGGAACTACCAATAGCCTAACCATTGTAGCATAATATATAGACAAATCAGAAAAAATACTTTTAACATTCATTTCCGCAAGCATAGACCCAATAATTATCATAGCTATTGGTGTAGTGGTAGCTCCCACCAGTTTAAACGAAGCTTCAATAGGGAACGGCAATTTAATTGAAAACAGGAATAAAATCATACCAATAAATACGGCTATAAGCGCTGGATTTACTACCGCTTTTCTGACTGATTTGAAATCTTTTTCTCCGGTGAAGATCATTACACCTACAGTCCACACTAAAATATTGAAAGGAATATTGAATATTGCCGCATAAAAAACGCCTACTCCACCATAAATCGATTCAATAACTGGGTAACCCATAAATCCCACATTTGAAAAAATTGTCACAAACCTAAATACCTTTTGTTTATTTTCAGGAAACTTAAAGAAAAATAATTTACTAATAAATATTAAACCTATGTGTATCAAAAACGAGTATAATAAAATTTTTTGAGCATTACTTACCATCTGTGCTTCATATTTAATATTAAAAGATGTAATTATCATAAATGGTAAGGTTATATTTATTAATAATTCCGACAGACCTCTATCAACTGTGTTACTGAGAAATTTCTTTTTCTTAGCGTAAAATCCCACCATTATAATAATAAATAATATGATAACTTGATTAATTAATTGGCTATTTTCCATTTCTATTCTCCTCAAAAATACTAGTAAAGTAATATTACATATATTCCATTTTTCTATTATTAAAATATACAGGTTTAAGATTACATATTTCACATATGCTATTAGCCAGCTTAAAGTTTTGCCCAACATGTTCTGCATGATGTGCATCGGAACCTATAGTAACATATTCCCCACCCTTTTGCTTGTACGCACTATAAATATGAATTAAATTATTATAAGCTTCTTTATTTCCCAGTCTTCTAGTGTTTAATTCTATTACTTTTTCATTACTAACTATAGTATTTAACACTTCATCTACATATTCATTAAATTCTTCATAATGTATTTCCTTATCATAAAAAGTAGCATATCTAGATATATAATCAATATGACCTAAACTATCAATAAAATCATACTGTCTCACGCAATCAATCATACTTCCAAAATATTGCTCATATGCTTCTTGTTTTGTTTTACCCTCATAAAATTTCGGATAATATATATCTTGTCCTTCAGCTACATGTATGGATCCGATTATATAATCAAAAGGATACTTACTTGCTATAGCTCTATTTTCCTCTAAGCAATTTAATTGCATACCAATTTCAATTCCAAGCATAAGTTTATTACTCTTATACTTGTCATAGTCATTAAAATATTTATCTATATCAAAAGTAAAATTTTCTCCTGTTGGAAATTTCAAATCCAAATGTTCTGTAATAGTCATTCCTATGCCGATGTTTTCAGAGTGTTCCAGCCCGTCTTCAAGCTTCATTTGAGAATCTTGTGAAAATTCTGTATGTACATGTGAATCAATCATTTAATTACCTCCTGAATTTTATGTGAATCATATAAAAACACTTATCTACTTATAGTTATTTAATTATACCATAGTTTGTAAACATACAATTTAAAGTTAAAAATTTCAAAAATGATTAAATAAAACACAAAAGGGATTACTAAAATGTAATCCCTTTATCTTAAAATTATTTAGTATTTTTATGATTCACAGTAAAAGCTTCACCTTTTTTCATTAATATATGACCAGAACTATAAGGCTTACCTTCCACTGTTATATAAACCTTTTTCACCATATAATAATCACCCAATGTATTAGTAATACATTGTAGAATCTGGCTTTCATAACCACTACCAGCATTCATTTCCTTAGTAAATTCTTTTGAAAAATCCACGTATACCATATTATCATTATTTAGATAAAGACTTTTTATTGTTGTGTTAGTACTAATTAATTTTCCTGTATTTTTATTTGGTGCTTCTTTAAAATGATTCTCAAACATTTTTTTAGTGTTATCATTTGTATTAAAGAATAGCTGTTTAGCAGTAGTATAATTCATACCGTCATTTCCATTTGGGTAATAAAATTTAACTGTTTGAACAAAGGGTACATTTTTCTCCATTTTACTTAAGGAGGAAGTTACCTCATAGCCCTCAGACGAGAACAATGTTTTAACCAGGCCTACATTAGCTGCATAATAACTTTTATCGGTACTATCTTTCCCTACAGTTGTAACCTCAATGCATTCATAACTAGCTAAAGGGGTTTTTATCGTAACTTTTAAACTAGTGATACTTCGTTTACTGCCATCTAATGATATCCAAGAATTACCTTTTACAAGTGGTTCTTTTAATAAAACATCGGTCTCATTACTTTGGGAAGTAACATCTTCTCTGTAATAGCTTTCTCCTTTAGTGTATATCCGTCTTAATTCTCCATCACTGTTTTCCAGTACTTGAGCCATCTCTGTACCACCATTATTAACTCTAATCTGCTGGCGGTTTCCTCTTAAATAGTCAACAAACACAGAATAAGTTGCATATTCATTACCCTCACCAGCATAAGTATACTTTATGTTTTTATCAAAAGGATAGTAATCGCCTATCTTAGCTGTTACAACAGTGTCTTTTGAACTAGTATCTTTAACTTGGGTACTAGTATCTTTAGGCTGAGAGTTATCTGTATTTTCTGGAGGAGTAACTTTTGTTGTTAGTTCCTTGCTGCAACCAGTTAGTAAACCAAATGTAAGAACTATTAATATAATACAAAAATTTTTTTTCATAGTGTCATGCACCCCCTATTTTTTTGATGAGTTTTACTTTGAAAATCTCATTACAAAGTAAGTTTATTCTATACTACCATAATTTATTTCACTTTACATATAAGACGATTGTAAAGTATAAAAAGTTACTTAAAATTCGAATATTAAATTTACCGTGGCACAACCGTATGGTTTGTCTTTAGTATATCTCCTCCGCCAGAGATTGTAGCATCATAAGTTCCAGCAATTGTATTCATATTGACAATCCAGTTAAATGTAGTAACTCCTATTCCATCCGTTGTACGCCATTGAATAACGGAGATTATTTTGTTATTTAATTTATAAGAAGTAGTAATACTGTACCTAGTATTAGGTATTCCCTGTATTGTTATAAGACCCGTTCCTCCGTGCTTAACAGTGGAAACAGAGTTTATGATTTTCAATTGACCTTGGGATATTATTGATTGTTCTTGAGACATATTAAAAGCTTGAACTGAAGGTGTTGTACCAATAATTCCATAGAATCCCATGATACATACACCTGAAAATATAATACATACTGCCTTGATTTTCATAAAATCACCTCTTAATATATATAATACCCATATTTATATATATTATTAGGTGATACACAAGTAATATGCCTCCTAGGCCAGCAATTAAACTTTTATCCTAGAAGGCATTATTTACTACAATTCCAACTTGTTAAGTATATCCCTAAGTAACTTTAACTCATCCGCAGTAAGAGTCACCCCTTTACCCATTTTTTCATGTTCAGGTGACCAGTCTCTAATATCATATTTAGCTTCTTTATCATTCCAACTTATTAGATTTAATTCTTTCTTCCACATTTTCGAAGATTCTGAGAGGGCACCTAGCGTTTCTTTTATTTCATATTTAATCTCTGCCATTCTTTACACATCCTAACTATAATTTTTTTAAACATTATTAACTTTTAAAAATATAATTTTATTATATAATAAATTCTTGTATTAATGTAGAATTAATTATAATTTAAATCTGCTGGGAAAACAAGTCCTGTCTGTTTTCTTGCTTCATCCAGTGCCTCCATTACCCATTTAGAAGTTTGAAATAAATTAGAGTTTTCCTCCATATCACCACTTTTAATACTTTTAATAAAGGTTTCTATTTCATAGCACATATCATTTTCATTATGAAATTGTGTTAGATCTTCTTCTTTCCCATCTCTAAAAACAATTCTTACCTTTTCAAATTTATTAATATTCTCTATAATTATATTTCCTTCTTCTCCTTGAATTTCTGAAGGCAATTTTGAATTCGTTATTTTTGAGTACATAACTACAGCATCCATTTCATCATACTTAAATGTTATGCTACCTTCCCCATCAACACCAGATTCAAGAATTAAAGCATTTGCTTTTATTTCCTTTGGTTTCCCAAATAAATTTATCATAGGATGAATACAATAAACACCTATGTCCATTAATGCACCGTTAGATAGTTTTTGATTAAATGCATTTAACACTATTCCTTCCCTATATTTATCATACCTTGAAGAATACTGACAATAGCTCGCAAAATACTTTCTTACCTTACCTATTCTATGTAAATTTTCTTTAATAATTTTAAAATTCGGCAGTTGTGTTGTCTTCATTGCCTCCATTAAAATAACCTGGTTGTCTTTTGCAGCTTGTATCATATTAATTACCTCTTTTGTATTTGAAGCAAATGCTTTTTCACATAATACATGTTTTTTATTGTTTAAAAATAATATAGTTTGCTCTGAATGAAATGCATTTGGTGATGCAATATACACGGCATCAATTAAATCACTTTTGGCCATTTCATTTAAATCAGTAAAAACATAAGATGCATTGTGTTTTTCTGCAAATTCCTTACCTTTTTCTTCACTTCTTGAATAAACTGCTGTTAAAACAAAATCTTTAACTTCCAACCCACCATTTAAAAACCATTCTGTAATATTACTTGTTCCTATAACTCCAAATCTTATAACTTCCTTATTCATCAAATCCTCCCCTATTTCATATATAAATTTTTACTTCTTTTTTACCGTAATACAATCCGTACTACATTTAATTAGTTTAATCAAATCATTTGGAGACAGTTCGATTTGATGTCCTATTTTACCTGCGCTTATAATTAACGTATTTTGATCTAAGCATGTCCTATCAATTACTGTTTTATAATCTTTTTTCATTCCTATCGGTGAACAACCTCCACGGACATATCCTGTTATCTTATTAATGTCATTAACCGAAATCATCTCAATAGATTTTTTACCCACTGCTCTTGCTGCAGCCTTTAAATCAAGTTCATCCACAACAGGAATTACAAAAACAAAGTATTCTCTACTCGACGCTCTAGTCACTAGTGTTTTATATACCTGACTCGTAGACTGACCCATTTTTAGCGCAACGGAAATACCATCTATTAAGCCATCGCTATGATCATATGTATATGCATTATATAAAATTCCAGCCTTATCAAGAATTCTCATAGCATTTGTCTTAAAATTATCCAATGTTTATACCTCATTTCACTTTTATCTTTAATTTTAACACAGTCTGAGCCTAATAATCTATATATCTATTTATAAGTTAAAATTAAAATTACTTTTGTTGTTACTTTGGTAAATTAACTTATTCATATAATCTTGATGAGAATAGTATAAATAATTGGAGCCAAAAAAACTGTCATAAGTCCAGCAATCCCTATAGCAAGACTACTCATAGCACCTTCAGTTTCTCCAATTTCCAAGGCTTTAGCAGTCCCCACCGCATGGGATGCTGTTCCAAGTGAAATCCCTATAGCTATTTTACTTTTAATTCTTAGTAGTTTGAATATTGGCTGTCCTACAATTGCCCCAAAAATTCCTGAGATAACTATAGCTGCTACGGTTATAGGAGCAATTCCTTTCATTTGTTTTGATATTTCTATACCAATAGGTGTAGTAACTGATTTAGGAGCTAATGATTTTATAAGTATCTCATTAAGCCCTAAAGCATGGGATAACAATATAATACTAATAATTCCAACTGTACTTCCTATGAAAATACCTACTAGTATAGGTACTACATGCTTTTTTAATAATGAAATTTGCTTATAAAGCGGAACTGCTAGTATTACTGTAGCTGGTCCTAAAAACATATTTATAAATTCTCCACCTTTGTTATAGACGTTAAAATCTATCTGGAAACCAACTAATACTCCAATAACTATTGTAATAGAAATGAGTAATGGATTAAAAATTGGTATTTTTGTTTTTTTATTAATATAACATCCTACTTCAAAAGCAAATAGGGATAACATAATTCCAAATAGTGAGTTATTAAGTAAGCTATTCACTCTGACACTCCCTTTTGTTTTTTAGCATTTTTTTTGTCATAAATTCAATCACTAAAGCAGTAACCGCAATAGTAATAATAGTGCTTATGAAGCATACTATAAGTAATCTTACAAAGTTATCCTTAATTACTACAAGTGAAGTTAAAAGGCCCACTCCAGCTGGGATGAAGAAAAAAGCTAAATGATCCAATAAAAAATTAGCAACGGTCTCCACCATCTCAAGCTTCACAACATTAGTGCATAGTAAAATCAGAAGTAAAATCATTCCTATAATATTACCTGGTACAGGTAGGTATAAAAATTCAGCTAAAATTTCTCCAGTAAAATAAATAACTAAAATAAGCAGTAACTCTCTTAAAAGTTTCATTTTGAAACCTCCTTGCATATAAAAAATTATGTGTAATACTATATCTATTTTATATCTTTATTTTAAGGTGGTAAATTCTCATATAAAGTGATTACTAACAAAGTAAACAATTACATCTTCAGTAAGAGTAACCAAGAGTTAGCATTCTTTACTTTTCATATTTATTAATCAATATGTTATTTTAATATTACAATTCTATTTCCACCTGTTCCATCCAATAAACCTTTGAACATTGGTATGAGTTAGGTTTTTATGTTATACTTTATTAGAGTTAAAATAGGAGGCAAAATAATGGCAAATATATTGAGATTTTCAAAAAAACAACTAGAAAAAACTCTAAAAGGTTTTGCAAAAAAAGAAAGTTTAGGTTCAAATGATATTTCTGAATGGATACGACTTATAAAAGATTTTATATATGAATTTGATCTAAAATCTGAAGTTAATGAAGAAGGCACACTGTCTATCACCACTAATAAGGAAGAACAAGTTGTAATCGAAAAAATGATGTATGTATTAGAAGGATCAAAAACCTCATTTAATTATATTTTTGATGGTAATATTACTTACATAGAAGAAGAATAAGCATAAAAAAAGTACGAATTATAAAATTCGCACTTTTTTTCATATAATAATTTTAGCCGCTATGATTTATTAAAGAACTAGCTCGTCTTTTAAACGGTACCCATTCCTTATAACTTTCAGTACCACTAGGCATAAGTTTCATTCTATTAAATCCTTCACGTGTGGACTTATACTCAGATATTAATTCATTCTTATTTTCAAACACGTTAATTTCTTTAATAAGTCCTATTGATTTCAATGCTAGAATATGCGTTTTTATAGTTTTATCTGAGCATTGTCTTTCACTTCCATATTCTAAATTAATTAGTTTTATAATTTGATATGTATCTATTATTTTAAGTTCAATACTTCTTTCACAAATTAATTGAAGTACTCTAAATTTCATTGGTATTTTTAACATCATATTATTACTCCTTATATTCTCTCAATTTTATCATTTCTGTTGGATTACCCGAAACTAGAATTGCCCCAAAAACGATTATCAAACACCCAATTATTAAATTTGGAGCAGCATGTACACCATTTACTATAAAGTCTAATACTATTACCCATATTGAATAAGTAATATTAAGAGCCATAGCTCTACCTACTCCAGTCTTGCTTAAACCAAGATACCATGTTATATAAGATATGCTACATAATATACCTGCCAATGCAAAAACTATCATACTAGGAGATGTAACTGCCTTAATTAGCATTTCAAACCCATGTATAAAAGGAATCACAAAAATTAAATACATAAAAAATGAAGTAGTTTGACGGACTGCAATAGCTATTTCTGGGTCTACAACATCCATAGCATAAGCACCAAATACACCTTCTAGTCCCCAACCAATTGAGGCTACAACTGCAAATATAATTCCCAAATAAAATTTGGGAGGTAATGAAGTTGTTATTGGTGAATACCCTGTAATTACAGCTCCAATTACGCATAATATAATTCCAGTCAAAACTCGTTTACTTAATTTTTCTTTCAGAAAAATCACTGCCATAACAGCTCCAATAGCAGGATAAGTAGATGTGATAACTGCTGTATATGAAGGCCCCGCCAAATTAATTCCAAGTAAATATCCAGACATTGCAAGTGGTCCACTAAATATAGCAGAAATAATAATTAATATCCCCATTTTACTAAAAAGACATCTTCCAAACTCTTTAATTTTACCTGTAAATAAATTGTAAATCACAGTAAGCAAAGCTGAAAGCCCTGTGTGTATGCATGCTCCTACAAGTGGCGCCACCATTAAAGCAGCTTTATTATTATTAAATGGATATTGAGTTAGTACATATCCAAGTACTAAGGCATCCATACCCCATGTTACTCCTGAAATTAAAGAATGAGCTATGCCATTTTTTGCATACTTCAAATCTCTTCTTAGTGTTAAATCAGCTATATTTTTCAATTTTAATCATTCCTTATCTATGTATTGTATTATTTTGCAAGGGTTTCCAGCAGCCACTACATTTTCCGGGATATTTTTTGTAACCACGCTACCAGAACCAATTACGCTATTATTGCCAATAGTTACACCCGGATTTATTATAGCTCCACCGCCAATCCACACATTATTTCCTATTGTTACAGTTTTTGTATAATCAGCATTCTTGGGTCTTAACTTAGGATCAATTAGATGAGTTGCAGTAAATATACTTACATTAGGAGCAAATAAAACATCGTCTCCTATTTTAACAAGTCCATCATCTAAAACTAAAAAATTAAAATTGGCATAGAAATTTTCTCCAATTTCAATATTGGTACCATAATCACATAAAAAAGGGGGCTCTATTTCAAAATCCTTTCCTATCTTTCCAAATAGTTGTTTAAGTATGTTTATCCTATTCTCTATTTCCTCAGGGTCTGTATTATTATATTTTTTTGTAAGATGTCTCGCTTTATTTCTCAGAAGTATTAGATTTTCATCATAGGCATTATATACTTCTCCATTTAGCATTTTTTCTTTTTCAATCATTTATTACACTCCTCATCTAATCTATTCTCAACAAAAAGTATAGCATATTGACGTAACCAATATGCACAAACAGTCTATAAATCCTACTATAAACAGTATAATAGGCTTTAAGGCACTATGTGACATGTGTTTAAACGCTATAGTATATAAATTGATTAATAGGGTTGTTTCACAGTAATTTCGAGGGAAAAACAGAATACTTTTGCGTTAAATTTACAAATAAAAGAGGAAATCAAACATTATAAGTTGAATTATACATATAAAATACTATTTTTTAGAAAACCATAATAATTGTATGTTTTAGATACTTATTATATAGTAGGAGGAGATTTTTATGAAGGATAACCATAAGAAAAAAAACAATATAAAAATATTGGACATTGACCCCTATCTCAAACCTTTTGAAAAAGATATTACCTTAAGAGTAAATCATTATAAAGAAACTAAAGAGGTTTTGCTTTCTAACTATTCTAATTTCGAATCCTTTGCAAATGGAAACTTGTTTTATGGCTTCCATCCCTGCGATGGAGGTTGGTATTATAGGGAATGGGCACCAGCTGCAGAAGGTCTCTATCTGATTGGAGATTTTAATTTTTGGAATCCTGAGTCACACCCCTTAAAAAAAATAGGGAATGGTAATTGGGAAATCTTTTTAAGCGGTAGTAAGGCCCTTAAACATATGTCAAATGTAAAAGTTAGGATAGTGGCTAAAGGTGAATCCAAAGATAGACTTCCACTTTATATTAAAAGAACAGTACAAAATCCAGTTACTAAAGATTTCCTTGGCCAAATATGGCAACCAGATAATCCTTTTGTTTGGCAAGATAGTGACTTTCACGTGGATCATTCAAAACCATTATTTATATACGAAACTCATGTTGGCATGGCTCAAGAAAAAGAAGATATGGGTACTTTTAATGAATTCACACAAAATATACTTCCAAGAATAAAAGCTGAAGGATATAACACTATACAACTTATGGCAATTATGCAACATCCGTATTATGCTTCTTTCGGTTACCAAGTATCAAACTTCTTTGCAGTTTCATCTTGGTTCGGTACTCCAGATGACCTTAAGCTATTAATTAATACTGCTCACTCAATGGGACTTACAGTATTACTTGATTTAGTACATTCCCATGCTATTAAAAATATAGCAGAAGGAATAAATGAATTCGATGGAACAGACTATCAGTTTTTTCACACTGGAAGCAAAGGAAGCCATCCTGCTTGGGACACAAAACTTTTTAATTATGGCAAACCAGAAGTTCTTCATTTTCTATTATCAAACATTAAGTTTTGGCTTGAGGAATATCATTTTGATGGATATCGCTTTGATGGTGTATCTTCAATGTTATATCACCATCAAGGTCTAGGAGTAGCATTTACAGATTATAGTAAATATTTTAGTACTGATACTGATATTGAAGCAATCACATACCTTCAATTTGCAAATGAATTAGTTAGAGAAATTAAACCTTCAGCAATTACAATTGCTGAGGATATGAGTGGTATGCCTGGTATAGCTCTTCCTGTAAGCTATGGAGGAATAGGTTTTGATTACCGTTTGTCAATGGGAATACCAGATCTTTGGGTGAAAATACTTAAGGAACGTACTGATGAGAATTGGAGTATGCGACAGTTATGGTATGAACTCACTAGTAGACGTCCTGAGGAAAAATGTATTGGCTATGCCGAATCTCATGACCAAGCTCTAGTAGGCGATAAAACCTTAATGTTTCGTTTAGCAGGTCCTGCAATGTATGATCACATGTTAAAAACAGATAATAATTCCATTATAAATAGAGCTGTAGAAGTACTTAAAATGATTAAATTTCTCACTATCTCTCTAGGTGGTGAAGGATATTTGAATTTCATGGGCAATGAATTTGGTCATCCAGAATGGATTGATTTTCCAAGAGAAGGTAATAATTGGAGTTTTCATTATGCAAGAAGACAATGGAGTTTAATAGATAATAAAAATCTAGTTTATGATTACTTGTTGAATTTTGATAAAGAAACGTTGACTTTTTTTAAGTCTCATAATATATTAGGAGCAAATGATTTGATGAATCTTTGGAGTGATGAGAATTTAAATTTACTTGCCTTTAGAAAAGGTGGTTTAGTATTCTTATTTAATTTTAATCCAACAAAATCCTTCGAAGAATATGAACTTCCAACTGCGGATGCTGGTAAATATGAAGTTATATTTAACAGTGATCTGAATATATTTGGTGGGTATGATAGAATATCTTCAAATTATATTTATGACACAAAACCTTTGAAAGGTAAAGACAATAAAATCGGCATCACTATTTATTCTCCAAGTAGAACAGTATTAGTTTTAAAGAAAATATAAATAGTGTTTTTAAGTAAACTTAATGATTTATAGCGAAAAGAACTGCTGGAATATATTCCGGCAGTTCTTTTCACTATAAATGAGAAATGATTAGTTCTATTTTACCAAAAGGTAATTCTATTGGTAGCACATATGTAGAACAAATAGTTTCATTAAAACAAATAGACTGAGGCTCCATGTCTAATTCTATTCCTATATTAGACATACCTACAAGATATAGCCCATTATTTAAATTTAAAAATTCACCTACAGAATCTTTAGCCAATTCGTCCATACAGGTTAATTCTTCCTCTGCATATATGGACGCTAATTTTACAAATACATCCCGTTCTGCATTGATATATGTTTTTAAATTAATCTTGTTATTTATTGTTTGGGTTACTGCACATTTTGTTTTGTACTCTTCAACTTTCATAATATTATTTGTATAAACCTCAGAATGGATGAAACGAATTATATTACGCATGAATAAGGAAATATAGTTCTTTATTTCTATACCGTATTTATCCTCTTCTAAATTTACATAAATATTTATAATTTCATCTACGTCATCTTTTTGAATGGCATCAAACTGACCTTCTGAAATATTATATTTTTTCTTATAAGCGCTCATTGCTATTTCAAACTTTTCAAGAGACATAAAGTTTTTATCTATTAAAGCTTGTGCTAGTAAAAGATGTCCAAAACTTTGTGAAGATAAGAGTTCATCTACTTGCTCCTCTTTTAAATACTTCGCATCTACAGCTAATTCCCCAAACCTTTTATCGGCCTTTGTTTGCATTTGATGTACTTTACTTGCCTGCTCTGCTGTCATATATCCTGCATTTACAGCTAAAACTCCCAGTTTTAATTTAACTGATTCTTGATATTCTAGTGCCGTGCATAATTGCTCAGCAGTAAGATAATTTTCATGTAATAAGTATTGACCAAAATATTGACTAAACATAGTTTCGCCCTCCTCTCTTATTTTAGATTATGAAGAATTTTATTAATCTGCTCTTTTTCCCAAGGCTTTTGTATAAATTCAAATGCTCCTACTTTTATTGCCTCTTTTACATGTTCTTTTGTTCCAGCCGAAGAAGCCATTACTACTTTTGCATCCTTATCGAATTCCATTATTTCTTTAACTGCTTGAATACCATTTTTTATTGGCATAATTATATCCATAAAGACTAAATCTGGATTACTCTCCTTGTATACATCTATTGCAACTTGACCATCAGTAGCTTCTAAAATATTTTCACATCCACAATTTTTTAATACCTCTTTTAACTTTTTCCTAATTAGCAAAGAATCATCACATATTAATATTTTGAGCATATTTTCTGTCATTCAAATCCCTCCTCATGTAATTTTAAGACATAACAGATATTGATTAAATTAATTTATAAATACTTTTTCATATTCTATATGTATAGTTCTACAAACACTTATAATTCTCCTTTATATTTACAGAAAAAAGCACATTGTCAAAGTTCTCAATGTGCTTTTTTTATTATATGCTTATTCTTCGGATCCACGACCCACCCCAAAATAGTTAATATTATAATCCCAGTTATAATGTTCAGCTTGATTTTGTGATTCTTCCTCAGGATTATTGATTTTTTCTACATCTTCCATATGATCTGATTTTTCATTGATATTTAACATTATTCTACCTCCTTCAATTCTTTGATTTCATGTACATTAATAATTTTTCTTAGTTGCATCATTGCCTGTTCTATCCCTAAATTAGAGCCTTCTTCTATAGTTATCTTCAAATTTGAATACTCGCCAAATTCACCTTCTGTCATCACGAGACCTCTTATTTGAAATTCTTTTCTTTTTAAAATATTGGTAACTCTTACTAAAGCATCTATACCATTTTCTACTTTAGCACTTATAGTTTTATACATTTCGATTCCTCCTTTTTGGACAAATAAAAAATCTTCCATTCCTATAAACACATATCAACTATGTTTATAGGGACGAAAGATTCGTGGTACCACCCTAGTTCGTAATTTATTATTATAAATTACCTCCTTATTTGGTCAAGCGAAACAGCAAAATATATTTCTTTAACCATAGCTCTATATCGGGAGCACCCGTCTTCGTTTACTCAATGTAAAATAATTCTGTCCTTGTGATAATCATGCAAATATTTTTTTTTGCAGTTTATAATCACAATACTTTCAAGTTCAACTCAGCAGCTCAAGAGTGATCATTATATATCCGTTTCAACACCAACTCTCAACAAACGTTGGTTCTCTGTAGTTTCAACCGTGATATTTTTCTCTCTATCATAGCTTTAATTATTATATTATTTATTATTATATACACAATATAATAATTTGTCAACACTTAAATTTCTTTTTTTTTAATATTCTGTTTATTTGTATTTTAACTTTATATTCAGTTTTAATAAAGCCTGTCCGTTTATTCTTGCCTAATGTAACGTTTGTTGACAATTATTAGACAATATAGTACTATTACATTTAAATTATAGCATAATTGCAAATTTATCATAAAAAAATAAGTTAGCGTAAGGGGAAATTAAAATGCCAATAAAAATTCCAGATAACTTACCAGCATTTAAAACTTTGAATAAAGAAAATATTTTTACTATTACAGAAGACCGAGCATTTCATCAGGACATTCGCCCTTTGAAGATTATAATTTTAAATCTTATGCCCACAAAGGTTGAAACTGAAACACAAATTTTGAGGCTTCTTGGAAACTCCCCACTACAGATAGATATAGTACTTTTGCATCCCGAAAGCCACTCATGTAAAAATATATCTGAAGAACATTTGATTAAATTTTATAATACTTTCGATGAAATAAAGGACTCTAAATTTGATGGAATGATAATAACGGGGGCTCCAATCGAAAGCGTTCCTTTTGAAGAAGTAGATTATTGGGAGGAACTTAAAAAAATTATGGAATGGAGTGTACATAATGTATACTCAACTTTGCATATTTGTTGGGGTGCTCAAGCAGGACTTTATTATCATTATGGACTTGAAAAACATAAACTGGATAGCAAAATATTTGGAGTGTTCAAACATGAAATAACAAAACAAAACATTAGACTTTTGAGCGGATTTGACGATGAATTTTATGTTCCACAATCAAGATATACCGAAATACGAAAAGTTGATATTGATAAAATAAAGGAGCTCCAAATCTTATCCAAATCAAAAAAATCAGGTATTTACATTGTATCAGCAAAAAAAGGACGTCAAATTTTTGTAACTGGCCACTCAGAGTATGATCCATTAACGTTAAAAACTGAATATGACAGAGATATAGCAAAGGGTTTAGACATAAATGTTCCAGACAATTATTTCCCCAATGACGATCCGTCAAAACCACCTATTGTGAAATGGAGAGGACATTCTAATTTACTATTTTCTAATTGGTTAAACTATTATGTTTACCAGGAAACACCTTACAATCTAGTTCACCTGGATTAAAGCCAGTGTAAACTTTCTTTAGCTTATTTCAAAGAATTTTCTATAATTGTAAGAGTAGAAATATCAGCATCTAGTAGTGCTTTTACTCCAAGAGGAATTGTAATTTTAGGAGTGCAATGACCTGCCATGATATTATATATGGTAGGTTTTTTAGCTGGGACTACAATATCGTTAAATACCTGCATCAACGTATGATCAGAATCCTCATATTGCGGTAAACAATTTTTAAAATCACCTAATATTATGCCCACGCAATCTTTAAACTTTTCTGAAAGCCTAAGCTGAGTCAGCATCCTATCTACAGAATAAGTAAATTCATCTATATCTTCTAAAAACAGAATCTTACCCTTTGTGTCTATTTCATAAGCAGTTCCAATCGTAGCTGCAATTAACGATAAATTCCCACCTACTATTTTACCGCTAGCCTTTCCGGATACCAGTGATTTAATCTCAAAACCTAACGGATTCTCCATCTGTCCTAAGGGATTAATACAAGTTATTGCATTAACATAACTTTGTTTTGAAAACTCATCGAAGTTTCCCACCATATCTGTAGCAGTCATAGGCCCATGAAAAGTAATTAAATTGCATATTTGGTTTAATGCTATATGAATTGCAGTTATATCACTATATCCCATAAAAATCTTAGGATTTTTACTAATCATTTCATAATTTAACATATCAAGAATTCTTGGGGCTCCGTACCCACCTCTTAAACAGAAAACTGCATCAATATTACTATCCTCAAACATTGTATTTATATCTCTTGCACGTATTTCATCGGTCCCTGAAAGATATCCATATTTTTCACCACAACTTTTCCCTATTACTACTTTAAATCCCTGTTTTTCAAGAACTTTAATGGATTTTTCTAGCTCATCAGCTTGTCTTAAAGCACTAGACGGAGCAATAAGCCCTATTGTATCTCCTATTTTTAATGCATTCGGTAAAGTCATTACAATACCCCCTTTTAATGATTATCATACACTGTATTACATACATACTTTTTATTTTCATTAGTTTATGGTATATTGTTCACAAGAATAAATGTTCTTAAATTTTTAATTAAGGTGGTAAATAATATGAATGAAACTATAAATGTATTAAAATCTCATAAATCAATAAGAAAATATAAAGATCAACCTGTAGAAGATGAAAAAATAAAAACAATTATAGAATGTGCACAAAGCGCTGCAACTTCCAGCTATATTCAAGCTTATACAATTATAAGTGTGAAAAATAAAGATAACAGAAAAAAAATAGCATATCTTTCAGGAGAACAAAGTTATGTAGAACAGTGTCCATTATTTTTAGTTTTCTGTGCCGATTTAAACCGTGCTAAAACATGTTGTGAAATTAATAATGTGACTATGGAAGAAGGATATACTGAAACATTCATTGTTGCAACTGTGGATGCTGCCCTTGCTGCACAAAATGCTTTAATTGCTGCAGAATCATTAGGCCTAGGTGGAGTATATATAGGTGGAGTAAGAAATAATCCATCACAAATCAGTGAAATTTTACACTTGCCATATGGTGTATACCCTGTATTTGGAATGTGCCTAGGTTATCCTAATCATAATCCAGAGAAAAAAGAAAGATTACCACTAGACGTGATATTTAAAACAGATGAATACAACACAAACGGCGATGCTGAAAAAATAGAAGAATACGATATTCATATTAAAGATTATTATGAGAGAAGAACTAAAGGAAAAAGATTAGACACATGGACAAATCAAATATCTAATCAAATGAAGGAACCTCAAAGACCTCATATGAAGGATTTTTTAGAAAAACAAGGGTTTATAATAAAATAGATTTAACTAATTAATACTGTTAAAAATAAGGGATGCCCTATTGTATGCATCCCTTATTTCTTTACTCTAAATGCTTTTAGTTTTTATTATAAACCTCGTTTACAATTGAACCTATATTCTCCACATAGCATTCCACTACATCCCCATCTTTTAACATTTTTCCTGGTAGAAATCCCATTCCAACACCAGCCGGTGTTCCTGTACAGATTATATCACCCGGCCTAAGAGTTAACCCTTTAGATAAATCGCTTATAATATGTTCAATATCAAAAATCATATTTCTAGTGTTAGAGTTTTGTCTAAGTTCTCCATTAACTTTGCACTGTATGTTTAACTCTACAGGAAAAACAATTTCATTTTTATGCACTATTGTTGGACCCATAGGGCAAAAAGTATCCAGGCTTTTAGCTTTAAACCACTGCTTGTGCTTTGCTTGAAGATCCCTTGCAGAAACATCATTTGCAACAGTATACCCAAATATATAATCTTCTGCCTCCTCTAGCTTTATGTTTGTACCTTCCTTCCCTATAATAACTGCAAGCTCAGCCTCATAATCCACCTCAGTAGTTGTTTCTTTTGAAAAACAAATTTTTTCTCCAGTTCCTATAGCTGGACTAGCCACTTTTGTAAAGTATATAGGATGCTCTGGTATAAAATTATCTGAAATTTGAGTAATCTTGATTTCCTTTGCATGTTCTTCATAATTTTTTCCTATACAAAACACATTTCTCTTAGGATAAGGAATAGGCGCCAAAAGTTTTACCTCTGATAACTCTATGGTATAAGTATTTGTTGTAATTACTTCATTTTCTAACATCATTATTATCTTGTCATCGGCCATTTCTATAAACTCCTGAAGCCCACTTATTTCTGGTAGATTAAGTCTTTTCATAGTTTCCATAATAGGAACTATTTTAGTTCCTATTAATATTCCTGCTGACGTTTGATTTTTATAAGTATAAGTAACGAATTTCACTTTCAGCCCCCCACTTTTTATTCAATTGTATAATACTGTAATTATATCACAAGTCTAATATGTATTCACTTTAGTATTATCCTAAATTAATTAATATTAATGCTATAATAACTAGTCCTATCGCTATTTCATTCTTTTTAGATAACTTTTCTTTATATAAGACTACTTCTCCTATACTTATAAATATTATACTTCCTGCACTGTACACTGGAAAAGCTATGGATGTGGGTATGGAATTCAAAGCCATTATAAGAAAATAAGAAGAAAATAGATTTGGTATCCCCACCAACATTCCCATGAGTAAGTCTCTTTTCATTACTATCTTATCTGATTTTACAACGAAGTATAAACTAAATAAAAATGCTGTAATAAATATAACAAATAAAAATATATCTTTATATTCTATTAAAGCATATTTCTGAAATAACTTATTTTGAAATTCTGCCATACCTCCAAATAAAAACAATAAAATGAGTGTAAAATTTATGCTTGTACTTTTATTTTCATCCTGTGATATATTGGAAAAAACTATTGAAAATAAAGCTATAAATATTCCTACCCATTGAATAGCTTTGGGAATTTCCTTCCAAAATATGATAGAAAACACCATAGGCACTAAAATTCCAAGCTTACCAAATGTTCCTGAAAGAGATGCACCATTTTCCTTTACACTTTTCTGATAATAAAGGAATGACAAAAAGAAAAAAACGCCCCCTATTATACCAAGTAATATGGACCAAACAAAACTGGCATCCTTAGAAAAAGCCACATTATTTTGTGATAAAACATTAATGAACTCAGCAATAAAATTTGTTGCTGAAAAGTTAATTTCTAGTGGTGGTTTAACTATAATCATTAGGAGTCCTATAGTTAAAGCAGTAAAATAATTTGCACTTGTAACTGCATATCTGTTCATTTGATTGCCTTCACTATACTTAAAAATAAGAGCAATAGATGAGCTACACAATATAGCCAAAAATAAATTAAACATATTTCAAATCCCTTCACATCTATTTTAAATTAAATTATCCTTTTTTAATAAATTAAATAATGTAGGCTTTAAATTAAACTCATTAATTAAAACATTAACTTCAGCCAGCGCTTTTGATTTTTTTTCTGTAGATATATTAGATTTTGAAGCTCTGATCAATAAATTTTTAGGAGAATGTGATATATCTATAAACTCTAGAAGTTGGGTTTTGTATCCGACGCACTCTAAAAGATTTGCTCTTATTGCATCTGTCATAAGCGCTGCAACCCTTTCTTGTATTATTCCATATTTAGTTATTATAGACAATGACTCTGTTTTAATTTGGCTATTTATTTCATGTTGGCAACAAGGAACAGAGAAAATCATCTTACTATTCCATTTTACAGCATTATATAATGCATAATCGGTAGCTGTATCACAAGCGTGTAATGTTATAACCATATCAACTTTATCATTATATTTAAATCCATTTATATCCCCTAACTCAAAATGCAAGTTCTCATAATTATACCTTTTAGCTATATCATTACAGTTGTTAATCACGTCTTCCTTAAGATCAAGCCCTATCATTTTAACATCAATTTTTTTAATTTCTACAAAGTAATAATATAGTATAAATGTTAAATAAGATTTCCCACAACCAAAGTCTATTATTGTAAGCTCCGCAAAATTATTATTTCTAATTTCGTCATCAATAACTTCAACAAATCTATTTATTTGCTTATATTTATCATATTTTGAACTTACAACCTTGCCATCTTTTGTGAAAATGCCTAAATCTATAAGAGGTTCAATTATCATACCCTCTTTAAGAATATAATTTTTTTCTTTGTTATGTGCTTTATTGGTAAGTTTTGCATTATCACTTTTTTTCTTGCCTAAATGTACTTTACCTTTTTTAGAAATTTTCAAATCAAATGTTGTTGTATCTGACCAAGCATCAATTTGTTTATAATGGGATGATACATATTCTAAAAGTTTTTCACCTAAAATATCTATATTAATATTTTCATGAAATACTTGCTTATCTGTACATTTTTCTATTTGATAATATTGTTTTGTAGCATTTTCTTTAAGAATAAAGGTTATTTTATTGTACTTCTCATCCACACTCATTTTATTACTTATAACTAATTTTATAACGTCTTGTTGTATAATTTCATCAATTGCACTCTTTAATTCTTCCATTTTCATCACGCCTTACAATTTATTTTTATATCAAATCAATTAATTCTAACACTTTAAAGACAATTAAGCATCATAAAATTAATAAAGCACCCTCCTTTTTACAAGACGATACTCCATTAACTTTTTTTAGTTTTGTTCTTCTTTTGTTAGTCTATCTAATTGCGATTTCAGCTTATTAATTTGATAAGTTAGTTCCGCTACTCTTCCGTCTGTTGAATAAAGCCCATTAGGCCCCTGAGACATATTTTCCATTTCAAAACTTAAGCATGAAATATCAGTTTTTAAATCCTCAATCTGATTATTAATAACTTTTTCAGTGTTAGCTATGTGATTAAAACAATACACATTGTAATCATCACCCATTTGTTTACCTCCTATGCAGTTAAATTCTATGCTATTGTGAACCTTGCTATTCTCAAAGCTAGGGCCTAGATAAAGCTATTACCTTTTAATTCATGTAATTATTAATCTGTATTATTAGAATTATTCCCTAATTTATAATATAATAATCTATACATATACTATAAAACCCCCTATTTTTTTTAACAGAAAATAAAGGACTACCTTTTGAGATAGTCCTTTTTTTCTGTTAATACTAACTAGATTTAACATATATCTATACCTTTGCTCCAAAGATAGCTACATTTTGGTTATCCAAAACAAATATGTTATCTTTCCATTCTAGAGTATTCATAACATAACCTAAAGAATCTGCGTTGTACCTTCCAGCTATTTTTTGATAAGCGAGTAACGAATATACTTTATTTGCATCAAAATCCACAGGATATAAACCACTTAGCGGATTTACAAATCCATCAATTGGATTCTTTAGCTTACCAAACTCATCGTATATTTCATTTAAATAATCATCATCCTTATTGGATATATCTATAATATATTTCTCATTATTAATCACACTGATAACGTAAACCTTATAATTGTCTTCAAAAGTAACATCATATTGATACTTCTCGTTAAATAAATCAAAATCAAACATTAATCGTATTTTATTATTAAGGAAAGAATAAATGTAGTAGTGCATTATTCCACCACTGCCACCTGTAGCAATACTTATTAATATATCATCTACAGCATCTCCTGTAAAATCCCCTAAAAATAGTGTAGGGTTATAACCTACGTTTTCACTTAGTTGTATACTAGTAAAACTCCCTGTCCTTCCGCTTTGTATTACTAGAGTGATATCTTCCGTAAAAGGACTGTCCGATGTCTTAACACCAGTTAAATAAACATTGTCAGGTATTCCATCACCGTTTACATCACCTCTTGCATAAGATACAATTATAGGACATATAATATTACCTCTAAAATAACTATTACACATAGTAGCTCCTTCCAATGTAAGCTTTGTATAATAGCTTACGAGCTAAACTACAAAAATGTTCCATTATCTTTTTTTACTTCACTTGACTAAAATAAAAGGTTACATCAGTCCATAACTTTGGTGGTATAATGGTTGTCTTAAGCGTAGAATATTTTAATCACAATATATAGTATATATGACTTTAGTGTTTTTTTAATATAATGTAATTTTTAAAAAAAGAAGGTGAAAAAATGAACAATAAACTTACTAAAAAAGATGTTGAACAACTCCAAAAAGAATTTGATTATCGTAAAGGGCCTTTGACAATGGAAATTGCCCATGAAAAAATGATAGCTGCAGCTCATGGTGATAGAAGTGAAAATGCTGAATATAAAGCCGCAAAATCAAGCATGTACGACAACTACAGAAGAATGGGTTATTTAATAAAAATGATTAGAACTGCCGAAGTTATAGATGATGTTATTGTTAATATTAAAGGTGCAAATATAGGAGATAAATTACTGATAAAATTTGAAGGCAGTGATGATGTAGAAGAAATAGAACTTGTAACAACATTACAAGTGGATATAATAAATTGCAAATTTAGCATAGAGTCGCCAATAGGAGGAGTTTTGTTTGGAAAGACAATAGGCGATATTGTAGAAGTACAATCTCCTGATGGAAATTATAAAATAGAATTAATAAATATAAATAAAGAATGATACAAATAAAACATCCCAAAATGCTCTATCACTTTAGCTAGAGCATTTTGGGATGTTATTATTTTACTATCTCTTTAAGTAATATTCCATTACCTCTTTTACAATCGGTACCACATAATGACTTCCACCTCTTCCTTTGACATCCTCTATAAGCATTGCTACCACTATTTTAGGATTTGCTGTATCCATACATATAAACCATCCATTTTCCTTTGCATTAGCATCTTCTGCATTTTTCTTAAGTTCCGCAGTTCCCGTTTTACCTGCAAGAACTACCCCTGCAATTTGGGCAGCATTACCTGTGCCCCCTTTTGTATCTATTACAGCAGTTAAATCATCTTTTATAATTTTAACATTTTCCTTAGAAATTACACTTTCTTTCCAAACCTTAGATTTTACCTTTTCATTAAAACCCTCTAAAGTTGGGGACATAATATTGCCATCGTTGACAATCGAACTATATGCTAGTGCAATATGGAGTGGACTCATAAGAACCTGGCCCTGACCATAACCAGTATCTGCTAATGCCTCATCATTTATAATTTTATCAGTAGCTACTTGTGATTTTACCATAGGATAAACTATTGGTAGCTTTTCCCCTATGCCAAATTTGCTGCTTCCTTTTATGAATTCATCCTTACCTATGTCAAGAGCTGACATTGCAAAGTATATGTTATCAGAAAATACAAATGCATCCTGTAGATTAACTGGTGCTACCCGAGTCCCAACCCTGGTAACCATATGTGGTCCCCATGATGCATCTTTTTGCCACTTTTCACCTATTATTTCTATTTTTTTAGTTGGGTCTATAGTACCTTGCTCTAAACCAATAGCCGCCGTTATCAATTTAAATGTAGATCCTGGAGAATACGCCCTTGAAAATCTATTTTGAAATGGATCCACACCACTTTTTTGAAGTTCTTCCCATTTTGCAACTATTGTATTAGATTTATAAGTAGTATATGCATTTGAATCATATGACGGGGAACTTACTAAAGCCAATACTTCTCCAGTTTTTGGATTTATTGCTGCACTAGCCCCCGCATCATTTTTCATTCCTTCATATATTTTTGTCTGAAGCACTAATTCTACTGACAATGTTATATTTTCTCCAGCTTTAGATTCTTTTGTAAGAATTTCTTTTTTTTCAACACCACTTTTATCTGATATATATATTCTTCCTCCATTTTCTCCTTTGAGTCTTTTTTCATATACTTGTTCTACACCTGCAGCACCTATAAAACTTACCGAACTATAACCCTGACCAGGCATTCTTTTTATATCATCAGCCTGTATAGGCCTTATATATCCTATAAGCGACCCAAACGCTTCTCCTCCTGGATATACTCTTCCAATATCAGACTGGAAGAGTACTCCATCAAGTTTGTTAGCCTCAGATGTTTTATCACCTTTAATTATATTAACAATTGGTAGAAACTGAGTAGAATTTTCATTTCCTTTTAGTTTATCCTCTATAACCGCGGCATCAATATCTAGAATTTCAGCTAATTGTGAAATATTATTATCTTTATCTATAACAAAATCAATAGGTTTTAATCCTAAGATAGGAATTTGTTCATTTTTAGCAAGTGGCTTCCCATTCCGGTCATAAATTTCTCCACGTGTAGCAAGCGCAGGTACTATCCTAACCTTATCTCCTGCTTCCATACTTGGGAATATCATCTTTTCATCCCAGACTATTGTCCACTTATTTTCATTATCAACTTTTTCTTTTACCATAATTGCTGTATATCCAGACTCATTTAATTGCCCAACAGCTGTTTTCATGGCTATAGAGAATGGTATATTAATAGTCTTTTCATTTCCATCTTTAATTTCATCTTTATTATTAAGTTTAATTGAAATACTCTCTGCCTCTATTCCACCGTAAATATCAGTATATTTCTTAACAAAATCATCTTGAGTTATTTTTTCTTTTGTTTTATTTGAAATCATGCTATACATGGTCTTGTAATCTTTCTTTACCCAGCTATTCTTATATGTATCAAAAGTTTTAGCTGCACTAACCCCTTTTGTAAAAACACTAAATATAAATACTGCTATTAATATTATTATAATACCTAATATTACTAAAAAAAATATTTTCATCTTTTTTTTGGACATTTTATATATCACTCCTCTGCATATCTAGTGTAATATAATTTACACGATTCATTTGTTGATTTATTTCCTTTAATTTTCATATATTACTTAATTATAACATATCATATCGTATAATATATATAGGGATGATTTATGTACAATTTAAAGCCTGAAACTTTCGATTTTAAATCAGTCGATGGTATTTCTATAAAACAGCTCAATAAACAGTACAAACCTATTTTCATAAATTAAAAAGATGGTTACCTATATATTAACATAGGTAACCATCTTTTCATTTTCAATTGCTTAAATAAAACTTAACTCACAAAAACCAGCATTTTCTATTTATTAATAATAATTTCTTTTCCTTCTTTACGCATCTTTGCAAATTCAGCTGTTGCTGTGAACAGTGCATCTGTTGATGAATTAAGAGCCGTTTCGAAGGAGTCCTGTAGAACTCCTACTATAAAACCTACACCAACTACCTTCATTGCAATGTCATTTGGAATTCCGAATAAGCTGCATGCTAAAGGAATTAGGAGTAGCGAACCACCAGCCACGCCAGAAGCACCACAAGCGGATACAGCAGCAAGTATACTTAGAATTAATGCTGTAGCCATATCTACCTCAATACCCAGTGTAGTAACTGCGGCAAGAGTCAAGACAGTAATGGTAACTGCTGCACCTGCCATATTAATAGTAGCACCTAGTGGGATGGATACAGAATACGTGTCCTTATCTAAACCAAGTTTTTCACACAAACTCATATTTACAGGAATATTTGCAGCTGAGCTACGTGTAAAGAATGCTGTAATACCACTTTCCCTCAAGCACATAAGCACAAGCGGGTATGGATTTTTACGAATATTTACGTATACAATGATTGGATTGACAACAAGAGCCATAAAGACCATGCATCCAAGCAGAACTGCAAGTAATCTTCCATAGCTAAGTAAGGCCGAAACTCCATTTGTAGCAATGGCATCAAAAACTAGACCCATGATACCTAGTGGTGCAAAATTAATTACCCATCTAACCATTTGGGTTAGTGCATCTGAGAAATTATTGATCATTGTTTTTGTAGTATCAGGCGCATTTTTTAATGCAAAGCCAAGAAGTAATGCCCAAGACAATATGCCGATATAATTGGCATTAAAAAGTGCTTTCACTGGATTATCAACAATATTTAATAGCAATGCTTTAAGAACCTCTACGACGCCACCTGGTGGTGTCACATCCTTAACTCCTACAGTAAGTGTTAATGTTACTGGGAACATAAAGCTTACAACAACTGCTACAAGTCCAGCTAAAAATGTTCCCAAAAGATAAAGTCCTATAATGGACTTCATATTTGTTTCATGACCACTCCTGTGTTGTGAGATGGCTGACATTACCAAAAAAAATACTAATATTGGTGCAATCGCTTTCAAAGCACCTACAAATAAAGAACCGAAAATGACTATTGGTTTTGCTTGCTCAGGAATTGTTACAGCCAAAATAATACCAACAATTAAACCTACAATTATTCGTTTTACAAGACTCATTCCGTTCCACTTTTTCATTAGATTTCCCATAATTTTTTTCCTCCTAGGTTAAGATAGAAACAAAACAGCTCACTTACTTACCAATCACTACCATCAAGCAAATTATCTTAATATTCTTGTTATAGTGACAATTTTATCACAAATTCCAACTCGTGTATATAAAAATTTAAATACCATAAGACGTACAAAATAATAAATGAGTACAGCTATATTTTATCTTTATCTATTTTTAATATTAATATACTTCCATATTTAATTTTGGCTAATTGAAATATTTATTAAATAACTTTAAATCGGCCCCAAAACATGACCTACTTTTACTTTGTCTTCCATCTTATTTCAGGACGTTTTCGAAGAAATATAATAAACCAAATTGTTAGTATTGTACCTTTTAGGACACTGCTAAGGCTTATGCTCCACCATACTCCACTCAGTCCAATAATAGTCGAAAGTAAAAGCGCTCCTGGAATTCTTAAAGCATTCAAAACAATTCCTACTATTGAAGGTGGCACTGTCTTTCCAAGACCATTAAAGGCTCCTGCTGTTGTTATTTCTAAACACATGAAAAGTTGTGATATTCCAAGTATTCTTAGATATATAATGCCATCCTTTATTACCTCTTTCTCTGAAATAAAAACAGAGAAAATAGGTCCTGGAAAAAACATTAGTAAACAGGAGGTTATTGTTCCAAAAATTGCAATAATACCCAATCCTATAAAATACCCCTTATAGATTCTATCCCATTTTTCAGCTCCGAAATTTTGCCCTACAAAGGCACTTAAAGCAGTTTGAAACCCTCCAGCTGTCATCCATGATATTGACTCGATTTGTGCCCCAACGCTTTGCACTGCAATCGGGGTTGATCCCCACCTCGATAATATTCTTGCTATTATCATTGCTATAAAAGTAAATACTCCACTTTGCACTGCAACCGGCATACCAAACTTAACGATTTTTCCCACATGCCTCCAATCAGGTTTTTGCAGAAAATTTAGCGAAGAGAAATAATCAGTTTTTTTTGTTATCACAAAACTAAATATTATTGTTACAACAAACTGCGCAAATATTGTAGCAATAGCCGCTCCCTTAACTCCCATACTTGGGAATGGTCCCACACCTAATATCAAAATAGGATCAAGTATCATATTTACCATAAGTCCAATTGTATTTATTCTAAAAGGTGTTCGACTGTCTCCATGTCCATTGAATATTGCTGTAAGTACAGGAGGTGTAAAGAAAAATATCATTCCTGCCGAAACTATAACAAGATAACTAATTGCCATACTAACAATATCAGCACCACCAATATTAAAAAAACCTATAAGCTGCTTTCTAAATATAATCATTGTAGCTCCATACAAAACAGCAAAAACTATGTTCATTTGCAACGAATGTCGTATATAGCTTTGGGTCTCTTCTATATCTTTTCTTCCTACAGATTGTGACACCCCCACCGCTGCACCTATTTGGGGAATTGTTATGAACGCGAAAGCAAACCAAGTGAAAAATCCCGCCGTGCCTACTGCCGTTACAGCCCTAGATCCTAAAGCACCAACCCATATCATATCAGTAAGACTATAAGCTGTTTGTATCAGTGACGTTCCCATGATAGGTATTGAAAGGATTATAAGTTTTTTTAAAATATTTCCTTCAGTTAAATCGATTTTCATTAAGTAATCCTCCAGCTTCTAATTGATATCTGTTCTTAATTAAAGGGAGGTTTGAATTTTCCCCCTATATACGTTAGGCGTCATGCCTACATTTTTTGTAAATAAGCTTACAAAATAACTGTTGTTATTATAACCAACCATTTTACTAATATCTTTAACTTTAAAATTGGTAGTCATTAAAATTTTCTTTGCTTCTTCAATTCTTAAATTTTGCACAAAATTACTAAAAGATATATGGTTTTTTTCATTAAAAAGAGAACTTAAATAATTTGGACTAATAAAAAATATATCAGCAATAAGATTTAAATTTAAATCTTCTTTATAATGAACATTAATGTACATGTTAATGTTATCTATAAGTTTTCTTCCGTTACTTTTTACATTTTTTTTATACTCTTCAATACAGTCAAAACAAAAACATTTCAAAATCTCCCACGGATCTTCTTTTTCAATGTCTTGAAGATATTTGTCATATTTTTTTCTAACATGTGATATAATTTGTATATTTTCGAGTCCTCTCAAAGCTGTTCTGGATAAAACAATAATCATTTCTTTCACTATACCATCGCTTTGAGCATTTATATTTCTGTAGCTATTAATGCCCTCTTCTATCTTTTTCACATCAAGTCCTTTGATAGCGTCTTCTAGCATAATTTCTAATTCATACGGGTAGACAATGTCCTTTAATATGCTTGTACCTCCCGCAAATATTTTTTCATTATACATTTTAATATTGGCTTTTTTTAGTGCATCTTTTAACTGTATTTTTTCTTTTGTATTTATCAATATTTCGTTATCTTTTTCTATAAGTTCATGTTCTAGAATACTACGTTCTAACATTTTTTGAATTAATTGTGATGCAATGGTTAAAGACTCTTCTATTACATATATACGGCTTTTAATTATACTGGAAATTTGTTCGTAGGATGTCAATATAACATCTTCCTCTAATCCCAGTTTTTTTGCCATTTTAAAAACCTTTTCCTTAATATCTTTAGATTTTTGTAGAATGAAGCTTCCACTTTTTAAATATCCAAAAACATTATCATTTAGTGTAATAGGTACCTTTATTTCTGTTAATCCGTATTCACATTTATACATTTTATAAAATAATTGGTTAACGCTTTCAGTAGTATATTCCACTTTATAGCACTGTTGATAAGAATTACACATTTTGCAAAAGTTATTTTTATAATCTCCTTGTGTAAGAATTTTATTATTCTCATCGTAAATATTAATTGTAATCTTTAAAATCTCAGACAATTGTTCTTTTATATTTTTAAGTATTTCTATAGGAATCATATCCTGCATATTTCTATCCATTGCAATTATGTAGTGTTTTTCTAATTGAATTAATTTTATGGGCACATAAGTTACTACGAAAATCAAATCTTGTTTCCCTGTATTATATACCTCATGTTCTGAATAGGCTGGGCAGTAAACAATCATTGATTTATACATATCTTCTTTTTTACCATCTGTAATAAAAATACCTTGTCCATCTTCAACGTAAAAAAGCTGCTCCTCTCCTAGATGCCAGTGTTTTTTTTGCTGACATCCAGGATAAATTTTCACTTGTGCCACACTAAGTCTTCTATAAGGAGAATCGACTGGTTCATGTATCCATGATATTTCACCCCAATCAAATTTTTGCATATCAAATTTATTTATATTGTCCAGAAGATTCATACTATTCACCACCTCAAACGTTTATAATATATACATTATAAGTCATTTATAAAAAAAAGCAAATCCTATAATAGGATTTGCTTTTTTTACTTTCCTGGTATTTCTAATACTGCTCCTCTGTTACCAGATGTTACTAAGGCTGCATAACGTGCTAGATAACCACTTGTAATTTTAGGTTGTCTTGGTTTCCAATTTGCTCTTCTAATAGTTAGTTCTTCTTCTGATACGTCAAAGTTTATTGTGTTTGCCATAATATCTATTTCAATTATATCACCCTCTTCAACAAGTGCGATATTTCCTCCTACTGCAGCTTCTGGCGATACATGGCCTATGGCTGCGCCTCTTGATGCACCACTAAAGCGTCCATCTGTTATGAGTGCTACTGTGCTGCCAAGTCCCATACCTATGATAGCAGAGGTTGGGTTGAGCATTTCTCTCATGCCTGGACCACCCTTAGGACCTTCATATCTTATTACTACTACATCTCCTGCTACAATTTCACCGCCCATGATTGCTGTATTTGCATCTTCTTCACATTCGAATACTCTTGCCGGCCCTTGATGTTTCATCATTTCTGGTACCACTGCAGAACGTTTTACAACACACGAGTATGGTGCCAAATTTCCTTTGAGCACTGCGATTCCACCCGTCTCACTATATGGATTTTCAATAGGCCTAATAATATCCTTATTTAAGTTGATACAACCAACAATATTCTCTGATACTGTTTTACCTGTACAGGTAATAATATCAGTTTTCAGAAGGCATCTTTTGTCAAGCTCATTCATAACAGCATATACTCCTCCTGCTTCATCAAGATCTTCAATATATGAATCCCCAGCTGGTGCAAGATGACAAAGATTGGGTGTTTTTGCACTGATTTCGTTTGCAATGTCAAGATTAAGTTCTATTCCTACTTCATGAGCAATGGCTGGTAAATGTAGCATACTATTTGTACTGCAACCTAATGCCATGTCTACGGTAAGTGCATTCATAAATGCGTCTTTTGTCATAATATCTCTAGGCTTAATATTTTTTTTAAGTAGCTCCATGATTTGCATCCCAGCATGTTTTGCTAGCCTTATTCTTGCTGAATATACAGCCGGTATGGTTCCGTTTCCTTTAAGTCCCATTCCTAAAGCTTCTGTTAGGCAGTTCATACTATTCGCCGTGAACATACCAGAACAGGATCCACAGGTTGGGCATGCTTTCATTTCATATTCTTGAACGTCTTCTAATGACATTTTAGATGCTGAGTATGCACCTACTGCTTCAAATACTGAAGATAGGCTTGTTTTCTTTCCGCCGACTTTTCCTGCAAGCATTGGTCCACCGCTTACAAATATTGTCGGAATATTAACCCTTGCCGCTGCCATCAAAAGTCCTGGTACGTTTTTATCACAGTTTGGTACCATTACTAGTGCGTCAAAGGCATGTGCCATTGCCATTGCTTCTGTAGAGTCTGCAATTAATTCTCTAGTTGCAAGTGAGTATTTCATTCCTTGGTGTCCCATGGCAATGCCATCGCATACTGCTATGGCTGGGAATACTACAGGAGTTCCCCCTGCCATGGCAACGCCGAGCTTTACTGCCTCCACTATTTTATCTAAGTTCATATGCCCTGGTACAATTTCATTATAAGAGCTGACAATACCTATTAATGGTCTTTTAACTTCTTCCTCTGTCATGCCAAGCGCATTAAGTAGAGATCTATGTGGTGCCTGCTGAATACCTTTTTTTACTGAATCACTTCTCATTTTTTTTCATTCCCCTCTAAATATAGATTAATATATTACATGATAATATTATAAAATTCATTTATATTATTATAATCCTATTTTCATATTAATAATTACGATAATATTTAAATATATTACTCAAACTTTAAATATCAATATATTAATATTTATATCAAAAATTTAATATACATTGTATTATGTAGCCCCATTAACAAAATTATGTATTAAAATCAGTATAATCTTGGAATATAATAAAAGGCCATAAGCCTTCTATTATATTTATAAACTTATATTAAGATAATTTAAAGTCTATTTTACTATCTCCATTAACCAAGCAATACGCTTTATCTTCATCAACCTTTAAATATGCTTCCACGGTTTTTATTTCTGAAAGTTTATGGGATTTTACCCATTCAGCACAAACTTTATCTAGGATCGTTTGTTTACAAACCTCTTTTCCTTCGTATTGAACGTAAAATGTAACATCAACTTTCTTTGCTACTGTTTTTTTAGCAGCAATTGTTGCAGACGTTGTTGTTCTACTTGCTTTTGCTTTAACATTTTTAGCAGTATTTTTTAGTGCATCAAATGTCTTTTGCACATTTCCTTTTATAACAATATCCGAAGCTATTTTCCTTGCAGCTTCTGCTTTTTCTTCAGTTGATTTTATAACTTTTTCTGCTGTTGACTTTAAAGCCTCTTTAGCATAATTCAAAGTATTATCTTTTTTCATATTATTGACCTCCATTTATAAAAATTTCTTATAGTATTTACTATATTCGATGCACTTTAAAAAAATCTTATTTTGTTTGTTTTTTAAATTAAATTATATAATCTGTACACATATATTGTGTTGGTTAATTTTACCACAAAACAAATTTTTATGATATAAAAATTAAAAAGGTTATCTTACAACTTTGTAAGATAACCTTTTATAAAAAACAACTTCAATTATTTTAATATTAGTCTTGGTAAAAGCTAGAAACTGGTACTTTTGAATATTTTATAAATTTTATACCAAGTCCTGGATCATCTGTAAGTATTATTTTAGATTCATTAAATATTGCTCCTCCATTTATGTGATCTTCTTTACATAGAACTGGACCATCTAAATCGATTTTAGTTATAATACTCTTTGCACAGGCTAAATGCACAGCTGCAGTTACGCTTACTTTTGCTTCTAGCATACAACCTATCATACACTGCACTCCATACATTTCTGCTAAAGAGCATATCTTAAGAGCATTATATATTCCGCCTGTTTTCATAAGTTTTATGTTTACAAAATCTGCTGCTCTCCTCTGTAAAACATTTAGTGCATCCATTGGAGAAAATATACTTTCATCTGCCAAAACTGGTATATATATATTATCCGTAACAAATTTTAATCCATCTATATCATGTGCTGAAACTGGTTGTTCTACAAACTCTATTTGTAGCCCTGCATCTTCCATTTTTCTTAATATATTTACAGCTTCCTTTGGCTTCCAGCCTTGATTTGCATCGATTCTAAGATTAACATTATAACCTATAGCTTTCCTTATAGCTTTCATTCTTTCCATATCGCGCACAGAATCTTTCCCAACTTTTATTTTAAGAGTATTATATCCTCTATTTATAGCATCTAAACTATCCTTCGCCATTTCTTCAGGATCATTTACACTTATAGTTATATCTGTTACTATTTCTTTCCTATATCCGCCTAATAACTTGTATAAAGGCGCTCCATATAACTGTCCATATAAATCATATAGTGCCATATCCACTGCCGCTTTAGCACTAGTGTTTTTTATAATACAGCTTTCAAGCTTCAACATTATTTCTTCAAAATTCTCTATTTTAAGTCCTACCATACTCTTCTTTATATGATCTTCTATAGCTCCAATTATTGCTCCTGCGGTATCACCTGTTATTACTCCCGTAGGTGGTGCTTCTCCAAACCCTATATTCCCAGTATCAGTATGAACTTCTACTATAATATCCTCTACGCTTGTAACAGTTCTTACAGCAGTTTTAAATGGTGTTCTAAGGGGGACAGATATTCGTCCTATTTTTATATCAATTATTTTCATGTTAATTCCTCCTTAATTTCTATAATAAAAACCCAGAAAAAGCATAACCAAAGGTTTGCCACTACTTGGTTTTATTCACTTTTAAATAGGTATAATCCCATTCACTTTGAACAAAGCACTAAATTTTAAAAAAATCTTAATTATATTTCATTGTATTTTTTTACACCATCTTTATAAGCAACTATAATAGCCCTTTGAGATAAACCATGATTATTTTAGTCATACATATATCACATAAGAGAAAGTATTTTAGCTACCACAAGTGCTGCTCCTGTTCCTACAATATACCCCATAAGCGCCATCAAAATCCCTATAGGCACTAGTGCTTCACTGTATGCAGCAGCTAATATTGGTGCTGAAGCAACTCCTCCTATATTTGCTAGACTTGCAACTCCAATAGTAAATAAGTCTAGTTTAAATATTTTAGCAGATATCACAGAAATTATAAAGTGTACTCCAAGTATACAGAATCCTGATACTATATAAATAGGCGCCTGTGTAAGTTCTGCAAAATTTGCTCTAGACGCTATAAGCGCCACTATTAAGTAAAGCATAATATTGGAAAGTTGCGTAGAGCCAGGTATTTTTGCAACTGGCGTCATAGCGAGTAGTATTCCAACTAAGGTAGCTATAAGAATCGTCCATGTAGTTCCTGTTAAAAATACTGTTTGTGGAAGCATAGCACCAAAATATTGAGCCATTGCAGAAACAAATAAACTTAACCCAAGTAATATTATTAAATCTGCAAATTCTATTTCTTTTCTCATATTCTCTTGTGCTGCATTTAATTTTTCCCCAATTTCATCAATTACTCTTGTATCTGATTTTGTCCATTTGTTAAATTTAGGAGCAAACGAAACTAACCATAGCAATAACATTACCCATATAGAGTAATTAACAGAATCCATAAGTAGGGCATACCCAAGTCTTGAATCAGGTATATTCAGTGCACCTTGCACAGCTACCATATTTCCAGTTCCACCTATCCAGCTTCCTGCAAGTGCTGCAAAGGATTTCCATGTATCTGCCTCATAAAACCTTTTAAAAATACCATAAGTTACCACAAAACCTAACATTATACTTATAGTTGATACAAAATAACCTATTAACATTTTAGGTCCTAATTTTAATATTTTCCTCATATCACATCTTAAAAGCATTAAAAATATCATTGCAGGTAGTAAATTACCCTTTAACCCTTTGTAAACTACAGTTATTGAATCTGTTTTTTGCCACATGCCAAAAGTTGAAAGTAGCATTGCTGCAAAATATAATAGTACAATAGCAGGGATATAGTTGAAAATTTTTGATTTTGATTTTTTTTCTGCAAGTACAATCATACCTGCAAAGAATAGAAGAAATGCTACATAAGTAAATCCATTAGTTATCATTTGTTTCCTCCCCGTATAATTTAGTCCATGTAATGTTTTACACGTCTAGTATAGTTTTCTTGTTTAATTCAAATATTATTCCTCCTTAAGTTAAATTATATTTTCATCCAATGTCGTAAAATCGCCCTTAAATTTCAAAATAAATTAAAGTTTTTTTCATTTGTTCATAAATATAGATATCTTAAAAAAGAACAAATAAAACTAAAAAGCCCAACCCTTTCAAAGGTTGAGCAATTGTAAATCATCATCTGTGATGCTGCAATATTAACAAAGCTATTAAAATTTACTGAGCTATTCCTTCTGAATACATAGCATCTGCTACTTTAATGAATCCAGCAATATTGGCTCCAGCAACCAAATTACCTTCAAATCCATATTCTTTTGCTGCATTACTTACCTTTTCGTAAATATCTACCATTATAGTCTTCAACTCAGCATCTACTTGTTCAAATGTCCATGGGTATCTCATGCTATTTTGTGACATTTCAAGAGCTGAGGTAGCAACTCCCCCTGCATTTGCTGCTTTAGCAGGTCCAAAAATAATTTTGCTCTTTAAGAATACCTCTATTGCTTCAGGAGTTGAAGGCATATTTGCACCTTCTCCAACTACAATACATCCATTTGCAACAAGAGTTTTCGCTGATAATTCATCTATTTCATTCTGAGTAGCACAAGGAAGTGCAATATCACAATTTATTGTCCAAATTCCAGAACAACCTTCATGATATTCTGCTTGTGGATGATATTTAACATATTCGCTTATTCTTTCTCTATTAACTTCTTTAATTTTCTTAACTGTATCCAAATTAATTCCAGTTGCATCATATATATATCCATTAGAATCACTTAATGCAACTACATTTGCTCCTAACTGTATAGCTTTTTCAGCTCCGTATATTGCAACATTTCCTGAACCAGAAATTACAGCTATTTTATTTTTAAAAGAATTTCCAGTAGCTTTAAGGATTTCTTCAACAAAATAACACAGTCCATATCCAGTTGCTTCTGTTCTCGCAAGACTTCCGCCATAAGTTAATCCTTTTCCTGTTAATACCCCTGTAAATTCATTTGTAAGTCTTGTATATTGGCCAAACAAAAAACCAATCTCCCTACCACCAACACCAATATCACCAGCTGGCACATCAATATCTGCTCCAATGTACTTTGAAAGTTCAGTCATAAAGCTTTGACAAAATCTCATTACTTCTTTATATGATTTACCTTTGGGATTAAAATCACTTCCCCCCTTAGAACCGCCAATTGGTAGCCCTGTTAGTGAGTTTTTTAATGTTTGCTCAAAACCAAGGAATTTAATAATACCAAGATTAACTGAAGGGTGAAACCTTAATCCTCCCTTATAAGGTCCAATAGCACCATTAAATTGGACACGGTACCCTTTATTTACCTTTACAACTCCCTTGTCATCTATCCATGGCACTCTAAACATAATTTGTCGTTCAGGTTCTACTATCATATCAAATATTCCAGCCGCCACCCACTCAGGATATTTTTCAGCTACAGGTTCCAAGGATTCTAGTATTTCTTTTACAGCCTGATGAAATTCTGGTTCATTGGGATTTTTAACAATTACTTGTTGTACTAAACTTGATAATAAACTCATTTTGACATCCCCCTATTTTGTTAATTAACTAAAAATTGAATTTAATATTTTATAGTTACGTCATAAATCAATATATTTTATTGTGAATCATCTTTGTTACATATATATGTTACCTTTCATATTGTAACATATCAAGATGTGACCCACTTGTAAAGTGGCATAAATGGCTTAATTCATCTTTCTATATAAGAAATTATACCATATACAAATAATTATACCACTTTTTGTTTTTTTATCTTAGTGATAGATAATTAAAATCAACTGTCACATTAAGTTAACCTATGGTTTAATAGCCCTAACTCACATAAGACACAAATACCTTTGGTAAATTATATTTGACATTTACAAGTTTAAATTTACCATAAAATTCATTTTATCAAAATCTATTTTATATAAGCATCTGTTACTTTAGTTACATAATCATCCATTCCACCATTTGATATAACTATTATAGACTGATTCCTATCTCCAGGAATCTTAACACAAAATTCCTCTACTCCATTTTTCTCCGATCCTACGTATTTTTCCACTTCTACTTCACTTCTATAAGCAATTCCATAATCCTCAAGTATTCCTGCAATTCTATTTTCTACTTTTCCTGTAGGGCATTCAAGCTCTTTAATTCTTTCAATTGCATCTTCTATATATGGCATAAAACTCTCTCCTAACTAAATTTATTTTAATGTTTATTATACCCTGATATTTATCTTTAATTCTAAACTACATTTATACTTTTTATTATAAAAACAAAAAAAATCAGAGACAACTTCGCCTCTGATTCCCTAAATTATATAAATCTTTTTATTATTTCCCGCAAGTGTGAATTATTGTTTACTATTCGGACCTTAATGCTTCAACAGGGTCTTTCTTTGCTGCCATCTTTGCAGGGATGCTGCCACCAATAACCGTAAGCACAAGACTAATTAAAATTAATGCTACGGCATGAAGCGGATTAAGTTGTGCTACGTTTTTCAAATCCGTGCTGTTTTTTATAATGACGTTTATAGGAAATACTAGTAGCCTTGCAATTACAATACCAAGTGTACCGGAACACACTCCTATAATAAAGGTCTCAGCATTAAACACACGTGTAATATCTTTCTTGCGAGCACCTAATGCTCTCAGTACTCCAATCTCCTTAGTTCTTTCCAATACGGAAATATAGGTGATAATACCCACCATTATAAGAGATACAATCAGAGAAATGGCTGCAAATGCAACGAGCACCAATGTGATGGCATCCATAATGCCTCCAGACATTTCGGTAACCGTACCAGCTAAATCTGTATATACTACTTTGTCTGTTTTAGATTTGCCCTTATTAAAATCATCCAAGCCAGCAACAATAGTATTTTTCGCTTCAAAATCTGTGGGATATATGGAAATCATAAAAGGAGTAGTAGTAGCACCCAAAGCTGACATAATGGTATCTTTTGAAGACATCCCAGTGGGACTTGTTGGATCAATAGCTGTATCAAGTGGCTGCCCTGTTAACACGTTGAACTTACTGTTTTTTTGTTTTAATACTATATCAGAATTAACAGAATCTCTCAAAATATATTCAGCTAATTCATCAGAATATACAAAGCCTACTGGAAGAAGAGAAATTTTCACGTCCTCTTTGGCTCTTATAATACCTACAACGTTTAGTTTGATTGCTCTTTTATTATTATACATAGAAATAAAGTTGGTTGGGTTTCCATTAATGGTATATAAGTTACCGCTTGCTTTGTAAAAATCATTATTAAGAACAGCTCTAAATTCATTTCCAATAATATCATCAAAATCAATGCTATCAGCTTCTTGATTCAGTCCAAATGTTTCTAAAATAGTATCTTCTACGCCGTTTTTGTTATTTACAATCAGAACAATATCATTCATAGCTTTAGGATAGGAACCAGCCAACACATTGTAGTTTTGTTCTAGGTAACCCAGTCTATTCTTATCCAAGGATTTTGGATAGGATACAAAGCTCATTGGATTAGTGTTCACCTTAGTTGCTGTATCATTGTGTAATCGTAGCAAGTTTATATTAAGCATTCTTGTATAAGAAAGTCCTGATACCAGCGTGGAATCAATATCCTCTATATACTTAATGTATTTATCAGTAAATATATTTCTATGCATCACTTTTTCTGTCATAGGTTCAACTGGATATATCACCTTATCCTTAGGGTAGGCACTCTCATCAGTAGATATTCCAAGCATGGTATTTCGCTGTTCCTTTAACATTTGTGGATCTATCTCTGCAGTGGTCTGAGAAATCATAATGGGAAAAGTAGAAAGAGTACCGGATTCAAATTTATTAATTTGTTTGTCAAAACCGTTGGACAGGGATAAAATGAGAGCAATACCGATTATGCCAATACTAGATGCAAACGCTGTCAGAAGTGTTCTTCCTTTTTTGGTTTTAATATTAGTACCAGACAACTTCAAAGCCGTTACAAAGTTCATTTTGGTCTTCTTTAGTTTGTACTCTGAATTGATCTCTTTATCAGGTAATGGATTAGAGTCGGACTCTACTTCCCCATCTTTAAATTCAACAATTCTATCGGCATAAGCGTGTGCTAGTTTAGGATTATGAGTAACCATGATAACCAATTTATCTTTAGCAATCTCCTTAATTAAATCCATAATTTGCACGCTAGTTACAGTATCCAAAGCGCCAGTGGGTTCATCTGCAAGAATAATATCAGGATCATTTGCTAATGCCCGGGCTATAGCAACACGCTGCATTTGGCCGCCCGAAAGCTGATTAGGTTTTTTATGAATATGTTCTATTAGCCCGACCCTTTCAAGAACTTCCCGGGCTTTTTTTCTTTTCACATCAGAAGGAACACCGCTAAGGGTCATCCCCATTTCTACATTATCCATAATGCTCAAATGAGTAATTAAGTTATAGCTCTGAAAAATGAATCCAACGCTGTTGTTACGGTAAGCATCCCAATCCTCATCCTTAAACTCTTTAGTGGATTTTCCATTAATAATTAAATCACCGTCGTCATAATGATCAAGTCCTCCAATAACATTAAGGCAAGTAGTTTTACCAGAACCACTGACCCCTAGAATTGCTACAAATTCATTTTTCCTGAAATTTAAATTGATTCCATTTAAGGCTACTTGTGTAAACTCACCCGTGGTATAACTCTTTTTAATGTCTTTTAACGTTAGCATTATAAACTCTCCTTTAGCATTCCACGTTGCAGAATGGTTATTTTATTTTTATATTCTTTTATAATCTCGTCTTTTTCCTCAATGTGCAAGAATATATCCATTGTTGCCTTTTGAGTAACGGCTATTAATATATCTATAGTATCGTATATATCATTTATACTTTGCAAATTCAAGCTTTTAGTGTCCACATACTGCTTAAACCAATCAAAATAATCCTTTCTTTTACTGCGGTTTTCAAATTGCAATAAAATTTCATTCTGAGCCGTTTGATTAGAAAAAATATTCATGCAAAAGGCAATGTTTTCTTTTGCTGTTCCAAATTTAGCTGTGAATTCTAAAACTTCATTAAAAACTGCAAATATATTCCCTTTATTTTGGTTAATGCTTTCTTTAATAGTAAACATTAGCTCATCATGATAAGTAGATAAAACACAGCTCATCGTGTCCTTTTTATCTTCAAAATACATGTAAAAGCTACCTCTTGAAATATCAGCATCTTGCACAATCTTATTAATGGATACTTTCTCATAAGGCACTCTAGCAAACTCATTTTTAATTGCCTCAATTATCTTATTCTTTTTTTTCACAGATAAATTGGAAAAAGTCTCCGTTGGCAAATTAATCACTCCTTTTTTCATATGACAACGTGTCACATGACAACCTGTCATAATTATAAATGACATCTTATCATGTGTCAAATAATACATATACTGAATAAAATATAAAAAAGACAAGGATACCTGTGGTACTTTCACAGAGTATCCTTGTTTATTTTAATCAGTATCAAATATTCTGTTTTCCATATGTTACAGTTACGATTCTTAGTTGCTCCAAATAGCAGTTCTAGCAGGAATATTATAATATATAAACTTAGCATTGTCTAAAGATAACCTTACACACCCATGAGATACTGGAACTCCAAGAGTGTTATCTACAATATGATTACCTTTATTATCATATAGTACGCTATGAAATAAATAACTGCCTCTTATTTGTGTATAGTATTTACACCTAGCTCCACCATCTGCTATAAAGTAGCTGCCTTTACTTCCTACAGTAAAATCACCTTTAATTGTAGGAGTACTTGCCTTTCCACTAGAACATATCATAGATTTAATAAGATTCCATTTTTTATTAGAGCCTTTGAAGATGTTTACTCTTTGGTGAGATGTATCAATCCATATAAAATAAGAAGTCGCGCTTGAAATGTTTTTACCGTTTATAAGTTTTTCTAACTCATTGTTTGATGGTGTAACCCTAGGTATAAGTGCTTTTTTCACTGGAGTTTTATACATAGTCCCTGGCGCTACCATCATCCCAAGTTTTTCAAGTGTTAACTTACCTACTACACCGTCTTTCAATATCTTATTTCTCATTTGAAAGTCCATAACTGCATAGTGTGTTAATCGTCCAAAATCGCCATCTACATTTAGTTTATAACCAAATTTATTAAGCTTTTGTTGTATTTCTTTCACTTTATTCCCCTTATCTCCTTTTTTAAAGTTTGTTATAACATTGGGTTGTTTTTGAGACAATATAACATTGTTCTTACATAATCCAGATTCAACAAGAGATAACTTTACAGGTTTACTATCTTTATTCGCTAAAGTACATCCAATTAAAACCATCATAAGTATAAAGAGAATAGATGATAAGTATCTTTTATTCATACTAATACCCCATTTACTTAGAAGTATGGAACTATTCCCTATCAGTATACTCTCTTGAAATTAAAGTGTTACTAAAAATTTCCATCTATTGCAAGTTGTATTGTTACTGTCTGTTACCTAATCCTTACAATTAAATACACTTACCCTCATATTAAAAAGAATCCCTGCCAATACTTTTGATTAGTATTAGCACGGATATAGTTTGTTATTTTATGAGTAAAATTTTAATTTTGCAAAAAATGTAATTCCAAAAAACAATGAAGATATAAGTACCATGGTTGCACCAGAAGCAGAACCTAAGAAATAGGATAAAATAAGTCCAGATACTCCTGAAATAAGTGCAATTGTTATGGAATATATATGATACTGCCTTATATTGCTAGAGATATTTCTAGCAGCGGCGGCCGGTAGAACTAACATAGAACTTATAATTAGAACACCTACCCATTGAATAGATATTGTTACAATAACTGCAACAGTAATTGTAAATAAATATTCGTAAAATTCAACGTTAATTCCTCTGCTTCTCGCCAATAATTGATTTACACTTACTAAAAGAAGCTTATTAAATGCAATTGTCCAAATAATAGTTACGATTATAAATATAATTGGAAGTATTATCAAATCCATTGAATTAATACTTAATAAATCACCTATAAGATAAACAGAATATTTTGTAAATCCGCCCCTGAATGATAATATTACAACACCCAGAGCAACTGCTGTAGATGCGAAAACACCTATTATAGTATCGGTTGATGAAGTATTTACATTTTTAACCTTAATTATTACTACTGCAAGCATAAGTGAAAATGCCAGCATAGACCATATTGGATTACTTATACCTAAAATCACCCCAATTGCTATTCCTGTGAGAGCTGAATGTCCTAGCGCATCTGCAAAGAAAGCCATTTTGTTATTTACAACCATAGTGCCAAGTAACCCAAACATAGGAGTAACCAATAAAACACCTAATAATGCATTTTTCATAAACACATAATGAGCCCATTCAAATGGGAGTAAAAAGTCTACTAGATTATACCATAAAGACATCAATCATCATCCTCTTCATTTTTGTTTACCAATACTTTATTCCAATCGACACCAAAAACATCAATTACTTTCTCATTGCTAAATACTTCAGCTCCGGTGCCACAGCATTCAATGGTTTTGTTATTGATAAATGCAATACGATCAGCGTATTTTGATACTAAAGGTAGATCATGAGAAACTAAAATAATAGATAAATCATAATCTTTTCTTAGATTTGATACAGTTTTATAAAATAATTTCAGCCCATTTTGATCAATTCCAGATACTGGCTCATCTAATAATAATATATCTGGTATGGGCTGAAGCGCTAAGGCTAAAAGTACTCTTTGTAGTTCTCCACCGGATAATACCCCTAACCGCTTGTCTATAAGATATTCGCCATCAACTAGTGATAAACTTTCAAGTGCCTTTTGTCTTATATTTTTGGAAATAGAAAACCAAACAGGTCTGCTACTTAATGTAGCAGAAAAAATATCCAAAACACTTACCGGTGAACTATAATCAAAATCAAGTTTCTGAGGTACATACCCCATTTTAAGTTTTCGTACAAGTTTTTTGTTTCCATCCACAAAAGTAATATGTCCCGAATGTGGTATTCCTCCGAGCAAGGCCTTTATGAGCGTGCTCTTCCCAGCGCCATTTGCTCCTATTAAAGCTGTTAAATCCCCACAATGAATATGGAGATTAATATCTTTTAATATTACTGTTTTTCCAATAGTAACACCAAAATCTTGTATTTTTGTGCAGCATAAACCACAACTGCATTTATTACAATTTATGTTTCGAATTTTATTACCATTTGTCATCTTATTACTATTCATCATCTTATTACTATTTATCATTTTAAAGCCTCTTCCAATACTTTTAAATTACTGTCCATAATATTTATATAAGCATCTGCATCCATAGGACCTGTAACAACTGGATCTAAAGTGTAAACTTTTATACCTGTCGCCGTTGCAATGGTTTCAGCTGATTTTGCAGGATACTGCGGTTCTGCAAACAAGGCTCTTACTTTTAGTTTCTTCACCTGCTCAATAGTTTCTTTTAATTCTTTTGCACTTGGAGCAGAACCAGGTTCACGTTCAACAACTCCTACTATATTAAAATTAAATTCCTTGGCAAAATACGGAAATGCCTCATGGAAAGTAACTATGTCACGATTCACAATAGCATCCAATGATTTGTGCATCTTTTCTCTTTGAGTCTCAAGTTTCTTTACATATTTGTCTGTATTTGCTTTATATTTTTCCGCATTATTAGGGTCTAAAGTAGCTAGCTGCTCTCCAATTGTTTTCACTTGAGTTATAGCGTTAGAAATACTTACCCATACATGTGGATTATCTCCCTCATCGCCTTTACTTTTAATAAGCTCTATTCCTTTGCTAGATTCAATAACTTTAAGATTCGGCATTTGCTCAGTTACCTTATCCATAAATGATTCCATACCTGCACCATTAGTTACAAATACCCGCGCACTATCTAATGTTTTCATGTCACTCGTGGTAATTGAATAGTCATGAAGGCAACCTGCCGTTGGTTTAGTCATACTAATAACTTTTACATTTGGAATATCTTTTACGACATTCAATGTAAATATATACATAGGATAGAATGACGCTGCAATTGTAAGTATTTCATCATCACGTGTTTCAGCACCAGATGATGCATTGCTGTTTTTTTCGGAAGTACATCCACTAAAAAGTACTACACTTGCAAGTATAATTGTTATAATTTTTGTAATTATATTTTTCATTTTTAATTCACCCTTTCATCAAATGCAAGTGACTTGCATTTACATTCCTTTTATATTATATAATTACTTATAAAAAATTACAACCCTATTTCTCGATACTACATTATAATTGCCAAATTATATAACATTTATGGATACCCCACCCAAAAAAATTATTAATGGAAAATTTCTTTTATACCATTTAGTAGTCCTTTAGTAATCATATTTTGATAATTATCGCTTGCTAATAATTTATCCTCTTCCGTATTAGACATAAATCCCATCTCAATCAATACAACTGGTACCTTGGACCAATTAAAACCAGTAATATCAGATCGTTTTGATATCCCTCGGTTTTTAGCTCCAGTTGAATTTACAAAGTTATTCAAAATAATGTCACCATATTGTTGACTAACTTTATATACATCTCTAGCATATCCCACAGGTTCTGGCACTAACATGCTTGCACCATGTGCACTAGAACTATTATTAGAATCACAATGAATCCTTAAAACAAGGCTAGCTTTACTATCATTCCCAATATTAGCTCTATCAACATTGCCTGGATTTTCTTCATTACTATTCTTTGACATTATCACATTAAAACCATCTTTTTCGAGTAAAACCTTGAGTTTTCTGGCAACCATCATATTAACCTCATATTCATTTAACCCTTTTGAAACTCCAGTTGCCCCTCCCGGATCTTTTACTTTTAAAACATCTGAGTATGGTGAATTTCTTTCCATGCCTTTATTGCCACCTTTAGAATGGCCTGGGTCTATTACAATAACTTTCTTAAGGGTTTGCACTTTAGTTTGTTCATATATTTTAACATCAGCTGAATTATCTTCTTTGTTTTCTATGATATTTAATTCTTCTTGTTTATCTTCAGCAGGAAGTTTACTATTAAATGCTACCTTATTATCACAGACAAGCAATAGAGTTATTAATGTTAGTGTTAATGCTAGCAATGTTCTTCTAATATTTGTCATATGTTTTATTTTAACCTCACTTTCTTTAATCATTACCTACTTCTATTCACTTAATCTTATTTTAACATGGTTTAATGTTTCTTTGTGGAGGATTTAAACAAAAAAGCATTTCATTAGAATTTACTTTAATGAAATACTTTTCTGCACTTTATTCTTAAGCCCAAGCCTTGTGTTCATATATTTCATAGTAACCCCTGTTAATATAATCATAGCTACTCCAAGCACCATATGGCTTGTAAATATGTTCTGATTATCCAATAATACTCCCATTATAGGAAAGGCTATGGCTACTGATATATTACAGGCTAAACTTTGAAATGAAAGAATAGTTGCCCTTTTGTCAGAGGGTATGTGTTTATTTAAATACTTAGTGGTAACTGGCCTATATATTCCCCGTGCAACCTGTTGAAATAATATTGCAAAAAAACCAAACCAAATCTTTACAGCGCCCATAAGAATAAAGGATATTATCATTAAAAGAGCCATAAAAGTTAAAGTTTTAGGTTTAGTTTTTTCCATAATCCAGTGACTACGTTTTGAAGCAAAAGCAGCAACTATATTAAATAAAAAGAATATCATTCCGAAATATCTAACAGGAATTTTTACTGCTTCCATGTAGGGCTGATAGTAAAAAAAGGCTGTTTTATAAAAAATAAAAAACATCATAGTAAAAATTATTATTGCCTTAATTTTCTCATTAGATAATATAAACTTACCACTTTCTTTTATTTGTTGCATATAATTAATGCCAAATTTGCCTATTTTACCTTCAATTGGTGGTTCCTTAAATTTCAGCGCTATAATGATGGTTACTAACATAAATACCACTGAAATTATAAATGGGAGATTCGTATTCATTTCATATACAAATCCAGCTATTATTGAGCCTACCGCACTTGCATATAGTGCATTAGATCTAGCTTTTCCTTCTATGTTTTGAAATTCCTTTTCTCTTCCCATTATTTTTAGGGAATCATATATTAGAGCGTTGTCCGCACCAGATTTAAAAGTTGCACCTAAACTAAAAATTACTTCTGCTAATATAAACATAGGGAAGCTTTTACCCACTATATAAAATACAAGACTTATTGCCCAAAGAAGTGCTCCTATAAGGATACTCTCTTTTCTCCCAATTTTATCTGCAACTACTCCTGTTGGCACCTCAAATAAAACCATACCTATGGCTGAAATAGATTGAAGTACCATAATTTCAGTAAAGGATAGACCCTTTGCAATTAAAAATAACACTAGTATAGGCCCTAATATTAATAATTCTGCAAAAGTCGAATACCAATAATAAGTTTTTATATTTTTAGAAAAATGCATTTTCCACCCCCTCATTTGTTTACTCACAACATATATTTTATAACATTATACCATGAAATACAATCTATGCAATGTTTTGTAACTCTAAGTAAAATATGAATTAAGGGGACCTAAAAACGGGTCCCCCTAATTCATATTATCAAATCACTAAGCTTTTGAGCAACTTCTTTTATATCTAACCCCTTCGTAAATGAAAGGCAAGTTCCAGAAGGATATCTTGTTTTTTCAACCCAGCTTTCTGGAATTTGTGAAAATCCATATTTAGCCCCAAGTATTGATCCTACAATAGCTGCAATAGTGTCTGCATCTCTTCCAAAATTACCAGCAGCAATCAAACCCGTTTTGAAGTCTCTATTTACAAGTTTAAGTACTCCAAAAGCTGCAGCTATTGCTTCGGGAACTGATGCTTTGTAAATAGTCCAGATTTCATCATGTAAAGGCATCCAAGCATCCATAAATTCACCTTTGGCATTATCTACAATTTCTACTGCCTTTTTCATTGAGTAAAAAAGCCATGAATCTTCTGGGATTGCCTTGAAAGAAGCCTCAATTATTTCATCTATAGTTCCATCCACCATGGCAATTGAAACGGCAACTGCTACTGCTTGTGCTCCCCATATACCTTCTCTAAAGTGACTTATGCATGCATCTATATTGGCTAACACTACTGCTCTTTCTGAATCACCAGCACATATAATCCCTATAGGTGCAATTCTCATAGCTGCTCCATCGCTGTTATGATATGGATTATATTCTCCTGAGTAAGGAGGTAATATACCTCTATTAAGGTTTCTTGCTGCTTGTATTTCACTGGCTCCACCTCTTGGAAACTCATTTTGCGATGCTACATTTTCCATCCAGCCTTTAACAACCTCTGCGCTTGATAGGCTTCCTTCACATTCTATTAATATCTTTGCAGTAAGAAGTGCAAATTCTGTATCATCCGTACTTAAAGAAGCTTCTTTATTAAAATCTGTGGTTATTCCATATCGTAGTTGGTTATCTTGCTTTCTTGATGCATCCCCAAAAGAATCTCCAATAGCTAAACCTGCCAAAGCACCTAAAGCTTTATCATAGGCAAGAGCCCTATTATTTATTAAATCATTTCTACACAACATTATTTTAAGCTCCTTTTATAACTCCTCAACAGTTAGATTCCCAAATAGGGTTCTCCCCATTGAATATTTTGCATACCCTACCATACCATAACTTAAAGTTTCATCAACTACCTTTAGTATTTTTACATTATCTATTGATAACTCTATTTCCACTCCTTGTACCTTAAGCTCTAAGACATACTCTTTTCCGTATTCCCATTTAAATTCTGTGGAAGCTATTCTACTAATAGACTTATTATTTAAAAGAATAGAAACTCTATCCTTTTTATCAAAACCAGCATAATAACCTCTTAGTGCTCCTTGAACTCTAGCAGAAATTAGATGACTATCTCCATTTTCAGGTATGATTATTCCCTTAATACATACATCTTTCATAAAATAGTTTCCTGTCATGGCTTCTGCATGATCTATAGTGATTGATTCCATATAATTTTCTTCTATGCTCCACGCCCCTTGATTATGAGAAAAAGGAGTAATTGATCCGAATTCTTTTTTCTGTTTTTTTATATCTATACTATAAGAGGATTTTCCAAATATTTTAAATTCATCAATAAATAGTCTTCCAAGGTCTTTGTTTTTCGATGGTGAATTTCCTTCTAGAATTATTCCAACTTCATCTACCACTGCGCCTTCAAGGTCTGGAATTGTAAAGCTAATATTTATCCACTCTTCGTCTTTAATAACCACACACATAATAGTCACATCTTCTTTTGTGTGTGTATTTCTCACATATGGCGACAGACAAATGCTTTCTCCATTCCATCTTTCTGCATATACCATCATTGAAACTGTTTGACCAGAATATGCTGTTGGAGAAAATACAGGACTATATCTTTCGTCGCTAAAATCTACTCTTCTGTAAAAAGGTTTATAGAATATCTTACAATTTTTGCCTCTTTCCATACTATCAAATAATACTTCAAGAGAACCTCTGCCTTTGCATGCTTTGTCGGCAGTATTTTTTATGCTGCAATAAAAAGGATCTGATACTCTCATATTATGAGTAGAACCACTAAGCTCAAAATCAAAATAAATCTCACCTTCCACAAAGTCACTCTTTAAATTTTCTGGTGCTTCTTCCCCTGCAAGCTTATAACCAAGTAAACATAATTCCTTTGCATAACTTGGTATATCCAAGATATTTAAATACCCTGATATTCCTGACAGCACTACACTATCATTTATAGGCGTTTTATAATGTGTTCCAATTCCTGATATTCCACCAGCTACTCCCATAATAGTCCCCACACTCCCCGCATTACAATCTGTATCCCATCCGCACATAGTAGCTATTTCTACAGTACGGTTGAAATCTCCCTTCCCATAAAGAAGAGAAAGTACACATACTCCTGCATTAGGAATGATATGACATACTCCCGCGTATTTATCATAGCCCCAGTTTTCTTCTAGGTATTTCCTGCAAGCTCTAAAATCTTCTGGCTCCTTTTCATAGAAATCTAATACTGCCCTTGTAACTTTTGCATAAGTTGAGTCTTCTGATATTACTGAAAGCCCAGCACCTATTATTTCTTCTACATCACAAGTTACATAAGCCTTAGAAATACATGCAGCTATAAAAGCTGCTCCATTTAAGCCATCCCCATCATGAGATACGCTGGCAGCTGCTCTTGCAAACCTTGCAGCTCTTTCTATATCATTTGGAATCACTAAACCCCAAGTATCAATAAATATTTGCCCACCTATTTGCTCTGATAATATTTTACCATTTTGCTCTTTCGAACCAGATTTAGGTGCTGGAATTCCATTTTTCAAATTTAAATAGGTTGTATGCTCAGTACTAATACCGTAGCCGCCCCACCAAAACATCCCAACCCCGTCCCTTGCATAGTTAAGCCATGCATTTGCTATATGCTCTGGATCAAGTTCCTTATGAATTCCTTCATCATATAGAGCTCTTAAAAAAAACACTGGCCCATTAACATCATCATCCGCCCCAAAATTTATAAAATCTTTTATGTAACCAGTTATATTTCCATAAGTCTCTACTATTCTTTCATAGGTCCAAATGCCTGGTTCTACTGGAGCACCAAGTCTAATACCTATATTCATCCCAAGAAAGCCCGAGTAAATTTTTTCTAGATAATTTTCTGGTATCATAAAGTACTCCCTTCAGCATTGCCTATCTCCCATACTTATGTATATGCTTGCTTTAAAGTACTCATTCCATATAAGTAACGCATTAAAAAATTCTTGAGAAAAGTATTAATTTCTTAAATAGTGGCAAAATAAAGAAAATGATATTAATATAAATAATATAAATGAAAGGGTGTATTTAGTGAAATATGAGGAAAGTTTAAAGGTTATCCCTTTAGGAGGCCTTGGTGAAATTGGTAAAAATATAACGGCTATTGAATACGGGGATGAAATCATTGTTATAGACTGTGGTATTTCCTTTCCTGATGAGGAAATGTACGGTGTAGATTTAGTAATTCCAGATATAACTTATTTAAAAAATAATGCTCAAAAGGTAAAAGGTATTTTCTTAACTCATGGACATGAAGATCATATAGGCGCATTGCCATACATTCTAAAACAATTGAATGTACCTATTTATGGTACTAGGCTAACCTTAGGAATAGTAGAAAACAAACTAAAAGAACACAATATATTATCTGATTGTGAACTTCACAATGTAATTGCTGGTGATATAATAGAACTTCAAAATTTAAAAATTGAATTTATGCGTGTTACTCATAGTATAGCTGATTCCTGTGCTATTGCAATTCACTCACCACTTGGCGTAATACTCCATACTGGTGATTTTAAAATTGACTATACTCCCATTGATGGATTAGTCATGGATTTAGAGCGCATATCAAATTTAGGCAAAGAGGGCGTACTTCTTCTTATGGCTGACAGCACAAATGTGGAACGAAAAGGTCATACAATATCAGAAAAATCTATAGGAAAGACTCTAACTAAAATAATTTCAAATGGGTCTGGAAGAGTTATTGTAGCCACTTTTGCTTCAAATATTCATAGAATGCAGCAAATTGCAGATGCTTCTGTGAAATATAACCGAAAAATTGTTTTTATTGGAAGAAGTATGGAGAACATCTCCCAATTAGCTATAGACCTTGGCTATCTTAATATACCAGAAGGTTACATTATAGGTGTAGATGATATTCGTAATTACTCTAGTGAACAAATTACAATAATAATTACTGGAAGTCAAGGTGAACCTATGGCAGGCCTTGCTCGAATGGCTTTCGGTACTCATAGAAAATTGACTATCGAACCAAATGACTTATTTATTATTTCTGCATCACCAATTCCAGGCAATGAGAAAGTAATATCTAAAGTAATCAACGAATTATTCAAAAAAGGGGCAGAAGTAGTTTATGGAGATTTAGAAGAAATACATGTGTCTGGTCACGCCTACCAGGAAGAATTAAAATTAATTCACGCATTAGTTCACCCTAAATACTTTATGCCAGTTCATGGTGAATACAAACATTTAAGGCGCCATGCAAAGCTTGCACAAGAATTAGGTATGCAGGATAAAGATATATTTACTATTGAAACAGGTCAGGTTTTAGAACTCACAAGAGAGGAAGCTAAAGTGTCGGGTAGGGTACACACTGGAGCTGTATTTGTAGATGGTCTTGGCGTTGGGGATGTTGGAAATGTAGTACTTAGAGATAGAAAACACTTAGCAGAAGATGGTATGCTAACCGTAGTTGTTACATTAGACAGGCAATCTTATAGTATTATTGCAGGGCCTGATATAATAACTCGTGGATTTGTATATGCAAAGGAATCCGACGAATTAATACATGAAGTAAATGAGATTGTTAGAATAGAACTTACTAAGTGCTTAGACAATAAAATTATCGAATGGTATGTATTAAAATCTAATATGAAAAAAGCCATAGAACGGTATTTATATGAGAAAACGAAGCGTAGACCAATTATCCTTCCCATTATTATGGAAATTTAAAAATATAGCCTTATATAAAATACAATAAGGGATAAGGGATATGTTATACATGTATAATATGTCCCTTCTCGTATTCGTTCAAATGTTCTTTTCTAATATGGAAGCTGAATCTGTCTTACCTTCAAGACTCCAATCAAAAGGAAGTGAGAATTGAAGATATTTAAATACCCAATTATCTTTTTCTCTAATAATCACTGCTTCAAACCTAAATGGCCAAATATATTCTTCACCTTTAGCATTTTCCTTGAAAGTTCCAGCAATTATTCTTCTTATATTAAAAAGCTTATCCTTATCTTTTAAATCTGTTGTGAATATATTTTCGATTGTATTTATAGCATTTACAAAGGAACTACTTTCAGAAATTACTTTTTTCATGGTACCGTGAGAAACTACCCAAACCACATCTTCATTGGAATTAATCAAACAGTTTTCATAGTCTAATGTCATTTCATCATAGCACATTCTATGATTTTCTATTAATTTTATAATTTCCTTTTGATTACAATAGGTGTATTTATCTGTGTTAACAATTAATGGATTATTTACAGCAAAATATTTATTTGCTATTTTATTTATATCAATATTCATATCCAAGTATTGCTTATTAAAATCTTTTATAAGCAATACTATTTCATCATTATACCTCCGGGTATTGTTAACAGAAAATTCCTTCATTTTTTTTGTTTCATTGTTAAAATTATTTAGATCATGATTACCACTATTATTTATTCTTATATCTGGCATGTGCCCAACTACCGGTAGTGAAAATTGCATTTGCTTTATAATCCATCTTGTTTCTTTTTTTATCAGCACAAAAGAAACACGTAAATCCCACAAATAACTTCTTTCAAGATTATCTCTCTGACTTAATAAATGAGATAAAGTCCAATTAATTTCAGTTAATTTCACATTGTTAGATTTTTTACTATTAAGAGAAACTCCATCAAAATACTTTTTAATAGAACCTAAGTAACGTGTATAAGTCTCACTTTTACTATCAAAAGAATATTTAACTGTACCTGTAGTATAAATTAGAGCAGTGTTTCCAAGTGGTATTATAGTAGAGTCATCAGCATTAATCCTTAAATCTCCCCAATACTCAAAGTCGCCTATAAATATATCTTTAACGTCCTCATACCCTATACATAATTCATGACCACCTGTGCCAACAATAATTACATTTTCATTTTTATCAAATAATGCATCCATGAAATTATCTATTTCCTTTGTATCTCTTTGTATATAAGCCTGTTGGAATATGTTTAGTACTTCCATTAATTCATTATTTATTTGGTTTTTCATAAATGTACACCCCCTATATGTTTGCAGTTTCTACTTGCTATCTAAAAAAAACACCTGCCGAAGCAGATGTACTTAATATAATATTTTTTTATTTCTAATACATTGGAAATTTACTACATAACTTAATTACTTTTTCTCTAATTGCTCCCAAATCCCCTTCTCTATTTTCTATAGTCTCATTCATAAGCTCAGCTATGATTTTCATTTCTGCTTCTTTAAATCCTCTTGTAGTTACAGCCGGTGTTCCAATTCTTATACCACTTGTAACAAATGGGCTTAATGTTTCATTTGGTACAGTGTTTTTGTTTACTGTAATACCTACAAGGTCTAATAGTTTTTCAGCTTCTTTACCTGTTATGTTTTTATTTGTTAATTCTATAAGTAACAAATGGTTATCCGTACCACCAGACACTAGTTTAAAATCATATTTTAGAAGTTCTTGTCCTAGGACTTTTGCATTTTTAACTACTTGTTCAATGTAAATTTTAAATTCTGGCTTAAGGGCTTCTCCAAAGCAAACAGCTTTAGCTGCTATAGTATGCATTAATGGTCCACCTTGCATACCTGGAAAAATTGACTTATCTATTTGTTTTGCATATTTTTCTTTACATAGAATCGCTCCACCTCTAGGTCCTCTTAATGTTTTATGGGTAGTTGTGGTAACAAAATCAGCATATGGAACTGGCGACTTATGAGCACCTGTTGCAACAAGTCCTGCTATATGAGCCATATCTACAAACATTAATGCTCCTACTTCATCACAAATTTCTCTAAAAGCTGCAAAGTCTATAGCTCTTGGGTAGGCACTTGCTCCAACAACTATCATTTTAGGATTATGTTTTTTAGCTAGTGCTCGTACTTCTTCATAATCTATAGTCTCGGTTTCTAAATTAACTCCATAAGGAATAACGTTATATAATATGCCGGAAAAGTTCACTTTACTTCCATGAGTCAAGTGTCCCCCATGGCTCAAATTCATGCCTAGTATTGTATCCCCTGGTTTTAGAACAGAAAAATAAACCGCCATATTAGCTTGTGAACCTGAATGGGGCTGTACATTAGCATGTTCTGCTCCAAAAAGTTCTTTTATTCTATCTCGGGCTAAATTTTCGGCCTTATCAACTACCTCACAACCGCCATAATACCTTTTACCAGGATAGCCTTCTGCATATTTATTAGTCAATATAGAACCATTAGCTTCCATTACAGCTTTACTAACAAAATTTTCAGAAGCAATTAGCTCAATATGATCCTCTTGTCTTGTATTCTCCTCTTTAATAATATCGTAAATTGCTAAATCGCTGTTTTTTAAGTACTCTGTCATATTCATACCCTTCCTCTCATTTTTAAATTAACTCCTGTAATAATAATTCAACATAAAAAAATGTATATTGTAATTACATTATAAAATTTATTATGATTTATATCAACCTAAATATATTAAATAACTTAATTTTCTAACAAATAATACTTTGGCCTATTTATGGTATATACTAATAGTGAAATTTTTATTATTTTATATCTTAAAAAATTAGAATTAAACACTGAAAGGAGATTAAATGCATATTGATGATATCATTCATGTAGCTGCTGAAGCTGGTCAAATCATCTTAGAAAATGGCGGAGAAACTTATAGGGTAGAGCAAACAATTATTATGATATGTAAATCCTATGGCATACCACTTACTGAAAGCTTTGTTACTCCTACTGGTATTATGGTTTCTATAACTAATAGTGAAAATCAAACCATTTCATTAGTTAAAAGAATAAATACTAGAACATTTAATCTTCGTAAGGTTTCTATGATAAATAGTCTGTCTAGAGAAATAGTTTTAAATCCACTATCTATGGAGGATATGAGAAAAGAACTTGCTTATATTAACACTTTGCCCGCTTATTCCCAAAAAACTACAACTTTTTTTGCTGCTTTATCTTGTGGTTCTTTCGCCATACTTTTTGGTGGAAATTATAAAGACTTTTTAGTAGCATTTCTAATTGGAGCTCTTATAAATACTTTAAGTGGCTCCTTAGACAAATTAGATGTAAATGGTTTTCTAAAAAATATGCTTAGTGGAGCTCTAGCTGCCCTCATAGCCCTTATAGCTACTTCCTTAAATTTTGTAGGTAATATGGATACTATAATAATAGGATCTATAATGATACTAGTCCCGGGTATTTCCATAACAAACGCCATAAGGGATACTATTGCAGGTGATCTAGTTTCTGGTGTATCAAGATCTATAGAGGCTCTTTTCACAGCAATGGCAATAGCTGCAGGCACAAGTATAGTTTTTAAAATATGGGTGTTGATATTTGGAGGTGGTTCAATATGATCCTTAGTTCGTTTTATGCTTTTTTAAGTTCGCTAGGTTTTGGAGTACTCTTTAATATAAGAGGTAAAAACTTAATTATAGGATCAATTGGCGGGGGGCTCAGTTGGTTTACTTATCTTCTCATAGGAAAACTTCAACCTTCCTTAGTCTTTTCATTATTTGTTGCTTCCCTGGTTGGGAGTATTTACTCAGAAATAATGGCAAGACTCCGGAAGAGTCCTGTTACAATATTTATAATCTTAGCAATTATACCTCTTGTCCCTGGTAGTGGAATGTATTATACTACCCTTGAAGCAGTAAAGGGGAACTTTGATGCATCCCTATCTAAAGGTGTTGTAACCTTATTTAATGCAGGTGCTATTGCAATTGGGATAGTTTTTGTATCTTCTATTAGTACAATTTTAAAGAAAATAAAGAAAATAAAAAAAATAAAGAAGTAAAATTTGATATCAAATTTTACTTCTTTATTTTTTATTTTAAAAACATAAGAAAAGTTGAGACTAATTCTTGGATTTTTTCTTCTTCAATAGGATCGTCTTCATGTATAAGACAATTTTTAGTATATCTTTCTAAAACTAGCCCACCAACCTTAGTCATAGCAGAACGTACTGCGGCCACTTGCACCAGTATATTCTTACAACAAGTTTCACTATTTACCATCTTTTCTATACCTTTAACTTGACCTTCAATTTTCCTCAATCTAATTTTAATATCTCGAACTAATTGTTCATCCATTGATATATCATTTCCATTTGTCATTTTACCACTCCCATAGGTTATATTATAAGTTACTATACCCCGTATAGGTACTATTTTAATTATATCATCACAATTTATACAAATCAAGATAAAAATTAAAATAGTTTATTTTAATATATTACTTCTTTACCTCTGATTTTGTAATTCCAAGTTCTTGTAGTTGTTTATCGTCAACCATATTTGGCGCTTCAGACATTGGACAGTAAGCATTTTGATTCTTAGGAAAAGCTATTACATCTTTAATATTTTCAGTTCCAGCCAAGAACATTACAATTCTGTCTAATCCAAAAGCAAGTCCGCCGTGTGGTGGTGGTCCATATTTAAATGATTCAAGTAAAAATCCAAATCTTTCCCATGCTTTCTCCTGGGTAAACCCTAAGACTTTAAACATAGTTTCTTGTAACTTAGAATCATGTATTCTTATGCTTCCTCCACCTAATTCTTCGCCATTTAGCACAATATCATAAGCTTTTGCACGAACTCTACCTGGATCTGATTCTAAATACTGCAAATCTTCATCCATTGGCATTGTGAAAGGATGGTGTGCTGCTACAAATCTGTTTTCATCTTCGTTATAATCTACTAGTGGAAATTGTGTAACCCATACAAAGTTAAATTCCACATTATCTTTTAAAATTTCAAGTTCTTTTGCTACCTGTAATCTTAATGCACCTAATGCTTGTAGTACAATATTATCTTTGTCAGCCACTATTAGTACTAAATCTCCAGTCTTTGCCTCTACCTTGTTTAAGATAGCTTGCATTTGCACCTCATTTAAGAACTTGGATATAGGAGATTTAATTTCATTTTCTTTACATGCAATATAGGCAAGGCCTTTTGCTTTGTACGTCTTAACAAATTCACCTAATTTGTCTAATTTCTTTCTGCCCATATCTGCAGCATTTTTAACCACTATAGCCCTTACTGACCCACCATTATCAATTGCACCTTTAAATACTACAAATTCACATTCACGTGCTTCTTCAGTAATATCAATTATTTCCATTCCAAATCTTAGATCTGGTTTGTCTGATCCATATTTATCCATAGCTTCTTTGTAAGTTATTCTTTTTATAGGAAGCATAACATCTTCATTTACTACTTCTTTAAATAATTTTTTAATCAAAGCTTCATTTATGGCTATGACATCATCTTCCTCAACAAAGGACATTTCTATATCTACTTGTGTAAACTCTGGTTGTCTATTTGCTCTTAAATCTTCATCTCTAAAACATCTTGCTATCTGGAAGTACTTATCATATCCAGACACCATTAATAATTGTTTGAAAAGTTGTGGTGATTGTGGAAGTGCATAGAACATTCCAGGATAATTTCTACTAGGAACTAAATAGTCACGAGCTCCCTCAGGAGTACTTTTTGTAAGCATAGGTGTTTCTATTTCTAAAAATCCATTCTCGTCTAAAAAGTCTCTAACAACTTTAGACGCTTTATGACGTATCATAAATATTTTTTGCATGTCTGGTCTTCTTAAATCAAGATATCTATATTTTAGACGAACATTTTCTGATGCGTCTAAATTTTCTTTAATATAGATAGGAGGAGTTTCTGATTCGGATAATATCTTTATATTTTTCCCTTGAAGTTCTACTTGCCCAGTTGGCATATTATTATTGGGATCTTGCCTTTTAATAATTTCACCAGTTACAGCAATGCAGTACTCTGATTTTACTAAATCAGCCTTTACAAAAGCTTCTTTATTTATTTCCTCTCCAAATACTAACTGTAGAAGTCCCGTTCTATCCCTTAAATCGATAAAAACAAGGCCACCTAAATTTCTTTTTCTTTGGACCCAGCCCATTACTGTTACTTCATTTAATATGTGTTCTTCTCGAAGATCTCCACACATATTCGTTCTCTTTAAGCCTTCTAATGCTTCTGCCATCTTATTTCATTCCTCCCTAAAACCTTAATCATTAACTATGTTAACTATTTCTTCTAAGTTGTCTAAGTTAATTTCAAACTGTTGTCCATCAGACATTCTTTTTATCTTAGCGTTTCTACTTTGAGTTTCATCCTCACCTAAAATAATTGTAAAAGAAGCTCCGATTTTATTAGCGTATTTCATTTGTGCTTTTACACTACGTTCCATATGATCACATTCACACTTGATTCCCTTTGCTCGTAAACTGTTTACTAATTTAATTGCTTGATTTTTTGATTCCGCGTTCATTGAACCAATATAAAGTTCCATGTAATTCTCTTTAGGAATTTCTATACCATTTTCTTCTAGAGACATTAATAGTCTTTCTATTCCCATACCAAAACCCATCGATGGCATATCTGGTCCACCTATTTCACTAATTAAATTATCATATCTTCCACCACCACAAAGGGCGATTCCATTTTTGTCAAGCACTTCAAATACAGTCTTGCTGTAATAGTCAAGTCCTCTTACTATATGTGAATCAACTTCATAGTCTATATCCATAATCTTAAGATATTTTTTTAAACTTTCAAAGTGAGTACCACATTCCTCGCATATGTAATCCGATATAATTGGTGCATCTTTAACTATTTCCTTACAACTATTTACTTTACAGTCCAGAATTCGAAGTGGATTCTTTTCAAATCTGCTTACACAAGTTCCACAAAGCTCATCAAGTTTAGGCTCTAAAAATAATTTTAATGCCTCATTATATTTTTTTCTACAAACCGGACATCCCATACTGTTAATTTTAAGTTGAACACCTTTTATAGAAAGCTCACTATATATTCTCATAACAAAGCTAATTACCTCAGCATCAACAGAAGCTTCCTTAGAACCACAAACTTCAACTCCAAACTGATGATGTTCCCTAAATCTTCCCTTTTGCATTTTTTCATATCTGAAACATGGAGTAAAATAATACAGCTTTGTAGGTTGAACCTCATTGAAAAGACCATGTTCTATAAAAGCTCTTATTGCAGGAGCTGTCCCCTCTGGCTTTAGTGTAATGCTTCTTCCACCCTTGTCCTCGAAAGTGTACATTTCCTTTTGTACCACATCTGTAGTTTCTCCTACTCCTCTTATAAACAGTTCAGTATTTTCAAACATAGGTGTTCTAATTTCCTTGCACCCATATACAGAACATAATCGTTTAAATAAATTTTCTACATACTGCCATTTATAAGCATACTCTGGTAACATATCTTTAGTTCCCTTAGGCGCTTGAATATTCATTTTATTCCTCCCCTTGACTGATTTCTAATTATAAAGTGTATCTAACAATGCTATTTTTCTTTCAATCATCTCATCTATTCGTTTTATATACTCTCTAACATCTTTCACATTGGCAAATCTTTCATGCCTGTTCTCTTCTAAAAAAACAACCTTGCAAACTGCATCTGCACCAAGTGCAATGATTGTTTGTTTTTCCTCAATCATTTGAATATTGTATATTCCTTCTTTACCAGGTGTTTTATATCCTATGTTTTCCATGTTACCTACCATATTTTTCTGTCTATACATATAATAGGGTTCCATATGAAGTGTTTTGGATAGCTCTACAGTTTGCTGATACATTTTATTTAATTCTTCTTGGCAAGGAACTTCAAACTTATAATCATTAAGCATACACTCATGAAGTTTTGAACCTCTTTTTATTGATAGTCCATGAATTGTAATGCTATCAGGTTTAATTTTAGATATTTCATGGCAAGTTTTTATTACATGTGAAATTTTTTCCCCGGGAAGTCCTACTATTAAATCCATATTTATATCATCAAAACCAAGGTCTCTAGCCATATTAAATTTTTCAGAAACGCTAGCTACAGAATGATTCCTGCCGATTAGTTTTAAGGTATCCTCGTTCATAGTTTGAGGATTAATACTTATTCTATGTACTCCATATTTTTTCATAGTCGTTAACTTTTCAAAGGTTATACTGTCTGGTCTTCCACATTCTACTGTGAATTCCTTCACTTTATTGCCTACAATAAAAGCTTCGTATATAGACTGCATTATACCTTCAAACTGCTCATTATTTACAGACGTGGGAGTTCCACCTCCAAAATATACACATTCAATATTTAGATGTTTATCTTTAATATATGTACTTATACTCTCTATCTCATGTGACAGAGCCTTAAGATAAGGATCCACTACTGTTTTACAACTGTTAATAGGATTTGAGGTAAAAGAACAGTATAAACACCTTGTGGGACAAAATGGCATACCAATATAAACACTTATGTTATCTTTCTTTGTGTTAACAATATTTTGCTCAAACTTTGCAACATCAATACAAAGTCTCGCCTTATCTTCTCTCGCAACATTTTTATCTTTGAACTCAGCTATGATAGCTTCATCAGTTGCACCCTCTTGTAACCTCTCTAGAGCTCTTTTAGAAGGTCTAATTCCTATTAAAGTACCCCAAGGAAGCACACTAGTTGCATTTTTTGAAAAATATAAAAAAACAGCTTTTTTAACTTCTTCCTTAATCTTATAAACCTTATTAATTTTGTACTCATAACATTCAGCCTGGAAATGTATTTCTATTACATCATCCTTAACTTCAATATTAAAATCATAATCTTCCTCTACAAATTTAATTTCCGGAAATAGGTAGAATAAATTTATGATTTGATATACATCATAATTGTATTTTGAATTATTTAACTTTACCTTTATCATTTTAACTCCTTAATGAAACATAGAATATGTTTTTTTCCCTAAACCCTTCATTAATCCTGTAAAAAGGGATTATTTAATTTTTCACTATTTATTGTGCTAATTTGTTCGTGACCAGGATACACAATAGTATCGCAAGGCAGAGTTAATAGTTTTGATTTTATACTAGTAATTATACTGCCAAAATCACCTCCTGAAAAATCTGTTCTTCCAATTGAACCTGCAAAAAGAGTATCTCCAGTGAAAACGCAATTTTGAACTAAAAAGCACATACCACCTGGTGTATGACCTGGTGTATCTATGCAAGCAAACTCTAAGTTCGCTATTTTTATTATATCACCCTGTTTTATTAATTTATCAGCTCCACCTTTGATGAGAGGACCAAATAAATGCTCTCCCTTAGTTATTAAATCATCGTCTAATTTACTTATACATACAGTTGCCTTTGTAATGGTCTTAAGCTCCGCTACACCTGTTGTATGATCTAGATGACCGTGGGTCAAAAGAATATACTTTACACTAGCACCCATATTATTGATAGCGCGAGCTATATCATCCACATCTCCACCAGGGTCTAAAACCACAGCTTCCTTGGTCTTCTCATCCATTACAATGTAACAGTTTGATCCATATATTCCTGTAACGAGTTTTTTTATTTCCATTTTAAACCTCCTAGAAATCTTTTTTACTCTCTAAAAGCAAGGTTACTGGTCCATCATTTTGAATGAAAACTTGCATATCCGCACCAAAACTCCCAGTCTTAACTTCACCTAATATATCTTCGCACTGTTTAACAAATTCCAAATATAATACTTCTGCTTTTTCTCCACCAAGTGCTCTCATAAAATTAGGTCTTCTACCTTTTCTACAATCTCCATAAAGTGTAAATTGAGAAACCACAAGCATTTCTCCCCCTACATCTATTAAGGATTTATTCATTTTTTCATTCTCTTCAAAAATTCTAAGGTTTAATATCTTATCTTTTAAGAATTTTATATCTTCTTCTGTGTCTTCTTCGCATATTCCAAGAAGAACATTTAATCCAAAACCTATTTCACTAACTAATTCACCGTTAACTTCAACCTTTGATGATTTAACTCTTTGTACCACTGCTCTCATAAATATCCCTCTCTTAAATAGAATAATTTTATTGCCTTAGTTTTTTATTCTATAAACCTCTATTACACCAGATAATTTAGTGATTTTCTTTTGTAATTCTTTCAAATGCTCTATATCAATTATCCTAAGCTTTATATTTATTAAAGCCACATTATCTTTTGAGGTTTTTGCATTAATTGAGTATAACTGCGTTTTTGTTAATGTTATTACCTCCATTATATCGGATAACAAACCATACCTATCATCTGCTCTAATCTGAATTTCAGTAACATATCCTTTTCCCTCACTATTTCCCCAACTTACCTCAACAACTTTATTTATTTCATTGTTTATTAAGTTTTCAATGTTTTTACAGTCACATCTATGAACTGAAACTCCACGTCCCTTGGTTATATATCCTATTATTTTGTCACCTGGAACAGGATTACAGCATTTAGCAAAACGCACAAGCACATTGCCAAGGCCCTTGACTATTAAACCCGAAAAATCCACTTGCTTTTTCTCATCTTTACTTCCACTTTTAGTTATCTTTTGTTCAATATCTTCTATGGTCAAATCATCTGGTTTATTTTTATTTTCAAAAACCTCTCTAAGTCTATTAACTATAGTCGGAGACATAATATCTCCCACTCCAACACAAGCAAATAAATCATCTAAAGTTCTAAAATTATGTCTTTTATAAATTTTTTCTATTGCTTCACCCTTTGCAATTTCACCAAAATTATATCCTTGTCTCTTAGATTCTCTTTCTAATAATTCTTTTCCTTTTTCAATACTCTCATCCTTTTTTGCTTTCTTAAACCAAGATTTAATCTTACTTTTAGCTTGATTGCTTTTTGTAATATTAAGCCAATCAATACTTGGACCTTTAGGTGCACTTGAAGTTACAACCTCAACTATTTCTCCTGTTTTTAAATGATATTCCAGTGGTACCATTCTTCCATTTACTTTTGCTCCCATACACCTATTCCCTATGTCCGTATGAATTCTATAAGCAAAATCAATTGGCGTTGCATCAATAGGCAAATTAATAACCCTTCCCTTGGGCGTAAATACAAACACTTCATCTGAAAATAAATCAATTTTAAACCCTTCCAAAAATTCTTCTGCATCAAAGGTTTCTCCTTGCCATTCTAAAATATCCTTGAGCCATGAAAATTTAGAATCAAAATTTTCATTTTCACTTTCCTGTGTACTCTGTTTATACTTCCAGTGAGCTGCAATACCATATTCAGCAGTTTTATGCATCTCATAGGTTCTAATTTGAATTTCGAAAGGTTTACCATGAGGTCCTATTACAGTTGAATGCAATGATTGATACATATTTGGTTTTGGCATAGCAATGTAGTCTTTAAATCTTCCCGGAATTGGCTTGTAAACCGTGTGCACTATACCTAACGCAGCGTAGCAGTTCCCAATATCATTAACTAAAATTCTAATTGCAGTTAAATCAAAAACTTGATCTATTGTCTTGTTTTTAGACGCCATTTTTCTGTATATACTATAAAAATGTTTTGGTCTACCATCAATATCAGCTTCTATTCCAACCATATCTAAATTAAATTTTAAATCTACTATTATATTATTTATATTTTCTTCTCGCTCAACTCTTTTTTCTGCTATTTTTCTTACTAAATTATAATATTCATTTGGGTTTAAATACCTTAGTGCTAAATCTTCAAGTTCCCATTTAATTTTAGACATCCCAAGTCTGTGGGCTAGAGGGGCATAAATATCCAATGTTTCTTTTGCTTTTTGCTTTTGATTTGCTACTGGCATATATTTTAAAGTACGCAAATTATGAAGTCTATCTGCAAGTTTAATAAGGATAACCCTAATATCCTTTGCCATAGCTAATAGCATTTTTCTAATGTTATCCGCTTGTTCTTCTTGCTTAGTCTTATATTTTATTTGACCAAGCTTAGTTACGCCCTCCACTAAATTTGCTATTTCTATATTAAATTCTCTGCTTACATCTTCAAAAGTATATACTGTATCTTCAATTACATCATGAAGTAATCCTGCAACAATTGTACTTGTATCAAGCCCCATTTCTGCTAAGATACAGGCAACTTCCAGTGGATGCACAATATACGGCTCACCTGATTCTCTCTTTTGCTCTTTATGGGCAGCATAAGAAAAATCAAAGGCTTTAATAATAAGGTCTTTATCTACAGAATTACAGTTATTTTCAATTTTATATAGCAATTTTTCCAGCATGGCTTTTACACTCCTAAAATCAAAGGCTGGTTTTATTAACCAGCCGATACTTTTTACTAATATTATATAATATTGTGTAGAACTTTGCAATTTAAATTTATAAGCACAGTAGAATTTAATTAAATATCATACTTTACAAGGGACATTATATCATAGCCCTTTAACTTATCTTTTCCATTAAGTTCCGTCAACTGGATTACAAAGTTTAAAGAAACAACTTCTCCCCCCATTTGCTCTACAAGTTTTGTCACTGCTGCAACTGTACCTCCAGTAGCAAGCAAATCGTCAACTATTGCTACCTTTTGGCCAGGTTTTATTGCGTCCTTATGAATTTCTAGTCTATCTGAACCATATTCAAGGTCATACTCTACTTGCAGCGTGTCATAAGGTAACTTTCCAGGTTTTCTTACTGGCACAAAGCCTGCACCAAGAGCATAAGCCACGGGTACACCAAATAAAAAGCCTCTAGCCTCAGGTCCTACTATAATATCAATTTCTTTATCCTTTAAATATTCGGCCATAGCATCTATAGTATATTTAAGTGCTTCTCCATCTTGTAATAAGGTAGCTATATCTTTAAAACTAATTCCCTTTTTCGGAAAATCCTCTATTATTCTAATATGTTTTTTTAAATCCACGATTATTCCCCCTCTAATATAAAATCAAAATAAACAAACCATTGTTTTATTATTGGTTTAGTCAATATACATTATACTAACAATTATATATTATATTGCTATGTACATGCAACAATGTGCAACACAAAAACTATGTAAGATTCCATTAAATTATTAGACTGTTTTTTAATTCCTTATCTAAGTACTTTGATATCTGTAATGCTCTAGCACTATCTGTGGTAATAAATAACTCAACCACAATTTTAGCATTATCCATTCTTCCAACGGGATTAACAGTAGGCATTACTTTTAATGCTAAATTTGATACTGTATCCTCATTAATATTAATAATATTATGGGTTTTTTTCAGTGCACAAATTCCATAATTACTTGAACAATTTAACTGTTTTATACCTTCTAATGCAATTATTTTATTTTCACTATTTAACTTAGTTTTACTAGAAACAGTTCCAATCATTACCAAGTCCAGGTATTTGTTAACGGATTTCATCTTATAGTGTAAAGATATAGCTTGTGCGAGTTTAAAGGCTATACCTGAAGCTCCCAAGCCCTTAAAGGGGTACTTGCAACCTCTTTGTTTAGGGTCCACTACTATAGCGTCAGGACATTGTTTAATAGGCTTATGAAAATCCGTCACTATAACATCAATACCTAGTTTCTTACATGATTCTATTTCGCTTAATGAATTGATGCCACAACCTAAGGTTATTATAAGTCCTGGTCCTAAATACTTTATATGGCTATTTATATCTTTTTCTAGTAGATCGCGACTTTCGCAAGGCTCATTTGGTATAAAATACTCAACATCAGCATTTACAAAATTAAGCACTAGCATAAGTACGGAAATTGCCGTAATACTATCCAAATCATAAAAACCATAAAGAACAATTTTTTCTCTTTTATTTATAGCTTTCACAATTCTATATAATGCAGCTCCCATTCCCTTTAACAAAAATGGATTATACATATTATAATCTATAAAGTAATTATTGGTTTTTTGCATGTTTTTGTGATAATCCACCATAAACACTCCTTAAAGTTAATAGAAACATAATAAGTATAATTTAAATTTTATAATTTTACAAATTTTTTTTTTAAAAATAATAAAAAAGACGAAGAAGTAATTATTTTGTCATACTTCTTCGTCTAATTCTATTATTATATTAGTTCCCACAATCTTAAGCTACTGATTTTTTTGATACTTTCTTACTTCTTTTTTTAAGCAGTACCCAAGTAGGACTTGCTATAAAGATTGAAGAATAACACCCAACTAATATTCCTATTATTAGTGGAAGACTAAGTTCTCTTATAGCTGGTACAAACACGTATACTGCAACTATAGTAAATAATGTTGTAGCAACAGTATTTATTGATCTTGCTAGTGTTTGTGTAATACTTGTATTCGTAATATCTTCTATGGATGACTTTTTCATGCCATTATTATTTTCTCTTATTCTGTCAAATACTACGATAGTATCATTAATTGAGTACCCGACTATAGTTAGAATAGCCGCTATAAAAGGTGAATTTACTGGTATGCTAAATATTGCATATACACCAAGAGTAATTAATATATCATGTACGAGTGCCGTTACAGCTGCAAATCCGAATTTAAATTCGAATCTAATACCTATATATATTAACATGCAAATAGTAGCAGCAATTAAACCCATTAATGCTTTTGATTTTAATTCACTACCAATAGATCCTCCAATATAATTTTGTGAAAATTCACTAGATTTATATACAGCTTTGATTTCATCTTCCAAAGCAGCTATTTCATCAGCAGAAAGAGCATCACTAACGATTACTTCGAAATCTTTACCATTATCTACAGTTTTAGATGTATACTCACCCTTTGCGCTTTTATCAATTATTTTATCTACATCTGCTTTAATAAATTTCTGATTCATACTTATATCTAGTTTTGTACCACCTTTGAAATCTATACCTAAGTTTAGTCCTTTTGTCGCCATAGCTCCCATTCCTATTAAAATTATTAATAGAGAAATAGCAAACCATATTTTAGTTTTTTCAACTATCTTAAATGTTTTATAAGGTTTGGCCGGGTTCCTATTCACACCAAAATGAGATGTTTTATTTAATAGTCCCATTCCAACCGCTAATTTTAATAAGTATTTTGTACTAGTAAACGCCGTAAATACACTTAAAGCTATACCAATCATAAGTGTTAGTGCAAATCCTTTAACTGCTCCTGTTCCTACTGTGTACAAAACTATAGCAGCAATTATAGTTGTAATATTTGAATCTAGTATTGATGACAGCGCTTTATGAAAGCCAGAATCCACAGCGGATTTTATTGATTTTCCAGTTTTAAGCTCTTCTTTTATTCTCTCAAATATTAAAACATTAGCATCTACTGCCATACCAACTGTAAGGAGGAATGCAGCTATGCCTGCCAGCGTAAGTGTTACATTAAGAGCTGAGAATGTTCCAAGAACCAAAACCACATATAAAATCAGTGATATATCTGCAATTATTCCAGGTGCTCTATAATATAATAGCATAAATAATAATATAAATAATATTCCTATAGCTCCAGCTTTCATACTTAATGGCAATGCATTCTTACCTAAAGTAGCTCCAACTGTTTTAACTGAAACAGCTTTGAGTGTTACAGGAAGTGCTCCTGATTTTATAATTTGAGCTTGCCTTGTAGCTTCTTCTAAGGTATATTTTCCTGAAATTTCAGCCTTACCATCTGTAATGACGTCATTCACTGTAGGGCTAGTTAACTCAACATCATCCATAAAAATAGTAATTGGCTGTCCTAAAAATTTCTTTGTAGCTTCAGCAAATTTTTTCTTACCTGCTTCATTAAGTTCAAGATTTATAACAGGTTGATTATTCTGATTTATGGACGTAGAAGCACCTTTTACTTCTGTTCCAGTAAGAATAGTAACTTTATCAGGTCCAACAAATTTAAGCACTCCTGATTTTGCAACAGTATCAAGGACTTCCTTTTGATCGAATTTACCTGGTATTTCTATTCTGATTCTATTATTTCCTTCTTGAACAACTAGAGTTTCGCTAACTCCCATTTTATTGGTCCTCATAGTAATAAGTTCAATTGTTGTACTCATGTCTTTGTCAGAAACTTTTTTCCCTTGAATTTCTTCTAACACAGAAATTCCACCTTGTAAATCTAAACCTCTATTAATTGTTTCAGTGAATGGTTTAAACCTATAATCTCCTATTTTAAGCCCTTGGAAACCAGTATATGCTAATATTCCAACAACAAATACACTGATTAAAAACAGTATAGTGCTTTTTTTGTTTTTCATCTTTATCCCCCTCCGCTTCTTATTCATGAATACAATTATATTATGATTAACTTAATTAGTCAATATTGGATAAATATAATTAATTATTCATAGTTTTTGCTTTTAAAGCTATAGCGCATTCTATTCTTTTCTTTTGCATCTTGCAGCCAATTTCATAAGGAATATGCATATCTCCATTGAAATTAAAATTATTTGCTTGGCATCCGCCACTACAATAAAATTTAGCCCAGCAATCTCTGCATGTTGGTTTGTTATAAATATGTGCCTCTTTAAACTCTTTTTCTATCTTATTACTACTCATTCCATTATATATATCACCCATTAGAAAATCTTTGTTGCCAACAAATTGATGACAAGGGTATATTTCACCATCTGGAGTAACAGCTATATATTCATGACCCGCTCCACATCCAGAGATTCTCTTATAAACACAGGGTCCACCTTTAAGGTCTATGTTAAAGTGATAAAACTTAAATTCATTTCCGTCCTTATATCTTTGAAGCATATCACTATACAATTTATCATATTGCTCAAAAATAATTGGTAAGTCCTCTTCTCTAAGTGATAATTCATGTTCAGGCGGAAGTACTACAGGTTCTATAGATATTTCTTTAAACCCTAAGTCTGCCATATGTTTTATGTCTTCGAAAAAGTCAGTATTTTCTCTAGTGAAAGTTCCCCTTACATAATAAGCTTTTGACTTATCCCTCATATCAACCATTTGTTTGATTTTCGGAAGAATATTATCATAAGAACCGCTTCCATCTACTTTTACTCTAACCTTATCATTAACCGATTTTCTACCATCTATGCTAAGTACTATATTACCCATATTTTCATCCATATATTTCATAATTTCATCATTGAGTAATGTTGCATTAGTTGTCATAGTAAATCTTATAGATTTGTTATAAATTTTTTCTTGTCCTTTAGCATATTCCACTATTTCTTTTATTGTATCAAATACCATAAGTGGCTCTCCACCGAATAAATCTACCTCGATGTTTTTTCTTGGACCGGACTTTTCTATAACAAAATCTATTGCTTTCATGCCTACTTTAGCTGACATTACGCTTCTAGCGCCATGATATTCGCCCTCATCAGCAAAACAATATTTACACCTTAAATTACAATCATGTATTACGTTTAAGCACAGTGCCTTTATGTAAGACTCCGTATTGGAAATATTCATTGCAATATCTTCATATAAATCTTTTGAGTATAGAAGTTCTCCATCGATTAATTCCTGAATTTCCCCGTAAGCTTCTTCAATATCTTTAACCTCATATTTTTCTTTGAAAATTTTTGTGGCCTCTTCTTTTAATTTAAGTGAATTCTCATCCAAAAGATCATAAACTATTTCATCAACCACGTGTATTGACCCAGAATTTACATCTATTACATAGTACTCATTATCTTTAATATATTTATGAATTAGTGCCAAGTTGTTTTCCTCCTAACTAAAGTTTAAAGCAGTAACTCTAAGTGTTACTGCTACATTGTTAATATTAGTTTTCACAAGCTAAGTTAGCTACTGTACAAGATGTTTTACATGCTGATTGACAAGAATTAGCACATTCTTTACATCCTGGTTTTTTTAAGCTTTCTTTAACACTTGCTTTATTTATAGTTTTTATATGTTTCATTTTTATTCCTCCATTTCTAAAGTTATCCTATGAATTATATCATAACATTCTTGCTAAATAAAGTATTTCTATAAATTTATTCCAAGCATTCCTGAAAAAGTACCTATACCCAAAGCTAACACTGTTCTTGTTACTTCTCTCATTCCAATAGCAGTATTTCCACCACCAGCTACTTTAACTAAATATAACACTAACATATAAGTAGCCGCCACCATAATACCCATTAGCCAACCTTTTTCACCAGCCTTTTTGGCAGCATATACTGATCCATAAAGCACACTAACTAATGTTATTACAATATAAAAAACAGATGTAACCTTCATGCTAGCCGGAAAAAAGCTTGTTATCACAGAGTAAATTATAAGTACAACCAAAGTTAAAATTGCAGCTCTAAAAACTCCTTCGCCAGCACAAGAATATTTAATTTTCTTTTCCATGTAAATCCCCCCCTTTTTATATAAATTTCAATTTAAATTTTTTTTAGTTGAAATCTATAATATTAAAATTATGATTAAAAAGGGGGTTTTATTACTTAATTCACTATTTTTTCTCTACTATTTCAGCACTGTTTGTAACTATAACTGTACCTATTCCACTTTTTGCTAATTTAAATCTAGTTCTGTCTGGACCGCTTTCAAGTACAACGTACTCATCTTGGATGTTGATTATTTTTCCCATTATACCGCCTTTAGTCATTACTTCATCATTTACTTTTAAATTATTTAAAAGTGCAGCATATTTTTTCTTTCTTTTATTTTCCGGTATAAAAATTACTAGATAAAACACTCCCAGCATTAATATTAAAGGTAATAAAGATCCTAATTGTCCCATTTATATTCCCCTCCTTTCGGTATTTTTTTTAAATTTATAATAAAATAATTTTTCCATAAAAAATAATAGAACAATTATATTTATTCATTCCACGCGGCAAGTTTTTCAGCCTTAAACTCTTCAAAACAATCATTATCAATGGCAGATCGTATTTCTTCCATAAGTTTATTATAAAAATACAGATTATGGAGCACACAAAGCCTCATAGCTAACATTTCTTTTGCCTTGAATAAATGCCTTATGTAGGCTCTTGTATAATTTTTACAAGCAGGACATTGGCAACCTTCATCAATAGGTGCTTCATCAAGTTCAAATTTAGCGTTCATTATATTTATTCTACCATCTTTAGTAAACAAATGTCCATGTCTTCCATTTCTTGCTGGAAGTACACAATCAAAAAAGTCTACTCCCCTTGATACTGCTTCTAAAATATTACTAGGATACCCTACGCCCATAAGATATATTGGTTTATCCTCTGGCAAGTATGGGACCACTGCGTCAATAATTCTATACATATCTTCATGGGACTCTCCTACCGCAAGGCCACCTATAGCATATCCATCCAACTCCATTTTGCTGATTGTTTTAGCATGTTCTATTCTAATATCCTCGTATGTTCCGCCTTGATTTATACCAAATAACATCTGTTTGTTATTTATGGTGCCTTCTATAGAATTAAGTCTATCCATTTCAATCTTACACCGCTTAAGCCACCTAGTAGTTCTTGCTACTGAATCAACTACATATTCTCTAGTGGAAGGGTTTGGTATACATTCATCAAAGGCCATTGCAATGGTAGATCCTAAATTACTTTGTATTTGCATACTTTCTTCTGGACCCATGAATATTTTATGACCATCAATATGTGAATTAAAGTAAACTCCCTCTTCTTTAATTTTTCTCATAGCAGATAAAGAGAAAACTTGAAATCCACCTGAATCTGTAAGAATAGGTCTATCCCAATTCATAAATTTATGAAGTCCTCCCATTTGTCTTACAACCTTGTCTGTTGGCCTTAAGTGTAAATGATAAGTATTGGATAATTCCACTTGGCAGCTAATGTCCTTTAAATCCATGCTAGATACTGCTCCTTTAATAACTCCTTGCGTTCCTACATTCATAAATACAGGTGTTTGAATAACACCATGAGGTGTGGTAAATTCACCACGTCTTACTTTACCACTTTTCTTTAGTAATTTATACATAACTTACCTTCTTTCAATACAATAATTAATATTTATTTAATATAAAAACATTGCATCTCCAAAACTGAAGAATCTATATTTTTCTTTTACTGCCATATCATACGCATCCATAACTAAATCTTGACCCGCAAAAGCACTAACTAGCATTATTAGTGTAGATTCTGGCAAATGAAAATTAGTTATTAATGCATTGACAATTTTAAACTTATATCCTGGGTAGATAAAAATATCTGTCCATCCTGATTTTTCATGGACTTTTCCATTTTCATCCGCAATGCTTTCTAAAGTCCTATTAGATGTAGTACCAACAGCAATTACTCTGCCACCCTTTTCTTTTGTACTATTTATTACCTCCGCTGTTTCATGGTTTAACACATAGTACTCCGAATGCATATGATGTTCTTCCACTGTTTCAGCTTTTACAGGTCTAAAAGTGCCTAGCCCTATATGTAGAGTTACAAAAGCAATTTCAACACCCTTAGCTTTAATTTTTTGTAGCAAATCCTCCGTAAAGTGAAGTCCTGCAGTTGGAGCTGCTGCTGATCCTACTTCTTTTGAAAACACAGTTTGATATCTTTCTTTATCTTGTAATTTTTCACTTATATATGGCGGTAGCGGCATTTCTCCAAGCCTATCTAAAACTTCTTCAAATATCCCTTCAAATTCAAATTTTACTATTCTACTGCCACCCTCAGAAATACTAATAACTTCTGCCTTTAGCTCACCGCTCCCAAAAATAAACATAGTTCCAATTTTTGCTTTTTTGCCAGGTTTGACTAAGGTTTCCCAGTGATCTACATCTATTCTCTTAAGAAGCAGGAATTCCATTTTCCCACCCGTTCCATCTTTAGTTCCTATAAGTCTTGCAGGTAAAACCCTAGTATCATTCAATACTAAACAGTCTCCTGGGTTTAAATACTCTATTATATCTTTAAATCTTTTATGTTCTATTTTACCGCTTGTTTTATTAACTACCATAAGTTTTGACTCATCTCTTTTTTGGAGTGGATGTTGTGCGATAAACTCCTTAGGCAAGTCAAAATAAAAATCCTTTACTTTCAAAAACTACACCCTCTCTTTTGTAAAAATATCATTAACCTTCATTATCTTCATCGTCAAACACTGTAAATTGTTTGAGGTTTTTATGACTAGTTGATATTTTCATAGATTTATTTAAATGTTTATACGCTTTTTCAGATGCCATCCTTCCTCTTGGAGTTCTTATTATGAATCCCTTTTGAATTAAATAGGGTTCATAGACATCCTCCAAAGTTCCTATTTCCTCGCCTATAAAATAAGATAAAGTCTCTATCCCTACTGGTCCGCCATTAAAATTATCTATAATAGCTTCAAGCATTTTATTATCTATATTATCAAAACCTTCACTGTCTATTTCAAGAAGCTCGGCTGCAGACTTTGCTAACTCTAAATCAATAATTCCATTCCCCTTAACATCACAATAATCCCTAACCCTCTTAAGTATTCGATTAGCAATTCTCGGTGTCCCTCTTGAACGTCTTGCAATTTCAACTGCTGCGTCTTTTGTAATGTCTACCTTTAAAATAGCAGAAGATCGAACAACTATTTCTTTTAATTCATCCTCCGTATAATATTCCATGGCACTGAGCACACCAAACCTATCACGAAGGGGTGCTGTTAAGAGTCCTATTCTAGTAGTAGCACCAATAAGTGTAAACTTTGGCAAGTCAAGCCTTATAGATTTTGCTGAAGCCCCTTTTCCAATTACAATATCTAATGCGTAATCCTCCATGGCTGGATATAATATTTCTTCAACAGTTCTACTAAGTCTATGTATTTCATCAATAAAAAGGACATCATAATCGCTAAGGGATGTTAAAATAGATGCTAAATCCCCAGGTCTTTCAATAGCAGGCCCTGAGGTTACTTTTAAGTTACCCTTCATCTCTTTTGCAATAATATTTGCAAGAGTTGTCTTGCCAAGACCAGGTGGTCCATATAAAAGAACATGATCAAGAGCTTCTTCTCTATTTTGAGAAGCTTTTATAAATATGTTTAATTTTTCTTTAATTTTTGGCTGACCAATATACTCCCTAAGATTTTGTGGCCTTAAAGAGTATTCTGCTTCCATATCTTCTTCAATGATAGAAGATGTAATAATTCTTTCCTCAATATCATCCATAGTATACTACCACCTTAATTCATTAAATATTTCAAACAATCTTTTATCATATTTTCAAGTGATTCTCCTTTATTTGATGCATTAAGTGCTTTTTCAGCTTCCTTTTCAGAATATCCAAGTGACATAAGAGCTCCTAAAACATCTATAAGTTTTCTATCTTCTATTAAATCACTTCCTGAAAGTCGTGATAAATTATTAACTTCGCTCTGCTCAATATGGATTTTTTCTCTAAGTTCTAAAATTATTCTTTGAGCAATTTTCTTACCTATACCAGGTGCTCTTTGTAAGGTTTTCTCATCCCCAGACACAATAGCATACTTAAGGCTTGTAACATTGCAAATAGAAAGTAATGATAACGCAGCTTTTGGGCCAACTCCATTGGTACTAATTGCAAGGCTAAACATCTCTAGCTCGTCTTTTGTTAAAAATCCATATAATCCAACAAAATCTTCTCTAACAATTTGCTTTATATATAATAAAACGTTGTCGCTAGTCTTAGGCATCTTTGCCATAGTACTTCCGGAGGTATATATCTTGTACCCCATACCATTATTATCCACAACAACGTAGTCTTTACTAATACCCACAAAAATTCCGCTTATATATTCGTACATAACCCTTTCCTCCTAAACCTATAACTACTATATAATACTTTAACACCTAAATGCTAATAATTCAATAATTAACAATAGAAATATCTAGGTATTAGCAAATTTAATCACAAAAAACCTTAAGAAATTTTAATTCTTAAGGTTATAGTTCATTTTCGATTTTTTATAAATAGTTATGACCTTAATAAACCTCTAGCATAATCGAAAGCCTTTTCTGAAGTCTTAAATTCACCTTTTTCATATTCGCTCTCTTCCATATCTATTGCTCCTTCGGCATCTTTAACATATTTTTTACCACGAATTAAGTCATCCAATACTCCATCCTTTTCTTTTAAATCATCTGTTTTGATATAAATAATTTTTCCTTTATCCTCTGCTTCAAAGTCATAGTTGCTTTGCATACCATCTGCTACATCTACATTGGCATTAAATATTTTATGGGCTGTTATATCTCCATTATTATCAGTCTTATAAATTGTCACTAAATCATTATATATACCTAAAAAATACCTATTAGCATTATAACTATACCTATCACTATTATTAACAAAATTAACTTGCCCCTTACTCATGCTAGAAACAATATAGCCTTGTTTTTTAAAAAGATCATTAAGTTCTTCTTTTGTCTTGCTATCTAATACATTGGAAGCATTAAACTTTTTTTCGAGTACCATATTTCTTACTTCTTTATCTTTATATTTAATAACAAAAGTAAATTTTGTTTGTCCAGTTACCTTAGTCAAATTAGTAGTTACTGAAGTTTGCTTTAAACTTTCATCGTTATCACTAATTCTTATGTCAGTGAGTTTCATAAAAGGCAATTTACTAGAAGCTTCGAATTTCAAATCGTTTTTATTCATATAACGATCTAGTGAATAGTAAGCACTAGAAAAAGCAATTAAAAGGATTATTATCATTAGGTATAATTTTTTTTTATTTTTCATATTATCCCTCCTCTTTTGGAATTATGTCCATATAGAGGAGTATTTATACAACCATTATAATTAATATAATTATTTTGTATTTATTTATTAATACCCTTTCCAGAATCAGTAACATTATCTAATTCTTGCGGATAAGGCTCAAAAAAAGTTTGATTTGTAAGGTTTTTCTCTTCAAAACGTATAGCATTTGATTTTATAACATAAAGTGGCACACTAAAAGGAACTTTGCTCCCTCTATATTGCTCTATTGTATCTAAAATGAACTCTTTTTCTCTATGTGTTAGTTTATCTGAAAAATAGCCCATAGACCTTGTAAGTACATTTATATTAGAGGTATATCTTGGCAACTTATTTAATGCCAATACAAGATTTTTTTCATACTCCGCATAAACGCCTTTCACACTTAATTCTCCGTGATTTCCTAAAATTCGTCCAAGTATTTTCAATTGCTTTTGATTGTAGGCCATAAAAAGAAGCTTGTTAGTACTATGAAATTCCACTAAATCTTCTATGTACTTAGTTTCTTTTATTACTCTGAAGTTCTTCATAATATATAATTTTGTTAAAAAATGTTGTCTGATATTATAATTTCTAACCCTACCCTCATCTTCAACTGGCAAACTGGGGAACTTTTGAAGAACACTACCGCCAAATAACCCATTACCCTTAACTGAAGTAGACCCTTTTTCCGTACCCTTGTAAATTTTGACCTCCTTCATTCCGCAAGAAGGTGATCTGCTCTTTAGGATAAACCCATCCACCTTTGGGAGATTTAAAAGAAATTCTTCACTAAATTCAGTCATTTCACGACTTAATTCTCTTTCACTCTTATGTTGTATAAGTTTTAATGGTGTATCTTCACTTTTTCTTACTAGTCTTATAGCTTCCCTAGGTGTTGGTAGCCCTATTTGGACTTCAGGGCATACCGTTATAATTTCCACAAAACCCTTTAGATTATCCACTAAATTGCAACTGTCCATTTGTCCATCGTATCTACATTTTTCAAATCCCAAACACCTACTCACTACAATTACTGGTTTCACCTTATTTATTCTTTCACTATATGACGATTTCATATAAACCACCCTTTCCAAATTCTAACTTTTTATAATGACCTATATATACAATATTCTACAATAGTACTAATTCACCTCTTTTTTAGGATGCTCTACAATGTTCTTTTTAACTCATAAAAATAACTGCCATGATTAAAATTTTCTATCATAACAGTTATTTTAAAATTTCAACCTATACACGTATGCAAATTTATTTCAGTTCATTTTCTACCTTACCTATAGTTTCTGCTAAAACTATACATATTAATTCTAAATTATCACCATCAAAATCTGGTCTTTTAGAGGTTAAAACACAAAGTTCCCATTGCAATGTTTCTAATAAAAACATATTATATATGTCTGTAGGAACATTTTTCTTCACATAATAAAGTCTTTTAGCTGGTTTATCATCATAAATTTCATAAGATTTTGTAATAACATGTTTATATTCTTTATAAACGGTTTCTTTAAAAGACATAATATCACCTTCCCACAATAATATTTATGTGGTGAAATCCAATAATATTACTTCAAATTATTAATTTTAACATGTATTGTGTTATACTTTTAGAACATTTACTATACTATATATTTTGAAAGGAGTTTATAATGCCCATTTATAGATTATCCAATGATTTAGTATTCCCAGACCCTTCACTTTCAGAGGAAGATGGGCTCTTGGCTATAGAAGGCGACCTATCTCCCGAGAGATTATTTCTTGCTTACTCAAATGGAATATTCCCCTGGTTTTCAGATGAAGAGCCCATACTTTGGTGGTCACCAGACCCACGATTTATTGTTTATCCAAAGGATATTAAAATATCTCATTCAATGAAAAAAATACTTAAAAAGAAAATATATAGGGTATCTTTTGATACTTGCTTCAGAGATGTTATATCGAATTGTTCTAATATCAGAAAAGATACAGGAACTTGGATTACAGATGAAATGATTGAAGCCTACTGTAAGCTTAATGAACTTGGTTTCGCCCATTCTGTAGAGACCTTCTACGGAGATAGGTTAGTTGGTGGTTTATACGGTATAAGTATAGGAAAATGTTTTTTTGGGGAATCAATGTTTTCAACTATGAATAATGCATCCAAGGTAGCCTTTATTACCCTTAGTAAATTATTAGAAGAAAAGGAATTTACCCTAGTTGACTGTCAAGTTCATACAGAGCATCTTGAAAGCTTAGGTGGAGTTTTCATTTCTAGAGATGATTTCTTAGCGTTATTAAAAGAAGGCACTTCCATAGCTCCTCTAAAGTTACAACTTTAATTATATAGTACAAAAATCAGCATAACGACTAACGTCTTTATGCTGATTTAATAATACTACTGTTTAGATGTTTTTATTAAGTAAAATATTCAATTATTGCATTTGAGAAATTTTCTTTTATAAGTTTGGATATATAGTCTCTAATGTTTTCACTATCTGGTTTCTTATAAACATATTTAAACTTTCCATAAGGTCCCCATTTTAATAACCTCTTCTCTTCGTCTAAATCAAGCACAGTATTCACGAATCTTTGAACTATAAGTTCCTTTGCAGCTTTAGTAAATCTATGTTGGATAAGTTCAAAGCTCATTTCTTCATTATACCCCTCTAATGCTATTTTTAGCGTCTCAAATAACTCCTTATACTCTTCTTCCCAATTATCATATATCATAATGGGTGCAATTATAAACCCTATTGGGTATCCAGCAAGAGCAATTTTTTTAACTGCTGCTATTCTTTCATTAAAACTACAAGTGTTGTGTTCAAAGTTATTTATTACATAGCGTGAGTTTAAAGTAAATCTAAACTTTGTATGCTTGTTATGTTTTAGCTTTAAAAATGAATCAACATCATCAAATTTAGTTACAAGCCTAAGTCTACCATTAGAACTTCCACCAAAATACTCTATGCATTTTGTTAAATTTCCGCTTAAGTGCTCAAGAGCTACGGGATCAGTTATGCTTGCGCATTCAAAGCTAGTGATATTCGGCTTGTTATCATCTATATAATTCTGAATAACTTCTAAAATATCTTCTATGTTGAGGAAAATCTTCATAAAAGGTTTTTCACCTTGTGTTGTCTGAAGATAACAATATTCACAATTGGCAGGACAGGAACTTGATAGGGAAAATTGGTAATCCGCAGACGGCCTACAACTTACCAATTTTTTTTGACCATTTACAGTAAAAAGTACAGTTTTTTTAGCAATAGCATAATTTTTTTCAGGTGACCCACCCTCTATTACTACCTTTTTAGAATTAACTATAGGAACATTTAAATTTTCTAAATACTCTATAACCTTTTTGGCTGAATCATATTTGTGAATTTTGGGATCTATATAAGCAATATCTGGTATAAACAACTTCATTATTTTCACCTCATAGATATTGTTTTATTAAATGAAGTTATTTATACATATATTAAATTTTAAAATGCCTATCTAATATTATACTTATTAATTACCTTGTTTTTTAACTTTATGCCCAATGTTTCCCCAATAAATCTATCAATTATATCATCTTTAGTAGATTTGCCCTCTACAAACACATTATATCTCTTGCAAAGCTTGTTTAGATCGCTCTTACTTATGTCACAAGTTTTAACAAAATTTTTTGCAGTTTTAACACTAGTCATAACCATTATACGTTTATATATTTCATCATTAGTCATAGATACACCTCTAATCTTTTATTTATATCAACTTTATACTATATTAAATAGTTCCAATAAGTCAAACATAATTAAATTATTTATTTCAATTTTACAAGAATATAGAATTCGAAATTTTTTGATTCCATTTTACCACTTAAAGTGTTCTTATTACCTGATAAATTTAAAAATTGAATTTTAATTTTTACTTTATCATTTCCATCCTCAAATGTCATTTCCTTTTGAGATAAACTCTGATCCTTTTGATTCATACCATATTCATCAATAAGTTTATTTGCAAAATCCATTAAATCTTTTTTATAAATAATATTTTTATCTTTAGTTACTTTTAATGTACTTGATTCATTATAGTAATTTATACTAAATGTTTTACTTTCTTCAGTCTGCTGACCATTATTCATTGAGAAAAAGATATAATCATATCCAATTAATTCTATTGGTTCTGCTGAACCGATAGAATTGAAATAATAATATTCATAGTCATTCTGATAATTCTCTTCGCTATACTTTACTCCGAGTACCCTCTCCATTTCGTTAGTTTTAAAGTCCTTTGGCAATCCTTTAACATCTCTTAGACTGTGATTTCTATCAAAGTAATTAATTATGCTAGTTATATTCCTTGCATCCTCATCAGGCACCTCAACACTAGCTTTTATTACTTTGCTATCCTTAATCATATTATTTCTAATAAATATTTTATTTAATCTCTTATTTTGGCTATATTTTGAAATTGAATAACTACTTAGAGGTCCAAATACAGATATAAAAGTTATTACTGCAAGTGATACTGGAAGTATTATATTCCTTATTTTTTTTACGCTTACAAAGTATATCATAACTAAAAATACCCATATACCAAGTGCAACGACGAAATACCTATTTTCAGTTACCCCGTAAGCTTTGATTCTAATTCCTATAGAAATAAACATCATGACTATTAGTGGAAGGATCATCTTTGGAAAATACTTCATGTACTTCCTAGGCCAATTCCTTTCACCCAGTAGTGGTGATATAAAAAATAGCACAGCTGCACTTATTGCAGAATACCAAAGCACAAGATGAGACACTAGCCCCTCTGGCCACTGACTTGTAATAATTATCTTTGCAAAATATATATATAGTATTATAGTATATACGCAAATAAGTGGCATTATAATATATAATACAAGTACATTTAAAAGCCGAGAATAATCGTTTAAAGTTAATACTTCATTTTTTATTGGTAGTCCTGCAAGAAAGAATGATGGCGCAAATATACCAGCAACAACAAGAAAAGTGTAATAGTAAAGCTCACTTTTAATATTAACTCCTAAAAGCTTATCAATTGTAAAAAGAATTGCAGCTAGTCCTAGGTATAAAACAAGTGAATATAAGAACGTAGTGAAAAATCTAGTAAAAACCTTTATAACAAAAAATTCGAAGTCATCACGCTTTGGGAAATATGATATAAAAAGAAAAATCAAGTATAGGATAAGGCTAACACCAATGTATCTTGACATTGAAACCATTTCTATATCCTGAAGAAATAAGTAATAATAGAAAATTAAAAGTAATGTACTTACTAAATAAGTTGCATACAGTGATATCTTCTTGTAATTCTCTAGGCTTTCAAAGAAAAGCTTAATGGATACTGATAATGGAATTCCAAGGGCAATTACCATAGTTATTCTCCCAAGGGTTTCTATAAGATCATTACCAGCTTGTGGTCTTATTTCTGATATATAAATTAAAAATATAACACATATCGTTGAAATACCAATAGTTTGTGGAAATCTTTTAAGACTGTTTTCAATTCCTGTTAATATCCCTTTAAATATTTTTTTCATTTTAAGCCTCCTTCTTTTAATTTACTTATTTCTTTATCCTTAATCTCTATCATCCTTTCATATTTTGATTCCATTTCAATCCAATTGCGGTTCAACAAATTTATTAATGATGCCATTTCATCGGAACTACCAGCTATCCGATTAAATAGCAAAAGATTTAAGGCTAACACCTCAGGAATTTCCTTATGGGAATATCTTAGTTGATGATCAATTTCTCCATAGCCTTCCTCAAATATTGTTCTCACCTGTATTTCTGCTATAACCTTTTGACTTGTTGGGAAAAACTCTATTAAATAATGCACAGACCTATATCCAGATTTTCTAGAATGTGTTTGAATATTTAGCTCATCAAATCTTTTAGTGTCATCTCCTTCACGAACATTCGCAGTTATTTCAATTACTTTCCAGGTACTGTAAATGAAATTATGTATATCTTCCCAATCTTCTTTAAAAATATGTATTGCTCTAACCCCAATTAGATCATTTATTTCTTCTTTATAGTTTTCCAAGGAGAACTTAAATTCTGATCCATATTTTTCTTTTCGTCCTTCAGTCTTTCTAATTATTTTTTCTATTAATCTTTCTGGTTCTTTAACCCTAGACTTTACTGAATGTATCTTTTTATGTGTTCTAAGCGTGTCCGCTATAAACCCAGCCTGACTTTCATAACTACTCCTGTAGCTATCATAATCATTGTATATTTTATTTAATACTGAGAAGTCTATATCATTTTTTATAATATCATCTTCTGCAGTCTGAGTTTTCTTTAAAAATTCTTCTTTATCTAGTTCCATATTTCCCTCCTAATATATAATATGCAAGTTAATTACAGTATTAACACTTTTCATATACGCTTATATTAAAATGGAGTGCAGTTGAAAGTTTAGAAGTATTACTCGCTATTTCTCTCATAGAGTTGTCAAAAGTCCAATAATAAGGAGTCATTGCAATAAGATTCTTTACATCTTCGCCGTTTTCACCATCTTCTATGCTAATATTATACTTAACTTCTGTTGTATTAATTAATTTAAACCCTTCAAAAGTTGTTTGTTTTTCTTCATGTTTTCTAGCCTTTTCATATAATATTTCTTTTAACCCATATAAATGTTGTACTCCAGGAGTTACTACAACTAACTTACCTTTATCCTTTAGAACTCTATTAAGTTCTGCCTCATCAGAAGGCGCAAAATTTCTTATAATTATATCTATGGTATTGGTCATTATAGGTATGTTAAAATTACTACCTACTACAAATTTTATTTTTTTATCTCTATTTGTGGCATAAGTAACCGCTGCTTTTGAAATATCTACACCGAAAAATTTAAATTCACTCTTTTGCATACTGTTAGATTGTTCCATTTGGATGGCTTCTTTTAATCTCCATAGAAAATATCCTTCTCCACAGCCAGCGTCCAATATATTTATATTGTTTCCACTTATATTTGATATTATCACTTTGTTTAACCTTTCAGAAAAAGCATGATAGTACCCTTTATTTAAAAAGTCTCTTCGTCCTTCCATCATTTTTTTACTGTCTCCTGGTTCTTTTGTATTCTTTTGATTAGCCAAAAGAAGATTAATATATCCTTTGCTAGCTATATCGTAACTATGGTTGTTTAAACATATGTACTGTTTTTCTTGTCTTTCTAAACACAAATTGCATACAGGACATTTTAATATAGATTCCATATTTTCTATTGCCACAAAATCACTGCCTTCTTTAACGCTACACTAAAGTAGCTTATGTATTTTTTTACAAATAATTTACTTGAATAATTAATTTTCATAATAACTATTATAACAAATAAATTATTACCTAACTATATTGTTTACTAATTAATTTTTCTATAATTAACATTTTTAAATTTACTTATTTTAATATTTCCTATAATGCATTAAAAATAAGAATAATAGTGTATACTATATACTGATGAATTGATAAGAAAGTTTGGTGATATTATAGTGAAGCCAGTAATTATGTTTGTAACTGAATGGTGTCCTTATTGTAAAAAAGCACTTGCATGGATGGATGTAATAAAAAAACAAAATCCACAATATGCCGATATAGATATTAAAATAATTGATGAAGAACTCCACCCGGATTTAGCGAAACAATATACTTACTATTATGTACCTACCTACTATGTAGATGGAGTTAAGGTTCATGAAGGTGTAGCCTCTAAAAATATTGTTAATGGAGTATTTGAAAAAGCATTAAAATGAAATATATTTTAAAAACAATCTTAAAATTCAAAGGGTGTATGATGTTCTAATAGTAGAACATCATACATTCTTTGAATTTTATAATTGATCTTTATAAACATCTAGTTGTCTTCACATTTTTGAACTTCCAGCCTGAATTTCTTTTCATTTCTTTTATAATCCTCTAGTTTTTGAAGCTTTAATAAAATAGTTTTATTCGCTTTTTGAGTGTTAATAATTTTTTTTCTGGTTTCTGCTAAGACTTTCTTTATCATAATTATTTTCTTATTACATATTTCCATAGTATTATTAAAGTCTTGTTTTTCTCCTCTAATTTTTTCTTTTCTGCTATTGCATTCAATAATTTCATTTTTTATACATACATCACTGGAATATTTCAAAAAAACTTTTCTATATCTTTTGATGATAAGCCTTTTTATTATTTTAAATTTCTCTCTGCTAAGAAAAATGTGAAGAGCTTCCCTAAATTTTCTACTTTCTTGCTTTGCTTGCGTTAGCTTGTGCTCTAATTTATTTATATGGATTTTAATATTCTTAATTTCCTTTTTTTTAATAATAATTTCATCTTTTAGTGCTATTTGATTTTTTTTACAATCTATTATATTCAATTTATTTATATCTATTTTCGCAATAAACCGTTTTTCAATTTCATATAAAGTTTCAGAGTTGTACTCCGTCATCTTTAAAAGTTTACATATCTCTATTCTAGCTTTAGTTAAATCTTCAGTTGTCCCGCTGGTTTGTATTAAACTAGAATCGCATAGCTTAAATTCTTTTATTATGGAATTGTATACTTCATTATATTCTAGCATGTGCCACGCCACCTCTTTTCATCCTCAATCAAATAATTTATAAATATACTTTACCATATTTGTGCATATCCTGCAAAGCTACTAAGTCCTTTTATCACCCTAAGAACATAAAAAAAAACTTACTACTATTTCATGTATATAAATTTTGCAATCAGGATATACTATTTTTGTAGTCAACTAGCCAACATTAATCTTATAAAGGGAGATGTTAGTTATGTTAATAGGTAGATTACCTGTAGTTTTCAGCGTAGGCAGTATTGCTAGTGCTAAGAACGGAGATTACAAAGTTGGTCCGCATGAAATTTAAAGTGCGGATTGTAAATCCATATATTTAATATGGAGTAATAAAGCCAATGATTATGTTATATAATCATTGGCTTTATACTTTTAACGACATTTCATCATCGATGATGATGATGATGATGATGATGATGATGATGATTTAACGACTTACCTTGTTGTTTTAGAATTTCTGGTTTGTTGTCTCCCAGATTGGTTTCGCCCATTTCTTCTAGCATAACCAGCAGAAGAAGGCTTTCCAGTTGTGGCTTTTTTTACGACTTTACTAGCTATTACTGGTTCATTACTTGCAGGATAAGGATGATCTTCTATTATTGGAATTGACTTTGATATAACCTTTTGAATATCCTTAAGAAAAGGTTTTTCTTCTATATCGCAAAAGGAAATTGCAACTCCACCAAGACCCGCTCTTCCAGTTCTTCCTATTCTATGAACATATGTCTCTGGTATATTAGGCAAATCAAAATTGATTACATGTGATAATTCCTCAACGTCTATACCTCTTGCTGCTATATCTGTTGCAACTAGAACTCTTGTTATCCCTTGCTTAAAATTATTTAAGGCAAGTTGCCTTGCGCTTTGAGATTTATTTCCATGAATAGCTTGAGCCTCTATGCCTGAATTATTTAGATCTTTAGTGATTTTATTTGCACCATGTTTGGTTCTTGAGAATACCAAAGCAGAAACTATGGACTTATCTTTTAACAAATGGATAAGTAATGGCTTTTTATCCTTTTTATCCACAAAATATACTGATTGATCAATAAGCTCAATAGTAGAAGAAACAGGTGTAACTGCTACCTTTACAGGGTCTACAAGAATAGAATCTACAAGCTTTGAAATTTCATTTGGCATAGTTGCTGAAAATAGCATTGTCTGTCTTATTTTAGGCAGTTGCGCTATTATTTTTTTTACATCACGCAAAAATCCCATATCAAGCATACGATCTGCCTCATCCAGTACAAACATTTCCACATGGTGTATATTAATAAATCTTTGTTGCATTAAGTCAAGCAGTCTACCAGTGGTTGCAATTAAAATATCTACCCCACCTTTTAGTGCATCAGTTTGACGCTTTTGTGATACTCCTCCAAAAATAACAGTGCTAGTAAGATTCATATGTGCACCATAGGCATCAAAGCTTTCTCCAATTTGAATTGCTAGTTCCCTAGTAGGTGCCAGTATTAATGCTTTTATATTTTTATGTCCCTTTATAACTTTTTGTTTTCCACAAAGAATTTGAAGTATTGGGATAGCAAATGCTGCTGTCTTTCCAGTACCTGTCTGAGCACAGCCTAAAAAGTCTTTTCCATTTAATATAGTAGGAATTGCAGCTTCCTGTATTGGTGTAGCCTCCACATAACCTTCAGTTATCAAAGCCTTTTTTATTGGGGTAATAAGATTTAAATTTTCGAATAACATTTTTTTCTCCTTTGCTAGTGGCCGTCTTTAACTTTAAATGTCGCAAATCACAGATATCCTGTTATGAATTTTCTTGAAAATTGGAAACAACAACTTTCATGCATGATTATGTTGCATCTAAGAACCCACCCTTTTTATTAGTGATATGAGCATATTTAGGCTGATTTGTCTTCATTTAGCTAAGGATTATAGGTCTCTTATGTATAAATAAATGTTTCTCTTATATCAACTTTAATTTTTTTTATTTTTTTATATTAGTTATTAATTGTACTCATATTTTTTAATTATAACATATTTCGACGGTTCTTGCTATTCTTCAAATATGTGAATATAAATTCTAATTCGCCATAAACTATAGCTACCAAAAATATTTTATCAAATTAAGGAGAGGATTTTTATGAATGAAAATTTAAATTTTCCTACTAGCGTACCCCAGCAAAAGCAAGATAAACAGCCAGGTTTAGAGTCGCCTATGAACCCAAAACCTATTTCTGAAGATCCTAATTCTATAGGTTCTGGAAAATTAATGAATAAAGTTGCCTTAATTACAGGTGGTGATAGTGGTATTGGAAAAGCAGTCGCTCTCTCCTATGCAAGAGAAGGTGCTGATATAGCAATATCATATCTGGATGAGCATGAAGATGCAGAACAAACAAAAAAGCTTATCCTAGCAAAAGGTAGAAAGTGTATTTTAATCCCTGGAGATATAGGCGACGATACCTTTTGCAGTGACGCTGTAAGCAAAACAATAAAAGAATTGGGTAAAATAGATATTCTTGTAAACAATGCTGCTGAACAACATCCTCAAAACAGTATCGAAGACATTACAACGCAGCAACTAGAGAAAACCTTTAGGACCAATATTTTTGCTATGTTTTATATGGTAAAAGCTTCATTACCCCATTTAAAAGAAGGTGCTACAATTATAAATACCTCCTCTGTTACAGCCTACAAAGGCCATGAGACACTAATTGATTACTCTTCAACTAAAGGTGCAATAGTTACCTTTACTCGTTCTTTAGCTCTTTCACTTGCAAGCCGAAAAATACGAGTTAATGCTGTGGCTCCAGGTCCTATTTGGACGCCTCTTATACCCTCTTCCTTCAGTGCCAGTGAGGTTGGTGAATTCGGTAAAAATACTCCTATGGGAAGACCAGGTCAACCTGTAGAACTGGCCGAAACTTATGTATTTTTAGCTTCAGACGGTGCATCATATATCAGTGGTGAAACTATTCATGTAAATGGTGGAGCTATTATCAACGGTTAAAACTGGTGCCACCCACGTGGTTAATCTTGCAACTTTGATAGCATCTGGCATGTTTATCCACACATATATTGCTCTCTCATAGGAAATTATATATATAAGAAGTATTAACAAGAGATTTTTACTACTAAATATTTCACAACCCAGTAGGGAGATACGTGATGAAAAAAATTCTAGCTTTAATAATTGTTATTAATTTATTTTGTAATTTTGAAAATCTAAAAACAGCCACAGCTTCAAATATTATTTTTACTAATCAAGATACCGATATCTATAATTTAACAGTGAAGAGAGATCTGCTTTGCCTAATGATAGCTTATCCTGATTTTATTACAAATATTGAAGAAAATAATGGTTATGTCTATTTAGTATTAAAGTCTGGCAAAAAACTTATATACGATGATAAAGCAAAAAAAAGTTTTGATCAAAAATTAACAAATCCAGACCTTCAAGATACATTGGAACAAATATATCCATTAACACCTATTAAAAGTATTATGCGTCCAAATTTTGACCCTGGTCGTGCAAGGTGTTATGGTTTGTTATCCGAAATGTATGGCAGTTCAAAACATGCTTTAGAATCTAATCTTACAGTAGTTAAAGTTGGTTATAAGAAATACCAATTTAATAAGAATAATAGTGCTGCAAGTTCATTACAATCTGTAATGAGTGAATTAATTCCCCTTTCAGAAAAAAATGAAAATGTAAGAAGATGCATTTTACCATGCAGTGGTACTTTTAATTATAGAGTAATTTCAGGAACAAGTAGATTAAGTCCTCATGCTTATGGAATAGCTATAGATCTTGCTAGTGATAAAAGAGATTATTGGAAGTGGGCTTCTAAATCCCAGGGCGGGGAACGCTTAGCCTCATATCCCAGTGAACTTGTTCAACTTTTCGAGAAAAATGGATTTGTTTGGGGAGGAAAATGGTCACATTTTGATATCCTACATTTTGAGTATAGACCTGAAATTATTTCAAAGGCTCGTTTTTTCTCTGGGATTTTAGATTTAAACAAACCATGGTATGAAGGCGTATCATTAGATGATCCAAATACAAAAATAATCCTAGATAAAATAAATAAATCTATTAAGTAATAGGAGTATTATATTATGAGAATTTTTGATAAAAAACAATTACCTAATTATATAATTAGATTATTCATATTTACTATACTTCTTTTATTTATACATCCTTGCTTTACAAACGCTGCTACCGATGATGAAAAAAAAGAAGTCACTATCTATATCCAACAAATTTTTCAAAAAAGAAATAAGGCAATACTAAGTGGTGATTTAGAATTAATAAAATCAATTTATAATATGGACACAAAATATGGAACTTGGGCTTTTGAATATGAAAAAAGAAAAATGAATTATGTAAACATTTGGGCACAAAAGCAAGGCATTAAATTCATAGACATTAAACCAACAGTAATTATAAAAAAAATCAAGGGTGGTGATTCTAATTTCTCCATTTACCTATTATGTTCAACAGAATACAAGTACGTATATGAAAATCAACCTGGAATAGAGAATACATCAAGAATTGGTACCTATCACGTTTTGCAGCTTACTAGTAAAGATGACTCTTTCATAGTTTCTAAAGAATGGTATAAGGATCCTTTTGGAGATTCGCTAAATTTAGATAATATTAAGGCAGATTCTATAAAAGAATTTATACTATCTCAAAACCCAAGAGATTTGTCTATATTAGATGAGCGAAGAACTAAAGCTGTGGAATATGCTAATAAATATTGTGGAGCTGCAAGCACATCAGAATACGAGTATAAGTATAATAAAAATTACAGAGACTATAACCCTAAGGGCGGTGACTGCGCTAATTTTGCATCACAAATTCTTTTTGAAGGTGGAAAATTCAAAAAAAATGGAGCTTGGAGCTATGACAAAAATGGGGCAACAAGATCTTGGCTCAATGCAGACGGGTTCAAAAGATATATGGTATATAGCGGTAGAGCATCAGTAATTGCATATGGAAGCTACGATAAAGTATATAAGGCTAGTTATAAACTGCTGCCAGGAGATTTTGTTGCATATGAAAAGAAAAATGACATAACCCATATTTCTGTTGTGACCGGAGCTGATTCAAGAGGATATTCTTTGGTTAGTTGCCATAATTCCGACAGAAGCAAAGTACCATGGGATCTAGGCTTTAGCAATAAAAGTATTAAATTCTGGTTAATTAGAGTTCATTATTAACAATGGCTATTCCTATTTGTAGAACATAAAATATGTATTCTAAAGGAGATAAAACTTTATGAAAACTGAAGAACAAATTAAATCAGAAGTGTCTAGGCAGGTTATTGATAGTATGAAAACAACTTTAAACGAAGAGTTAACACAGGTAGAAAAAGAATTTGAAGAAACTTATAAAAGTAAGCTTGAACAAGAAATACAATACAGTTTAGAACTTGCCGAGTCTGGTCTTCCACGTAATGCAAGTAGAACAATAAAAGTGGAAAACAAAAAAACAATGCAACAATTAGATAATATAAGAATGGAAAAAATGAAGGTTGAGAACAAATTAAAAACATTAAATGAATTTGAAAATTTATAACTTTAGTACATCTTTTAGTGAAAAAAAAAGCTCATATAATTCCATGAGCTTTTTCTTTTTTATAAATTTTATTTAATAAAATTAGATACATTAATCAACAAATTTAAATAATTCTTCAACTGTCGTATTAAATACCTTGGCTATATCCATAGCTAATTTTAAGGATGGATTATATCTCCCATTTTCTAAATGTACTATAGTTTCTCGTCTAACCTCCACTAATTTTGCAAGTTCAGATTGCTTCATTAATGCTTTCTCTCTATACTCTTTAATGTTTGTATTTAGAACTGACACTTATTTGCAAATCCCCTTTCTATCATAATATATAAAGGATAATAATCTTATTACAGTGAATATAAATATGATAAACATTAAACCGATTCCAATTGCAACCTTTGAAATAACAAACTCCTTATAACGTGTATAAATTGGAGCTGTAAGTATCAAGCTAAATATAGCAATTGTAATTACTAAAAAATTCATACCAATCTTATTTACTTTAGCTAATATACTAATAACTAATTCATCGGTTATACCACTTAATCTTTTTTCATTCAACCAAAGTATGTACCACATAACACTCTCAATTAATTGTAAAATAACAATGGTAATAAAATTGCCAAGATTAATTAAATTTAGTTTAAAAAGTAATGTAACAATTAATAAATATGATACTACTACTACTTGTATAACAAGCTTTGATTTAACATTCATAAAAGAAGCCCCCTCAAAGTTATATATTTATAACTTGTATGTTATAAATATATAACTTTAGGAAGGTTTTGTCAATATAAAAATTTAACATTCCTTCACAGAAATTTGCTATAAGATTATTTCAGCTTTTGCATAATAATATGGGTTGCCTTATAAATGCTCTTGATGTCTCACATCATGAATATTATGAATTAACAATAAAAGAAATTAAGTTCTCTGTTTTTTTAAATGATGAATTAATATTTAATGCATCATTAAATAATTTATAGGCAATTTCATCATTCTCTTTAAGCCAATATAAAGATTTTTTAGGACCTAGATACCATAATCCTTTTATATCAAAATATATTTTCAGACTATCTACTAACATCCAATGATATCTAAAATCACCTTCAATATCACCCTTTTGAGATCTCTTTAGCATTTTCATTAACCAACTTTTAAGAAAACTTATTTCTTCTAACGTAAGTTTTTTTGTGCCTTCATTAAAGTGTTTATCTATATTCGCTAATAATTTGGTACATAAGTCTTTTTCATCTAAAAGAATTTTCCCACCTTTAATATGGAGTAACTCCTCTTCTTTGGGCATCATATTTGTATCATAAATCCATGCATCAAGTTGACTTCCATTAATTGTAGTAGTATCATTTTTTTAAAGCACCTTATCACAAAAACATATAATATCTATATCGCTTTCATCTGTATAAGTATCATTAGCAAAGGAGCCATACAATATTATTGAATGACAGTTATATTGTTCCTTTAAATAGTTTATTATATTTTCAAGTATGCTTTCTTCCATAGCCTAATTTCTCCTTTAATTTTATCAATTAATTTTTCGTCGGATATATAAAAAATACTACATTTGTAGGAATAATTTTAGTGTAATTTTCATCTCCACATCCCCAAAATTCAACACATGTAGGATGTATATTATAAAACTCACATTCAAATTCATCACTACCAACTATAACCTTATACTTTTTAATTATAACTCTATCTTTCTTCATAATTTATTTCCCCTTTTACTATTGACTCGACAGCCTGCATAATAAAACCATCTCTTATCTAATAACCTTACAAATCCATTTTAACTCCATAATTCTTTAACCACTCTTTCCTATTTTCATAATCAGGCATAACGGAATATAAAAGTTCCCAAAATTCTTTTGAATGGTTCTTATGATACATATGGCACATCTCATGGACTACTATATAATCTAACACATTAGACCTTGCCATAGAACACCGCCAATTAAAGAGTAGCACATTTTTAGAAGTGCAGCTTCCCCACCGCTTCCGTTGTTCCTTAATCTTAATAGCTATAGGTTTCTTATTGAAAAATGGTTGATAGTACTTAATTCTTTCTTCTACTTTTTCTTTAGTTTTCATGCGATACCAATGCTCCATAGCCTTTTCAATAATTTCACTATTCTTACTCGGTACCGTAACATAGAACTTGCTATGGTAAAGTTTCACTTGTGGCTTCTTAACTTTTTCATCAACTACAATTTGCAAAGAATAATTTCTACCTAGATACATGAAGCTCTCGCCATTGACATATTCCCTATAATTTTTTTGATAATTCATATTTTTAAATGAATATAATTGTTCTATAATCCACTTTGCTTTACTCTTAACTTTCCTTATAATAATATCTTCTGGAGTTTCTAAAGGAGCCACAACAGTAATTTTATCTGGTGGCTCTACACTTATTTGGAGAGTTTTTCTGTTTTTGTATTCTACTTCAAATTCTACATATTTTGTTCCATACTGAAATCCTAATTTCATTGTCGTACCGCCTCTTATTCTACGTCTATAACTGCATAATGTTTTTTAGCTAAATTTAACAATGGTTGAACCATCTGCTTTCTAGTGTCCATTTTAATTAGTTTAAAATATTTTTTGGTCAAAGTTAGAAATATTGCTCTCTCTATGTCTCCAGTTTTTGTAGAATTAATACTCCATTCATTAACGTAATTGTCTTTTACTATATAATCTATATCCATCGCAATAGATTTAGACAATTCTATAATATCAGAACTGATATAATTAACTTCTTCTTCAGCTACAATACCCTTTTCAACTTTTTCTCCACCTTCTAAAAGATATTTCTTTACAATCTCAAAAAATGCATACTCTTTTTTATTTAAACCTAAAGCTTGTGCTTGGTTCATCTCTCCTTGCTGCACATCATTCTTTATAAAACTCTCTAACTGCTTCTTTCTTTCAATCCAGTTATTTTTAGTTTCATCAAGTATTTTCTGTAGTTTTTCCAATAAGCTTGTATAATAAACAGGATTATCATCAATTTTCACATGGATAGTATTCTTAACAGCATGTTCCATAGCTGAAGCAACTGCCTCATCCGAGTTTAAACTATTAACCTTCTTTTCAAAATCTTTATCAAATAATGTAATGGGCTGTATCCAAGACTGAACCCCTAAAGACACCAAATGTTCCTCAACTATCTTACGAACTTTTTCTCCGCAATCAGAAATATCAAATTCAGACTCTGGTGTAAACCTTGCTTTAGCTCCCGCCTTAATATAAGATAACCATTTCACATCATTAATAATATCTATCGAAACATGACTTGGTAATAAAGCCTCAACTACGCCACTGAATCTTTTAAAACTCATTTCAAATTCTGCCCTTTTATCTTCCGGTTCTATAACCTTTACAATTTCATCCAAATTGCTTTTATCCTTACCTTTAAACATATTCATGGCATTCTCTCTTAATGAAAGCATTTGTTTGTATAATTCATCCATAGATTCAAAAGGTTGTCCTAAATCTTCCTTATCAAAAATCTCTAGTGCCTCTTGTAAAAAGTTAGAAATCCCAAAATAGTCAACCACATATCCACACTGCTTTACAATGGTGGAGGTTATAATAATTCCATTCACATCTTCATGTTGTATTTCCCTTACATTAGTTCGATTTACCCTTGCAATAGCCTGTAATAAATTATGTTCTTTTAATGGAATATCCAAATACATTACCTGCTCAATTGGAGCGTCAAAACCAGTTAAAAGCATTGATTTTACTATAATAAAACACAACTTATTTTTCTCACTAATAGGTTGTTTGAATTTTTTTATAATCTCTTCTTGCTGCAATTTAGTAGTGAAATGCTTTTTTAAATGTGTTGGTTCATTTAGAGAACCTGAAAAAATAACTTTTGCTTCTAACGGTTCATCAAAATAATCTTTCATGTATTTAGTTAAGGCATTATAATACTTTACACAAGCTTCTCTACTAATACAAACTACTTGTGCCTTAAACCCATTAGGGTATATCTGTTCCTTATAATGTTGTAGTATATCCTTTGCAATATCCTCTATACGTTCAGTTGATTCTATAATTAATCTTTTACTTGCATACCTTTTCTTGATTGCTTCTCGTTCATCCTCACTCCTACCTTCAAATGCCTCATCAAATAATTCTTCTAAATTATCCCCTTTAATCTGAAGTTCTGGTTTTCTACCCTCATACACAATTTTAACAGTTGCACCGTCATTTACAGATTCTTTAATACCATATTTGTCTATGTAACTGCCAAAGGTTCTTTTAGTAGACTTATCTTCTTTGTCTATTGGCGTACCTGTAAATCCAATGAAAACAGCATTTGGTAAAGCGTCTCTCATATTTTTAGCAGTTCCCTTGTACTGTGAGCGGTGGGCTTCATCAGCCAAAACAATTACATTTGTCTTCAATGTAAGCACCGGAAATTCCTTCTCAAAGTAAAGAGCTGTTTCTTGTTTATCGTCCTCAAAAACTTCTTTATCTTCAAGTTCCCCTGCAAATTTTTGTATTGTAGTCATTATTATCTGTGGTTGTGCCTTTGAAAGAAGATCTTTCATTTGAACAACACTTTCGGCTCTTATAGGTGTTGTTATTTTTGAAAGGGTCCTCAAAAAGGTTTGATATATTTGTTTGTCCAAATCTATTCTATCTGTAACAACAACTATTGTAGCGTCTGCTAATTCTGATATTCTTCTTATCTTTCTAGCTAACATTACCATGGTAAGGCTTTTACCACTACCTTGAGTATGGAAAATAACGCCCCCACGGCTCAATTCATCCTTACCACTTGTTATTCTATATAAACTTTTATTAACAGCTCTAAATTGCTGATAACGGCAAATCTTCTTTATAGTAATAGAATCTTCAACTTCATAAAGTATAAAATTCCTCATAATATCTAATAAATTATTCTTCTCTAATATTCCCTGTAAAAATAAGTTTTGTCCATTATTTTCGATGTCCTCAATATCCTGTTTTTTAAATGGATACGGATCTTTCCATTCTAAATAATGATTGTATTTTGAGCTTATTGTGCCGAGATAAGCATGATATTTATTAGATATCCCAGTGAAAAAATTTGTATAGAATAGTCTTGGAGTTCCCTCAACAATATTAGGATCTCTTTCATTCATATACCTACGAAGTTGCTCATATGCTTCTTTCTTTCCAACTTTCTCATTAGCTTTTTTCTCTAAAAAAGGAGATTTACATTCTAATACCACTACAGGAATACCATTAACAAATATTATTATATCCGGAAATACAGATCTTCCTGTTAGTGTTTTAATTTGAAACTGCCTTGTTACTAGAAAATCATTGTTATAAGCATTATCCCAATCAATAAATTTCACCGTCTGTGGCTTTTTCTTCCCATTTCCATAAATGTCTTGATCAACTGTAAACTCAAGACTAACTAATGCGTCATAAATCTTTTCATTTACTTCTAATAATGACGCCCCTAAATTCTCTGGTCTTGTCAAGAACCGAACTGCCTTATTAATATTAAGGTCATCTATCCACGGATTAAGTCTTTTTAATGACTTTTCAAGACGTTTATTCAAAATAACTTCAGTCAAAGAATCTCTTTCTCCTAAGTCTGAAGTAAGTTCCTTACCATGAACAAATTTATAGTTTAATTTTTCAATAATATATTTTACAGCAGGTTCTTCTACTAATGTTTCTTCATTCCCCAAATTGCCCATCTATCTCACCCCCATACTAAATAATACTTTTCCACATCATAGTTTCTATTTGAGATCCATCAAACTCTATTTTTCTTATTTTAAATTCATTATTTAATTTTTCTTTAATCTAATCCATAAAATTTTCTCCCAATTATATTTTATACCTGGGAGCCGAAGACCAAAATATTTTATTTCTTCTTACCCAATATTGAACAATAGCTTAATCAAACATTTTGCATATTTACTATTCTTACTACTATGACTTATAAAAACCCCATCTATTGGTTTACCCTAACTTTCAATCGTTAAATCGTCCTTATCTTTCCGGTTAAAAGTTTCTGCATAAGTCCTTGTTTTAGTTGTTGAATTTTTTCTTTTTTTAATTCGTATTCGTCTATCTTTTCATCTACAGAAGCTAAAATCACAGCTATACGTTTTTGTTCAGATATGTTTGGTAGTGGTATCTCTGTTAACCCAACAATACTAGTATTTATATTAGCTTGTGTCCCAGTTTGACCTTTCCTTTTAAAACTATCTTCATGATTAACTAAAAAATAATACAAAAATTCTACATTTAGTCTTTCATTATTTAATTCAGAAAAATGAACAAATCCATCGTGTATACATGCCTCCATTTTAAGAATAATTGGTTTACCGACTGTTGCACATATACTCATAATCAAGTCATCCTTTTTAACTAATCTACTTTTTTCAATACCATCGTTTGACAAATACTGTTGTGTTTCTGATAAATATTTTTTGGTTCTGGATACATCAGAAATCCTAATCCATCCAACATTTTTATCTTGACTAAACCATTTTGTATCCTTTATTGGCCGTGGCGAAGCTCCTCTTTTTATATTTGATAAATCCTTTAACTGCTTCACTTCCCACTTCATAGGAATTACCCCTACTTCAGTTTCCTTAAACTCTGTATGACCAATTCCTTTTGTAAGAAGACTCAGCATAAGTCCTTTTTTAAGCTTTTTTGTCTTTTCTATTAAACTTACTGTTTGTTCAATTCGACTGTCAACTGTTGAAAGAATATCTGCTATTTTTTGTTGTTCATAAATAGGAGGAATAGCAATAGGTGTTTTTCTTAATGTTTCCAATGAAAGATTTTTAATAGTTGATCCAGTTAATTCCTTATAAAAATATTGCTGAACTTTTTTATTATTTAATGTATGAAAAATATAATTTTTGTTTACTATACTCTTCAATTTAGCGTATCCACAACTCTTTCCCAATACAATTTTTTCGGAATTATAGTATGCTAAATTACCTATCGTTCCATTTAAAGATATGAATACGGTACTATTTGTTAGTTCTTTTTTATATTTTAAAAACTGTTCCATATCTACTTTTTTCGTTTCATTTGAAAATATAATATTTCCATTAGACAAGTTATTGCCATTTATAAAATAGTAATCACCACTTTCACTGTATTTAGGTGTACCATGTAACCCATCACCGATTTTCCAAGAAATATCCTGCAAACTATTTATTTCCCACTCAACAGGTATCTCACCCAATTCTGTTATCTTATATCCTTCTCTCATATTCATCACCTACCTATATCCCTTCAAAGCCCAATTCAACTAAATACTCATTAAGCCTTTTTTCAGTTTCATCACTTTTCTCTTTTAATTCTTTTATCTCTTCAATCACAGCTTCAATATCAATTTCAACTTCCGCTTCACTTCTATCTACATATCTGCTTATATTGAGGTTATACTCATTTTCTTTAATAGTAGAAATACTTACTACATTGGCATACTTTTCTACATCTGTATATTCATCAAAAACCTTAACTATTTTATCTATATCTTCGTCTCTTAATCTATTCTTATTACCATCCTTAACAAACCCTTGACTACTATCTATAAATAAAACTGTCTCTTTTCTATCAATGGGCTTATTCTTATTAATTACTAAAATTGCTGCCGGAATACTTGTTCCATAAAATATATTAGAAGGTAAACCAATAACCGCTTCAATTAAATCATCTTTTAAAAATCCTTCTCTTATCTTTCCTTCAGCTCCACTTCTAAACAAAACTCCATGAGGTACAACACTTGCCATTTTACCTTTAGAATTTAAACTTGCTACCATATGAGATACAAATGCTAAGTCTCCATAGGATTTCGGTGGTATTCCATAAGGAAATCTATGGTATTGGTCAGCATTTGCTTCCTCTAAACCCCAATTACTCAAACTAAATGGTGGATTAGCTAAAACCTTATCAAATGTCTTTAAAGCCCCACCTTCAGTATGCATTGGTGTTCTGATTGTATCGCCCTTCTTAATATCTGCTCCTGTAGCATTATGAAATAACATATTCATTTTACAGATGGCCCACGTTGAAAGGTTTATTTCTTGTCCGAATAGGGATATATTTTTAGTATTTCCATTATGTTCTTTTATGTATTTTATTGATTGAATCAGCATACCACCAGATCCTGATGTTGGGTCGTAGACTCTATCTCCTTCTTGTGGTTTTAGCACATTTACCATAATATTTACTATTTGGGTAGGAGTGTAAAATTCTCCACCCTTTTTTCCGCCTTCATCTGCAAATGTTTTTATTAGATATTGATAAGCATCACCCAAAATATCTTGGCTTACTAGATTGCTATCAGCCAAGCAAATATCGTCTAACAGCAATAATAGCTGCGAAAGTTTCTTATCAGGCACACGTTCTTTATCATTATAATTAGCTGTAGTAAGTACCCCTATAAGTTCTGAATTTTTAGGTTCATCCTCAAGAGATTTAAATGCCTTATCAAGTTCTGGTCCTATATTTAAATTTAGATTCTTTAATTTTTCCCATCTCGCCTGTTCTGGCACAAAAAATGTCTCATAGACTGATGGGTCCTCAATAATAATATTGACCTCTTCAACTTCCATCCCTTGCTCTATAAATTCTTTTTTTCTATCTTCTCTTTCTTCCTCAAATTCATCATTTAATCTTTTTAAAAATAGTAGTCCGAATATGTAGTCTTTGTATTGACTTGCGTCTAATTCGCCTCTTAATATATCTGCGGCTGACCATAATACATTCTCCAATTTCTGTAATGTTAGTTTTTCCATTTGTATGCTCCTCTAATCTGTATTTTCCTATACTTTTAATATTCTATTTTTTTAAATAATAACCTTTTTAAATATATAATTTTTCAACTATTTCAGTTTTATTATAACATTTATAATAATATCGTTTAATTTCAACAAAAGCACCTCCAAATGTATATAATTCTCACATACATTTGAAAGTGCTATTTATAATCAAGAATCAGTGAAACCACGTATATCATTACAATTCTCATTTCCTAAAAACTGTGAAACCGTTGACATCCTTTATCCCTCAAATTCCTCTGGGAATTCTGCATTATGATACACATCTTGCACATCGTCATCATCTTCAAGCATATCTATAAGTGCTTGCACTTTAGCTGCACCTTCCATGCTAACAGGTGTCATATTATCTGGTATCATTGTAATCGCTGAAGAAACGAATTCAAAACCCGCTGTTTCTAACGTTTCTCTTACTGCTCCAAAGTTTTCTACAGTTGTAATGATTTCAAACATTTCTTCCTCTGCGTTAAAATCTTCTGCACCTGCTTCTAGAGCTAACATCATAATTTCATCTTCGTCCATATCTGCTGTTCTCTCTATGATGATTTGTCCTTTTTTAGCAAACATCCAGTGTACACATCCGTTTGCCCCCATATTTCCACCGTGCCTATCGAAAGCATGTCTTACAGTTGCTACACTTCTATTTTTTTTATCTGTTAATGTGTTAACTACTACAGCAACACCTTCTGCGGCATAACCTTCATAAACTATTTCTTCGTAGTTTATGTCATTAAGTTCCCCAGAACCTTTTTTTATTGCCCTAGTTATTGTATCTGCAGGCATATTACTATATTTAGCTTTTGCAACTACATCTCTAAGTTTAGCATTAAGCTCCAAGCTAGCTCCGCCTTTAGCTGCCATTATTAATTCTTTACCTATTTTTGTAAATATTTTACCTCTTTTAGAATCAATTTTACCCTTTCTAGCTTGTATGTTCTTCCATTTTGAGTGTCCCGACATTTAAAATTCCTCCTAGCTTACTATTTGATGTTTTAAATATTCCTAACCGAGCCTAATATATAGCAATACTTCATGAATTAGTTATAAGTACATTACATTCCCATTATATCATCGAATAAGGCACTTTTCAAATAGAAAATAAAGTATTTATAACTTTTCTTAAAGACACTAAATCCCTCTACTACTGGTACAATCTGTGTTCTAATTTAAAATACATTTTAGCTTCGTCTTCTTCAAAAATTGCTTTTCCCGAGCTGATTCCAGTTATTTTAGATTTTAATTCATCTAAATTACTAAACTCACAGTATATTTTGATTTTCACTGTATCAGTATAATCTATGTGTTCTATATGAGTATTATTTTCCGCGCATACGTGTTGCATTTTGCCAAGTAAATCATACTGGATAACGATTTTTATACAAACACCTTTAACCTTTTCCACTATTCCAGCCTCTTTTATAGCTAGAGATGTGCCTTTAGAATATGCTCTTGCCAGACCCCCAGTTCCAAGAAGAATCCCTCCAAAATACCTTGTAACTACTACTGCTACATCTGTAATATCATTCTTTTTTAAAACTTCTAACATAGGAATACCCCCTGTACCTTGTGGTTCCCCATCATCACTATATCTTTGTATATTTCTATTTTCACCAATTATATAAGCATAAACATTATGCCTCGCTTGTTTGTGTTTGTTTTTAACTTCTTGCACAAACTCCTTAGCTTCATCTTCATTTTCAACTCTTTTACCATGCCCAATAAAAACAGATTTTTTCTCTTTAAATTCAGCAGTTGCTTCATCTTTTATTGTAAAATAACTCATTCTAATTCTCCAATCTATCACTAAATGTTCCACTCAAATTTCTATATAGCCCTATAGCTCATCCATTAATAATAAAAACTTCTCTGCAGCATCAATTATGTATTTTTTATCAGTGTTATCATGAATATACTTTATTTTTATAATAGCTTTTTCACTTTTTATTTTACCTAAAGATTTTATCGCATAACTTATCACTTGTGGATTCTCATCCCCAAGAGCTCTAAGCAGTGCACCTTCAGCTCTAATGTCTCCAATTTTCCCCATGGCTGAAACTGCCATCCTTCGTACATTTATGAATTTATAAACAGATGCTTTAATTAAAATATCTATACAAGATATTTCTTTTAATTCACCTAAAATCCAAACTGCCGCTTCTTTGTCTTTTGGCATCATATCGGTATAACTAGTTTTTATTAACTCCACTAGTTTATTCTTATTATCCTCTAGGAGTGAATTCAAGAAATAAATTTTATCTTCTTTCCCAGCTTTAGCAATACTCATAAAAAGTTCTGAAGGGTCATTACTCTTAGCTAAAAATCTATATTTTATCTTACCATCAATTATGTGTTTTTGCACAATAGAATTATCCAAATTTCTTATTTTACATATAGATTCCATACTTTTACCTTCTAAAAACAAAAAATAAGATATTTCACCCTCAGAATAGTTACTAATACACTGCCAGTCAATGTTAATCAATCCCTTTTTCAAAAGTCTCTCACCCTACCTTGTAACTTTTTTTTGATTTCCACGTAATATCTCTGAGACAATTTTAATGCCTTCTTCTATTTTAGGTTTACTTATTTCTGAAAAACTGAGCCTAAAATAATTATTACCCTCTTCCGCCTTTTTATAAAATAATACCCCTGGAGTAATTAAAACATTCCTGTTTTTGCAGCTATAAAATAGTTCCATGGAATTCATCTTCAAATTATCAGCAATTTTAAAGTAAAAATAAATCCCTCCTTCAGGAGTATAATAAGTAACTATATTACGGAAATACACTTCAATGCAATTCAGCATAAATTCATATTTATTTTTATAGGCCACATTAAGATAGTTCATGTGCTCTCTCCAAAGATCCTTATTTATATACAAATCTAGAGCTCTCTGCATAAGACTTGAAGTTGATATATCGGAGTTGATTTTTGAATTCTGAATTTGCTCCTTGTGTATCTCTGGTGATATCATATATCCTAGTCTTATTCCTGGAAGAAATAGTTTTGAAAAACTTTTTATATAAATAACTCTATCATTTACATCTAAACTCTTAAAACTCTTATATTCCTTGTCATCATATATTAATTCAGATAAATAGTCATCTTCAACAATATAAAAGTTATATTGCTCTGCAAGATCTAATATTTTAAGTTTTTTTGCAAGGCTATAAGTTGCTCCTGTAGGATTTTGAAAATAGCTCATGGCATAAAAACATTTTATCCTATTCTTTTTTAGTATTTCTTCAAACCCATGTAAATCTATACCATCCTCAAGGATATCAACTTCAAATATATTAGCCCTTCTCCACTTAAAAACCGTTAGAGCACCGCTATAAGTGGGCTTTTCTACAATTACATTATCATGAACATTTATTATAGATTTTGACACTATATCAATGCCTTGCTGTGCACCTGAAATTATTAATATATCTTCATTACTTACCTTACCATCCCAAAAAAATTTACTTATACTATTTCTTAGTCCCTCGTATCCTAGAGATTCCTTGTAGGCAAACGCCTGTGCACCATCTCTATCTAACACTTCATTTAATACATCTTTAAATACTGTTACAGGAAAAAATTCACTGCTGGTGATTTCGCCAGTAAAATCTACATATTTTTCAAGTTGTTCTCCAGATATTTTTTTTAATGTATTCGAATATTCTTTTCTAAACCTTAAATTAGTTTCTCTTTTTTTTGCGTAAGTTCCACTGCCCATCTTTTGATATGCATACCCTTCTGCTTCAAGCTTTTTATAAGCGTTTACTATGGTAACCTCATTAACCATGAGCATTTTTGCTAATTTCCTAATGGACGGTAATTTTTCACCATCCTCCACGTTATTCTCATCAATCATCTTTTTTATATGCTTTGATATTTCTATGTATTTAGAAAATTCCGGGTTAAATTCAAGTTCATACTTTTGCATATTGCCCCCTGTTTATCTGAAAAATATTATATAAAATAAACATTTTGTTTAAACAAGATTTTATCATTGTCCATCTTGAAATCTCTAGTTTCCTTTTTAATAATATGTCTTTCCCAGAGTTTGCTAAGAAGTTCTTCCATATCTATATCAAAATCCACAAATAAGTCTTCAGCCATAATTTCTTCGGAACTTAAAAATTTATCTTTTTCTCTCATATAGTTTAAAAGCAAGTTACAATTACTTTTTAAATTTATGTTTATGCTTTGCTCTAAAAATGTCATTGTTTCCTGAATTGTCTCTTCTATATTTGATTTTTCAAAAAACAATTTATCAACACATTGTTTAAACTCATCATTTAAGTTTAAAGCCATTGCCATAACATCCTTACTAATCATATATCCTGCTGAATTAATATATAGTCTTGAATACTTTTCAATACATCTTATAGCAGTACTATAGGCAGTATATATACCATTGCTGGATAAATATTTTTTACACACTCCCATATCTTTTAAGAGTTTGCCTAAAAAATACATCCCCCATCGTTCACGATCAACATCTGGGAAAAATCTACCACCGTCATACCTTACTGTTATATCCATATCTTTTGAAAATACTAACTTTGAAGATGAGAAAATTCTATGCATATATCCGCCTTTTAAATTATCAGAATAAATTTGTATGAATTCCTCCTTACCCATAAGTTTAATATGTACAGGAACACCTTTTTCTTCAGTATGTATATTCCTAATTTCATCAGTTTTTTGCTTAACAATTACGAAAAGATCAATATCTGATTCTTCCCATAAGTCACCTGTTACCATACTTCCAAAAACCATCACCGATAGAACGGACTCATCAATTTTTATCCTATCTACTACACTATTAAAGGCTTTTTGATATTGTAAAATAGTTTTAGTCATTTCAATCCCCCCCAGATTTTTATTTCTTTATCCACGATTATACCATAATTCTTTAGATTATAAAATAAAGAGAATCAAGTTAAAATAAACCTGTTCTCTTTATTATTATGTTACTATTTGCAATCACACTTTGCTAGTTTAATCAAGTTATCGATTTTACATTTTAATACTTTAATTAAATCTCCGGCTATATCATCAATACTATCCGTTAAATCTAGCGCCTGTTTTATGTTTGATGTATGGCCAAAATTCGTACTTGCAATATTACTTGCAGTGTTCGAAAAATTATTAGATGCAAATGATAGAACAGTTAAAGTGTCTATTAATGGTCTCACATCATTTTCAAAATATGCCCTTTCTCTAAAATCTAGTTGTAATCTATCTAATTCAAATCTTAAAATATTCATATTTAAAACTTTATCTGCCAATGAATTAATACTACAATCATCAGTGGAACCAGTTACTCCAGCAGCGCCAGATATTGTCTCATTTACAGAAGAACCTAGCGGGAGGTTCTTTAATTGCTCATAAATAATATCTAGGATTCTTTTTTCACTGTAATTATTCACATCATCTTGTGCTGATTTTTTATCTACTTTGTTGCCATTACCTGAATTTGGTTTTTCCTCTTTCATATCTACTCCTAAATCCTAAGATAAGTACTATAGATTTACTGAACATCTTATATAATTATATAATCATTTAGTGTCTTTTATTACACATATGATTATTTTTTAATTATTAATAGCAGTTCAAGCTACACTAAAATATATTTTTCACACTTATTGTAAACTTCCGAGTCTCCTTGGACTGACATAACTGTTCCCTCTTCATTATATTCTTCCGATTCCACCTTTGATCCCCTATGTAAATAAGCCACCATTGCTTGATCGGTATAAGGGATTAGCACCTTAAAACTCTTAAGCGTATATGGAAGGTCTTTGCAAGCTTCTAATAATAACTCCTCTAGGTTAGTCCCAAATTTAGCTGATATTTCAATAGATTTAATATTTTTATATTTTTCTTTAATCATTAAAATATTCTCTTGTGAGGCCTTATCAATTTTATTTAAAAGAAGTATCATTGGCTTATCAAATGCATTTAATTCTGTTAAAACTTCATGTACAGCCTCTATCTGTAGCTCAGCATTACTAGAAGATACATCTACTACATGCATTAACAAATCTGAATGTACCACTTCTTCAAGTGTTGATTTAAAAGCTTCCACTAAGTCATGGGGAAGTTTCCTTATAAATCCTACTGTATCTGTTACTGCTGCCACTCTATTATCAGGTAATAATAATGCTCTTGTTGTTACGTCTAAGGTTGCAAAAAGCATATCTGCTTCAAACACTTTATCCTTTTGTACAACACTTTTAAGTGCTGCCAACTCACATAATGTGTTTCTAAGTGTGGATTTTCCAGAATTAGTATACCCTACTAAAGAAACTTTTGAAATACTTTCCCTACTTCTTTTTTCCCTTTGAACCCCTCTAATGTTTCTTATTTTTTCCAGTTCTTTATTTAATTCAAAAATACCATCTCTTATTCGTCTTTTGTCAATTTCTAATTTTTTCTCTCCAGGACCCTTTGTTCCAATTCCCGCACCAGTTCGTGATAACATTGTTGAAAACCCAGTTAAACGTGGCAATCTATATTTTAATTGTGCAAGTTCAACTTGAATTTTTGCCTCCCTAGTCTTAGCTCTTCTCGCAAATATCTCTAGTATTAGTGTTGTTCTATCTATTACTTTACAACCAAGTACCTCTTCCAAATTTCTAACTTGTGAACCTGATAATTCATCATCAAAAATAACTAAATTTGCTCTTAGCGCTTGCCTTATAATGCCGATTTCTTCTGCTTTACCGCTGCCTATGTATAAAGCTGGGTCTATTTTGTGCTTCTTTTGAAGTATTGCATCTACAGTTTCCACATTACAAGCCTTTGCAAGTTCTCTAAGTTCTATTAAATCCTCTTCACTTTCAATTCCTACTAAAACAGCTCTTTCTGCATCATCTTCAAGAATTTCATGTGTTTTCATCAATTTTTCCGTATGTTTAATTTTATCCGCTATATCATATTCCATTATTTCGTTTATATTTAGAGGTCCTATTTCCTCTTCTATTAAAATATTATTTTCTATTCCACAAAAACCTACGTTATATTTTAAGATCTCTTTATCTTTTATTCCAATAGCCACAATACAATCTAACTTTAATTTTAAAAGTGCAGACATATCTAGTGCTGATAATCTAGAATTACCATTTGGGTGAGTATGTATTATTTTGACCCCAGATAATCTACTTTCTTTTATATCAATTATAGGAAGTTCCACTGTACTACTGTCACCAATAGCAAGGCTTATTATGTTTCCCTTTCTATCAATTGCTGCACTGACTTCTCTATCTAAAGCTTTCGTTACCTGGACTAATATATCTACTAACTCTTCAGATAAGATACAATCTTTAGAAAGTCTTATCTCAGAAGCAGCTTCTAATTTGTTTAAAATTGAGTTCTTAACTCCATCAATATTTCCATATATCATCTTAAATCACTCCATTCTAGTAATATTTAAATATTTTTTCCTATTCTTATACTTGACAACTATCATATAATTTTATACCATTAAAGCAATATTGTAAATATATATAGAGGGTGGGATTAACATTGGATGATAAAAAAATAAATATTCTTATATCTAAAGAGCAAATTGATGAGCGAATCCAGCAACTTGGTGCAGAGCTTTCAAAAGATTATCATGGTAAAAAATTATATGTTTTATCATTATTAAGAGGTAGTTTTATATATACTGCGGACCTTGTACGTCAAATCACCGTGCCTACAAAAATTGGCTTTATGACAACTTCAAGTTATGGTAATGGTGAGGAATCTTGCGGATCAATAAACGTTGTAAATGATATTCCTGATAACATAGAGGGTTTTGATGTGTTAGTGGTGGATGATATCGTCGATACTGGAATAACTATGGATTGTGTTATGTCACGGGTACGTTCTTTAGGAGCTGCTTCAGTTAAATCTTGTGTTCTTTTAAATAAACCTCTACGACGAAAAATTAATATAACCCCTGATTATTGTTGTTTTGAAATTCCAGATCTTTTTGTAGTTGGATATGGTTTAAATTACGGAGACTATTATAGAAATATTCCCTATGTATTTAATTGGGAAGAAAAATAAAAATAAAGTACGCTATTCGCGTACTTTATTTTTATTTTAATCGTTACCTGAATTAAACCCTGTACCCTTTAAATCTAACTGAATTGCAGTACTGGGTATTTTTCCCACTATAATAGTTTCAGCAATTGGTATTTCGTGAACTACTTCAATATTGTTGCTCCTTAATGGAATAATTACCCTAATAGTAGTTTTTACTTTAACATATATTTTATGCCGTGTTTGATTAATACCTGCACTTTCAAATTCGGAAGAATATTTAGTTTCGACATATCCTATAGGCTGCATTTTTACGGTTATATTAGGTCCATAATAAGATAGAATATTATTTCTTGTTACATAACCTACTGGAAGCTTTATACCTACCACACCTAATTCCTTCAATTGTTTTTGAGACTCTAAAGCCACATCACTTGCTATTTTATTCATTTTTAAAGTATCTGCCTTTAGCATCACAATATTCCCCTGCGAATCTTTATCCACCCTTATAATCTCGTCATAGTTAAATTGTTTGGAATATTCATTAATAATTGCTCTATTAACAATCTCTGTAGCTTTTGATCTCATTTCTGCATCCGCTACTACCATAACTGTTGGCATCACAGTTTTATCAAAAATATATATGAAAACAGTAAAATTTATCATTATTACGAATATAATTAATAATAGCTTAGATTTAGTTTTATTTTTATTTTTAATAATTATCACTTCCATGTAATGTTATACTTTATTATATGTAACACTTTTATTGTAAAGAATTAAATACAATACCAAATTAATTATTTTATATGTTATAATATTAAAAGCTATCATAGTTAAATAATGTGAATTTATATACTTAAAGATAACTATTAATAAATATCATCTACTTCAGGAACATATAAGGAGGATACTTAATGGATAATAATAATAATAGTAGTAATAAAACTAATAAGACTAATAAAACTACTAAGAAGAAAAAAAAGGTAAGTGGGTGGAAAATTTTTAGAACCATTGTTTTTACTGTGTTTTTTATAACGCTAATAATTAGTGTAGCTGTGGGTGGAGTAGTCCTGGCTATGGTAAAAACAGCTCCTAGCTTAGATATTAATGAATTTTTAAAATTAGATGAGCCTTCAATAATACTTGATGACGCTGATAAAAAAGTTGATGAATACATCACATCAGAAAGAAGAGTTAATATATCTATTAAGAATGTACCAGACAATCTTAAATATGCCTTTATAAGTATCGAAGATTTTAGATTTGAATCCCACCCTGGTATTGACGTAAAAAGACTAGGTGGTGCTATATTTAATGATATAAAAATAAAAGTAACGGGTAGTGATGCTAGTCTCCAAGGGGCATCAACCATTACTCAACAATTGGTAAAATACAGAATGTTTTTAGAAGATTCTATGAATAACCGAACTAGTATAAAGCGAAAAATCCAAGAAATGACACTATCCCTTCAGCTTGAGAAAGTTTTGAGTAAAGAGCAAATTTTAGAGACTTATTTAAATACTATTTTCCTAGGAGGAAGAGCACACGGTATAGAAGCTGCTTCACAGCAATATTTTGGTAAATCCATTAACGATTTGTCCTTAAAACAATATGCTTTTATAGCTAGTGCTGCACAAAATCCTACCAATTCATATGCTTTGACTAATAAAGCCTATAAGGCTAAAAAAGTGTTTGTTTCAGCTAGAACAAACGCTGTTCTAGCGAACATGTTCAAGTACGGAAAAATTGATAAGAAACAGTTAGACTTAGCTATTGCAGAAGAATTAAAGTTTAGTTTTCCAACAACAGATGCAAATAAAATGAACTATGAGTATTTTTCTAGACCTGTAATTACTCAAGTTACTGAAGATTTAATGAAAAAATATAGTATTAGCAAAGCAGAAGCACAATCAAGACTTATGTATGATGGATTACAAATTCATTCAACTATGAATACTACGATGCAAAATGCATCACAGAAGCTAATTGATGAAGCAATAAAATCGAATAAAACAAAAACAAAAAATCCAGAACTACAAGCCTCTACTGTTATCATAGATTATCATACAGGTGAAGTTAAAACAATTATAGGAGGACGTAGCGGCCAAGGCCCTATGACCCACAATAGAGCAGCATCTAATAGTTTCTTAAAGGCTCCTGGGTCAACGATTAAGCCTCTAACTGTATATGGGCCAGCGATTGATACAAAGCTCGCTACAGCTTCTACCGTTATTGAAGATTCACCTTTCTCAGATGCGCTTGCGAAAGAGCTTGGTGGTAACAACGGTCCATGGGACCTTAAAAATTCTCCAAATAAATATAGAGGATATACTACTCTAAGAGATTGTTTGAAATATTCTATTAATATAGCAGCAGCAAAAATAGTGCACAATATTGGTATGAAAACTAGTATAGCTTATGGTGAAAAATTCGGACTTGAGCTAAATAAAGCTGATACAGGCAGCATTTCTGCCATAGCCCTTGGAGAATTACACGGAACAAATCCGCTCACTATGGCATCAGCCTATGGTGTCTTTGGTAACAACGGAATGCGTTCTGCTCCAAGGTTATACACCGAGGTAATTGATAGAACTGGCAAAGTATTACTCCAAACAACATATGATCCAAAACCTGTTTTATCCCCACAAAGTGCTTATATAATGTACGATTTATTAAAAGGTCCTGTAACTTCTGGTGGTACTGGAACAAATGCTGGATTTAGTGATATGCCTGTTAGAGGTAAAACTGGTACATCTTCCGATTCAAAAAACTTATGGTTTGTTGGCTTAACTCCATATTACTCTGCAGCAGTTTGGATTGGAACGGATAATGGATTTGATTCAATTACAGGCATTGGTAGTAACGGCGCAGCTGCGGTATGGTCAAAAATTATGAAAAGTGCACATACCTCACTTCCAGTTAAAAATATAGAAAGACCTTCTGGTATATCATCCTATATGGTATCAAAGGATTCAGGAAATATACCTTCAGATTTAACTAATAAAGACCCAAGAGGAAACAGAATTTACTCCGAACTATTTATTAATGGAACTCAACCAAAAACAATTGATTCCATTCATGTTCAGGCTCAAGTTATAAAAGATCCTACTAGTGGCAAATACGTCCTAGCATCAGAATTTTCGCCACCAGATAAGGTTGAAACAAGAGTTTTTATAAGGAGAGACTATAAACCTAAGGTAAAGTTAGAAGATGCTGATTATGTATTACCAACCGCCGTTGATACTTTTTCAAAGGAAATTCCTCCTGTGGTTGAACCTCCAGTAATTGAACCACCAGTGGTTGACCCTCCTGTGGTTGACCCTCCAGTGATTGATCCTCCAGTGGATGACCCTCCAGTGGTTGATCCTCCTATTGACAATTAAGGTAAAGATAAAAGACAGATACTACTACGCCTTAATATAAATAAAAACTGCTATTAAATACAAATTGTATTTGATAGCAGTTTTTTTTACCCTTTAGATTTAGAAGTGAATATTAAAGCCATAACATAACCAAAAAAAATTGCAGCAGTAATGCCACCAGCAGTGCCCTTTATCCCGCCGGTAAACGCTCCTACAAGGCCAGCTTCATCCACTTCCTTCATTACACTTTTAGCCAAACTAAATCCAAACCCTGGAAGCGGTATACTTGCTCCAGCCTTGCCATATTCTATCACTACATCATATACATTTAATGCACCTAATACTACTCCAGCAGTTACAAATAAAACTAATATACGCGCTGGAGTTAATTTAGTAGTGTCCATAAGTATTTGACCTATTACACAAATTATACCCCCAACTATAAAGGACATAATATAATTGTTCATTCACTCGCCTCCAAACTCTATTGAAACAGCATGAGCTACGCCTGGTATTGTTTCTCCCTGTAAAGCAGAAGTTGTACTGAGAAGGGCTCCTGTAGAAACTAACAATATCCTTTTAAACTTGCCCTTTAGCATGTTTTTGTATAAGTAACCTGTTGCCACCACCGCAGAACATCCACAACCACTACCGCCAGCATTAGTTCCTTGTTTTTGTGCATCAAAAATTTGCTCACCACAGTCAATATAACGACCTTTCATATCGTAATTATATTCTAAAAGCAATTCTTCTGTAAATTGTCTTCCTACCATGCCCAAATCCCCTGTGGCAATAATATCATAATCCGAAGGTTTTCTACCCATGTCCATAAAGTGTTGTTTAATGGTATCTACAGCTGCTGGTGCCATAGAAACTCCCATATTGTTTACATCTGTTATTCCGTAGTCTTTAACCTTTCCAATTGTAACATGAGTAACACATGGGAAGTTACCTCTTTTGCCCAAAACCATTGCTCCTGAACCTGTAACTGTCCATTGCGCTGTTGGAGCTCTCTGGCTTCCCATTTCAAGTGGCAATCTATATTGTCTTTCAGCAGCGGAGAAATGCGATGAGGTAGCTGCTACAATGTAATTAGCAAATCCACCTTCCATTATCATTGCCCCCACACTTAATGACTCTGCCATGGTTGAACACGCTCCATAAAGTCCTAAGAATGGTATGTTTAAATCTCTAGCTGCAAAAGTTGAAGAGAATAACTGGTTTAATAAATCCCCTGCTAATAAATAATTTATATCAGTTTCTTTTAATTTTGCTTTTTTTATACTCTCTGATATCGCAGTATACATAAGACTTGTTTCAGCTTTTTCAAAACTTTCTGTACCGTTAAGATCGTCTTCTAAAATTCTATCAAAATACTTTGAAAGTGGTCCCTGCCCTTCCTTGGGACCAACTATATTATAAGTACTAATAATTCTAGGTTTACTCTCAATTTCTACCGTCTGATCACCGATTCTTCTACCCATTTAAAGTCACCACCTAAAAAAATAATATAAAATTCCAACAATTACTGATGAACCAATACCATAAACCAAAACCGGGCCTGCAATAATAAACATTTTAGCTGCTACTCCAAAAACAAAACCCTCTTTTTTAAATTCCATAGCCGGTGCAACAATGGAGTTTGCAAAGCCAGTAATTGGAACAACAGAACCTGCTCCTGCAAAATCGCCTAGTTTGTCATATATACCTATGCCAGTAAGTATAGCTCCTAAAAATATCATAACTATGGAAACGTAAGTCCCTAGTTCATCTTTAGGAACCCCCATACTGGCGAAAATATCGCTGACAAATTGACCAATTACACATATCGTTCCTCCAACCCAAAAAGCATTAAAACAATGCATAACTAAATTAGGTTTAGGATTATTATTAGAATTAAGGCTGTCAAATTTTTTTCTTATTATTTTTTCATCTACTTCCACAAAATGGCCTCCTTATAGTTGAATAAAGTAGTCTCTTTGTTATTGTTTACATTAATATTATTTTTAGTCAAAAAAAATAAGATGAATTTATAAATAAACAACTTCAAATTTGCCTATTGAAGTTGTTTATCTAATTTTCATCTTATCCACTCAATTTTTCTTTCATTATTTTCAAAACTTTCTTTTCTATTCTTGATACCTGTACTTGGCTAATCCCCATCATTTTTGCCACTTGAATTTGTGTATTATCTTTAAAATATCTAAGCATAATTATTTGCCTTGATTTTGCATCAAGTTTTCTAAGTGCTTCTTTAAGAGCTATTTTGTCTAAAACCTCATTATCCTCTTCGTATTTTTCACTTAATTTATCTATTAGTAAAACCGGTGCACCATCCTCTTGGTGTATAGTATCAAATAAATACTGCATATTACTAGCAGATTCTAGTGCATATACTATATCTTCTTTTGATACTCCTGAGAATACCGATAGTTCTTCAATAGTTGGGTCTCTACCCAATTCTTTTGTTAGAGTATCTTTATCATAATGTAATTTTCGCGCAGTATTTTTAACACTTCTACTTACTTTTATAATTCCATCATCCCTAAGAAATCTTTTAATTTCTCCTATTATCATAGGCACGGCGTATGTAGAAAATTTTACATTATATTTAGTATCAAAATTTTTAATTGCTTTTACAAGCCCAATACACCCAATTTGAAAAATATCATCATACTCATAACCTCTATTTAGAAACTTTTTACTAATTGAAGCAGCTAAGGGTAAATTCATTTCTACTAACCTATCTAGTGCACCAGGTTCTCCTATTTTAGCCATTTCAATAAGATGCACATTGTCATCATAATTATAATTATTTTTTCTCACTATTTTTTGATCCATAATATTCCACCTAACTTAAAGGAGTAAATAGTTTTTTCATAATTATACTTGTTCCCCTACCTTTTTCAGACTTCACTTCTAAGCTATCCATAAAAGTATCCATCACAGTAAACCCCATACCTGATCTTTCTAAATCTGGGCGTGATGTGTAGAGTGGTTGAAGAGCTTCCTCTAAATTATCTATTCCTTTTCCTAAGTCGCTTACTATCACTGTTAATTCATTTTCATCAATAGTGGCTTCGATAGTTATCATTTCCTCTTCGCTATCATATCCATGAATAATTGCATTTGTAACTGCTTCTGATACCGCTGTTTTAACATCGTTAATCTCTTCAATTGTAGGATCTAATTGGGTAGCAAATGCTGCTACTGCGACTCTTGCAAATCCTTCATTTTGCGATTTACTTAAAAATTCAATTTTTATTTTATTGTGACACATTTTAATCCCCCCACTAAATATTCTTTACAGCTTGTTCAACGTCATCATATGACATTATAATCTTAAACATTCCTGACAACTCAAACACTCTTTTAACTGAAGATTTAATATTAGTTACACATACTTCTCCGTTTCTCATATGTAACTTTCTGTATCTTCCAATAACTACTCCAATACCTGAACTGTCCATGAAGGACACACCATTAAAATCCATAATTAGCTTGTTGAATCTATCCCTGTCTAAACGATCGTCAATGATATTTCTCACTTCTTCAGCACTATGATGATCTAGTTCTCCTGACATATAAACTATCAATTTATCTTGGTTATTTTCAAAATTTAAATGCATTTTCTTCCCCCCACATAATTTGAAATTAAAATAATTCTCAATAAATATTATTCCTATTTTCTATATTCTACATATTACATAATTTCCCTTCTTTTTTTTGTAATATTTATTCATTTTTTTATATTATACCCATTTTCATGTTTTTTGATACATTATAAGTACTTATTGTGATAAGTTTGTAGAAGATTTAATAAATAACAATAAAAAGTAAAAGCTAATAAGTTATTTTTTAAAAAAATAACATTTGTTGCATAAAAGCAACAAATGTTATAAATATAATTTACTAAAAGATGTTAACGTTGGCACAATATATATATTTTTTACAATACATTTATATTTTTTGCATTTATGCAACGTGTTTCTCTTTTACAACAGTTATTTATCTAATTATTCATATGTTTTTTATTTTAATACTAAAACCTTAGCTATTCCCTTTAAAACTACTTCCTTTTGTTCATTTATACAAAATGTATCAAGTACTAAAATTTTCTTTTTATCAATTATTTCAGTTATAATAACCTTTGCTCTAATGGTTTCACCAATTCTTACTGGTTTTAAAAACTCAAAGCTCTGTTCTAAGTATATATTACCTCCTCCAGGTAACTTTGTTCCAAGCAAAGCTGATATTAATCCCCCAACTAATTGCCCATGAACTATTCTACCTTTAAAAAAAGATTTTTTAGCTTTTTCCTCATCCATATGCATATAATTATAGTCTCCTGTAATTTGTGCATAAAGCTCCACGTCACCTTCTGTAAATTTCTTTACATGCTCTTCACTTTGACCTATATAAAAACTTTTAATATCTGGCATTTTATTCCTCCATTATAAAAAATATAGCATTCTAATAATACAATTAAATCATTCCATTTATATTAAGTGAACACCATCTAACTAATTCACTCATTATTAGTCTTCCATCCCAAGGAGAATCATACAAATTCATATATCCAATTTTAACAACCCTATCTACTCCTAAGGCTGTTACACTATCTGTAAACTCCAAAGTTTTTTTAATATTTTTTGATGCTATCCCAATAGTTTGTATGCTTTTAGTTATCAAAGGGAATACTTCAAATATGTCCTCTATCTCTTTCAAATATATAGTTCGTCCTGTAATAGGCTCTTCCAGCTTTAATTCACTATCAATTAGTATTGTATATTGGAGTCCCTTACTCATATAAATCATCTTATCTAAATTTAGTAAATATTCGCCTCTTTTATTAATTATTTTTGCAGCTACAGCCTCTTCTAATTCTATATCAGTATATCTTTTAATTATTTTTTCAAATTTGCGGCTTAATATCTGTGCTATCTTTTCTACGGGTAACTTGCTTTTCTCTAAAAATAATACTTGTGGAGAAGAACATGCCTTTTGATCAAACGAGATTATATCTGTAATCAAATTTTCTAAGTATTCTTCCATATTATCACTTTCAATAGCTGACCTATCAAAAACTGCAAAAGAATACTTAGGTCCAAAGATTAAATCCTTACAAGTAGCTTTTTTAGGTAAAACAGAAATAGCATCTACAGCTGTTTTTCCACCCCAAACTATTCTTGCATCAGCTTTTAAAGACATTTCAGAATTGTAATACACGTCTTTACTATTAAAATAAATAAGGGCAATATTTTTCAATATAACCTTAGAAGAATAAGTATTTCCATCATATTTAATAACAATATCATCTAAAAGCTTTAATAATTCATATACTTCACTAATGCTTCCCTTAGACACACGAATAATATTTCCATTCTTACATAATATACTCTGAAGCACAGAATAAATTCCCAGTGTAGCTACATTACTAGCCATCCAATGACAAACTATGCCCTTGGGCTGTGCTTTGATATATTTCCCATCCTCTACCTGTACAAAATTATTTAGGTATTCAATATTTCCTAAGTTAAACTTTAGCTGTTTTTCCATATTTACTTTTTTCAAATAAAAGCATAAAAATGGAACACCTTCCATCACTAACACTTGTCTATTTTTTGAAATTTTCTTGCTATATTCATTTATAATAAGTAATATAACTTCTATAGGAAATTCATAAAGCTCAGTAATACCACTTTTTAAGCATGTTTCTATTTTATGAAAGTCTTCCAATTCTATTCCATTATCAAAGAATTGTCCATTTAGTCCATAACAATTTATCATCTTCCTACCTCCCTTTCCGCAAAGGTATCTCCACATCCTCTAATTTCAGCCTTGTCCACTCTAGATTCAAATCTAAAATATTTACCACTTCTACCACAAGGACAATCATCTACACCTAAATATTGACCAATATCCTCAGTTAAAATAGCTTGTGATGGATAACTAGAGCCTAAAATACTCATAACCTCTATAAGCCCTGATTCACCAACCTTCACCTCTTCTAACGTCTGTATATTCCTTATAATTACATCTGCAAAATTTGCTACATGTTTATGTCCACACTCACAATCAACAAAAACTACCCCTACCTGTTCCACCATTCCATAAAAGTCTATAATATTAGATGGATTTGTGTTAAATATTTCCGCTGCAGTCTCTATAAATACTTTTTTTTCTACCTTTTCAGAAATAAGTTTTTTCCACCCACCACTATGTAACAACTTTAATTTGGGCATATCTAACTTTACCCCTTCTTGTTTTAACTCTTTTAAAAATTTGGACCATACTATATATGTAAATCCATAAACTAAAATTTCTTCGTCTTTATACATTGTTTCAAAGTCACGAAGTCTATCTATATTTAATTTAAGCTCTCCATTTTCACTATCCATAACATAAATAATCTTATTACCAAAGGTGCTTACCCCTCTTATTGCCGCACCACGTGCAGTTATAATATCTCCCTTTTTATTGCTGTCTGCACAGTCTATGATAAGCATAGGTCTTCTAGTGCCTCCTAAATAACTTTGAAGTGTACTTATTAACCCCTGTGTTTGTCTTATTGAAGTCCTTTTATCTAAATATATTTTGCTGGGAATTCCCGCAGTAGTGGCACTAGAATTTAACACTCTTACCACCTGATCCATCTCACATATTCTAAGATCAAAATATTTAAACATATTTACTGGTATATATGGAACTTGCTCTAATGTTTTGATACTATTAATATCTATACCTAATTTATCATACATAGCTTTTATGTTTGGATTTTCCATATTGCGTTCTAATTGAGTCAATATAATGTTTAGAAGTAGCTTTTCTTTCTTTTGCTGCTTCATATTAAACTGTTCCCCTAACACTAGCTCATCTATTAATTCTAATTCCTCCATCTAGTTCACTCTCCTCACTTTCACTTAATATCTTTAAGCTTTTTTAATAATACCTTCCCTGAGGAATTTTTAGGAAGTTCCTTTATGAATTCTATATATCTTGGAACTTTATACGATGGCAACTGCTTTTTACAAAAATTTGATATATATTTATAATCTATATTAAATTTGTTTTCTATTAATACTACAAAAGCCTTTACTGCTTCTCCTAAAATATCATCGTAAACTCCAATAACTGCACATTCCACAACCTGAGGAATTTGCGATATTATATTCTCTATTTCCTTAGGACTTATTCTATTGCCACCACTTTTTATAATATTTTTTTCTCTTGAAACTATATATATATACCCCTCATCATCTACTTTTGCTAGATCTCCTGTATATAAGTATCCATTTTTTATAACTTTCGCAGTTTCGCTAATATCATTAAAATAACCTTTCATTATATTACCACCCCGCGCAGCAATCTCACCTATTTCCCCAGGTTTTACTATCTTTCCTTCACCATTTAAAACCACTAGTTCAGTTCCACTAATTCCTTTTCCTATGGAATTCATCTTTTTATTTATTAAATGTGGTGGTAAATAAGATAATCTTGATGTAGCTTCAGTTTGACCATACATTATGAAAATATCTACTCCTTTTAAAATTTCTATAAGCTCTTTTATAAAAACCTCTGGCAGCTTTCCTCCAGCTTGGGTTATGTATCTTAGTGAAGGTAGCTTTGAGCTTTTTATATCGGTCATCCTAAGCAGTATTTGATAATTGCTGGGAACACCTGAAAAGCCTGTACAATTATACTTATTTATATCTTCAATAACTGTTTGTGGAAACATAAATTTATTATTAATAACTATACTTCCACCTACCCTAAAGTGAGTATGTAAAATAGACGTACCGTAGCAATAATAAAATGGAAGTACCATTTCCACTCTATCATGCTTTGTAAGACTAAGATATTCTATTATAGAGTTTGTGTTACACATGAGATTAAAATGAGTAAGCATTACTCCCTTAGGATTTCCTGTGGACCCAGAAGTAAACAGTATTACAGCAACATCTTCTTCTATATTTATATCCACATTATAATTACTTTCCTCCTCAGAAGTAAAATTATACTCACTATGTTCTGTATAAATATCAACATCATCACAAACCAATTGTTCTATTTTAAAAGCAAATTTTTTTTGAGTAAAAATTAACTTAATACTAAGAGAATCAATAATATACTTTATTTGATTACTATTTAAATCCGGATTTATAGGAACACAAATAGCCCCACTTTTAATTATTGCAAAATAATTCTCAATAAAAAAAGCAGAATTTGCTGAAACCAAAAGTACAGCATCCTTTTTAGAGAGCCCCTTGGTTTTTATAAAAGTAGCTCTCTTATTTACATTTTTAAAAATCTCTTTAAAACTTATTTCATTATTAAATATTACGGATGTTTTGTTGTGCTTTGATGAAAACTCGAAAACATAATCAGTAAAGGTCATATTTTAACGCCATATTTTTCAACTATCTTCTTAATACCTCCTACAGTATACATTCTAGAAATATCAACTACCTCCAATGATATATCAAAAATTTCTTCTAAACTTGTTACAAGATCAACATGCCCTAAAGAATCCCAAGAATCTATATCATCTGGTCCTAAATCATCACTTATATCCTCCGCATTTTTTAAATCAAACACATCACATAATACCTTGTTTAGTTTTTCCTTATTATTCATAATAATTCCTCCTAAATAGTAATGATAGTGTAATCACTATCTTTATTTCATATGTAGCAAAATGTGTGCCAACTTTCGTATAAAAAATATTATACTTCTCCAAGTATAATATTTTTCTCTTCTTCATCAAACTTAAAATAATCATAAAGATAATTATCATCTTCGTAATCAATATCTATCATCGTTGGCATACATAATTTCATTAAATTGTTTGGATAATATTCATAAGCATCTTCACCTAGTTTTTTTGCAAAAGTCTTAAAGTAAAATTCATATATTTTACTATTTAATAAATATAATAAGAAATCATAAGTAAACGGTACATTTTCTTTTAATACTAGTGCATACACATCTGCACTAAAGTAACTACCCCTATCAAGGGCGAATCTATTACTGCTAGCTTTGAATGGAAAAACTATCTTTTCACCTTCGAATATGTTTTGTTTTCTACCCCATTGAAGTTCATACCATTTTCTAATACCTTTGACGCATTCTCTTCTTTTTAATAGCTTTTCTTTATGTTTTGCAATATATGCTATGGCACTTGGATACTCTTTTGAGTTATGTATTAAATCAGAATATATTATGTAACTATCTTTTCTTTGGACTACATTTTCCCCTATGTAACTACTCTTAATCCAAGGTTTTATTATGTTTTTTTCTACATATTCTCTTTTAGAAATATCATCTGTCAGAACAAAAGCTTTATCACAGCCAGTTATTACCCCTTGATAACTATTACATATATTACTTAGATGGGTAAAACTCCTTTGTTCTATTTTATTTATTATATTCCTCTGTTTTTCGTCCCTTAAAATCCAACCCTTGTTGTTTAGTTCATTTTTATTAATATAAAATTTATTAAACTCATTTCCCATCTTTAAAAACAAACTGTTGTAAAACTTGCTGTTATTTTTACCCCTTATGTTTATTGGTTTTATAATCTCAATTTCATTTTGCTCTTTTTGCTCATTTGTTATAAACATAATTACAGGGTCTATTCCAACGTTTTTAAATGGTCTTATACCATAAAAATCAATGATTCTGTCAATGGTACATATTTCTTTTAGGACTTTCCGTAAATCTTCTCCACTTGGTGACTCTAAAAAATATCTTGAAGTTATAAACGTAAGCTTTCCCATCTTACTAAGGTCTTCTAGTGCCTTTTTAAAAAAGCAATATGATAAATCACTTTTATCTCTATACACTTCACTATACCTAATTTTTAAGTGTGATGCATATTCCTTATCTATAGATTTTTTACCCACATAAGGTGGATTACCTATAAAGATATCATATTTATTCTCCTTCTCATATAATAAAAAATCTTCATTAAAAATATTGCTACATATATCACCATGGCTTAAATCAAATAAATCTATAACAAGTATTTTTATGGCTATATCATCAATATCAAATCCATATAGATTATGTTTTATTATATGTTCATTAATGCATTTAAACTTTATATTTAAGCTATTTTTTTCGTTGATTGCAGTTAAATTTTCTACATATACATTTCTAAGAAATTTGAAACAAGGAATTAGTAAATTGCCTGTACCACAAGATGGATCCACAACTTTTATATATGGATTGTCTATTATTTGCTGCGCCATTATTGTGTTCTCAATCATATAAGAGGCTATAGGTTCTGGAGTGTACACTGTACCTTTTTCTTTATTGTTTTTGATAAACTCATAATAAACTTCACCAAAGCACTTTTTATGTGATGCTTCAATTTCATTTTTATAATTTCCTAAGGCTACTATTTTAAACATATTGTCTATAGGACTTAGAATAATATTATATAATTCACATATTCTTTGTTTAAACTCATCTAACATCAATTATCTCCCACCTATTTAACTATAGCTTGTGCATGCTTTGTTGTACGCATATATAATATAGGCTACATATAAACTATGCATAGTTAATATGTAGCCTATATTAAAATTATATCATAAATGCTTAATATGTTGAACTTTAATTCGCTATGTATCTTATTTCATAAAAATCTTTTATATACTCTCATTAACAATTGCTAATACTTCATCTCGCTTATTTCTTCCACATTCCACTAATTTTTCACATTTTGAAGCAATCTCTCCTTTATATTTTTCATCTTTAATACTAGAAAGATTTATTTTAACATTTAAAACAGCACTTTCAATAGATGCTTGAAGCATTAAAGCTGCCACTCCAGCATCAGATAGCGCGTTCTTGTTTCCGAGCTCGGCAGCTACTTTTACATGTATATATATTTCATATGACTTTTCTGCAACTTTCAAAGGAATTTCTAAAGCTGCTTTATATCCTTCTTGGATCTTTTTACTTCTTATTCTCTTTTCGTCATCACTTTGTTTAGGAAGTTTAAATGCTGACATCAAAGTTAAAAAAACCTCTGCATCCCTATTCATTAAATCTAAAAATTCTTCCTTATGATTAAGACATTGCTCTAAATTTTTGTCCACAATCATTTTATCTTCCTCACTGTATGCGTTGTATACCTTTTTATCTACAGTTAAATTAAACACCATTGAACATAATGCACTAGCTAAAGATGATCCTAAGGCCGCTACACTTCCTCCTCCTGGCGCAGGTGAATTTGAACCAAGTTCTTTAATAAATTCTCTAACAGTTTTTTGGTCTAACATAATGTGATCTCCTTTCGAAATTTTATTTTTGCAAGTTTATTCTCACTTAAATATGAAATCATGTCATTTTCCCCTTAATTTGTATAATTGTCATAAGTTCTCCTCCCTACGCTACGTATTTTCTTATTAATATTATTATTCTTTATAACCTTGCAATAATCCTCTTTAAAATCAGTTCATAATAGTATTAATATTATTAATTCGTTAATGAATTACTAAGGTGAACTGCTGAAACTTTAATCTAACTAAGCTTTGGTTAATATAACTATTGAAGCTACTATGGTTATACTACCAATTATAATTCTAGCTGAAACAGGCTCCCCTAAAATTAGTATTCCTAGTAGAAGAGCAACAATTGGTTCAAGAGTACTAAAAATCGAAGCTTTGGATGGACCTATTATTCTAACCCCTTCTAAAAATGCTGTTAACGCCACCACTGTTGAAATAAATGCTAATAATAAAATTGCCACAAGCGCATAAAAATGAATATGCATATTTAAATTGTTAGTAGTTATTGCAGCAGCAAACATCACAGTAGCAGATGCACATGAGATGTAAAAAGTTAAAACATAGCTATTAATAACCTTAATTTCCTTTAGAGATGAGCCTAGCACATATAATGAAAATAGTATTGCTGCCATACCTGCGAGTATTAGTCCTTTTAGATTAAAACTTTGGCTTCCCTTATCAATTAAAATAAAAATACCTATTGAAGACATAACCAAAGAAAGTATTTTTCTAGGGTACATCTTTTCTTTATAAACCACATAAGAAAGTAGAGTAACAATAACAGGATATGTATATAAAATCATGGTTGCCATACCAATACTTATATAATTATAGGACATAAATAGGGTAGTAGACGTAAGTGTATATCCTAACACTCCTATTGTAAGGACTAAAAATAATTGTTTTTTAGTTAATTTAAACGATATACCCTTAGATCTTAAATAAAGAAAAACCATAATTGCTGCAAAAAAGAATCTTAGAAATAATGTAGTATAAGTATTTGCGCCTCCTCTATAGGATAATTTTGCAAGTATTGGCATGATTCCAAAAGCAACAGTAGATAAAACAATATATAGAATTCCTTTTATTTTTTCCATACAAATCCCCCTTGTTTAAATACAAATAAAAATCTAGCTTTAATAACTACTAAAATTGTACCATTTTTATATAAAATTTTCATCTATAAATTTAATTAAATATATATTTAACCTTATAAAACAAAACACCTATAAATTAATATAGGTGTTTTGTTTTATCTATAACAAATTTTCTTATTTATCCTTAGTATAAGCATCATTCCAAGCATTCAAAAACACAAATTCTCTTACATCTTTTTTTTCATTATGTTCCTTGCTCTCAGCTATCTCTCCTACAGGGGTTAATGCAACAACTTTGTAATTTTGTGGTATGGACAATGTGTTTTTAATAATATCTTCATCAAGCGCCGCAATCCAACATGTTCCATAGCCCTCATTGGTTGCCGATAATATAAAATGCTCCATAGCTATAGCACTATCCACTAGATAGTACTCTTTGTCTTCTACTTCTCCAGAAGATTCTGGGTTTGCCACTATAATTGCAGTTATTGGTGCTTCTATTATTGACTGAGCTGCTGAATTATCCTTATTCATTATTGCTCTAGATATTTGTTCTAGTTTTGTTTTATCATTTACTAGAATAAATTTGTAAGAAGTATTATTCTTCCATGAAGGCGACATCATAGCTGCGTTGATCATTCTATCTAATTTATCTGTATTTATGGGGGTATTTTTAAATTTTTTAATACTTTTTCTTGTTTTGACTACATCATAAAAATCCATATAATCACACTCCTTTAATTTTAGTATGTGTAATTATTAATAAATAATGTAGTTATTTTTTTAGTATATCATTATATATTTTAAAATATTTTTTTTGAAATTTATCTATAGTAAATTTTTTCATAACAATGTTATATAAATTTTCACCTTTTACTTTTAAATTATTTCTATCTATATACACTTTTTTCATAGTTTCATAAATATTTTCACTATTTTTGTGTTTTATTTTATATCCACTATTTTCATCCAATATACACTCTAAATCTCCCACTTCAGTATATATCAAGGATTTTTTTACAATTCCCGATTCTAAAACCGTTAAAGGTGGCGCTCCACCTTCACTTAAAGATGCCAAAACACTTACATTTGCGGAGTTTATATAATCTATTGGATTGGTCACATTTCCAACCATAATAACTTTTTTTTCTAGTTTTAATTCTACTACTAACTTTTCCAACTCATTTCGCAAATCACCATCACCAACTAAAAGCAATTTTACATCATGGAACTCATGTGATAATTTTTTAAAGGCTAGTATGACTTCCTTATGATTTTTTATAGGATGGAACCTTGCTACCATAACATATACAAAATCCTGCTGGTTTAAATTCAAACTATCTCGTATATTCTCTGGGTTAATCACTATGCTAAAGCCTGTTATCTCTAATCCATTATTTACAACTGATTTACCTCCAGTAATTTTTTTTTCTTCCAATAAATGCTTTAAGTTATTTGATACACAAATATAATTATCAAAACTCTTTAAACCTAGAATACTCAAAGGTGTAAAAAAAATATATTTCATCTTATTGTTAAGAAAATCATACCTAAAATCACTGTGAACTACAGCTACCGTTGGTATACTTATTTTTCTTTTCAAAATTAAATGCATTAGGAAGGGTTTTGCTCCATGGAAACTCACTATACTTATTGAGTTATTTCTTATAAAACGAACTAAGTCCATGTTATTTAATTTTCTACTAAATAGTTCAAAGCTAACATCCATAGCTTTAACTTTTGAGTAAAGCGGTCCTTCTCCCAAACAACCAATTATATTCTCAAAGTTTTTATTAGATTTGCTGCATATGTTTAATACGTGATTTCCACCACCACCATTATCATTACCAGATATGATATGCAAAACTTTAATATGCATCTCCTCCTTCTGAAAATCTCTTATTTAGCTTTATGCTTATCTTTTATAACCATTGTGATAAATTTAGGTATAGATGACAGTCTTTTAATCCTATATGGTTCCTTTGCAACTCTATATAGCCATTCCATCCCTATATTTATCATCCACTTAGGTGCACGTTTGAGATTACCAGCTATAATATCAAAACTTCCTCCAACTCCCATAAATACGCTACAAGGAAGTCTATTCATATATTTAGCTATAAACATTTCTTGTCTAGGACATCCCATTGCAACAAACAGCACTTTCGGATTAACTTCTTCTATTTCCTTTAATATATCCTCACAATTGTCCATTTCAAAATATCCATCATGACTACCTAAAATATCTAATTTTCTATATTTGGTTCTCAAATTAATATTACACATATCAACAGTTTCTTTTGTAGCTCCTAACAAATATATCCCTTGGTTTTCTTTTTCGCATTTTTTCACAATCCGATCCATAAGTTCTATCCCAGCAATTTTTTCTTTCACTGGTTCGTCTACAATTCTTGAACATATTACTGTGCTAATTCCGTCTGGAATGATTATTGAATTTTTACTAGTGAAATTATCTAATAATACATTATTTTGCAGTCCATTAAGGAGCACTTCTGGATTTCCTGAAACAATATGTACTTTTTCAAAATCATCTATACTTTTAAGTAATTCTTCTATATCGCCATTAAAAATCTGGTACTGAAATATTCTGGTTGTCATAAAACCCCTCCACGTAATCTACACTTTGTAGATGCTTTTTATCCCTGTTTATGCAATAATAATATCATATTTTATTACCTATCACAATAACCCTAGCACCAATGGTTAAGTCAACACAAATACTACATATATTATTTGTATTAATTTAAAGGATTTATATATATTAAGTAGAATACTTATCAATAGGATTGTTTATTGGAAAAAAATCATTAAAGTTTCAATCTTACTTTAAGTTAAATATACAAAGTAACTGCCATGGCGCTTTGTAAAAAATGGAAAGGGGCAATTAGAATTATGAATAAAAAAACAAAAGGTTTATTTGCACTAAGCTTAACATTTGCTATGCTACTTACAACTGTAGTATATAGAAGTACAGCCTCAGCAGTGACAGTATTAGGAGGAGATAACAGGTATGCTACCGCTCTAGAAATTGTAAAGGATGGTTGGGCAGCAGGTACAGCCAAAAATGTAGTTATCGCTTCAGGAATGGCATATGCAGATGCTCTTGCTGCCGCGCCTTTAGCATACCAAAAGGAAAAAGCACCTATACTATTAACAGAAAAAAGCAAACTAACCGCAGGAATTTCGGAAGAACTTGTGAGATTAGGAGTTGAAAATGTTTATATTGTCGGAGGTACTGGAGTTGTTTCACAAGCTGTAGAAAATGAACTGAAAAGTAAGGTTCCAACTGTTAAACGCATATCAGGAGTAAATAGATTTGAAACTTCTTTAGAAATAGCAAAGGAAGCATTCGGAATAAAACCCGTAGAAGTAGTTATTACAAATGGTTTATCTTATGCAGATGCTCTTTCAATTTCCTCAATAGCAGCTCAAAAGGGAATGCCAATACTACTTGTTAATAACAGAAGTGAATTATCAAAAATTCAAAAGAACTACATTGCAAACACAACAGTTTATGCAGTTGGCGGAACTGGAGTTCTAAGCGAATCAATTGTTAGCACAGCAAATGCTACTAGAATATCAGGAGATAACCGTTATGAAACAAACGCAGCAATACTTAAACAGTTTCCACAAGATTATAGTAAGGTTTACATTGCAAAAGGTACAAACACTAATCTAGTAGATGCACTTGCAGGTTCAGCCCTTGCTGCTTTAGGCAACAATCCCATAGTCTTGGTTGATAAAAACAGTACAATTATCCCAACTTTAAAAGATGTTATAAAAGAAAATGTAGGTATGAGCAGCACAGAAGTTTTACTTGGTGGAACAGTCTCACAAACAGCAGCAGCTAATATCGAAGAATTAAAACCAGTACCTTTAAAGGTATTATCAATTGATTAATAAAATTCACAAGAGGGTATATCTTAGATATACCCTCTTGTTTTGTGTTTTTAAACTTATTAAATATCGTATTATAATTATGATATTCATCAAATAATGTTTCTCTCATATATCACCTTGTACGAGGGTTTAATAGTGCTTCTGCAGTAGCTAGTAGAAACCAAAAATATGTTGTTGCTTTAGGCACAAAAAATAAATTATCTGATAAATTCATAAATAGAAAAGCAATCAAACTTGCCATTACACCCATATAAAATGGTTTATGGAACGTATCTTTCGTTTTTATATACAATTTTCTAATTCTAAGAAGTGCCGCTATTACTACACCTAAAAAAGAAGCTATTCCGATTATACCCAGCTCACTTTGTACTTTTAAATATGAATTATGAGCTGGAAAATTCCGATATGAATAATATCTAAGTTCCTTATACTTAAATATATATTCATTATACCTGGTAACGAAATTTCCGTTACCAACACCTAAAATCGGATGTTCCTTTATCATCATTAAAGCTGTTTTCCAAAGCTTAATTCTTATTACATTTCCCGACATATCTGTAATGCTTTTAATTCTTTGAAAAACAGAAGGAATAAAGCAAATTATAACACCAAAGCCGCCAAGAGCAAAAATCAACTTATAGCTATAAATTACCGTAAGTACTAATAATCCAAGTACAAAACCTAGTTCTGCATTTCTTGAATATGTCATAAGTATATTTGTAAGTATTAATAATGAGAGTAATATATAAATTATTTTCTTATACTTATTTTTTTCATAAACTCCTAACATAATTACAGGAAAAATTATTAATATTAAATAAGCACCGTAAGCATTGGGGTTATAAAGTGTAGCAGCTATCCTTACACTTTTACCAGATTCATATGCTGTTAAAAATTGTCCCTCCAATGCAAACCCAGTGAAATACTGCACAATGCCTATAGAGCATAAAACAAAAGAAGTAACTACATAACATTTAAGCAAGATATTTATTTTTTTCTTATTATTCAGCTCATATTTTATAATAAAATACATAAATATGTAAGTTAGAAATCTAGCACTTTCTGTTAATGCTAATTTTTTATCTAATGCATAAATAGTAGATACAAGCATCATAGCAAATAATATCACCAGAAATATACTAAGTTTTTCTGTGAAGAAATCTATAATTCCATTAATAAAATTTTCTCTAACTTTCTTTGACACTACTAAATTAATTAAGTAAACAAAAATTATTAATACTAAAATCAAATCAGTATACGGTACTCCTTTAAACGCTATTCTTTGTGGAATCAAAGGTAATAACATAATATAAATACATGTTAATAAAAATAATATATTTCGATAAAAAACCACTTGCGCACCCCATTTCAAATAATAGTCAATATATGGCATTCTTATTTTTACAACGTATAGCTACCATATGTAACCATATTATTATATCCTAAATCTTAATATTTGTATAATTAAAAAAGGCTCAACAATTAATAATTGTTAAGCCTTTTTATCTATCATAGCAATTCTAACCTTTATCTTTATCGCACTTATTATAAATCTCTTTAAACATATCATTATCCTTAATAGTTAAAAGGTATTTCATAAAAGCTTCTTTTAGATCATCCCTTTTAAGTGCATATTCCACAGTTGCTTCTAAAAAACCTTCTTTATCTCCTACATCATATCTTCTACCCTCAAAATTATAAGCGTACATATCTTCCTCTGATATAAGGGTCTTTAAAGCATCCGTAAGTTGTATTTCTCCACCCTTACCAGGCTTAGTATTTTCTAAAATATCAAATATTCTAGGTGTTATTATATATCTACCCAAAATAGCAACATTGGATGGTGATTCGCTCTGCTTAGGCTTTTCTATAACATTATTAACTTTATAAACTCTATCTGCTATATGTGTTCCATCTACTATACCGTATTTAGAAACTTGGTCTAATGGAACTTTTTGAACTCCTAAAATTGAAGTTTGATGTTCTTCGTAACAATCCATAAGTTGTTTTAGGCAAGGCACTTCACTATCTACTACATCATCACCTAACATTACAGCAAAAGGTTCATTACCAACAAAAGTTTTAGCACAGTTTATAGCATGGCCTAGCCCTTTAGGTTCTTTCTGCCTTATGTAATAAATATTTGCCATATTAGATATATCTCTAACCATTTTTAAGACTTCGTCCTTACCAGTTTGCTCTAATTGTAATTCAAGTTCAATGGACTTATCAAAATGGTCTTCTATTGCCCTTTTATTTCTTCCTGTAATAATTAATATTTCCTCAATTCCAGATGCAACTGCTTCTTCAATAATATACTGTATTGTTGGTTTATCAACAATTGGTAACATCTCTTTAGGTTGAGACTTTGTAGCTGGTAAAAATCTTGTACCAAGTCCTGCTGCTGGTATTATAGCTTTTTTTACTCTCATAGTTATTCTCCCCTCAAATAGCATAATTCTAGATTAAATCTCATTTCAACTTATTTGAACATATTAAAAAGCGAAAATTTTCGTTTTTTAAGGTTTAGCTCTAAAAAGTCCATAATTGAAACATTGTTAATAATATTAGTTTCATTTTGTAAAATCCAGTTATATAACTCTTCATTACTTTTCTTTATTAGTTCGTAACCATCCTTTAGTCTTGTCTTTCTGCTTGTAATATTATGTCCATCACTGCCCAAAATATGTATCATATTCCCTTTTACAAAGTCTTGCGCAGTCTTTTTCACTTCTTTACCATAATCTCCTAATAAACTTCCAACATTTGTTTGCATAAGTACACCTTGTTTTATCAAATTAGTAGCCAAATCATGATTTTGCATAATCTTATAATTTCTCTCTGGATGAGCTAAAATAGGTTTAGCTCCAAGTAACATTAATTCATAAAATATATCTTCAGTATACATAGGAAATTGTCCCATAGGAAGTTCAATTAATAAATACTCTGTATCATTAATTCCCCAAATTTTTTTTTCCTTATACAGCTTCGGTAAACTGGGATGCATGTAAATTTCCAGCCCAGATAAAATTTTTATACTTAAATTTTCTTCTCTAGTTTCTAAAACAAGTTCTTCTAGTTTTTTAATATATTTTTCACAACTAATTTCAAATTCTTCCGTTATAAAATGAGGTGTTGCACATATATATTCTACACCTTCACTCTCTGCATTTTTCAACATTTGAAGAGACATGTCCAAGGTTTTTGCACCATCGTCAACTCCATAAATTATATGACTGTGAAAATCTATCATAAACTTACACCTTCTAAACTTTTATTTTTCATTTCCATAATAGCCCTTATAATATTTTGCATAATAACCACTTGCTGCTTCAGGTACCTTGTTAAATACTATTCCCAGTACCTTTCCACCAACCTTGTCAATCGATAATTTTGCATCTATAACAGCATTTTTTTGGGCTTCACCATAAGAAGCTACAAAAATTACCCCATCTGCTATTGTAGATAAAATTTGTGCATCAGTTACGGCAAGAACTGGAGGTGCATCAATTAAAACTAAATCAAATTCACCTTTTAGTTCTTCGATAAAATCTCTCATTTTTTTAGTTCCTAGTAACTCCGCTGGATTGGGTGGTATAGGACCACTGGTTAACACATAAAGATTATCTATAGTTGTTTTAAATATACATTCTTGTTTTTTTACATTTTGAACCAATATATTTGTAAGTCCTGTAGTATTCGTAATTCCTATTTTCTTATGTATTGTAGGTTTTCTTAAATCGCAATCTAAAAGAATAACTTTTTTACCACTTTCAGCCATAGTTAGAGCTAAGTTTGCCATAACTGTAGATTTACCTTCACCAGGACCTGAGGAAGTAACTACGATAGATCTAATCTCTTTATCTAAGGAAGAGAATTGAATATTAGTTCTTAGTGTCCTAAAAGCTTCTGCCGATCTAGATTTTGGATTTTTTGATGTTACTAAATTTCTTAACATATTCTCACCCTCCTATTGTTTATCTGAATTTAACGGAATAATTCCTATAACTGGTACTCCAGTTAACTTTTCTATTTCTTCTTGATTTTTTACTGTATTATCTAAATATTCTAGTAAAAATGCAATGCCCATTGAAATCATAAGTCCAATAAAAAATGCAATAGCCATATTTAATTTTGGATTGGGATTATCAGGTGAAGTAGGCAGTATTGCATCATCTAAGAGCTGTACATTATCTACTTTTTTTACATCAGTACTTATAACTTTTAATGACTTAGCTAACTGATTTGCAATGTCCATAGCTTCTTTAGGGTCCTTAGATTTAACTGTTATAGTTAAAAATTCAGTATCTCCTTTAGGTGCTACTGTTACCATCTGTTGAAGCTGACCTGGTTCTATTTTTAACTTAAGCGCTTCAATAACATGTTCTGAAACCCTTCTTGATTTAGTAAACTCACTGTAAGTTTTAACTAATTTTTGGTACATAATTACATCATTGTAATTATCTTGTGATGGTTCAGATTTACTTTCTATTTTACCAATTATTACCGATATATCACTTTTATATGTAGGTGTAATAACAAAATAACTTAAAATTCCACTAAACACCGTTAATCCTACTGTGATTAAAATCACTAATAGCATCCTTTTTTTTATAATAGTAAAGTACTCCATAAGTTCCATTAATTACCCTCCGTCAATATATTTTCTAACTTAATTACAATCTCATCCTTTGGATCTATTTTTTTAGCAATGTCTAAATGCATCCTTGCTTCATCAAAATTTTTAAGGTTAATATAACACATAACAAGGTTAGTACATATCTCTATGGACTTTGTAACCTGGAACGCTTTTCTAAAATACATAATAGCCATCTCGTAGTTTTCAAGATGAGCATAGTTAATGCCAAACTCATTTACTACCTCAATTAAATCCACATCAATTGCTGATGCTTCATTTAAATAGTATATAGCCTTTTCATAATTTTGGAGTAACCTGTATGCTACAGCACTATGATAATATATTTCTGGTTTGTCTCCTAATTGTTCCATCAAAGGGATTAAAATCCGAAGTGCTGCTGTAGGATTATTAGGAACCAACTCCTTAGCCTTTTGATAATTTGTTATGTTTTCCAAAGTGTTTTTAAGTTCCATAACTTCTGCTGACTTCTCCCCACCATTTGTGAAATAATCGTTTAAAGCTATTAACGCTTCTTCAAATTTACTTTCATCATTAAGGACTAGTGATTCATATAAATAAGGGGTACTATAATGATTTATTTTTTTAGCCTCTTCTACAAGTAATAGCTGTTCATCCTTGAACATAATAATAGTGGATCTTAATTTATCCACTAATAGGAATATCTTATCATAATTTTCCTTGCTATGTTCTATAACTAATAGTCCTTTTAATATAATATACGCTTCTTCATAATTTTCATTTTGAATTTCTTTAAAGATAACACCCTTTATAAATCCTATTGAATTTGAAGTAGCATTTATAATTTTTTTATACTGTGGGTTGTATCTAAACTGTTCATCTGCTCCTAAAACATAGAACATCCCTTCAATAAATAAATTAACTGGTATATTATCAAAATCTTCCTTTTGTTTTACTTTTTGAATTACCTCATTAGTTCTCACTGGGAAGTATATGTCCTCCAAGATTACATAATCATTAATTTTGCTATTCTTTTTTATTTCTAAAAAAAGAAGTTCTGATAATTTCTCTGAAAAATATGTTTTAATATCCATGCATGCCCCTTCCTACTAGTGTTAAATGTATATATCTTTAATATACTATTAATAATAGTATATTAAAGATATTTTGTAAACCACACAAAATTTTCTTTCTAAGAATATAATTTATTATCAACATATAATTTTCACTTTATGCCTGCTTTATCCAATATTGACATAACACTTTCTTCTAGATCAATTAACTTCTTAGATGCTTCTTTAAGTGAAATCCCTTTTACTGATAAATAAATCTTCATTTTTGGTTCTGTGCCAGAAGGCCTAACGACAAACCAACAACCATCATCTAAAATAAACTTTAATACATTTGATTTTGGAAGTTCCATTGTTCTTTTCTTGTTTTTTATTAAATCCTCTTCTGTTCCCGCCCTATAATCCATTTTTTTAATAATTTTTTTATTTCCTACTAATCCTTTTAGTGAGCACCTTAAACCTTCTATTATATTAGCTATTTTTTCAGCACCATCTTTCCCATTAAGTTCTATGGAAACTAGTGATTCTTTATAATATCCATGTTCTTTATAAACATCCATTAATGCATCATAAAGACTCATTCCTTTATTTTTATAATAAAGTGTCATTTCACAGATTAACATTGCTGCTATAACTGCATCTTTATCCCTTACAAAATTTCCTGCTAAATATCCAAAACTTTCTTCAAAACCAAATACAAATTCTCTTTTACCACCCTGTTCAAATTCCTTGATTTTTTCTCCAATATATTTAAACCCAGTAAGTACATCTAACACGCAAACATTATATTTCTTTGCAATACCTTCTACCATATCCGTAGTAACAATTGTTTTTATTACTACAGCATTTTTAGAAAGTCTCTTCGTTTCAAACAATGATTTCAAGATATAATTACAGAGCAAAACGCCTGTCTGGTTCCCTGTAAGAACCTTATACTCTCCTTCTTTGTCTTTTACTACTACACCAATCCTATCACAGTCTGGGTCTGTACCAAAAATAATGTCTGGGTTAATATCTTTTGCCATTTCAAGGGCCAATGCAAAGACCTTTGGGTCTTCTGGATTAGGGTACGGAGCTGTTGGAAAGTTTCCATTGGGCTTTTCTTGTTCTTTTACAACAAATACATTGTCATATCCGAGTTCACGTAATACTCTTCTCACAGGTATATTCCCGGAGCCATGAATGGGGGTATAAATTATTTTTAAATCCTTGGCATTTTCTTTAACTAACTCTTTTCTCAAAGTTAGCCTTTTAGTCTTATCCATATATGATAAATAAATGTTTTCTCCAATAATTTTTAACATCCCATTTTTTTTTGCTTTAGAAAGCTCCATAGTTTTCACTTTAGAAAAATCCACTATGCTCCCTGCACAGGTAATAATTTCTTTTGCAGCTTCGTCAGTAACCTGTCCACCATCTTCACCATAAACCTTATATCCATTATACTGCTTTGGATTGTGTGATGCAGTAATAACAATACCCGCTTTACTATTTAGCTCACGGACAGCATAAGATAAAACTGGGGTTGGTGCTAATTCTTCAAATAAATTAACAGTAATCCCATTACCGCAAAGAGTTTCTGCAGTAGCCTCTGCAAATTCCTTCGACATGTTTCTTGAATCGTATGCTATACTAACTGATATATCTTCATTATACTTAGAATTTAAATAGTCTGCTAACCCTTGAGTAGCCTTACCTATAGTATGTATATTCATTCTGTTTGTTCCAGCACCAATTACACCTCTTAGCCCACCTGTACCAAACTCCAAATCCTTATAGAATCTATCTTCAATTTCACTTTCATCTGTTAACTGCATAAGTTCGCGCTTTAATTCCAAATTTATTGAATTAGACGTAATCCAACTTTTATATTTAACTTTATATGTCATAAATATACATATCCCCCTTGCGATGATCTTAAAGCTACCTTTAGTCTACCATATTATACTCTCAAACCAATGCAAATAAAAGACATTTTTGTTTATTCTCCATTATGGTTTCCAAACTTACCAAGATATAATTGAAAATCTCAAATTATTATTGCAATTGTATATCTTATACTCTATAATTATTAATTGGTTGAACGAATATACTCTAAGTAACTTATTTAATAATTGGACATCTAAAAAAGAATATACTAGCGTATTGCATAATTATTATTTCAAAATACCACAATATAAATTCTTTTGAAAGGGGTGTATAAATTGTATAGATTAAATCAAAATGAAACTCCGTTATTTGATGTTTTAATGGAATATGTAGACAGAGAAACACTACCTTTTCACGTACCAGGACATAAAAAAGGAATAGGTGCTGATGAACAATTTAGAAATTTTATGGGGGAAAACCCTTTCAAAATTGATGTTACAGTTTTCAAACTTGTTGATAGTTTTCATCACCCAACTGGAGCTATCAAAAAAGCACAAGAATTAGCAGCAGATGCTTACGGTGCTGATGCATCATTTTTCTCAGTTCATGGAACTTCTGGTGCTATTCAAGCTATGATTATGTCTGTAGTTGGTGCTGGTGATAAAATTATTGTACCAAGAAATGTTCATAAATCAATAACCGGTGGTATTATATTATCAGGTGCTATCCCAGTTTATATGCAGCCTGAATTAGATAAAAAAATAGGTGTTGCTCATGGAGTGTCACCAGAAGTAGTTGAGGCAACTTTAAAGGAAAATCCCGATGCAAAAGCTGTACTTATAATTAACCCTACTTATTATGGGGTCTCTACTGACATTAAGAGAATTTCAGATATTGTCCATGAATATGACATTCCTTTTATAGTTGATGAAGCTCATGGACCTCATCTTAATTTTAATAATAGACTCCCAATGTCTGCAATGGAAGCAGGTGCAGATATCTGTTGTCAAAGCACTCATAAAATTATAGGCGCATTAACTCAAGGGTCTATGCTACATGTTAATTCAAGGCGTATTAATCCTGCTAGAGTTAAGCAACTAATAAACCTAATGCACACAACGTCACCTTCCTACATACTAATGGCATCCCTGGATTGCGCAAGGCGACAAATTGCATTAGAGGGCACAGAGCTTCTAGAAAAAACTATTGATTTATGTAATTATGTAAGAAATGAAGTAAATAAAATCCCAGGGCTTTATTGTTTTGGCGAAGAGGTTTTAGATGGTTTTGGTGCTTACGCTTTTGATCCAACTAAAATCACAATAACTTGTAGAGATTTAGGTATAACAGGTTATGACTTAGATATGATTCTTTCTAATAAATATCATATACAAATGGAGTTATCTGATCTTTATAACATATTAGCAGTTGGTTCTTTTGGAGATACAGAAGACGGCATGGAGAAGCTGCTTACGGCTTTAAGAGAAGTAAGTAATGATTACTATGGTAAAGGCATAAAAAAAGCTGATTTTATTGATATACCTAGCATTCCAGAGCAAGTTCAAATTCCTCGTGAGGCTTTCAACAGTGTAAATACTGCTGTAGAAATTAAAAAGAGTGCTGGCATGATAAGTGGAGAATTTTTAATGGCTTATCCACCTGGTATTCCAATACTTTGCCCTGGTGAGCGAATAACCCAAGAGATTATAGATTATGTTGAAAAATTAAAAAGCACTGGACTATACGTTCAAGGAACTGAAGACCCTGAAGTTGAATATATAAAAGTTGTTCGCGAAGAAGATGCAGTTTATATAACTGTTGAATAGAAGTAAAAAGAACTCCCAATTTATTAGGAGTTCTTTTTACTTCTATTTAATTTTACTCTAAAATCATTATTAAAAACTAAATATCCATACCTGCTTTAAAAGCCTTTTTATTGATATCTATAGCCTTTGAAGGTACTATTGTGCTTATAACTTCATCCCAATTTATATTTTCTAGTTTAAGTACTTTGATTAAAGCTCCCAGTAAGACTACATTTTGAGCTCTAATATTTCCTAGATTTTGCGCAATTTCTGCTGCATTTATAATTATTGTGTTATAAACAGCGTCAGTCAATCTTTCATTTACATTTTCAGGATACATTTCTTTCCCCATTAATACTGGTAATGAACGTATTTCATAATCATTAACTACAATATGACCATCTTTTTTTAAAAAAGTTAAATATCTAGCTGCTTCACTTTTTTCGAAGGATACTATTACATCTACTTTACCCTTTTCTATTAGTGGTGAATACACCTTATCACCAAATCTTACTTGAGTTGTAACACTTCCACCCCTTTGAGCCATACCATGAACTTCTGACATTTTTACATCATATCCACTTTTTATAAGTCCTTCTGTCAAAATTTTAGATGCTAAAATAGTTCCTTGTCCTCCTACACCTACAAACAATACACTTTTAGTTTGTCTCATGTAATTCACCAACCTTTTCTATTGCCTCAAATGGGCATACCTGCTTACATACTCCACATCCATTACACATATTAACATCTATACTTACAATCCCATTTTCAAATTTCAATGCTGGACATCCCGTTTTTAGACAAGCTTTACATTTCCTACATTTGTCTTGATCAATAACACATTTAATTTTTGCTCTAGCTTTAAATACATCCTTAATTAATGCGCAAGGTTGTTTTGTAATTATTACAAATGGCTCTATACTATCATGTGCTTCTTTCACAGCAATCTTAGTTTCACCTAGTTTGTATGGATCTACAACTCTTATATTTTCTTCTTTAATACCACAGGCAAGAACTAACTTTTCTATATCAATCATTGGTGCCGGAGTACCCTGAAGGGTTTTTCCTGTACCAGGATTTTCTTGATGTCCTGTCATACCAGTAATTCTATTATCCAAAATACAAGTAACTATTGGAGTATTATTATAAACTGTATTTATAAGCCCTGTTATTCCTGAATGAAAGAAAGTTGAATCTCCAATGAAAGCAAAAACTTTTTTATCATCTCTATTTGCAACCATATTTGCTCGTTCAATACCTGTTCCTGCTGAAATTGAAGCTCCCATACATATAACTGTATCCGTTACATTAAGAGGATCTACCATGCCCAGTGTATAGCAACCTATATCACCAGAAGCTATTACATCTTTATACTTAGATACTTCATAGAAAATACCTCTATGTGGGCAACCTGGGCACAGTACTGGTGGTCTTGAAGGCGATTGTACCTCTGTTGTATAATTAACCTGATTAACTTCACCTAAAATAGCCTTACGAACGATATCTGGGTTTAATTCATCACAAATAGGAATTATTTCTTTTCCTATGCATTCTATTCCCATTGCCTTAATTGCTGTTTCCAAATAAGGGTCATTTTCTTCTATTATATAAAGTTTTTTCACCTTAGACGCAAACTCTTTAATCATTTCGTCTGGGAGAGGGTAACTCATACCTATTTTTAAATAAGAAGCATCATCCCCTAAAACTTCTTTTGCATACTCATAAGAAACACCACTTGTTATTATTCCTATTTCATTATTGCCCATTTCTATTCTATTTAGTGGAGTAATGTTAGAAAACTTTCTTAGTGATTCTAATCTTTCTTCTACTTCATAATGTTTAGTTTTTGAATTTGCTGGTGTCATAATATACTTTTTAACATTCTTTTCATATGGCCTTACTGCGACTATTTCTCTCTCTCCAAGCTCTATTATAGATTTCGAATGACATATTCTTGTAGTAACTCTAAACAAAACAAGAGTATCAAATTTTTCACTAATCTCATACGCAGCTTTCATATAGTCAACGCATTCCTGTGAATCAGATGGTTCTAGCATAGCTACTTTAGCATGTGGTGCATAGTATCTATTATCTTGCTCATTCTGCGACGAATGCATTCCAGGGTCATCTGCGCTTACAACAACAAGCCCTCCATTAATCCCTTCATAAGCAATTGTAAATAATGGATCAGCAGCTACATTTAATCCTACATGCTTCATGGTAGTAAGCGCCCTTGCTCCACCAATGGCTGCACCAGCTGCAACTTCAAACCCTACTTTTTCATTAGGTGCCCATTCTGCATAAACGCCCTCATATTTGGCGAAATTTTCAAGTATTTCTGTACTTGGTGTTCCTGGATAAGCTGATGCTATATGACATCCAGCCTCGTAAGCACCTCTTGCAATAGCCTCATTACCTGACATTATTACACTTTTCATATATTAACCCTCCTGTATTCCTTATGGGTACATAACAATTATTAATTGTTATGCCTCCTCGTATCTATTTCGCATAAACACTAAATAATTATTGTATTTAATGTTTTTTAAACTACCACCGCTCCAAGAGCTATAGAATATAATTTAGATTTTGCACTATCAGCCCTAGAAACCAATACTACAGGGCATTTTGCTCCTACTATAATACCTGCACTTTCTGCTTTAGAAAAGTATGTAAGTGACTTACCTAAAAAGTTTCCAGCCTCTATATTTGGTACAAGCAATATATCACTATCACCAGCTACATCACTTACAATCCCCTTATGCTCAGCAGCCTCCTTTGAAATTGCATTATCCAGTCCAAGTGGTCCATCTATTATGCACCCTTTTATTTGTCCTCTTTTATTCATTTGTGTTAGTGCTGCAGCATCTATCGTCGCTTGCATTGAAAGACTTACAACTTCCACTGCACAAATTGGGGCAACCTTTGGAATATCTATTTGCAGAGCATGTGCTACTACCACTGCATTATTAATTATCTCAATTTTTTCTTTAAGCTCAGGGCACGTAACCATTCCTCCATCAGTTAAAAATAATAATTTATGGTAAGTAGGTACATCATAAATCATTACGTGTGATAAAAGTCCTATGCCTCTTAATCCAGCTTCTTTACATAGGACTGCTTTTAACAAATCAGAAGTACCGAGCATCCCTTTCATAATAAAATGAGCATCGCCATTAGATACAAGTTCTACTGCCTTTGCCGCTGCCGCTAATATGTTTTCTTCATTTATAATCCTAATGTTTTGGAGAGATAATTTTTCACTAAGTGCAATTTCTACTATTTTTTTCTCATCACCAACTAATATTGCATCAACAATTTGTAGTCTTACTGCTTCTACTACTGCCTTTAAAACAACATTATCTTGTGCTACTGCTACTGCTAATGTTTTTTTATCTTTTTTAGTGGCAAGTTCTATTAACTCATCAAGTCTTTTAACCATTGTCTAACTCCCTTTCTCATAACATTCATAATAATAGTTAATTATTTAAAATTATATGTCATAGTATAATTGAAATTCTATTGGTGATGGAACAGGTATTACTTCTTTAATTTCTTTTTCAATTTTAAATTTAATCCAAGCATTAATAAAATGTTCATCAAATACGTTACCTTTTAATAAGAATCCACAATCTTTTTTTAGTTCTTCAAGGGCCTCATCTAAAGATCTTGGTAAGGCTTCAATTTTATCTCTTTCTTCCTCTGGCAAATCAAAAACGTTTACATCGTATGGTCCATAACCTTCTACCATGGGATCAATTCTGTTTTCTATACCATCAATACCTGCCATAAGTAGTGCAGAGTATGCAAGATATGGATTTGCCGACGCATCTGAAGGTCTAAATTCAAATCTTCTAGTTTCTGGATCTCTAATATAGCCTGGAATTCTTATTACTGCGCTTCTATTTCCTGTAGCAAAGCAAATTGACACAGGTGCTTCAAACCCTGGCACTAATCGCTTATAAGAATTAGTTGATGGGTTAGTAAATGCAAGTAATGCTTTAGAATGCTTTAATATTCCACCAATAAAATATAGTGCAGTTTTACTCATCTGTGAGTATCCATTTTCATCAAAGAAAAGATTTTTCCCATGTTTTTTAAGTAGCATATGAACATGCATTCCACTTCCTGCTTCCCCAAATAGTGGTTTAGGCATAAAAGTAGCTGTTTTTCCGTTTGCCACTGCTTCATTTTTAATTAGGTACTTTGCCATCATTGTTGCATCAGCCATTTTTGTCATCTTACCTAATTCAACTTCTATTTCAAGTTGACCAGCGGATCCAACTTCATGATGATGATATTTCACAGGTATACCCATTTCCTCAAGTTTTATACACATCTCACTTCTTAAATCATTATTAAGATCATAAGGCAGTCCTAAATGATAACTATTTTGAAATGGTGCTTTGTACCCAAAGTTCTGCTCTTTATTATTGGTATTCCATGGTGCTTGATTTGAATCTATGAAAACCTCTTGATGATTATTTGTAACCTCATAATTTATATGGTCAAATATATAAAACTCAAATTCAGGGCCTATTTCATATTCATCTGCTATTCCCAATTGTCTCATGTATTTTTCTGCTTTTTCAGCTATAAATCTTGGGTCCCCTGAAAATCTTCCCTCATTTTTGCCAAGGGTATACATATTGGCAATCATACTTAAAGTTGGTATTTTGCAATACGGATCAACAAAAGCTGTAGTCATATCAGGAACAAACCTCATATCTGAGTCCTCTATGGATGAATATCCATAGCTTGATCCATCAAATCCTATTCCTTCAGAAAATGTCTTCTCTGACAACCTTTCAGTTGGTATGGTTAAATGATTCCATTTACCTTGTAACGTTATAATTTTAAAGTCTACAAATTTAATATTATTTTTCACTATAAATTCTTGAACCTCATCAATAGTATTAAACATTTTTAAAAGCCTCCGCTTCTTTATGACATTTTTTTAATCTTCTGATTTCAGTATAATACATGAATTTTTTTTGTCAATTCAACCTGCTAAAGCGACTGGGGTGAATACTCCAGCTTCCATCACCCTATAGGGTCAAAAAAATACCAGACGTACAAAATTCCCTCAAATTAATATCTGAGGGAACAAACTATATTGGATTGCAAATCTTCTCTATTTTTTAGTAACCAGTTCTACAGCCTTATATGCTCCGCTGTAAAGACCTATTTTGTTTGCTTTTATTATATTATTGCAAAGCATTGTAAGTATTTCATCACTATTTAACATTAAATCAAGCATTTGTAATGTTCTAGAAGCTGTTTCACATTCTACTGTACCATCTCCTACTTCTGCCGATCTTACAGCACCCCACGCTTCATGCCCCCCCACTCTTTTTATAAGTAGCTTAGGTACTGGGTAGAAAGCAAGTTCACTTGGTTTTGTTACAAGAATATCACAAGATCTCATAAGAAGATTCGAACTATACACTGCTGCAAATATGTCTTCATTATAAAAAGCATGTATCCCGCTTATCTCATTATCAAGAGCTATTTTGGCAAAATCACAGGTTTTATTCCAATCGTTAAAATAGTTCTGACACATTGATGCAAGCTCTGGGATTTCTTCACATAGTCCCTCTAACACGTCTTTGTGGTCTCCTACATTAATATAAAGAGCCACTTTATTCTCTTTTATACGTGGCATTAAATTTTGTATTATTTTTGCAAAAATCTCCTTTTGTGCTCCTGCACCACCAACCGTAAGAAGAACTCTCTTAGTTTCGTTATTTTTAATTCGGTCAAGTCTCTTTTCGCAATCACCATCTAAATTCACTACTAATTCATGATCAATATAATGACCTACTTCATAAAGCTTATTATCCGGTATTGATTTAAGTATCTTTTTACCATCCATTCCCTTAAGTGTTTTATATCCTAAAAAAGCTGAGGGAGTCTGAACTGTATGAATTGAACCTTCCGCAAGATGAAGTGCCATAGGCCAATTGTCCGGAATTACATTTACAACCTTTTTCATGCCAGCATGTATAGCCGCTTGTGCAGGCCAGACATGAGTTGCTATAAAAGGCATATTCTTTGGAAGTTCTTTGAAAATCGGGGTCATTAGTTCGGAAACCTTTTGATCCATAGCATTGTAAGATAATTTCCTAAAGCCCTCTGAGTTAAGCGGTTCCCAATAAAATTTATTAAAAAGAGGATATTTTTGTGACCATCTAGATCCCATAGAATACAGGGAGTTAAGGTGTGCAATTACCTTTCCTCCTGTAGTTTCGCTGTATGAATTCAAATCAAACCAATAAGGTGTATACCCCATCGAATAGGCAGCAGAAGCTATTGCCATGGATATTCTATAATGTCCAAAACCCATTCTGATATTACCAATAATTATCCCTTTATCAGTATTAATACTTTCAGTACCATCTGTAGTTACAATATTTTTTATGCCAATAAAAGGTGATAAGGTTGCATTATCTTTAACACTCAAATGGTATACACTGTTTGAATCATCTCCAAATTTTTTAATGTGTTTCATTTTTGCTTTTAACGCTTTATTGTAAACTTTATCAGAAATTTCATTTCCGAAAATACTCTTTGATCTTTCCATTTATAAATCCTCCTTTATAACAAATACTCTACTCTCATAAGGTTTTAACACTAATGTCTTTTCTGTTCGTATATCTTGATCTTCCTTGTCAAAATAGTGCTCTTTAATTTCACTAAATTTATTATTATAACTAATATTTTTGTTTTTTAAATTTATAATTGCTAAATATCTGCTTTTTTCTTGTGAATACATAACTTCAACAATTCCATTTCTAAATGACTCTACGCTATGTATTTCCTTCTCTTTTAAGTCCATTATATTATCAAACATCAAATGCTTCTTATTATCATATTTTATTATATTATCTGATGTAAAAAGCAAACTACCAAAAATATGGTTTACAGTAGAAAGTGTCTGTCTTTGTGTTTCCGTAAGAATAATATTATCCTCTCTAAGTAAAAATACATCAGGATCATTCAAAAAGGCTCTTCCATTAAGTTGTCTTCTGCCTATGGCATTCCCTATAGCATTTATTGTAGATACTCGTTCTCTGTGAAGTAATCTCATAAAAACTTTGTCATCCCAATCAAGACCTACATCGCAACCAATTCTACAATAATCTACTAATCCAAAGGAAGGTCCAAGCGGTACACCACAACCAAGTATAAGTTTATCCCCTACACATTCACGAAGAAACTCCATGGCCTCCGTCATAATTTGACCCCTTGTTTTAGTTTTATTTGGAACAAGACAAACCGCATACAAGAAATCAAGTTTTACCATATCATATCCCCATTCATCAAGTACAACTGAAAATACACTCTTAATATACTCTCTTACCTCTGGGTTATATATATCAAGTGCGTAAAATCTGCTCCAATTGCTTCCACCGAGGACAAGTTCACCATGGCTATCTTTTAAAATCCAGTGTTTTTTTTCTTTGAAAATTTTAGAATTTGTTTCACAAACAAAGGGAGCAAGCCATATACCCGCCTTATATCCCTTTGTTTTTATAGCATCTGCAATATAGCGCATACCCTTTGGAAATTTACTGAAATCTGTGTCCAGCCAATCTCCCACATAAGTCTGATAACCATCATCTATCTGAAATATTTCTATATTTTTATCAAAGTCTTTAAAATGATTGAGATTTTCAAGAATTATATCTTCATTTATATTTTGATAATAATTGTACCAGCTTGTCCAACCTGTCATAGATTTAGCTTTTGCTCTCTTTATATTCATTAAATCAAAATATAAATCAAAAACATTATTTTCACTACCTTCTATAGATACAAGTTCAAAGGGTACATATTCAGAATTAATCCTATGTCCTTTGCACTCTTTATCTATAATTATTTTATTATCTTTTACAAATTGCTGGATTATTGTATATCCATTTTTTTCAGTTAATGAACCAATGAAATTAAAATTTTCCCCATTTCTTATATATGAATAGGTATAACCATGAAATTCTCCAGACTTTTTTGAATATTTTTTAAAAGTGTAATCGCCATACTTGTCAAACTGATATTTTTTTATAATTGGTGCTGCAAGCTTTGATATTGTCTTCATTTTTTCATCTATAAAAAACTCTCTACTATCCGTCCAGGATTGATAACCATTAACAAATATCCTATCACTCGCTTTGAAAGAATAATTTGTACTTATACAAAGTTTTTCAATTTCTAGTTCTCTACTAGGAAATATTGAAACTTTTATTTTTTTATAGTTGTTATATTTTTCAAAATCAACAGTAGCTTTAAAGTCATCATTTGAGAATTTTTCATTGAAAGTTACACTATTCTTCTTCTTATCTATATAATAACTAAAACTAATTTCTTTATTTTCAAACATGATATCACCTCTTTCATTAAATTCCCCCACCAAACAAGGCAGGGGAATTTATAATTTTTTTATGAAATTACATATTCTTATTCTTTAATTTTTGGACTTTAACCTCTGATGAAATTCCACTTAATATCTTTTCTTCGTTGTACATAAGAAGAAGTACAAGTCCCACAATACAGAATCCAGCAGCAAAAACTCCAGTTAAACGTATTCCTATTTCATTGCTACCATTTCTCTTTAAAAGAAGCAATGCACTTAATATAAGCATTGAAAGCGTCTGTCCTACTTTTGACATAAATGTACGAGTGCCAAAGAACATCCCTTCTCGTCTTATCCCTGTTTTTCTCGCATCATATTCTGCTATATCTGCAATAACTACATTTGGAAGTATACCAAAAATAGCCATTGGTATTGCTGCTAAAACTACTAATAAATAAGCTTGTATTTGATTTGATACAGGAAGTTTTCCAAGGAAGGCTCCATATATATACACAACAATAAACATACAAAAGGCAACAATTAATAATTTTTTCTTTCCGAATTTTTTAGCTATTATATTAATTGGAACATAGAATAGGAATGAACCTACACCAAGAAGTATAAATAAGGTTCCAAACATAGTATCAGGAAGTTTTAGTAATACAGTTACATAATATAATAGTGAAGCTTGAAATGTGGTAATAGCAATCCAATATACTAAATCCGAAAGAACAAATACTGTAAATTCTCTATTTCTAAAAGTAGCTTTAATTGAATCTATCATTTTCAGCTCTGAAGGAACTGATTCACAATATCTTTTTTCATCAATTGCAAATACAGGCACTAAAAGAAAAATAAGTCCTATGAAAGCAAGTATGGAAAGTGAAATTCTCATTGAAGTTTCCATGCTATAACCCATTTTTAAAAATATGTTCCATAATTGTGGTGCTTGAGATGCAACAGCTGCTCCTAAAAACCAAGTAACGGATATAAAAGTAGAAAGATTTAACCTTTCCTCAGGAGTATGTCCAAGTTCTGATAAAAGAGCGAAAAAAGGCGTTACGTACATAGTTAAGAATAAATAAAATAAAAGTAGTACAACCGTAAGAAAAACTGCATTAACTGGACTCTCTCCTTTTATTGGAGACCAAAATACCAAAACTGTACTTACAGCAAAGGGAATAGAAGCCTTTTTCATAAAGGAAATCCTTCTACCTTTTTTAGATTTACTTCTGTCACTTAATGTTGCAATCCATGGATCCGTTACAGCATCAAAAAATCTTCCAAGCATTGTTATTAGTCCGATTATTGTTAAAAACCCCAGGAATGCTACCTGTGGAATTACTGTCATAATACCTGATTCTTTAGTTGGTATATAATAGAAAATTAAATACGATCCTACGATTCCCGATAATAAGGACCAACCAAATTGACCTAATGCATAAGCGATTTGTTTTGATAATGGTAATTTTTCTTTCATGCTTTTCCCCCTTAATATTAAATATTTAATAATATATTCAGAAACCAAAGGCTTCTTCTTAACTTACTATATATAACATAGCCATATCTATAAGTATTTTTAACTGTGTTTCTCCTTGAATATCTTTGTCACTTTTTAGTATGGTGCCTCTTAAAATCAATTTTTGACACAAACTCATTAATGAATGGGTAATTGTGATATAAAAGGAATCGTTATCAATACTACTTTTAATAGACCCATCTTTTTTCCCCTGATCTATTGCATCAAAAATAGCCGTTTTTGTATCAATTATTATTTCCTCATAACTCCCCAAAGTTTCTAATGGAATAGATTCTTTTACTATAAAATTGTCAAAGTGCTCTAAAAAACTTAAAAACTCAGGATACTTTTGGTATACATCTATAAATAAATTTAATATTACTTTAACTCTATCTGCGCCATTAATTCCCATGAAGTCGACTTCCGAAAATTTATCATACAATATACTAATTTTTTCTTCCCACAAAATAGCAGCTGCAGCTATTACTATCTCAGTTTTTGTATTAAAGTACCTATATACTGTTGCAACTCCTATTTCAGCCCTTTTAGCTATATCTGTCATTTTAGAGTTGTCTATTCCCTTCTCTTTAAAAACTTGGATTGCGGCTATAACAACTTCTTCTTTTCTTTTTTCCTTTTGGTTATCCATTTCTAATTTTCTTTTGAGTTTTAAATTCATTGTATAATCCCTCCTTTTTAGTATACATATGAAAATTAATTATCAAGCTATGTGGTTAAATAAGCTATTATATTATAGTGATAGTTTAACTATCACTATAATATATATTCTATCATATATTATAGAATATGCAATGAAAACGTTTAAAATATTTATTTTTTTCTGCATAACATTTCAATTTTTAAATCACCCCTAACAAAAAAAACAGCTAAAACCTCATTACCAAGGTTTTAGCTGTTTTTTTTAATTATCGCACCTCTATTTTTCCTTTTAATATCCAACAATACTCCACATGCCACTTGCCACGTGGGTGGCACCTAAACTCCTGATTGTAAAAGTGAAGGACCTTCTTCTGTAATTTCATTAGTAAATATTGTTTTTAACGGAGTTATGGTAGCTATAGCATGCTTGTATATCATCATTTGTTTTCCGTCGCAGTTTAATACTACTGTAAAACTATCAAATCCTGTTACATTACCCTTTAACTGAAACCCATTTGTCAAATATAAAATAATTGGTATTTTATTTTTTCTTGCACCATTCAAAATTATATCTTGTAAATTGTTAGTAGATTTATTCATAATACACCTCCATAAGACCTGTTATTAGAATATTCTATAAATATTCACAAAAACCTTTTAATATATGAAAATACTGTAATTTATAATTTTTGGGTAGAGGATAGAAGGCCTACAATATATTCTACAATTTCATCATCATCTTTAAAATCATCACTATTAATCCAATTTACTCTTGGGTCTTTTCTAAACCAAGTAAGTTGCCTTTTAGCATAATTCCTACTACCTTTTTTAATCATTTCTATAGCTTCAACTAATGATATTTCATTGTTCAAATAGTATAATATCTCTTTATATCCTATGCCCTTCATTGATTGCATACTAGAATTATAGCCCATTTCTTTTAGTTTTATAACTTCATGTATCAAATTATTTTTCATCATTATATCTACGCGGCGGTTTATTCTATTATATAATTTTTGTCGTTCCATATTTAACACAAAATAATGTACGTTATAAGGAATATCTAAGGTGTCTTGTTCCTTTGCAAATTCACTCATGGGTTTACCACTTACTTTATATACTTCTAAAGCTCTAATAACTCTTTTTAAATCATTAGGATATAGTTTATTGTAAGAATGCGAATCAATATCTTTAAGTAAACTATGTACATATTCATTACCTTCAGCTTCTGCAATTTTTGTAAGATATTCTCTATACCCTTCATCTTTATTAGTGTCCGCAAAGCTATAATTATATATTAGTGAGTTTATGTAGAATCCAGTTCCACCAACTAACATTGGGAGCTTGTTTTTACACGCTATCTCTTTAATAGCACTTTCAGCTCTCTCTTTAAATTCTGCCACACTAAAGTCTACACTTGGATCTATTATATCTACTAGATGATGAGGAACTCCTTGCATCTCACCTTTTGTAATTTTAGCTGAGCCAACATTCATGCCCTTGTATATTTGCATTGAATCAGCTGATATAATTTCTCCATTTAGGATGCCTGCAAGTTTAATAGAAATTCCCGTTTTGCCTACAGCTGTGGGACCTGCTAAAATAAATAGATCTTTCATATTTTCACCTTTTTCTATTGTATTCTTTTAAATCTTTTTTCTAAGTCATTAAGTGTCATCTTAATTATTGTAGGTCTGCCATGAGGACAAGTAAAAGGCTCCTCAATATATCTTAAATCATTAATCAATTTAGTCATTTCTAATTCAGATAATTGATTATTTGCTTTTACAGCAGCTTTGCATGCAAGGGATGCTATCTTATTGTATTTAATTTCTGCAGTTCCACCTGTACCCATATTCTTTAAATTATCCAATATGTCATTAAAAAGATATTTAATGTCTGGTTTACCAAGTATTATAGGAACTTCTCTTATACTTATTGTATTTTCTCCAAATTCTATAATATCAAACCCCGTATTTTTGAAAACTGCCTCATTTTCAATATAGTATGCATAGTCCTCATGTTTAAGCTCTATTACTAGTGGTATAAGTAATATTTGTGATAACACCTGTGCATTTATAATATCCCTTTTATATTTTTCAAATAGTACCTTTTCATGTGCTGCATGTTGGTCAATTAAATAAAGTTCATTATAGGCTTCCCCTATGATATAAGTTTTATTAAATTGCCCTATAAGCCTAAGCTCTGGGAACTTTGAAATTTTAGATATTTCATCTGATAATATAACTTTATTATAATTGTTCTCATAGTTTTCTTTGACATTTTCCGTTACATTATCATTTGGTAATATATTAGTAGTTTCACTGTAACCATCTCTTTCACTTCTCATCTCTTTATAATTAAAATCTATGGGAATTTGAACTCTCTTTTCTAGTTCTTCTTTATCTTTTTCATCTATAACTATTCTGTTGAAATCATAAATGTCACTTCTTATCGTGTTTGTTCTAATTTCTTCTCCGCTACCTTTTTCAGTGTGATCTTGTGGTATATCAAAATCACCTCTTAAGCTATCAGCAATTGCAGTATGAACTGCATCAAAAACAAGCTTGAACACTAGTTTATCCTGCTGAAATTTAATTTCAGTTTTTTGTGGGTGAACATTTATATCTATATACTCAGGAAAAATATCTAAAAATATAACAAAGAAAGGAAATTTGTGAACAGTTAAAAATGATTTAAATGCATTTTCAACTGCTGCCGTAATTAGAGCACTTTTAATATATCTTTTATTAACAAAAATACTTTGCCTGTTTCTACTTCCTCTACTTATTTCTGCATTACCAATAAACCCATGCACAGACATTATATCGTTGTAATTTTCAAAACTTGTAATGTTATTTACAACTTCTTTACCATAAACATATCTGATAGTATCACATTTATTTGTAGAGCTATACGTTGCCAAAACCTTTTTATCATTATTGAGTAGCTTAAAAGAAATTTCATTATTTGCCAGTGCTAGTCTACTTATAATATCTGATATTAGTGCAGCCTCTCTTTGAGGAGTTTTTAAAAACTTCAGCCTTGCAGGCACATTAAAAAAAAGATCCACAACTTCTATTGTTGTACCAACATTACATCCTATTTCTTTAACATACAGTATTTCCCCTGGTGATTGTGATATTTCTTTACCAAATGAAGCTTCACTTGTTCTACTGCTTAGTGTAGTTTTAGAAACTGAAGCAATACTTGGAAGCGCCTCTCCTCTAAATCCTAATGTGTGTATTTTATAAATGTCTTCAACATTTTTTATTTTACTGGTAGCATGGGGCATAAAAGCTTTTTCTATATCATCTAAATGTATTCCATCTCCATCGTCTATTACCTTAATGCTCTTTTGACCACCTTCAGAAATCTCTATTATAATATTTTTAGAACCAGCATCTATGCTATTTTCTACTAACTCCTTTACAACTGAAGAAGGCCTTTCTACTACCTCGCCTGCAGCAATTTTATTGGAAGTTTCAACTTCTAATATATTAATTCTCACGACAAGTCACATCCTCTGCCATTTTTATAGAAGCTTGGCTCTTTTAACTAGCTCATATAACTTATTAAAACCATCCATAGGAGTTAGATTAAGCACATCTATGTTTTTAATTTCCTTTAACATATTATTCACTTCAATGTCTGTAAAACTAATTTGAGTTACTTCATCTTCCGCTACTCTATACTCATTTGTTATAGCCACTTCAGACTTTGTATAATTAGCCGACTTCTCACTCATTAAGTCAAGTTCAGTAGTATTATTAAAAGTCTCTAGCTCCTCTAATATTTCATTTGCCCTATTTATTACATCCTTTGGTAGTCCTGCCAGCTTTGCAACCTCTATTCCATAGGATTTATCAGCTCCACCAGGTACAATTTTTCTTAAGAATACTATTTCATTATCGATTTTCTTAACATCTACAGAATAATTTTTAATACCTTTAATTATACCCCCAAGTTTTGTTAACTCATGATAATGAGTAGCAAATAAGGTTTTGCTCCTTAAACTCGATTTCTTACAAATATACTCAATTACAGACCAAGCAATACTGAGTCCATCGTAAGTGCTAGTACCTCTACCTACCTCATCAAGTAAAACTAGACTTTTATTTGTTGCATTGGCTAATATATTAGACACTTCCCACATCTCTACCATAAAGGTACTTTTGCCTGCTGCAAGATCATCTGACGCACCTATTCTGGTAAAAATCTTATCACATATAGATATATCTGCAGAGGCACTTGGAACAAAACTTCCTATTTGAGCCATAATAGTTATTAGGGCAACTTGCCGCATATAGGTGGATTTACCCGCCATATTAGGACCTGTTATTAACAATAATTGATTATCCACAGTATCCATATATGTATCATTTTCAATAAAAGTATTTGTAGGCATCATTTTCTCAACTACAGGGTGCCTTCCCCCTTTAATATTAAATGTGCCTTTAGTATTTATTTTAGGCCTATTATAATTATTTTCAAGAGCAACTGTGCTTAAAGAGCTTAAACAATCTATTTCTGATATTTGCTTTGCAGTAGCTTTCATTCTTTCTATATGCTTTTCAATATCTTCTCTTATGCCAGTAAATATATCGTACTCAATTTGCACTAATTTTTCTTGTGCACCTAAAATCTTTTCTTCCATGTCCTTTAGTTCAGGAGTAATGTACCTCTCCGCATTAGACAGTGTTTGTTTTCTAATATACCTACCTTCAGGAATGGCTGCAATATTTGATTTTGTAATTTCAATATAATAACCAAATACTCTGTTATAGCCTACTTTTAAGGATTTAATTCCAGTTACTTTTCTCTCATCGTTTTCTAAGGTAGCAATCCACTCTTTGCCGTGAGTCTTAGCAAGCCTTAATTCATCTATTTCACTATTATAGCCGTCTTTGATAATATTTCCGTCTTTAATAGAAATAGCTGGGCTTTCAATAATTGACTTATCTAAGATATTATATATATCTTGTAAGTCATCTAAACCACTATATATTTTTTTCATTAGTTTGCTATTTAATATTGCTAAAATAGATTTTACTTTTGGTATTTTCTCTATGGAATTTTTAAGAGAAATCATTTCCTTGGCATTAACATTTTTAGATGAAATTTTTCCTACAAGTCTTTCTACATCATAAATATCCACTAGTACATCTTTTAAATCTTCATGGAAGGAAACATTATCTTTAAGTTCCTCTACAGCCTCTAATCTTTCTTCTATGGACTTTTTATTTATTAGTGGTTGATCTAACCATTTGCGAAGCCTTCTTGCTCCCATGGCAGTATTTGTTCTATCTAGGACCCAAAGCAGTGAGCCTTTCTTTGTTTTATCTCTTAAAGTTTCCGTTAGCTCTAAGTTTCTCCTAGAATTTTCATCTAAACACACATAATCTAAAATATCATAATATTCAATAGTGTCTATATGAGACAGCGAATTCTTTTGTGTATCTATAATATACGTTAAGAGTCCTGAAATACTATTAAGTAACGTTCCAGATAGTGTATCCTCACAAAAATTATGAAACTGATTATTTATTAGTGTATAGTCCTCTGTAATAAAGTAATTATTTGGGAAAGATGAATAAGATACACTAAATTTTTCTTTTAATAATAAAAGCATCTCCTCTGTTACATCTTCTGATACTATAATTTCTTTTGGATTAAATTTTGAAATTTCATCTAATATGGTAACAATACTAAGTTTAGTATCAGTACAACCGAACTCACCAGTTGATACATCACAAAAACAAAGACCACAAAAATCAGTCTCTTTATCAACATAAATGCTCATAATATAATTATTTTTACTTTCTTCTAAAAAATTAGAATCAGTGTAAGTTCCTGGTGTAACTATTTTAATAATAGCTCTTTTAACTATTCCCTTTGCTAGTGCCGGATCTTCCACTTGCTCACATATAGCCACCTTAAAGCCTTTATCAATTAATCTTCCTATATATGTATTTGCAGCATGGTATGGAATTCCACACATAGGTGCTCTTTTCTCTAGTCCACAATCACGGCCTGTAAGTACTAGCTCTAATTCTTTTGCTGCAAGCTCTGCATCTGTAAAAAACATTTCATAAAAATCACCTAGTCTAAAAAACAAAATGCAGTCCTTGCATGTATCTTTTATTTCAAAATATTGTATCATCATTGGAGTTAACGCCAATTGTATTACCCCCTTACCTCCGTCGAAAATGGACATCTCCTATATTTCTTCACCTATCAGTGAAAAAGAATGCGCCTGCGTTATTTGAACTGATACCAATTCTCCAATGGATCTGTAATCACCTTCAAAGTTCACTAATTTTCCAGTTCTAGTTCTTCCCATTAATTTACTCTCATCATTTTTGCTATAACCTTCAACTAACACTTCTACAATTTTTCCTTCATATTCACTATTTTTTTCTTTAGAAGTTCTATTTACAACTTCCATTAACCTATTAAATCTTTCATGCTTAACTTTATCTGGTATTTGGTCAATCATTTCATCTGCTGGAGTTCCTTTTCTTTTAGAATAAAGATACATATACGCTGAATCATATTTTACTTCTTCCATTAAACTTAAGGTCTCTTCGAAATCCTCATCTGTTTCTCCTGGAAAACCAACTATAATATCTGTACTTAATCCTACATTTGGCATTGCCTCTCTAATACTCTTAACTAAACCCATGTATTGCTGCCTATCATAATGTCTATTCATTTTTTTCAGAAGAACACTAGAACCAGATTGTGCTGGCAAATGTACTTGTTCACAGAGCTTGTCCGCTTTAGAAATCACTTCTATTACCTCTTGAGATAAATCCTTTGGATGAGATGTCATAAATCTTACTCTCTCTAAATTCTCAATTTTGTTAATTCTTCTAAGAAGCTCTGCAAAATTTATTTCAGGTTCAAGCCCCATGCCATAAGAATTAACATTTTGACCAAGCACAGTTATTTCTTTGTAACCTTGCACAACCATATCTTTTATTTCATTTATAATATCTTCTGGTTTTCTACTTCTCTCTCTTCCTCTTACATACGGTACTATACAATAAGTGCAAAAATTATTACAACCATACATAATAGTAACAAAGCCTTTTATCTTACTTTGCCTATCTATTGGAATTCCTTCTATGATATTTTCTTCTTTGTCCCAAATCTCAACAATAGCAGATTCTCCACCTTGTATTCTTTTTAGGTATTCTGGAAATTTATATGCATTATATGTTCCAATAATAATATCTACAAATGGAAATTTGGTGATTATATGTTTAGCCATACCCGCTTGTTGCATCATACAACCCGTCACCGCTATTATTAGGTTTGGGTTTTGCTTTTTCATAGTCTTTAAAGCTCCTATATTCCCATCAACCTTTTGTTCTGCGTTCTCTCTAACACAACAAGTATTGAATATAATTATGTCAGCATTTTCCTTATCATCAGTTTTTTTATATCCCATAGGTTTTAAAATGCCAGATAGTTTTTCAGAATCTTCTTCATTCATCTGACATCCCCATGTTTTTATATAATATTTGTATATTTCATTCATTTGAGCATTTCTCCTTCATAAAAAAGTATTACTACCTTCTATTATATATAATTTTAGTAGTTTTTTAAAGTCATTTTTACTAATTGAATTTATTTCTTAAAAAAAAATTGATTTTAATGGTAAATATGTTTATAGTAGATTATAAGAGTTATAAATATTTAGAATTTTCAACTTAAGGATGGGGGAATAATATTATGAAATTATCTAACAGAATTAAAGCAATGCAATTTTCACCAATTCGCAAACTAGTTCCATTCTCTGATGCAGCTAAAAAAAGAGGTGTTAGTGTATATCATCTAAATATAGGTCAACCAGATGTCTACACCCCTGATAAATTCATTGAAGGCATTGAAAATTATAGTGAAAAAGTACTTAAATACACTAATTCTCAAGGAATAGATTCATTAATTGAAAGTTTTATAAAGTATTACAAAGAATGGGACATAGATTTTGAAAAAGATGAAATCATAATAACTAATGGCGGTTCAGAGGCTATAATGTTCGCTCTTATGGCTATTTGTGACCCAGGTGACGAAATTATAGTTCCTGAACCATTTTATACAAACTACAATGGATTTGCTGATGTTTCCTCCGTTAAAGTTGTTCCATTTATTACAAAGGCTGAAGATGGCTTTCATTTACCTTCTAAAGAAGATATCACAAGCAAAATCACAAATAAAACTAGAGCTATAATGATATCAAACCCTGGAAATCCAACAGGTGTTGTATATACCGAAGCTGAAATAAGATTGCTTTCAGATATAGTATCCGAAAATGATTTATTCTTAATTGCTGATGAAGTATATAGGGAATTCGTTTATGATGATTTAAAATACACTTCTGCTTTGTATATGAAGGATATTTTAGATAAAGTAATATTAATTGATAGTATATCTAAACGTTATAGTGCCTGTGGTGCTAGAATTGGTTTAGTAGCATCAAAAAATAAGGAGCTTATGAATGAAATCCTCAAATTAGCACAAGCAAGACTTTGTGTATCTACTATAGAACAATTAGGTGCAGCCAATTTAATTAACACTCCCAAATCATATTTTTCAGAAGTTAGGGAAGAATATGAAAACAGAAGAAATATTTTATTTAAGTACTTATCAAAAATACCAGGCGTGGTTTGTGAAAAACCAACAGGTGCGTTTTATGTAATAGCCAAGCTTCCATTGGAAAATAGTGAAGCTTTTGCTAAATGGTTATTAACTGATTTTAATTATAACAATAAGACAGTAATGATCGCTCCTGCTGAAGGTTTCTATGGAACTCCGGGTCTAGGTAAAAACGAAATAAGATTATCCTATTGTTTAAATACAACTGCATTAATAGATGCTATGGAAATTTTAGAAATAGCTCTTACCCAATATATTAAATTAGTTAAATAAATAAATAAATACAAATAAAAGGAGAAGGATGCCTCTTCTCCTTTTATTTTACAATAATTTAGTTCTTTGCCAAGTATATAATGTTCTTTTAGTGTTAAATCCTTCAGCGTGATATAATTTAAGAGCACTCTCATTATTAGAATCTACTTTCAGCGAGACACTAGAAAAATTATTATCAATAACTATATTAATCAAATAGTTTAAAAACAACTTCCCATATCCCCCTTTTCTAAATTTTTCTAAAATTCCGAAATTCACCAATATTGCCATATTGTCTTCAACTATAATTTGACCATATCCAATAGGGATATTGTCAAGTTCAATAAATATTGCTCCATTTTGGAAGTAATAATCCTGCGCTTCATCATAATATATATCTTCTATATTTATTGGAATCCTATCATTATTTTTGAATATTTCATTTTGTAATAAACAACGTGCCTTTTCATCTTTATCCTTTTCTACTATAGCAAAGCTAATATTATTTGGCTCAGTGATATTATATTGCTCTGTACACTTTTTTTCTAGTTCTACAAACCCCTTATCCCTTTTGAATCCTAGTCTACTTAATATTTCCATATTCGTTTCATTGTCTTCAGATTCATAAGTTATTAAACTATTATCCATAAGTGGGTTAATTAAGGCTTTGTAGTGTTTTAAATTATTCTCCCTTACTACATTTATTGAATTAATTGAACTATAGTTTTTATTATGTCTTTCAAACCATATATACCCTATATACGTATTTTCTTCTACTAATAAACTCACATTTTTCCTTAAAAATATTTTTCTGAAAATATTACTACTATCATACTCCACAAAGAAATCTTTGTTTGATAAACTAAATTTAGTATTGTGTTTATTCATTTCCCTGAAATTATTAATGTTTTTTAAAGTTAGATTTATTAACTTATCCATTCATCTTTGCTCCATTAATTTTTATTTTTAACAAATTTTTTTTAAAAAATTAAAGCTATTAACAATTATAAAATTTTAAATATATTATTACAATAGATTTACAACAAGTTTATTATAATTTAAATATATTCTTCTAAATTATATTAACTACTTTTATTAAGTATTCAATAATTCACAAAAAAAACTCGTAACTCTAAATATATAAAAAAACGTATATGCATAAATTAATTTTATGCAACACGTTTTATATATAATAGTAACAGCCACACTAAGAAAAATTATCCTTAATATTTGAAATTGCTTCACTAATAATAAAGTCTGGTGTCGAAGCTCCAGCTGTAACCCCTATTCTTTTAATGTTTTTATCTTCTAAAAAATCATCTGTAACACCTAAAATATTTTCTATGTGTATTGTGTTTTTACAATTTTTTTTGCATATTTCATAAAGTTTTGTAGTATTTGAACTATTAAATCCACCTATAACAATCATAGCATCAACTTTTCTTGAAAGTTCTTCTGCAGATTTTTGACGCACTTCTGTTGCACTACAAATAGTATTAAATGCAACTATTTCCTTGCAGTGCTTTACAATCAAAGTTAACACATCTTCCCAAGTAGCTTGCATTTCAGTCGTCTGAGCTACAACGCATACTTTATTAGGTATTTTTTGAAGTTCTCGCCCGCTTTTAACTATCATGGCTGAATTATTACACCATCCATTAATGCCAATGACTTCAGGATGATTTTTATCTCCTACGATAATGATACTATATCCTAAATCGTAGTTATTTTTCACCTTCTTGTGAATGCTTTCTACGTAAGGACATGTTGCATCTATTATATTAAGTTTGTTTTTCTTTAATGTATTTAATGTTTCTTCAGATATTCCATGCGATCTAATAATTATCGTATCATTTTCTTTTAAGCTAGATATACTATGAAGTTCGATTGGAAAAATTAAATTTTCTTTCAAGTAATCTACAACATCATTATTGTGAATAAGTGGCCCTAATGTATAGATTTTGCAATTGTACTTTTCCACAATATTTAAGGCCTTATCTACAGCTCTTTTAACCCCAAAACAAAAACCAGCTGAATCTGCAAGCGTTATAGTTTTCATGATTTAATATTTCCATTAATATATTCTACTATTGTTTCAACTACCCCATTAATGTTTAACGCAGAAGAATCAATTTCAATAGCATCCTTTGCTTTTGTAAGCGGGCTAAACTCTCTATGGGTATCACTATAATCCCTCTTTATAATCTCCTCTAAAATAACGTTATAATGGACTTCTATATCCTTAGACATTAACTCATCATATCTTCTTTTTGCTCTTTCTTCGCTGCTAGCAGTTAAGTAAAATTTGAAAGTAGCATCGGTAAGTACTACTGTACCAATATCTCTTCCATCCATAATTACATCAAATTTTTTAGCTATATTTTGTTGTAACCTAACAAGAATTTCTCTAATTTCAAGAACAGCTGCATACCTAGAAACATTGTTGCTTATAACAGGCATATTTATCATATCTGTTAAATCTTCATTACCCACAAATAAACGTTCCTTTTCAAAATGCATTTCAAGTGATTCTACCATTTTAACCAGGTCATCCACATTATCTTCTGAGATATTTGCATCCATAGCCCTAAGCGTAACTGCTCTATACATTGCTCCTGTGTTAATATACATAAGGCCTAATTTTTCACCTATTATTTTAGCTATTGTACTCTTGCCTGCACCTGCTGGCCCATCTATGGCAACGGAAAATCCCATTATCTTCATCCTTCCTTTGTATAACTACTATTTATATCATATATATAGTATTAATCTACTCCCACATTACTTCCAGCTAAATATCCTGTGGATAATGCTATTTGAAGATTATAACCACCTGTATATGCATCTACATCTATCATTTCACCTGCAAAATAAAGATTATCAACTATTTTTGATTTCATAGTAGATGCATCTATTTCTAAAGTGTCTACTCCTCCACTAGTTATTATTGCCTCTTCTATTGGACGAAGCCCCTTAATACTAAACGTCAAATTTTGAAGTAAGTTAACTACAGTTTTTCTCTCTTCTTTAGTAACAGAATTCACCTTTTTATTTTCATCAATATTAGATAACTTAATTATTGTATTAATTAATTTTCTAGGGAGCAAATCATCTAATGAATTTTTAAAATCTTTGTTTGCATATTTCAAAAAATCATTTTGAACTCGTTTGTCAAGCTCTATTTCACTTAGTGCTGGTTTTAAATTAATTATAGCCTTAAATTTTTTCCCTTGTTTAATAAAACTGCTGGCACTTAAAACAATGGGCCCAGAAATACCATAATGGGTAAAAAGCATTTCCCCAAATTCCTTATATAAACTCTTATTCTTAATATCAGTAATTTTTAGTTCCACATTTTTTAATGAAAGACCCTGTAAATCTGAAACCCATGTTTCATCAACCTCAATTGGTACGAGTGAGGCTTTAGGTTTTATTATATTATGTCCTAAAAAGCGACTAAAAGTTAACCCTTCACCAGATGAACCTGTTTGCGGATATGATAATCCACCTGTACATAATATAAAATAATCTCCATATATATTGGTCCCATCTGAAAGTTCAACTGAAGTAATCTTCTGATTATCTCTAGTTAGACTTTTCACTTTTGAGTTTAACATCACTTTAACCTTTTTGTCTTTTAACGCAATGTTAAAAGCTTTTATAATATCTGACGACTTATCTGATTCAGGAAATACTCTATCTCCCCTTTCTACCTTTAGGTTTACTCCTAGTTCACTGAAGAAATTCATTGTATCTTCATTGGTAAAGGAATATAGTGAACTATATAAAAAATGAGGATTACATGGTATATGCTCAAAAAAATCACCAATATCCTTGGCATTTGTAATATTACATCTACCTTTTCCCGTTATATAAAGTTTTCTCCCTAATTTTTCATTTTTTTCAATGACGACCACATCATGTTTTGATGAAGCTGTAATAGCTGCCATCATACCTGCTGGTCCGCCTCCAATAATAATTATTTTTGACACCAAATCACTCCCTTATAATACATACTATTATAATACATACTATTATAATTTAATATAATAGATTGATTTATTCAACCTTATTTATTAAATATTAATATAATTATAACCTTATTATTCATTAAAAAGCACAAAAAATGAAAGAGAATCCTAATAAAAGGATTCTCTTTCATTTTTCTTTGTGTATTAATAACTTCCTTGTGAGAACATAGCATCTGCAACTTTAACAAATCCTGCAATGTTAGCACCTTTAACTAGATTATAACCAAATCCATATTCCTCTGCAGAATCTCTACAATTTTTGTAAATATTCAACATAATCGCATGTAATTTTACATCAACTTCCTCTGCTGTCCATGATAATCTCATACTATTTTGACTCATTTCAAGTCCTGATGTAGCAACTCCGCCTGCGTTTGCAGCCTTAGATGGTCCTACAAAAAGTCCCTTCTCTAAGAAATAATCCACTGCTTCGTTAGTACAAGGCATATTAGCACCTTCACAAACAAATTTTATTCCATTTGCTACTATTTGTTTAGCATGCTCAATATGAATATCATTTTGTGTTGCAGATGGTATTACTATATCAACTTTTACATTCCATGGTTTTTCTCCTGCATAGAATTCACAACCAAACTTGTCAGCATAATCTTTAACTCTTGAGCCTTTGTTTACTTTTAACATTTCAACCATATAATCTATTTTTTCTCCTGTTACTCCTTCGGGATCATATATATATCCATCTGGTCCAGAAAGTGTTACTACTTTACCACCAAGCTCAGCAACTTTTGTACAAAGACCCCAACAAACATTACCAAATCCTGAAGCAGCTACTGTTTTACCCTTGAAATCTGTTCCTTCATGTTTAAGCATTTCTTCACAGAAATACGCTATTCCGAAACCTGTAGCACTTGGCCTTCCTAAACTTCCACCATAGGATAAACCTTTTCCTGTAATAACTCCGTTTTGGAAAGTACCTTTAATTCTTCTATATTGTCCAAATAAATAACCAATTTCTCTGCCACTAACACCAAGATCTCCAGCTGGAACTCCAACATCTGGTCCTATGTATCTGTAAAGTTCAGTCATAAAGCTTTGGCAAAATCTCATTATTTCATTATCTGATTTTCCTCTTGGATCAAAATCAGAACCACCTTTACCTCCACCCATTGGAAGTCCAGTTAATGAGTTCTTAAGTGTTTGTTCAAATGCTAAAAATTTAATTATAGAGGTATTAACTGTTGGATGAAACCTTAAACCGCCTTTATAAGGTCCTATAGATCCATTAAATTGTACTTTTATACCACGATTAACATGTGTAACGCCTGCATCATCAATCCATGGCACTCTGAACATAATTTGTCTTTCTGGTTCACAGAATTTTTCTAAAAGGTTTGCTTCAATATATTCTGGGTGCTTATCTAGAACTGGCCCTAAAGATCCTAACACCTCTTCTACTGTTTGTAAAAATTCAGGTTCGTTAGAATTTCTCTTGTTGACATTTTCCAGTACTTGTTGAATATAAGCTTTTGTATCCATAACTTAATCCCTCCTAAAAATGAATGTTTTATTTCAATTTAAAATGCACATGCATATTAAATTTCTTTACATATAGATTATTCTATATGCACTATACATAGTATATTCTATATACTTTACAATATTCCTTCTTTATTTCAAAAGAATTTATTGTTTTCATAATAAAAAGTAAACATTTACATACCCTTGTTATAAACTAATACTCTTTAATCTTTATCTTTATAAGAATAGACTTGATATTCTTCCCATATATTCTCTAAGGTTGCAAAGGTGTTGGAAATTTTTTCTTTTTCCCGAAGTCCTACAGCAATTATTAATGCATTTATTACACTAAGTGGTGCTACTAAAGAATCAACAAAAGATGCCATATTGCTCTGAGCTATTAGTGTGTAGTCGGCTCTAGCTGCAAGTGGAGATAATAAACTATCTGTAATAGCTATAACATCGGCATTCCTGCTTTTAGCAAAAGCTAGTGCTTCAATTGTTCTTTTAGCATATCGTGGAAATCCTATTCCAATTACCACATCATCTTCAGAAAGATTAATCATTTGCTCAAATATATCACTAACACCATAGGCAACAACTTTAACATTATCTAAAATAAGATTTAAATAGAATCCTGCAAATTCTGCTAATGCAGATGAACTTCGAAGACCTATTATATATATTTTTTTAGCTCTAAATAGTGAATTTACTACATCCTCAAAAGTCTTATGGTTAATTTTTTCAAGAGTAGCCCTAATATTTTCCATATCAGCTTTTAGTACACCTTTCAGTGCATTTTCTTGAGTAATGAAATCATTAGATAACTCAATCCTTTGTACAGTAGTCAATTTATTTTTAATTAATTCTTGAAGAGCTTTCTGGAGTTTGGGATATCCAGTAAAGCCTAACTCATTAGCAAATCTTACAACTGTAGATTCGCTCACTCCTACACTAACTCCTAATTTTGCTGCTGTCATAAACGCAGCCTTGTCATAATGTTTTAAAATAAATTCTGCTATTAGTTTTTGACCTTTACTTAAACGTGGGAACTTAACCTGAATAGACCTCATTAAATCTTGTTTGTTATTCTCCATAATAAACTCAATCCTTCCTATGTTAATTTAAGATAAATGAATTAAAAAAATTCAATAAATGGTAAAGTGAAATATATATTTCATTTTACCATTTATTGAAGAAATTTTCAATGATTTATTCATTTTTTTAATTATTAACAACATAGGTGTGTTATTCCTCCTATTAATAAAATAGAATGTGAATAATCCTTGTTATAAATTCTTCAAATATTCTACTTCACTGCTAGATAGATTTCTCCATTCCCCTTTTTTAAGTTCTCCTAAAGATATTTTACCAACAGAAACTCTTTTTAGGTTAATAACCGGATGATCTATAGCCTCACACATTTTTCTTATTTGACGGTTTTTCCCCTCATGTATAGTAATTTTAACATTACAGTTTACTCCGAACTTATTTAACACCTCAAAATCTGCCTTTGCTGTTATGTATCCATCAATATCTACCCCATTACAAAACTTATAAATTTCTTCCTCCGTTGGGTAACACTCTAATAAAGCCATATAAACTTTATTAATTGCTTGTCTTGGATGTATTACCTTATTATATATATCCCCATCATTTGTTAGTATAATAAGTCCTGATGTATCATAATCTAAACGTCCTATGGGATATATCCTTTCTTTTACTTCTATTAAATCTATAATAGTTTTTCTACCTTTTTCATCATTCACTGTGGATACTACACCTTCGGGTTTATTTAACGCAATATATACCTTATTTTCTTCTAATTTGATAATTACATTATCTACGTGCACCACATCTATGTCAGGATTAACCTTCTGACCAAGTTCTACAATTAAATTATCATTGACTTTTACTCTTCCACTAACAATAATTTCCTCACATTTCCTTCGTGAAGCAACTCCACATCTTGCCATGAATTTTTGCAACCGTTCTTCCACTATACCACTCCTAATTAAAATTTTATTTCTAACACTTATATATAACCTTCATGCTAAATTATATAAGTATATAGCTAAAAAATCAATTTTTTTCACTTTTTTAGGACATTAAAAATAATAAACACATTATAAGCACAATTCCAAAAATAAATAATGAGTAAGTTAAACTATTCATATTATATCCTATTTCCTGTATTTTCCCTTTAATATTTACTATTTCTGATTTTTCTCTTTCAGTATCAATTTTATATTTATTAATATCTTTAGAAACAAACAAATTGTTAAATTTACTCCCAACTCCTCTTATAATTAATTTCACATTATCAATTTCAATTTTAGTAATTGAGTCAATACTAGCACCTATAAAAGTAACACTATTAACTACCGCTCGGTCAATGATGTTAAAAATAAACATACTAACAAGAATAATACATTTTGCTAGTGGCTTATATATATGTTTCTCTAAGCTTATCCAACTTAAAGTCGGGTTCACATAATACCAATTAGCACCTTCACCTTTTTTTAACACTTTTCTTACAAATCCCATATAGACTATGATACCAATTACTATTATTATAATAGAACTTTTAATATTAGTAAAAGTGTATAAACTCACTGCTAGCGGCTCTGCATTTCCAAAGGGTTTCAGTGCTTTATCCAAAACGTGTAGAATTGCATTTGGATTAAGCCCAATATAAATACTCATTAAACACAATGTAATCATGGGTAGAAGTACTCTTTTACTTAGTTTTGCCTTCACTTTTTCAATTTCATGATTACTTTTTTCTATAAATACAGCCACAAATATTTTTAATAAATAGGCTACAGTAAAACTACTACTTATTACAAATACAATTTCACATATGTTAAAGAATACTCCCCCATACATATGCTGAGCGGAGATAAGCGCCTCATGCAACATAGTTTTGCTAGTAAAACCATTAAAGCCAGGCATTCCTATAACTGATAAGACACCTATGAAAAATATTATTTTCAACAAATATTTTTTGATTCCAAAACCTCCAATTTTATTTATGCTAACCTTATTCAAAAACATATATATAGTTCCAGTCCCCATAAATAGTAAAGCTTTAAAAATCCCATGATTTATAACATGATACAATGTACCGTAAATAGCTATAGTCCTATGCTCTTTCAAAATTCCTATGAGCCCTATTCCAACAAGAATATAGCCAATTTGACTCATGCTACTATATGCCAGAATTCTTTTAATGTTTCTCTGCATTATGGCTAGGAACCCTCCAATGAACATATTTAGAAAGCCTATCACTAGAATGATAATAGAAATAACAAAATCTCCACTCATTATTACTTCAATAGTTAAAATAATTCCAAATATACCAGTTTTAGCTAAAACTGCCGATAAAACAATAGTTGCAGGTGTTGGTGCTGCAGGATATACCTTAGGAAGCCATATGTGTAATGGCACCATTCCCGCTTTTACGCCAAAACCTATAATGATTAATGCTACAATAAGATACTTTACATTTCCAAGACCACTTACAGCAGTACTAAGCTCACTTATATCTAATGTCTGGGTATAATTATATAGTAAAAATAATCCCATAAGCAGAATAAGGCCACCAGTAACTGCCATTATAATATAGGTATTTCCCGCTTCGTGAGCATAATCATCCTCATCATTAATTATTAATGCATAAGATGTAAATGACATAATTTCAAAAAAAGTAAACAAATTTAAAAAGTTTTCTGAAATGAAAATTCCAATAGTGCTTGCTAGGGTTAGCATAAAAAACAAATAATATCTATTTCTATTTCTATGGTTCATTAAATAATGCGATGAATACAGCGTAGTTAAAAACCATATCATAGCTGTAAGCCAAACAAAAACATATCTAAACATATCTAATTTTAAATGAAGACCTGTACCCATAATATGTGGAACAGATAATTCTATAGGATGTATTACAACATATTTATATAGCATAGTGGTAACCAAAAGTACAATGGCTGTCATTATAATATTAAAAATGTCCCTATATTTTTCATTCTTTCTGCCTATCGCGTAACCTATAAAAGAAGAAACAAATGGAAACAACAAAATAAATAGTAAATACATAGTAGATTTCAATATAATATTCTCCTTTCTTAAAGTACCTCACTGGCAATTTTTTGTATAAATGTAATAATCATATTAGGAAATAATCCAAGTAAAACAACTATTATAGTTATCATAACAATAGGGATTAACATTTTCATTGGTGCCTCTTTAACCAAAGCGTCATCCCCTTTTTTAAAAAAGGCTTCAGTTATAACTGGAAGAAGGTATAGTGCAGTTAATAGTGCACTAATAAGGAGTATCGCTGGAAAAATCATTTTTCCAGCTGCAAGTCCGCCTTGGGCCAGATACCATTTACTAACAAATCCATTTGTTGGAGGAATTCCTATTAATGATATAGACGCTATAGCAAAACAGCCCATAGTTATTGGCATTTGTTTTCCAATACCTCTAATCTGACTAATATCCGTTTTTCCAGTAATGTACATTATCGATCCAACACAGAAAAAAAGAACAATCTTAATTACTGCATGATTAATTAAATGAAGGAGGCTTCCAACAAAGGCATCTTCATTTAGAAGAACTATTCCCAGTAAAACATATCCCAGTTGACTAATAGTTGAATATGCTAATCTCTTCTTTAAATTTTCCTGATGAAGCGCTAAGAATGAGCCCATCAAAATTGAAAGTACTATAAGAATGCTCAAAAATATATTTACATGAAGTGCCTTAACAATTTCTGCTCCAAAGATAAAATATGTCATTCGAATAATAGCAAAAATCCCCGATTTCACAACTGCAACCGCATGAAGAAGTGCACTAACTGGTGTTGGCGCAACCATTGCAGCAGGTAGCCATGAATGGAATGGTACAAGGGCTGCTTTAACTCCAAAACCTAAAAACATAGCTACATAGCTTACTATATATAGGTTTCTATTATCATTTGTTAATGGTGACAAAATACCATGGGAAGTAAATGTTATATCACTCGTAATACTAAATAATAAAATCATTCCAAGTAAAACTAGTGTTGCTCCCGAAAAAGAATATATCAAATATTTCTTTCCACTTTTTAGAGCCTGTTTTGAATCTGTATGTATTACAAGAGGAAAAGTTGACAGGGTTAGAAACTCATAAAAAGCATAAAGAGTTATAAGATTTCCTGAAAAAGCAATTCCAATGGTTACCCCAAGGGTTGCAAGAAAAAAAACAAAAAACTTTCTTTCTTTTCCTTCATGCTTCATATATTGCATTGCATAAAAAGCAGTAAAAACCCATAAAATCGAAACTAATAGTGAAAAAAGTATGCTTAACTTATCTATTCTAAAATAAACATCTAGAAGTTCATTCAATTTGAATAGATGAACACTGCTTTCCCCAAAATTATAAAATATAGTAATTAGAAAAATTAAATTTAATATTACACCTGTACTTACAAAAATATTCCTTTTCTTCTCATTAAATTTTAAAGTTGCAATAATTATTGCTAATATAAATGGAAATATAATGGGAAGTATTATTATGATACTATTCAATTTATAATTACCTCCTCTATTTAAGTCCTAGAGTAATTAAATTTATAATTCCTCTAGATGCTATTCCCACGTAAACCATTGAACCCATTAATAAAATTACAGGCATCATTTCTTTTAGTGGTTTACTTTTGGATTTATATACTTTACCTTTCATATTTTCTTCTCCGAAAAATCCATTTATAACAATTGGAGAATAATAAACTGCATTAAGTAAACTACTAATCAAGATAACTACAATTAAAATTGTTTCTCCATCCGCAATAGCGGCTAGTGATAAATGCCACTTTGTTATAAACCCAGGAAGTACTGGAATTCCTATCATAGATAGTGAAGCTAAGGAAAATAACCCCAATGTTAATGGCATTTCTTTACCTATTCCCTTTAGATGTTCCAAGCTCTTATGCCCTGTTTTTTCTATCATTGCTCCAACTAATAAAAACAGTGCTGATTTAGTTAAGGCATGACCAATAATATGAAATATAGCAATGGAAACCCCTATATCTGTTCCTAGCCCAATACCTAAAAATATATACCCCATTTGTGCTACGGTAGAATATGCTATAACTCTTTTTATATTCTTTTGAAAGATAGCAAAGACCGAACCCATTATCATTCCTAAACTACCTAGTATTAAAATAATATTTAGAACTGAATAATGGTGTAGTATCTCCATTCCATAAAGTCTATATAATATCTTAATCAAAAGTAAGACAAAAGCCTTTAAAACTAGTGAAGATAGAATTGCACTCGAGGATGATGGTGCGTTTGAATGTGCATCTGGAAGCCAATTGTGCAGCGGGAACATGGCACTCTTAACCCCAAGACCAATAATAAATAAAACTATAGATATTAATACTGCATTTGGATAATTTAAATAGGATTTTATTAATTCTTCATGAATGTAGTTAATATTTAAATGTCCAGTCATTGAATACAAATAAGCAATTCCCATAAGTACAAGTCCAGATCCGAGACAGCTCATAATTAAGTATTTTAATGTTGCTTTTATATTCTCTTTTTTGTCTTTAACAATAATAGTTCCACAAGATGCAAGTGTTCCTACTTCTATAAATACAAAACAGTTAAACAAATCATTAGAATATACTACTCCAAGGAGGGAACCTATTAAAATGTTTATAAGCAAATAATATAAACCTATCTTTGACTGTTTAATTTCTTTTTCTATACTATAGGTTGAATACCAAATTATCATAAGTGCAACAAAGGTAAAAAGCAGCCCCATCATTGCCTCAATGATTCCAATTCGAAATTCAATTCCATAGGGAGCATTAAAATGTCCAATTCTATACAAATACTCTCCGTTTTTAATAACAAATCTCAAATTTAACATTGCTAAAATCATAACTATTGTCATTGATACTAAGCTAAGCATATTGACAATCTTTTTCTTTTTAATAAGTGGCATTATAAACGCCGTAATAAACAAAATCAATATAATAGTAAGCGGAAAACTTTCAATTAAGCTCATTTTATTCACTCCTCATCTTCATAATTTCATCTAATTCAATACTACCGTATCCTTCATAGAGTTTTATTGTTAGCGCAAGGGCAAAGGCTGTTGTACTAACTGCTACAACTATACCAGTAAGCATTAGTGCAGAAGGAACAGGATTGATATAACCTTGAACTCCTTTATGTGCCCCTATAATAATAGGGGCATCTAGGCCTAAAACATATCCTTTCGCTATAAAAAACAAGAAAATTGCTGTATCCATTATATTCATGCCAATAATTTTTTTTATTAAATTATTGTGTAATAATAGTATGGAAAATCCAATTCCAAACAAGATAATCGCGCCAGTTTCATAATAATTGCTTATTAAGCCTTCCATATTAAATTTCTCCTCCGTCAAATAAAGTGAAAAAAAAGTATATAGTGATTGCCACAATAAGTCCTACCAATATATTTAATGGCAATAAAAAACCACCACTAAGTATATTACCAGGAGTTCCAATCCCTGGTTGTGGAAGGTTCATATGATTTCCACCAGTTATAAAACTATACCCTTTTAGTAATCCATAAAGCGTAATCGCTCCGCAAATATAGGTTATTAATTTTGAAAACGGAATTTTTTTATCAGTAAATTCTTTACCATAGATAATTCTATATAAGATCAAACTTGTACCTATAATTGTTCCACCTGCAAACCCTCCACCTGGACTTAGATGACCATAAAAAATTATATAGATTCCAAAAATCTGAATACAAGGTATTAGCACTTTACTGACCCCTTTTAAAATAGTACTTTCTATTATCGTCACATTACTTTCTGTATCTTCCGATATTCTTTCCCTTTTTAAAACTAATAGCACTATTATCGAAGCAGTAAATAGCACACTGGACTCAACAAAAGTGTCAAAGGCACGATAATCTAAAATAATTCCTGTAACAATATTCATTGCACCAGTTTCTCTTGTTGTGTTCTCAATGTAATAATGTGCAACTTCATTATTTGCCGGATTTTCATATTGACCAAATTCGGGAAGCTCATTAACCCCCAAAAGTAAAATCATAATTAAACTTATAGTAATTATTATAGATAAATTTTTTTTCATTTTGTTACTCCTTTAATTCGCTTTAGTGTAAGCACAAATAAAATTGTAGTAATACCCGCCCCTACTGCCGCTTCAGTTATTGCTAAATCTGGAGCATTTAACTGTTGCCATAGAATCGTCATTATAAGGCTATAAACCATAAATACTATTATTGCACCAAGTAAGCTTTTTATAGTTGAAACGGCTACAGCAGATCCAATTAAAAACGCCAGCATTATAACACTAAATATTTTCATTCTTTTTCACCTCATTTTTTTTTGCAAGGTTCTCCTGCCTTGTGTATTCAGCCTTAGCAATTAAGTGTGTAGCTGTGGGGTTGGCGATCCACACAAATACAAGAATTAATATAAATTTAAAGCTAACCATATTTAACCCTTCAAGTACTACTAATGACGACAGGCATAATACAGCCCCTAAAGTATCACATTTTGAAGCACTATGAGCTCTTGTAAACACATCTGGAAATCTTATGATTCCTAAGGTTCCAACCATGAAAAAGAACAAGCCCCCAAAGAGAAATATTGTAACAATAATATCTTTCATATATTTTTTCCTCCTGAATTTTCAATAACTTTCGCTATTACAATAGACGATAAAAAACTGATTAGTGCATATACTATAGCTACATCCACAAAATAAGTTTCATGAAGCAAAAATGAAACTATGAGAATAAGTACAATTGTTTTTGTCCCTATTACATTAATAGCAATAAGTCTATCTGCCGCAGTTGGTCCTTTGATTGCTCTAAACATACATATAAAAATTGTAACTGATAAGAATAATATAGAAAAAACTAATAATTTACTCATAACTATTTGCCTCGACTTTCAAAATTAATTTTTCAAAAGCTGAATTATTTAATTCCTTTGAATATTCATATTTTAAGCAATGCACTAATGTTTTATCCCCATCAATGGAAATAGTTAATGTTCCTGGAGTTAGAGTTATTGTGTTTGCAAACATGGCTTTATGAAAATCAGATTTTATTTTTGTTCTAATTGTTACCATCTGTGGGGATATAATCATTTTAGGACTCAGAACTATCTTTGCTACATTAATATTGGAAACTAATATTTCTTTTAACATCAAGAATGTGTAAGAAATCCACAACATACTATTTTTCCTAAAATTTAATTTTCTATTAATACACATTAAATCCTTATTTAAAGTTGCAACTAACAAACTTATTATTATCCCAATACAAATAGTTTCTATTTTTGTATTTTCTGATATAACTATCCAAAATAATAGATATAAATATACAATCCCATAATACATGTTAGAAATCCTCCTATATATTTTCAACTTACTTTTCTTCGTTTTTTTTATAATTATATTCTTGAATACTTAAATAGCAATAACCATGCCATAATTCCTTGTCTCTATAAAAAAAGGTTACAAATCATTGATTTTCAACGATTTGTAACCTTTTTTATTGTTTTTATAAATAATGAATTGTAATAGAATATAACTACTTATACGGATTCGTATCAAAATGGCACACTAAGCCAGCATCACCAATGAATTTATGTTCCATCTTGATACATATGTATCATGTCGACACAGATATCGTAATTGCATAAAGCAGTATTACATACTTTGTTTTACGTTAACTGTTACTTAAATCAAAAATTATTTATCTATTAACTAATTTGTATTTTTCCATTTTCCTGTATAGCGTGCTTCTACCTATACCTAATATTCTAGAAGCTGCTGCCATATTATCATTTACATCCATTAATGTCTGCATAATAGTATTTTTTTCGATTTGTTCTAATGTAAGTAGTTGTTTTATGCCACTTGTTTCTCCAACATTTTCTTTTTCCCTTATATAACTTGGTAAGTTGGTGCCTGTAAGTGCATTGTTATTTTCAGCTATATTTAAAACAAGTTGCATAACATTTTGTAATTCCCGAACATTACCTGGCCAATTATAATTAATCATACCTTCATAAAAGCTTTCATGAATTTTTTTTATATTTTTATCGTTTGACTCACAGAATTTTTCATAAAAATAATCAATAAATATCTTAATATCCTCTTTTCTTTCCCTAAGAGAATTTATATAGATAGGCATAACATTTATTCTATAAAAGAAATCACTTCGAAATTTTCCTAGGGCAACTTCTTTTTTTAAATCTTTATTTGAGGCTGCTATAACTCTAACATTTATCGGTATAACATCATGTCCTCCAACTCTTACTACATTACGTTCTTCTAAGACTCTAAGTAAACTTACCTGAACATCTAGTGGCATATCTCCTATTTCATCAAGAAATATTGTTCCTCCATCTGCAAGCTCAAATTTCCCTGGATGACCACCTCTTTTAGCTCCCGTAAACGCACCTTCCACATAACCAAACAGTTCGCTAGAAACTAAATCGCGAGGAATAGCGCCACAATTTAAAAATACAAAAGGTCTATCTTTTCTTCTACTAGCATTATGAATAGCTTGTGCAAACATTTCTTTTCCTGTTCCGCTCTCACCTTGAAGTAGTATAGTAGCGTCAGTCTTAGACGCTATTGTTGCAATTTTAATTGAATGAGCTATATTTTCACTTTTTCCAAATATATCATCAAATGTAAATCTTGCATTCGCTCCAACAATTTTATTAATCATACTTAGAACGGCTTTATTTTCTTTAAAAGCAATTACCCCCCCACCTAAGTCTGAAGAACTAAAAAGCCTTATGGGCGTGACATTAACTATACACGTTTTATTTGCACCTGATTTTGTAGTGAAATCAATTTCTTCCTCTTGATATCCTTTCCCCTTATTTACAGCGCCTAGAATATCTTTTTTACAATTAGCAGATAAAACATCACTTATGTGTATATTGTGTATATTTTTTGCACTATATCCCAATAGTTTTCTTGCAAATCTATTCATACTGGTTATTTCGCCTTGATTATCTATTCTAATAATACCCTCTGATATTGATTCCGTAATTTGATAAAATTGTTCATTTACTATTTTTAATTTTTTATTGGAATTCTCAAGCTTCATTTCTTTCTCTATGGCTTTTGCTGCAGCTACTACCATACCTAAAGTATGTGGATGTACAAATTCAAAGTTACCTGTAATACTTAACACGCCTAAAATTCTGTTCTCTTCGTCCTTTATAGGACATGCAGACGAAGTCCAATTATGATACTTATGTAAATAATGCTCGCCACCAAGCACTTGAATTGGCTCACCCGTTATTAACGAAAGTCCAATAGCATTAGTTCCTATTACTTCTTCTCTTATATTGTATCCATCTTGTAGTACCAAAATATTATGGTGACGTATTAAGCTATCCTCTCCTATATGTTCTAATACATATCCATCTCTATCTGTTAATCTAATCATAAAATCCGAATTTTGAATCAAGTTATACAGTGTTTGCATTAATGGTTTTGCCGTCTCTAGTAGGGGTAAGAATTCCTTATACTTCTTTTTTAAATCATCTTCAGTAATGTCAATAGAAATTTTTTTTTCATAGGGATCTATACCATATAATTTACTTCTCTCCCAAGATTTTAAAATAATGTCTCGAAGTCCACTTTTGTTTAATATGCCTTCAGAAACAAACAATTTCCATTTTTTTATAATTTCTTCATCATTATTAAGCAATCTTTTAGTCGGCAAATAAATCCTCCCCTTCACAGAATTATAATGTAATTGTATTTAATTATACCTACTACTTTTTACTTTGTCTAATAGTTTAAATTGACTTAAAAAACTCCTTGGATAACCAAGGAGTTTTTTAAGTCAATTTGTTAAATTTTTATTTTAATTTAACTCTTAATCATCATTTAAATTAATGTGACAATAGCCTCCAGGATTTTTTTGTAGATACTTTTGATGATAATCTTCAGCATTATAAAAACATAATAGAGGCTCTATTTCTGTAACTATTGTCTTATTATACCTGCTTTGGACTTCATCTTTAGTTTTTAATATAATGTCTAAATCCAAATTATCAATATAATAAATACCACTTCTATATTGACTACCTATATCCGGACCTTGTCTATTAGAAACGGTAGGATCTATAATTCCCCAAAATTTATTCAATATTTTTTCTAATGATACTATTCCTTCATCATAACTTATTAAACAAGCTTCTGCATGACCTGTGTTTCCATCACAAACTTCACTATATGTGGGATCCTCGACTTTACCATTAGCATATCCAACCACTGTTTTAATAATACCATTTATTCTTGTCATGTAAGCTTCCACACCCCAAAAACATCCTCCAGCTACAACAATATTCTTCATAATGCACCTCCATATTATATAAATTAGTTCATATATATATATTACTACAAATGCATTCACTTTTATCTAATCCTAAAAAATAATTTACGTGTATTATACTACTTCTTTCTTTTTATCTAAAAATTTAAAATCTTCAGCTACAACTTCCATACTATATTTTTTATTTCCATCTTTATCTATATAGCTGCTGCTGCAAAGTCTACCAGTAATAGCAATTTGCCTTCCTTTACCTAAATATTTGCACATTGTTTCAGCTAATGCATTCCACACCATAATACTTATAAAATCTGCTTCTGGCTTCGAATCCTTACGTGGTGTTCTATCAATTGCCAATGTGAATCTAGTATAAAACCCTTTACCTTCGTTATACTCTTTAAGTTCTAAATCTTTTGTTATTCTTCCTATTAATGATACATTATTCATAATATCTCTCCTTTTTGTTTAATAACTTTTTAAATTATTGACAACAAAAGTAGAATTTATACAAATAAATATGGAGTCTTTTGCTTATTATTCTTTATAAAATATTGTAGCTCTTATAATTTTAGATTCTTCTTCACTGTTATTAGAAATCATAATTTCAGAAGTTTTATCACTGTCTGTTTTAGTTACTAATGCTAAATCACCTTGATTAAACTTTATTTTCCTCTTTGCTCCTACAGCAATTTCTACATCACCTTTGACTAGATAAAATGCTTCTGTAATTTTTAATCTTTTTTCATCAAACTTCTCATTATTGTGTAATATTATATTTTTGAATTCGTCTTTATTTAAAAAAATGTATTCTAATCTTCCACTACAACCACTAGCAAGCATTAAATTGAAATCTGTAACTTTACCAAAACTCGTTGTTGTCCAATCTCCATTAAAACTATCCTGCTCATATGCTTTTAGATCAGCCTTATGATGACCTTCATGGCAAAGACGCAGTTCCCCTTTGATAATCATAATAAGCCTAGATATTCCTTTCAGAGGCGTAAATATAGAGTGTTCTACTTCAACCACTGCGGAACTAAGTCTCCATTTAAAATCACGAGCACTATATATTGAACCTTTCGGATAAATATATAGTTCAGTTGTTGTTCCACCGGACCATTTACTAGTTTTATATTGAGCTTTTTTAATTATTTCTATATTGTAAGGCATTTGTAAATCCCCCTTCCTAGTATTAATAGTAAAAGTAATAAGAGTCAATCATGTATACAGCATTATACTTGTCACATAATTTTTTCAAATAAATCTTAACCTTTTCTTTATGGTCCATATCAGAAATTATTTTCTTAAAATGCATTTGTTCTTTTTCTGATGCATTATTTTTTACATATCCCCAAACATGTTCTGAGGTATTAATAAAACTTCCATCCTCTACATCAAGATTCATTATTTCATCTGTATACTCATAAAATTCTTGAATGCTACAATTTTCTTTTACAATGCGGCTACATTCTTTATAATATTTATAATTTCTTTCCATTAATAGGTATTTATATTTTGCCCACTGCTTTTCTATAATTACATGTTTTAATTTGCTTTTCATGTCACTAATTAAAATGTTACATTTTATTGCCGATATATCTTTATCCTTTACTTCTAGCATAATATCAAGATTAAATTCTTTAACTTCCTCATAGTATTCGAGAAATTTTTTACATGTTATAGTACTTGAGTGAGCCCCTAAATGTTTATGTAAATCTTGTTGACTATAATGGACTTTTATATCACCATCATTTTCACTCCATGTTTCAGCTACCATCTTCATTATTTCTTTTATAGGCATATCTGTTTTATGATTACACTCATGGTGAAGATTATCAAATATCACCGGAATATTGATTTTACTACTTACAAATAGCAGATCGTCAATATTGAATATCCTATCATCATTTTCAATTACAAGTCTATTTTTTACCGATGCAGATAATCTTTTAAAATTCTTAATAAATCTGTCCATAGCAGCATCCTTATCCCCATAACCGCCACCAATATGGAGTATTATCTTATTGCTCCCATCCACACCTAGGGAGTCTAGAAATCTAGCATGATATTCCAAATCTCTAATTGCTTTTGCTACAATATCTTCTTTTTCTGCATTAAGTACTGTATACTGGCCTGGATGCATAGACACCCTCATGCCACATTTTTTTATGTATTCTCCTATTTCACACAATTCATTTTTAAAAACCGTATGCCATGGAATTTCATTAATACTATGGCTTCCGAGCGGTACTATATCCGAACTTATTCTAAATAACTTTATATTGAACTTCTCATTATTTTCTAATATTTCTCTAAGGTCTATTAAATTCTGCTCTAACACCTCTAAAAACATCATTTCAGAAAAGTTTTTTAACATTAATCTTCTATTTGTTCTCGCATTAGTAGTAAGTGGTATACACGCATATCCTATTTTCATCTTTTCCTCCTATGTTTTTCTTTAGGTTAAGTCTACTTCTAAAACCAATACTATTCAACATTAAACCATAATTTATTCCTATTTAAAATAACTCAATCAAGTCTCCAGCATTATTTTTCAACTTATCTATGGAGTGAATATATCTATTCGTTGTAGCTAAATTCTTATGTGCAGCAAAATCTCTAACTTTCTCTACCGTAGCCCCTGCTAAAATTGCTAGTGTAATTGCTGTATGTCTAGTAGAATGAACTCGTAATTTTTTTTGTATACCCGCATTCCTACATACTTTTTTTATCATGTAATTTAACGTACTTGCATCTAATTTTTCTTTATTTTTTCCATTAGTTGAGTGACCTATGAATAAATACTCCTCAGCGTTAGATATCTTATTCCTTTTAGTAATTAGAATATATTCATTAATCATAGCAAGAATATTTTTTTGAAGTTTGACTATATCCTCTTTGCCGCCTTTTCTAATTACTTTTACTACATCATAACCCGTATGCGATGTAATATGTTTTATTTTAATATTTATAATCTCAGATTTTCTTAGTGCAGTGGTTAAAGCCAGTACTAATATAGTTTTATTCCTATGTCCTAATATTGTGGATGTATCTATACTATTTAATAAAATTTTACACTCCTCTTTTGTTAAAAACTCTGTTTCCACATTATTTATAACCGGTCTTTCTTCCTTCAGGTTTCCAAAGGGATTATATTTAATTATAAAAACACCTGTAGAATTGTCTTGATATTTTAATATCCACTTATACAACGCACTAAGTGATGATATTTTTCTATTTATAGTAGCCGATGACATATTTTTGTCTATTAATTCTATTATAAAATTCTGTGTATGTATTAATGACACTTTCTTAATATCTTCCATTGTTATATCACAAATAGACTCAGCGCAGAAGAAATCTTTTATATCACGCTCATAACTCTTGGAAGTGTAAATACTTTTTCTGGCTTTAATCTCAAGAAAATACCGTATAAAATTTTTATTATCTAAAATTACATCTGAATTACGATTAAGTTCTATTAGTTTATTTAACATATATCTTCTCCTTTAGTTACTGCTACTACATATACATTTTAAAAAGCTGCAAACAATAAGTTAGCAGCTTTTTAAAATGTACAGGCCATAATTATTCCTCTAATCCTCTAATCAGGTTTATTATTTCTTCTAGTGCTAATTGTTCGTCAACACCATTAGTTATAACGTTTACAATATTATTAGGACCAACTCCTAAAGATAGAATACCTATTAAGCTCTTAATATTAGCTCTTTTACCCATATATTCTATACTTACATCTGATTTAAAAGAAGAAGCTTTTCTTACTAATAATGTAGCTGGTCTTGCATGCAGTCCCTTAGGATTACTAACCATAACTTCTTTTGTCACCAATTCTAATCACCTCAATCTTTTATAATAGCATGAACTAATATATAACAGCTTGTATTAATTCATACTATAATAATATCATTAAAAATTATGTAAATCAATTTTAAATATTATGAACAAACCTTGCTATTCTGCGGAGTCCATTTTCTATATTTTCCATTGAAGTCGCGTAAGATATCCTAACAAAATTATCAACACCAAATGCTATCCCTGGTATAACAGCAACTTTCTCTTTCTCCAGCAAAAGATCTGAAAACTGGATTGAATTGCTTATAACTTTTCCGTAGGCTAATTTATTTAAAACATTTGATATATTGACCATAACATAGAAAGCACCTTCTGGTTTTACGCAAGATAAATTATCCATACTATTAATTTTTTCTACCATATAATCTCTTCTTACTCTAAATTGTTCAACCATTTTTATTATATCTTCCTGCTTACCGTTTAGTGCTTCAACTGACGCACATTGAGCAATTGAATTGGGATTAGAAGTAGTATGGCTTTGAATATTAGTCATTAATGCTATTATTTCTGCGCTACCTGCAGCATAACCTATTCTCCATCCCGTCATAGCATAAGCCTTAGATACACCATTAATTACAATTGTTCTATCATAAGCATCTTCAGAAAGACTAGCTACACTAATATGTTCATTTGTTCCATAAATTAATTTTTCATAAATTTCATCTGATATTATAATTAAATCATTTATCTTTGCAAAATTAGCAATTTCCATAAGTTCTGCCTTTGAATAGACTGTTCCAGTAGGATTATTTGGACTATTTAATAATAATACTTTAGATTTAGATGTTATTACTTTACTAAGATTTTCGATTGTTAATTTAAAATTATTAGTTTCCTCCGTTTCTACATAAACAGGTACTCCATCTGCTAATTTAACTAATTCCGGGTAACTAACCCAATATGGAACTCCTATTAAAACCTCATCCCCCGGATTTAAAATAGCTCCAAAAACATTAGCTAAGCATTGCTTTGCACCAGTTGAAACTATAATTTGAGCTGTTTCGTAAGTTAAGTTGTTTTCTATTTTAAATTTATGAATTATTGCATTCTTAAGTTCTATAATACCTGATGTAGCTGTATACTTTGTCATCCCCCCATGAATTGCCTTTATAGCTGCTTCTCCTATATTTTGGGGCGTATTAAAATCAGGTTCACCAGCACCAAATCCTATGACATCTATACCATCAGCCTTCATTTTTTTCGCTTTTGCAGTTATATCTAATGTTAAAGATGGCGATATGCCTTTAGCTTTTCTAGATAATACCATTTTTTTACCCCCGATGCATGCATATTTTTTATTTGATATATTATCAATATATCATCTTTTTTTTATAATGTAAATAGAATGGATTTATTCCAGTCTCTAATTTAATAAAAAAAATATAGAGGACCTGTCCCACAAGTCCCCTTTATACTTATTATCTAGATTGAATTATTAACTTAATTGCCGTTCTTTCTTCCCCTTCTATTATAACATCTGTAAAAGCTGGGATACAAACTAGATCAACACCACTTGGTGCAACAAACCCTCTTGCTATAGCAATTGCCTTTACCGCTTGGTTAATTGCTCCAGCACCTATTGCTTGTAACTCTGCTGTTCCCTTTTCTCTAATAACACCTGCTAGAGCTCCTGCTACTGAATTTGGACTTGACTTTGCTGATACTTTTAATACTTCCATAATATAATATTCCTCCTATTAGTACATTAAATGCTATATTTATACTATTCTACAAATATAGAAAAAATCCTCTTAAATTTTGGAAGTTTCCTAAAATTTAAGAGGATTTTATATTATGTTAGTTTATTTTGCATAATCAATAGCCCTTGTTTCTCTAATTACATTAACTTTAATTTGGCCTGGATATTCTAATTCATTTTCAATTCTCTTAACTAGATTTCTAGCCATTTCAACCGCTCCTGCATCATCAATTATATCTGGTTTAATCATAATTCTAACTTCTCTTCCAGCTTGAATAGCATATGATTTTTCAACACCTTCATATGAGTTTGCAATTTCTTCTAATTTTTCTAACCTTTTAATGTAAGCTTCTAAAGTCTCTCTTCTTGCACCTGGTCTTGCAGCTGATATAGCATCTGCTGCTTGAACTAGTATTGCTTCAAGAGATTGTAGTTCAACATCACCATGATGTGCAGCAATAGCATTCACAACACTAGCTGATTCATGATGTTTTTTGGCTATTTCAGCACCTATAAGTGCATGTGGTCCTTCAACTTCATGATCCACAGCTTTACCTATATCGTGCAGTAATCCACATCTTTTAGCAAGTGTTGGATCAATTCCAAGTTCAGAGGCCATAAGTCCTGCTAAATATGAAACTTCTATAGAATGCTTTAATACATTTTGACCATAACTAGTTCTGTATTTAAGTCTTCCAAGTAGCCTAACAATTTCTGAATGAAGACCATGCACTCCTGTTTCAAAAGTTGCTTGTTCTCCTTCTTCTTTAATATCACTATCAACTTCTTTTTTAGCTTTTTCTACCATTTCCTCAATTCTTGCTGGATGAATTCTCCCATCCACTATTAACTTCTCAAGTGCAATTCTCGCAACTTCACGCCTTATAGGATCAAATGCTGAAAGAATTACTGCTTCAGGTGTATCATCTATTATAAGATCCACTCCTGTAAGTGTTTCTAGAGTCCGAATATTTCTACCCTCTCTACCTATTATTCTTCCTTTCATCTCATCATTAGGAAGCGAAACCACATGAACTGTTGTTTCTGCAACATGGTCAGCAGCACATCTTTGAATAGCATAAGTAATAATTTCCCTTGCTTTCTTATCTGCTTCTTCTTTTGCTTTAGTTTCAATTTCTTTAATCATAACTGCAGCATCATGTTTAATTTCTTTTTTAATTTCATCTAATAAAACTTGTTTTGCTTCATCAGATGTTAAACCTGATAATCTTTCTAATTCTTCTCTTTGCTTTGTGTGTAAATCTTTAATACTAGCTTCTAACATTTCAACATCTTGTTGTTTTTTGTTAAGATTATCTTCTTTTCTCTCTAACACATCACTTTTTTTATCTAAAGATTCTTCTCTTTGGATATTTCTTCTTTCTAACCTTTGAACTTCATTACGTCTTTCTCTTAATTCTTTCTCTAAATCAGTTCTAAGTCTGTGAACTTCATCTTTGGCTTCTAAAACAGCTTCTTTGTTTTTAGTTTCAGCTTCTTTTTCACTTTCGTCAATAATTTTTTTAGCTTCTTTTTTAGCCTCAGATATATTTGCCTCAGATATATTTTTTCTAGAATAAATCGCAACAAAAATACTTACAAGAATAACAATCACAATAGCACAAACTACTAAGATCATTCCCATATTGTCCATAATTATCAACACCTCCTTAACTTATTTTCGAATCTATTTAAGAGTAAATACGAAAGCTAGAAAAGGTGTTATATTTATTCAATTTGTAATAATTTTAATATACTAAACCAGTATTTGTATTTATTTTATATTACTTTTATACTAATGTCAAGATTATAACATCTAAAATGTTAATTTTATAATAATATTATTTAATAACCATTTAAACATTAGCCTATTGCATAGCAAAAACTTACATAAATAAAGAAAAAAGCAAGTATAAACTTGCTTTTTTCTTTATTTTACTGATTTTGTATCTTTTATTTCTTTCGCTTCTTTCAGCTCTTTTTTATCAATTACTGGGCCTTTAGCTAATGGTAACGAATATTTATCTCTAATTTTATTTTCTATCTCTAACATAACCAGTGGATTATCTTTAAAATATTGTTTTGCATTTTCTCTTCCCTGTCCAAGACGTGCATCTCCATAAGCGAACCATGCACCACTTTTTTGTACAATTTCTTCTTTAACTCCTATATCTAAAATATCTCCCTCTCGAGATATTCCAAAACCATACATAATATCAAATTCAGCTTGTTTAAAAGGAGGCGCTACTTTATTTTTAACTATTTTTATTCTTGTTCTATTACCCATAAATTGATCACCTTGTTTGATGGTATCTATTCTTCTAATATCCAATCTAACGGATGCGTAAAATTTTAACGCTCTACCACCAGGAGTTACTTCTGGATTTCCAAACATTATACCAACTTTTTCTCTTAATTGATTTATAAACACAAGAACACATTTTGATTTATTTATAGAACCGGCAAGTTTTCGTAAAGCTTGAGACATAAGTCTTGCTTGAAGTCCTACATGAGAGTCTCCCATTTCGCCTTCAATTTCAGCTTTAGGTACCAAGGCAGCAACTGAGTCCACAACAATAACATCAATAGCCCCTGAACGAACTAATGCCTCTGTAATCTCTAAAGCCTGCTCACCAGTATCTGGTTGAGATACTATTAAATCATCTATATCAATTCCTAGAGATTTAGCATATATCGGATCTAAAGCATGTTCTACATCTATAAACGCAGCTGTGCCGCCTTCTTTCTGTGCCTCTGCAACTATATGTAGTGCAACCGTAGTTTTACCTGAAGATTCTGGTCCAAAGATTTCAATCATTCTTCCTCTTGGCACACCACCTATGCCAAGGCCTATGTCGAGTCCTAAACAACCAGTAGATATAGCATCTAAATTTAAAGTACTATTATCTCCAAGTTTCATTATAGAACCTTTTCCAAATTGCTTTTCTATTTGACTCATAGCCGCTTCTAGGGCTTTTAACTTATCATTATTCATAAATTTCCCCTTAGGGTTCACCATCCTTTTTTATCGAACGTTTGTTCTAATTTAAGTATACATCATTTGTTTTGTATGGTCAACATACAAAACAAAGAGTTTTCACTTTTATTTGTATTATTAACAAATTATAATATTCTAATCACTTATCAATTCTAATAGTATCTTTATTTTTAACAAAATAATCTACGCCTGATATTATTGTAATAATCACTGCAGCAGCCATAAAAATATCAGTTAAAATATTTAGAATTGGGTTTATTACTGGATTTACATAAGATAAATTTAATAATGCTGTAATTATAGCTACTATTTGCATAACTGTTTTTATTTTTCCCCACCAGCTAGCAGCAATTACTTTTCCTTCCGAAGCAGCTATTGTTCTAAGGCCTGAAACTGCAAATTCTCTTGCAATTATAATCATAGCTACCCAACTAGGTACAATCTTAAGCTCTACCAATGAAACAAGTGCAGCCGTTACTAAAAGTTTATCCGCTAAAGGATCCATGAATTTACCAAAATTAGTTATTTCATTTCTGCTTCTTGCTATATAACCGTCCAATTTGTCGGTAAGAGAAGCTATTATAAAAATAAGCGTAGCTAATTCTTTCCCATAAGGTATTTTCACTACCATAAATATTAAAAATATAGGCACTAGAAAAATCCTAAGCATTGTAAGTTTATTTGCGAGATTCATGGTACACCACTCCTATTAGATCATATTCTAAAGCTTTTATAACTTTAACGTAAACAAACTCACCCTTATTATAAACACTATCAGACTCAAAGAAAATAGTCCCATCAACTTCTGGTGCCATTTCATAATTTCTACCAAAGTAAACTTCACCATCAAACCCTTCTACTAAAACTTCATAAACTTTACCTACTTTTTCACTATTTAGTCCTTTTGATATAGTTTGCTGTAGTATCATTAGTTCTTGCTCACGTTTCACTTTTATTTCTTCTGGAATTTGATTTTCCATTTCTGCAGCTACAGTTCCATCTTCCATGGAGTATTTAAACACCCCTAATTTATCAAATTTAGTTTCCCTCACATACTGTTTTAATTCTTCAAAGTTTTTTTCTGTTTCTCCTGGAAAACCAACAATTAATGTAGTTCTAAGAATTACACCAGAAATACTCATTCTTATCTTCTTTATGTTTTCTATTATGATATTCTTTCTTCCTTTTCTTCTCATAGATTTAAGAATCTCATCACTTATATGTTGCATTGGTATATCTACATATTTACAAACTTTATCGTTGGAAGATATTTCTTTAATAATTTCATCCGTCATTTCTTCTGCATAACAGTAAAGCACTCTAATCCACTTGACTCCATCTATTTTAGAAATTTCCTTTATTAGTTTATGTAAGTTTTTCTCACCATATAAGTCAATTCCATATCTAGTGGTATCTTGAGCAACTAAAATAATTTCTTTACAACCATGTTCAATTAAGCCCTTAGCTTCTTGTATAATATTCTCTATTTTTCTGCTTCTATATTTACCTCTAATCTTTGGTATTGCACAATACGCACAAGCATTATCGCACCCTTCTGATATTCTCACATAAGCAGAATAATTTTCCGTAGTTAATACTCTTTGTCCTTCATTAATATTTTCATCACTATAACTGCAATATTGGACTTTAGTATTTTTGCCTCGTACCTCTTCTATACTACTTAATAACTTATCATAATCATTAACACCCAGCATTATATCAAGCTCTGGCATAAGTTCTAGCAGTTCTTTCCCATAACGCTGAGTAAGACAACCTGTTGCAATTAACACCGAGCATTTATATTTTTCTTTGTATTCTGACATTTCTAAAATAGTATCTATTGATTCTTGTTTAGATGATTCTATGAATCCACAAGTATTCACCAAAATTATATCTGCTTGTTTAGGATCATTTGTAATATCGTATTTTTCACTTAAACTACCTAGTATAATCTCACTATCAATTCTGTTTTTATCGCAACCTAAATTTATAACTCCAACTTTCAATTTTTCCACGGGTCATCCTCCTACATTTCTACATATAAATTATTGTAAATGTGATTTACAAATTAAACAAGTGTATTTACAATATTTCTTACAGAAACTTATTGCATTAATCCTTTAATTCACTATCACTTAGTAATACTTCTCTAGGTTTGCTTCCATTTCTACCTGAAATAATACTGCGGTCTTCCATTTGTTCTATAATTCTTGCTGCCCTATTATACCCTATTTTCAGCTTACGTTGCAACAACGAAGTGGAGGCTTGACCATTTTCAACTACTATTCTGATTGCTTCGTTTAATAATTCATCGATATCCAAGTCCTCATCTTTATTATTTAAATTACCTTCTATCTCATCAATTATTTCCTTTTCATAGTTTACCTCTGTCTTCTGATCTTTTATAAATGCAACCACTCGTTCAACTTCTTCTTGCGATACAAAAGCTCCTTGTATTCTAATTGGTTTAGCCTCTCCAACTGGGTAAAAAAGCATATCTCCTTTACCTAATAGTTTTTCCGCACCAGCAGAATCTAGTATTGTTCTTGAATCTATTTGACTTGAAACTGCAAAAGATATTCTCGAAGGTATATTTGCCTTTATAACGCCTGTAATAACATCAACAGATGGTCTTTGCGTTGCAATTACTAAATGCATACCCGCTGCTCTTGCCATTTGTGCCAGTCTCCCAATGTACTCTTCTACATCATTAGCACAAACCATCATAAGGTCTGCAAGCTCATCAATTATAATTACAATGCATGGCAATTTATTTTCAGCAGTACCTTTATTAACTAATTCATTATATCCTTCTATACTTCTTACATTATTGTCGGCAAAGGTTTTGTACCGTCTTGACATTTCATTTACAGCCCAATTTAGTGCACCTGCAGATTTTTTCGGGTCTGTTACTACTGGTATCAATAAATGAGGTATGCCATTATACATATTTAATTCAACTACCTTAGGGTCAATTAATAATAGCTTAACTTCCTCTGGTGAATATTTATATAGCAAACTTATTATTAATGAATTTATGCAAACACTCTTTCCAGAACCTGTGGCACCTGCCACTAATAAATGGGGCATTTTTGTTAAATCTGAGACAACGCAATTACCACCTATATCTTTGCCTAAACTAAAAGACAAGTTTTTATTTGAAGATAAAAATTCATTAGATTCTATTACCTCTCTTAAGTATACTGCACTTAACTCTTTGTTAGGAACCTCAATTCCAACTGCTGCTTTACCAGGTATCGGAGCCTCAATTCTCACACCAGAAGATGCTAAATTAAGTGCAATATCATCTGCTAAGTTAACAATTTTGCTAACCTTAACACCAGGATTTGGTTGAAGCTCAAACCTTGTTACTGAGGGGCCTTTTGTAACTTGAATAACTTTTGCTTCAACACCGAAACTGCTGAGTGTTTCCTGTAATTTATTGGCATTGTTAAGCAATTCTTTTTTATCATTTTTATTCATTTTCAATGTAACATTTTCATTTAATAAATCCGCAGTTGGATATTCATATTTATAGTTTGGTTTTACATTTACACTGTTTAACTTAATTTCTTGTTCTAATTCTTGATTAATAGATTTATCAACGCCTTTTTCTTTAGAGATGCTCACATAATCATCCTTAATATTATTGACAGTTTCCTCACTAGTAGTCTCACTGAATTCGCCATCGATTTCATTTGATTTTACAAAGTCGAAAATTTTAATTTTATTACTAATATCTTTAATAAATTCATTTTTACCTTTATCTGAAATTATAGACTCTTTTTTCTTATCGTTATTATCGACACATAGCTCATCCCTATCACTCTTCCTTGCATTTCTTATAACCACAAATCTTTTCTTTATACTATAAAAAGTATCAAGGAGCGATATATTTAATATTAGAATTAAACATATAAAGTAAACAGAAGTAAAAATTATATAACTGGAAACATCACCAAATAATGTATGCATTGGTACGTCTATTGAATAGCTAATAATTCCACCATGAATTGCTCCTTCAGCATTGTATATTTTATTTATCCCTAGCAAAAATTCATCTTTAACATAATACTTATTTAAAGTTAACATTTGTATAAATAATAAAGTATTAATTATACAAAGTATTATTCCATAAAATTTTTTACTGAAATTAATCTTACCTTTCTTAACAATGTAACAAATCCCAGTAAATATTATGAAAAACGGCAAAAGATATGCCCCTACACCTAGTAATCCAAAAAGTAAATGATTAATACCCCCACCAATGGTACCTGATATAGAATTAGAACTTGAAAATATAGTAGAAAATATACTAAATAGAATCAATATTCCCATTGTAATTAAAATGATTCCAAAAATTTCATTATCCGTGTCTACACTCTTTAAAGCTTTTGATTTAATTTTTTTTCTAGCCAAAGTATCACCTCCACTCTTAATATTTCTACAAAATTTATAAATCTCCTTTAACTTTCTATAGATTTACAATTAAAACTCAAACTAATTCTATAAGATAGATTTTTAAATTCATACTAATCATAGCATTCAAAAATAAAAATAGATATAAATAGGTTGAAACAACCTATTTATATCTATTTATATTATTCATCTATCATTTTATTTAATTTTGTTAATGCTTCGCTAATTCCTCCAACTTCATCTATAAGTCCATTGTCAACAGCTTGCTTTCCTATAAGTATAGTACCCATGTCATTTAAAAGCTCATCCGTTTGAGTCATTAATCTATTTACATTTTCCTTATCAATGTGAGATGTTCTAATAATAAATTCAGTTATCCTTTCTTGCATTTTATTAAAATACTCAAAAGTTTGTTGAACTCCTATTATCAAACCATTCATTCTTATAGGGTGAATTATCATAGTTGCAGAAGGTGAAATAAATGAATACTTAGCAGCTGTTGCTAGAGGTATACCTATTGAATGACCACCTCCTACAACTAGTGACACCGTTGGCTTACTTACACTACGAATCATCTCTGCTATTGCAAGGCCTGCTTCCACGTCCCCTCCTACGGTATTTAAAACTATTAGAATACCTTTTACTTTTTCATCCCTTTCCATAGCAATTAATTGGGGAATAACATGTTCATACTTAGTTGCTTTTGTTTGAGGAGACAACATCATGTGTCCTTCTATTTGACCTATTATAGGTAAAATCTGAATTTTTTCGTCCTGATTTGAAATATTAGTTGTTCCCAACTCTTTAATATTTTCAAGCTTTTCATTTTTTTTAGAATCTTCTTCTTTTTCAATACTTTGATTTTTACTATTTCCTTTTTTCTTCTGTTCTTTGATTTTTTCAGTTTTTGGCATATACATTCCTCCTAATCCATTTATATTTTGTGCATTAAGAGAAACTATATACATTTTTTATCCTAATTTAAATTCTTTATGCAATGCATTAATTGCTCTTTCAACATAAGGTGTTTCTATAAGACACCATATAGTCATATGAGAGTCGGCTGTTTGTAGTACTTCAATATTTTCTCTAGTTAATGCCTTAAGTATTCTCGCCATAACACCAGGTATTCCTCTCATTTTAGATCCTATAATTGAAAGTTTACTACAATCCTTTACAAAAGAATAAGCCATATTAAGACCTTTTATTAAATTCTCAAATTTAACATAATCTTTTTCATCAATAGTAAATATTTTTTCTTTAGGAAACACATTTATAAGATCTATGCTAATTAAATTTTCAGCTAAAATATCAAAAAGATCATCGTAGCTAACATCTATATTTTTACACATCTTTATTTGAACCCTATTGTTCATATGTGTTATCCCTGTAATTATATTTTGGTAATCTTCACTCCCCAAATTACTAATTATAGTCCCATCACAATCATTCATAGTATTCTTTATTACTAGTGGTATATTATATTTTTTAGAAATCTCAACAGCTCTTGGATGTATCACCTTAGCTCCTTGATCAGCAAATTGAAAAGTCTCATCGTAACTTATTTTTTTTATTGTGCTAGCCTCGGAAACTATTCTTGGATCAGCTGTCATCATACCATCCACATCCGTGTATATTTGAGTCTCTACTGCATTAAGTGCTGCGCCTAGTCTTGCAGCTGTAACATCACTGCCTCCTCTCCCAATAGTAGTAATATAGCCTTTCTCATCTTCACCTTGAAAGCCTGCTACCACAGGGATTTTTCCACTTTGTAAAATATCCATTATTTTTTTTGTATCTACATTAATTATTGCTGCATTGTTATAATTACAATCCGTTATTAAACCTGCTTGTCCCCCGGTTAATGGCACAGCATCAATATTATTATCATTAAATTCATTACACATTATTACAGTACTTATAATTTCACCACAACTCATTAGTAAATCTATGGCTAATGGATTTGCTATTTTAAAATTATCGTCTACTAATGATAATAACGTGTCTGTTGCATAAGGCTCATCTTTTCTCCCCATGGCAGATACTACTACCACAGGGGAATATCCTTCAGCCTTTGCGTTTTGAACTTTACATACTACAAGCTTTCTCTTTTCTTTGGTTGAGACTGATGTCCCTCCAAATTTCTGCACTAATATCTTCATTTTTGTCCTCCAAAGTTAAATCATCATCTGAAATTTCGTTAAATACGAGATTTTTTCAAAAATTCGTTATCAACATCAATTATTATGGTTCTAGATCCTATCTTTTTAACATATTCCCAAGGTATTTCAATTATATCGGTATTATGAAAAAAACTAAATTTAGAACTGCCTTCATTGATTATTAAAAATTGTAAAACTCCGTTTTCATCAATGACTACATCATTATTTCCTAAATTATTATATTTATCACCATCATTAATATTAATAATTTCATATCTTTCCATTTCACTATATAACTTTACATTGTCTTCCATATACACATCCTCCTTAACAATTCTCATAGAATACTATGGAATATGTTAAGGAGTTATGCATCATTTCCATATAATTATAAATAAATTTACTTTTCAATAGAAATAATATTACCATAGAAAACATTTTGTAGCACTTCTTTTTCTTTTCCAACAAAGGCTGAATTTATAATACCCTTTTTAAAAGTACTCTCCATAACATTGTTAACTCTTGACATATCTATTTCGTCTATTTTTCTAAGTACATCTTTAGGAGTATTTATTTTATTCAAAAACATAACAGATTTTCCGTTGCTAAACATCCTGCTACTTGTGCTTTCAAGTCCTAGAATATAGCCACCCTTTAACTGTTCCTTAGTTTTGCAAAGTCTTTCATTATCAATTCCAATTTTTGAGAATTTAGTTACCTCGTCTTGTATTGCATCAATTGCAACTTTTGCTTGATTTGGATTTACTCCCGCATAAATACTTACAACTCCTGTGTTTTTAAAGGCTGAAATATAGGAATAAATTGAGTAACACACACCTAACTCTTCACGAACTTTCTGAAATAATTTTGAAGATGCTCCTCCACCTAATATATTACTTAGTAATATTAGTGCATAGGTATCGTCATTTCCTGTTTCTACACCCGGCATCCCTAGACTTATATGAAGCTGCTCAATATCTTTTTTCCTAAAGAAATGTTGATTAAATAATTTAGGGCTACTATATTTAGTAATATTTTTACTTTTACAATTCCAATCACCAAAATATTTTTCAAGGAGTTTTTCTATGTTTTTCATATCGAATTTACCAGCAATTGATATAACTAAATTTTCCGGTTCATAATGCGCGTCTATATAATCTAGAATAGTTTTCCTGCTAAACGATCCCACTGTATCACTAGTCCCTAAAATAGGTAATGAAATGGAATCCGTATCCCAAATTGCTTTTGTATGCAAATCTATCAAAACATCTTCTGGTGAATCTTCGCTCATCTTTATTTCTTCAACGATAACACCCTTTTCTTTTTCGATTTCATCTTCTGAAAAGTTGCTATTGAAAAGCATATCTGACAAAATATCCAAGGATAATTCTAGATGTGTATCTAATGCCTTTATATAAAAACATGTAGCTTCCTTACCAGTAAAGGCATTTAATTGACCACCTACGTCTTCTACCGCTTCCGAAATCTGCTTTGCGGTTCTACTAGAAGTGCCCTTAAAAAACATATGCTCAATAAAATGTGATATTCCACTGTTTATTACATTTTCATTTCTTGAACCATTTTCTACCCATAAGCCTACGCTTACAGAATTCACATATTCAATATTTTCAACTACAACTCTTAACCCATTATTTAATTTGAATAAATTGTACATATGTTCCTCTCCTTAATGAAAATCTGTATTTAATATGTGCATATTAAGCTAATATTATTTTAAAAAAAATAAAAAGGCCTCTAAGCCCTTCTATCATTATTCACTATCTTTATTTTCGTTTTCACTATCTTTCATAGCGTCTCTTCTTGAAAGATTTACTCTTCCTTGATTATCTATTTCCATTACTTTTACTAATATTTCATCACCAACGGAAACAATATCTTCTACTTTGTTCACTCTAGCAAAATCAAGTTTAGAAATATGCACTAAACCTTCTTTATTAGGAAGTATTTCAACAAAACATCCAAAAGCAGCAATTTTTGTTACTTTCCCTAAATATATTTCGCCTACTTTAACTGATTTAGTTAGCTCTTCAATAATTTTTACTGCTTTATTTGCACTATCACCGTCACTCGACATAATTACAATTTTACCATCGTCATTAGTATCTATTTTAACACCGGTTTCTGCTATAATTTTCTTTATAGTTGCTCCGCCTTTTCCTATTACGTCTCTAATCTTGTCAGGTGCTACATTTAGTATGTACATTCTAGGAGCATATTTTGATAGTTCACTTCTTGGTGCGTCTATACATGCATTCATTTTACCTAATATATGAAGTCTGGCTTTTTTTGCATCTATAATTGCGGTTTTAATGCAGTATTTAGATAACCCATGAAGCTTTGTATCAACTTGTATAGCTGTAATACCTTGCTCCGTTCCGGCAACTTTAAAATCCATATCACCAAAAAAATCTTCAATACCTTGAATATCTGTTATTATTTTTTCTTTAGATAAGTCAGCATTTGTAATTAATCCCATTGCTATACCCGCTGCTGGTCTCTTAATTGGAACACCTGCATCTAGTAGAGCTAAAATGCTTGCACTTACACTAGCTTGAGATGTTGAGCCATTAGAACTTAATACTTCTGATACTACTCGAATAGCATAAGGAAATTCGTCTACAGATGGTAAAAGTGGTTCCACTGCTTTCTCTGCAAGTGCACCATGACCAATTTCGCGTCTTCCAGGTCCACGCATTGGCTTAGTTTCTCCTACACTATAAGCAGGGAAATTATAATGATGCATATACCTTTTAGTATCTTCATCACCTATTCCATCTAACATTTGAGCTTCTTTTAACGCTCCAAGTGTAGCAACTCCCATTACTTGAGTAAGTCCTCTTGTAAAAAGACCTGTTCCGTGAGTTCTTGGAAGTATTCCTACTTCGCAACTTATTGGTCTAACCTGATCAAAAGCTCTTCCATCTGGTCTTCTATCTTCATTTAACATCATATTTCTAACTATTTCCTTTTGGATATTATAGAAAATTTCACCGATATCTGATTTACTATCAGGATATTTTTCACTGAATTCATTTTTTATTTTCTCTTTTATTTCATCAACCATTGCATTTCTCACATCTTTATCCATTGTGTACATTGCAGTTCTAGTCAAATCAAATGAGAATTCTCTAACTTCACTTTGGAGAGTTTCATCTATTGCTTGAAATTCAAAAGCCTTTTTTTTCTTTCCAAATTTAGCAACGGCTTCTTCTTGGAAAGCTACAATTTTTTTACATGACTCAAAAGCAAAATCAATAGCATTTATCATTACATCTTCAGGTATTTCCTGTCCATTTGCTTCTATCATTGTTACATTGTCTTTTGTTGCACAAACTGTAAGATTCATAGAACTTGCGTTTCTCTCTTCTACAGTAGGACTTAATATAAAGTTACCCTCAACTAAACCAACAGAAACAGTTGCAACAACATCTGTAAAAGGTATACTTGAAATACATAATGCCATTGATGCTGCATTCATAGCAAGTATCTCAGGTGAATTATCTTGTTCAACTGAAAGTACTGTACAAACGATTTGCACATCATTTTTATATCCTTTAGGAAATAACGGTCTTAGTGGTCTATCAATTCCTCTTGCTGTTAGTATGGCTCTTTCTGATGGTCTTGCTTCTCTCTTTATAAAACCTCCTGGAATTTTTCCAACAGCATAGAGTTTTTCTTCATATTCTACACTTAGTGGAAAAAAATCAATACCATCCCTTGGTTTCTCTGATGCATTTGCATTAACTAGAACTACAGTTTCACCGTAGCTCACTAGTATTGCACAGTCTGATAACATTCCAATCTTACCATACTCAGCTTTAAGAACTCTACCTGCTACGGTAGTTTCAATAATATGATTCATATATTTACCTCCCATAAATTTAAAGTAATATAATTAACTAATATACAAATTTATTGTTCTCAAATGTATATTTTTTTAATAACATTTAAAATAATAGAGCGGCAAGGCCGCTCTAAATTATTTTCTTAGTCCAAGTTCTACAAGAATTGCACGATATCTTTCAATATCTTGATTCTTTAAGTAACCTAACATTCCTTTTCTTTGTCCAACCATCATTAATAGGCCTCTTCTTGAATGGTGATCTTTTTTATGAACTTTTAAGTGTTCATTTAATTCTAAGATTCTTGCAGTAAGTAATGCAATTTGCACTTCTGGAGAACCTGTATCTCCTTCATGTCTTGCGTGTTTTACCATTATTTCTTGTTTTTTAGCCTTTTCCATTTTACAACACCTCCGAATATTCTTCCCCTATTCCAAGTATACCGTTGGCGATTCGATTAACTTAGCATAAGGTTCAAATCAATTATAACAAACTAAGATTAAATTGTAAATTAATTTTTAAATTTAAAGCTTATATTTATATATTTTGCTCCAAAGCAAACTCTTTATCCTTTGAAAGCTGCTGCTTTAGTTTATCAATGGTATTAAATTTAACCTCATCTCTTATTCTACTTATAAAATTAATTTTAACTACTTCACCATAGATTTGTTCGTCAAAGTTCAATATATGCGTTTCTACTGAAAGTTTGCCACCTTCTACAGTAGGATTATACCCTATATTTGTAATAGCTTTATGAAGATCATTATTATAATCAACTACAGTATAGTATACCCCACCCTTAGGAATAATATATTTCTTATTATAATCTAAGTTTACAGTTGGGAATCCAATTGTTCTCCCAAGTTGTTTCCCTTTAATTACATCGCCAATAATAGCGTGCGCTCTTCCTAAAAGCTTATTTGCTCTAGTGATATTCCCTTCAGCTATAAGATGACGTATTTTTGAACTACTTACAATTTCATCATTAATACTAATTGCTTCACAAACACATAGCTCATATCCAAGTATATTACTATATGTTTTAAGCATCTCTACATCACCTAAATTTTTATATCCAAATCTATAATTAAAACCAACAACTATACCCTTTGCATTATAAAAATTCACCATATTTTTTATAAACTGTTCTGGTGTCATCTTCATAAACTCCTTATTAAAATTAAACAAATCAACAATATCAATGCCTGTGTTTTCCAATATATTTATTTTAGTATCATTATTCATTAGTAGTTTTGGACGAATATCTTTGTTAATAACAGACAAAGGGTGATTTTTAAAGGTGCAAATCATACTTTTTGTATTATTCTCATTTGCAAGTTCTACAGTTTTATTTATAAGATGCATATGCCCTAAATGAAGCCCATCAAAATTTCCTAGTGCAATATATGTTGGATATTTAAGTTTTGTTTTAAAATTATCTTCTATAACCATCATTTTAAAATTTCTCCTATATAAACGATTTTATTAGCCTAATACCATCAATACTTTTTTCTGCAATCCCAATAAAATCATTTTTATTATTATAAATATTATATATACTTTCCGCTTTAAACTTACAAGTTAGTGCCTTATCCTTTACTACAACACCATTTAGCAAGAACACAATAAATCTATCCTCTATAGTAATTTTGATATTGCTTTCAAAAATATTTTCCACAGGCATAATATGCTCATTTATATTTTCTGCATTTAAATCATCTATATTTATAGAATTTTCAATAGGAAATCCACCAATAGCAGTTCTTTGTAAGTTCCACATCATACCACCACATTCTAGCATCTGTCCTATATCATAGCAAAGGCTTCTAATATACGTACCCTTAGAACATTTCACCCTAAACTTTACATATGGCAACTTAATATCCATAATATCTATACTATAAATCTCTATATTTCTTGCTTCCCTCTCTATTTCTATACCAGCCCTTGCCAATTCATAAAGCTTTTTCCCATTAACTTTTAGTGCTGAGTACATTGGGGGAATTTGTTTTATTTTTCCAACAAACGAATTAATTACATTTATAATTTCATCCGTACTGGCTTTAACTTCACTTTCACAAAGGACCTTTCCTTCTCTATCATAAGTGTCTGTAATAACGCCGAGTTTTAATTCAGCTTCATAAATTTTAAAGTCTCCCATTATATAGTCTATAGCCTTTGTAGCCTTGCCTATACAAACAAGTAAAACCCCGCTAGCTTCAGGATCTAAAGTACCAGCGTGGCCTACTTTCTTTATATTGCTTACTTTTTTGATTTTACGTACTACATCAAAAGATGTAATTCCTGTAGGTTTATGTACATTTATTATACCATTCATTCTATCAACTCTTTTTCTAAAATTTCTAAAAGCTTAATTTTAGTGTCGTGAAAGTCAGTTTCAGTGAAAAAACCTGCTGCTCTAATATGACCACCACCGTGGAAGCCTTCTGCAATTTTCCTAACATCAACTGTTGATTTAGATCTTAAACTGACTTTAACACCATTTTCAGCTTCTCTTATAACAATAGTAACTTCAACTGTATTTATAGAAGAACCTAAAGTTACAACATCCGCTGTATCAGAAGATTCTAAATTATATTTTTTTATCAAATTTTTAGGTATATACATAACACACACTGTGCCATTAAGTTCTGATGTCATATTACTAATAATTTCTCCACAGAATTTTATTTGTTCAAATTTTCTATTTTCAAAAACTATTCTATGAATATTACTAAAATCTATACCTGTATTAATAAGTTCTCCTGCGATACTATGAGTTACTGCTGTTGTACTTGAATGTCTAAAAGAACCCGTATCTGTAAGTAAAGAGGTATACAAGCATGTACTGATTTCACTGTCTATTTTAATCTTAAGAAGTATAAGCGCTTCATACACAATCTCTGCAACTGCTGAAGCGCCTGTATCAATATAGTTCAAATCTCCGTACAAATCATTAGATACATGGTGATCTATATTAATTAATTCAAATTTTCTATTTTGCATAGATAAATTCGCATTAATTCTTTTAAAATCACCACAATCTAAGACTATAACGCAGTCTGTATCCTTTACCGGTTCACTTATTTCACCAGTAATTTCATCGGAGCAAGGCAAAAACATAAAGCTTTGTGGGATAATTTCTTTAGAAATTATATATACTTCCTTGTTTAATTTTCTAAGTCCAATAAGTAGTGCTAATGCACTACCTAATGAATCGCCATCTGCAGAAGTATGAAAAGTTATAGCAATTTTTTTAAACATCTTTATTTTGCTAAGAATACCACTAATTTTCATTGCTATCCTCTTCAATGCTATCTTCTCCGCTTATATGTGCTTCACTATTTTCTTCATCAATTTTTTCTTTTTCTTTTATTTGATGAAAAATGCCTTCTAAATGTATTGCACGTTCTATGGTTTCATCTACCTCTATTATGACTTGAGGAACATGTCTTAATTTAACATGAGCACCTATTTCTTTTCTCATAAGTCCAGTTGAACTTTTAAGTGCCTCAATTGTTTCTTTTTTAGAAATTTCGCTACCAAATATACTAACGTAAATCTTTGTATAGCTTAAATCTTTTGTTGTATCCACTTTTGTTACACTTACCATAGCACTTTTTCTTGGATCTTTTATTTTGTTTTGAATTGTATTGCTTACTTCTTTTTTGATTTCTTCATTTATTCTTCCATTTCTATAATTAACCATACAACCCACTACTCCTTAACCTTATATTAATTTTGGTTTTACTTCTTCCATTATGAATGCTTCAACAACGTCTCCTTCTTTAATATCATTGAATTTTTCTATACTTAACCCACATTCATATCCAGCTGCAACTTCTTTTGCATCATCTTTAAATCTCTTTAGTGAAGCTAATGTTGATTCAGTTATTACTATACCATTTCTAAGAACTCTTACACTACTATTTCTAGTAATCTTACCACTGAGTACATAAGATCCTGCTATTGTTCCTACACTTGATACTTTGTATATTTGTCTTATTTCAACTCTACCTAAAACAACTTCTTTATATACAGGATCAAGAAGTCCAAGCATTGCAGCTTTTATATCATCAAGAGCATCATAAATTATTCTATAGGTTTTAATTTCTACTCCCTCTTTTTCTCCAATTGAAGCAGCATTATTGTCTGGTCTTACATTAAATCCTATGATTATAGCATTTGATGCAGCTGCAAGCGTAACATCTGTTTCTGTAATAGCTCCAACTCCAGAATGTATAACTCTTACTTTAACATTTTCAGTAGATAATTTTTCTAGAGATTGTCTTACAGCCTCTACAGACCCTTGAACATCGGCTTTAACAATTACACCAAGTTCTTTAACAGATCCCTCTTGTATTTGACTATATAGATTTTCCATTGACACTCTATTACTTGCCTTAAAATGTTCTTCTCTTGATTTTGCTTTTCTAGCTTCAGCCATGTTTCTTGCAGTTTTCTCATCTTTAACTACATTGAATCTGTCTCCAGCTGCTGGTACTTCAGATAACCCAAGTATTTCTACTGGTATAGAAGGTCCGGCATTGTTTATTTTTTCACCCTTATCATCAAACATTGCTCTAATTCTACCATAAGTTGATCCAACTATTATAGAATCCCCAGTGCTTAATGTACCATTCTGTATAAGTAGTGTAGCAAGAGGACCTCTACCTTTGTCAAGTTTTCCTTCTATTACAGTTCCTTTTGCACGTCTATCAGGACTTGCTTTAAGCTCTAGCATTTCCGCTGTAATTAATACCATTTCAAGTAGTGTATCTAAACCTTCTTTAGTATGAGCTGATACTGGAACACAAATTGTCTCGCCACCCCAATCTTCTGATACAAGACCATTGTCTGCTAATTCTTGTTTAACCTTGTCAATGTTAGCTCCTGGTCTATCTATTTTGTTTATAGCTACTATCATTGGTACTTTAGCAGCCTTACAGTGATTTATAGCTTCTTTAGTTTGTGGCATAATACCATCATCTGCAGCTACAACAAGTATAACTATATCTGTTATTTGAGCACCTCTTGCTCTCATTGCAGTGAAAGCTTCATGACCAGGTGTATCTAAAAATGTTATTTTTTCTCCATTAATAGTCACAGTATAAGCACCAATATGTTGTGTAATTCCGCCTGCTTCTGTTTCAGTAACCTTAGATTTTCTAATGCAATCAAGTAATGATGTCTTACCGTGGTCAACGTGACCCATAACTGTAACAACAGCTGGTTTCTTATGCGTTCCTAAATCAGAATCAGCATCTTCATCATCAGCGATTTTTCCTAGTTCTTCATCTTTGAGTACTGCAAGTGCACCATATTTTTCTATTACTTTTTCAGCTGTAGCAAAATCAATTTCTTGGTTCATTCCAGCCATAACGCCTATGAAAATAAGTTGTTTTATAACTTCTACATATGGCCTCTTTAGCTTATCAGCTAAATCCTTAACTGTAATAGACGCTTCAATCACTACAACTTCATCATCTATTGCTTCGACACTATTGTTACCATTTCCTAGTTCATCTCTACCTTTTCTACCTCTTTTTCTGATAATAACTTTGTTAGCATCTTCATTAGCTAAATTTTCGTAATGTTCTACTGTTTCATTCTTATCATCTTTGAGTCCTGAATTCTCATCACTATATAGTTCCTTTATTAACTCAGCATCCTCTTCCTCAATCACACTCATATGATTTTTGGCCTTTATACTAAATTCCTCAAATAGTACATTAATTAATTCTTTACTTGTTACTTCTAATTCTTTTGCTAATTCATATATTCTGACTTTTGCCAAATCATTCACCCCCGAAATTTAATTTACTCATTTTCTTCATTTTCTTTATTTACTTCATTGTCTTCATTCCATAAACTGAGTAACTTATCACTCATCCTTTTATCATTTACACACAGTACATTAATTTCTGCTCTACCTAAACACTTACCTAAATCTTCACTGGAAGTGCCTTCAATAAGCGGTATATTGTTTTTAATACCCAGTCTTTTAAATTTGTCTTTTGTATTTACAGCACTTTCCTCAGACAAAATTATAAGAGTTCCTCTTCTGTGAGACAGCGCTTCTTCACATTGATTGTAACCTTCAATAAGTTTGCCTGCCTTTTTTGTTAATCCTAAAAAATTAAAAAATTTATTGTTCATTATTTATCTCATCCCTAAGTTTAACATAAATATCTTCACATACTTTTCCACCTAAATTTCGCTCTAATCTTTTTGTTTTGAAAGATTTTTCAAAGCATTCTATGCTCTTACATATATATGCGCCTCTGCCTGGCTTTTTCCCTGTTAAATCTATAGAAGTTTCGCCTTCTTTACTACGAACTATGCGCAATAGTTCTTTTTTACCTTTCATTTCCATACATCCTGTGCACATACGCTGAGGTATTTTTTTAACCTTCATAAAGCTATCACCTACTCTTTAATAATTGGTTCAATTGCTTCATTTTCACTAACATTGCACTCAGTAACTTCAACTGATTCCATGTTATATTGTGCCTGAGTTCTACTTTTAATGTCAATTTTCCAACCTGTAAGTCTAGCAGCCAATCTAACATTTTGGCCTTCTTTCCCAATAGCTAAGGATAATTGATTATCTTCCACTATTACTTTTGCAGATTTAGAATTTTCTTCAACTACAACATTCAATACCTTTGCAGGACTTAGTGCATTTGATATATACTCTTCAGATTTCTTGCTCCACTTAATAATATCAATTTTTTCATTTCTTAGTTCGTTAACTATATTCTGAACCCTGCTACCTTTAGGACCAACACAAGCTCCCATAGCATCAACATTTTCGTCATTTGAATACACTGCAATTTTAGTTCTTGACCCTGCTTCTCTTGAAATACTTTTTATTTCAACAATTCCACCAAAAACCTCTGGTACCTCTAATTCAAATAAGCGTTTTACAAGACCTGGATGAGTTCTTGATACACCTACTTGAGCACCTTTTGTAGTGTTTTTAACCTCCACAATATATAATTTTAATTTTTCATTAAAATTGTATTCCTCACCTGGCATTTGCTCAGTAGCGCCAAGAACAGCTTCGATTTTACCTAAATCTATAAATACATTTCCTCTATCTTTTCTAATAACACTTCCTGTAATAATGTCAAATTCTTTGGTTATAAATTCATTGTAGATGATGTTTCTTTCGGCCTCTTTAATTCTTTGAATAACCACTTGTTTTGCTGATTGTGCCGCTATTCTTCCAAATTTTCTTGGAGTAACTTCAATATCAACAGTATCCCCAATTTGGTATCTAGGACTATACTCCTTTGATTCTTCAAGTGATATTTCATTAACTTCTTCAACTACTTCTTCTACAACTACCTTTTGACCATAAACATGTATTTCACCTGTTTCTCTATTCATTGACACTTTTACATTTTGGCTAGCATTAGAAAGAGTAGCATAATTTTTCTTGTATGCCGCTACTAATGCATCTTCAATAGTTTCAAAAAGCATTTCCTCGCTAATTCCCTTTTGGTCTACAATTTCTCGCAATGCTTCAATAAAATCTTGATTCATTTTAACTTCCTCCTTACAGCACTGGTTTCAAACTTACAACAGAAATATTATCTTTTTGAATAGATATATTATTCCCATCATATTGAATTTCTATTTGCACATCAGAAAATCCTATTAAATCACCCTCAAGCTTTTTTTTGCCTTCATATAGACTATTTAGATTGACTAGTACATTCTCACCTATGTATTTTTCTAGATGCTTGTCATCATATAAAATTCTCTCAATTCCCGGTGAAGAGACTTCTAAACAGTAACCCTGCGCTATAGGGTCTTCTATATCTAATATTTCACTTGTGGCTCTACTTACTTTTTCACAATTTTCTAGCGATATCCCATTAGCATTATCTATATAAATTCTGAGGAAATTTTCTCCTTTTTCTTTTACATATTCTAAATGATATAATTCACAATCATTTTTCTCTACTATTGGACCAATTAATCCTCTAAGTTTTTGTAACAAGGTATCATTTTTCATTTTAACACCCTCCTTTATTCATATTTTCCACATCTATTAGTATACTTAATCATAATATTATAATTAAAACGCAACCATGAGTTGCGTTTCAATAAATAGAGAGTAGGACTGGCCTACTCTCTTGTAATAGTATTATCACAGATAACTACTGTATATAAGTTTATCATATAAAATTTATTATTTCAAGAGTTAATTCAATTTAACTAAAAAAACGACAGCTGATTCGTCTCAGGGAGCCCTTTTAAGCACCCGTGATTATCTAATGCTTCAACAACTGTTTTGGAAACTTTACATCGAATTCTTAAATCTTCTTTAGATATAAACTCACCTTGCTCTCTTAATAAAACTATGCTTTTAGCGGCATTTTCTCCCACACCTTCAAGGCTACTGAGTGGAGGTCTTATTGACTCATCTTCAATTGTAAATTTAACTGCCTCAGACTTATAAAGATCTACCTCTAATAACACTATCCCTCTTTTATACATTTCAAAAGATAACTCTAGCGCTGTAAGAAGACCTTTTTCTTTATTTCCTATATCCTTGCCCATAGCTGTTAGCTCATCCATTTTTACTTTTATAGCACTGGTACCTTTTACAATTAAATTAGCATCAAAATCATCTGCTCTTATAGTAAAGAACGTAGCATAATATTCCTTGGGAAAGTAAACCTTATAATATGCTATTCTTACAGCCATCATTACATATGCTACTGCATGGCCCTTAGGAAACATATACTTTATCTTTTTACATGATCCAATATACCATTCTGGAACATCATGTTCTCTCATCACTAGCTCATCATCTTCTGTAAGTCCTTTGCCCTTTCGTACTTTCTCCATGATAGTAAAAGCAGTCTTAGGGTCAAGATTTTTCTGAATTAGATAAACCATTATATCATCTCTTGTAGAAATACAATCTTTAAGCGTTGTTAATCCCTCTTTAATATAATATTGTGCATTGTTAAGCCATACATCCGTACCATGAGATAGTCCAGAAATTCTAACTAGGTCTGAAAAAGACTTAGGCTGTGTATCTAAAAGCATTTGTTTAACAAATTTCGTACCAAATTCTGGAACACCGTAACTTCCAACTTCGCAGCCCAATTCTTTAACGGTAAGTCCTAGCGCAGCTGGAGACGTAAATAAACTTATGACCTTAGAATCTGATAGCGGAATAGTCAAAGGGTCAAGCCCTGTTAAATCTTGAAGCATTTTAAGCATTGTAGGATCGTCATGTCCAAGGATATCAAGTTTTAATAGTCTACCACTTATAGAATGATAATCAAAATGTGTAGTAATAATATCTGAGTTTGGGTCGTCAGCAGGATGCTGCACCGGACAGAAATTATATATCTCGTTATCGCTTGGAACAACCATTATTCCACCTGGATGCTGACCAGATGTTCTCTTAACCCCAGTACATCCCTGGACTAGCCTCTCTATTTCAGCTTGAGGAACCATAATGTCCTTTTGACCTAAATATTTTTTCACATAACCATAAGCAGTTTTGTCAGCAATTGTTCCAATTGTTCCTGCTTTGAAAGTATGGCCTTTACCAAATAGCACTTCTGTATACCTATGAATATCTGCTTGATTATCCCCCGAAAAATTCAAATCTATATCTGGCTCTTTATCCCCTTCGAATCCTAAAAAAGTTTCAAATGGAATATCATGGCCATCTTTCATGTATAAGGTACCACAACTTGGACACTCTTTATCAGGTAAATCAGCACCTGATCCAACAGATCCATCCAAAATAAATTCACTTCTTTTGCAATTCGGGCACACATAATGAGGTGGAAGTCCATTTACCTCTGTTATATTAGACATATTAGCTGCAAAAGAAGATCCAACTGAGCCTCTCGAGCCAACTAAATAACCATCTGCAAGGGATTTTGCTACTAATTTTTCAGCTATTAAATAAAGTACAGCATAGCCATTACCTATTATAGAGTTTAGTTCCTTACCCAATCTTTTTTCAACTATCTCCGGTAATTTTTCCCCGTATATAGAATGAACTTTATTTGAAGTCATTAGTCGTATATCATCTTCTGCACCTGGTATTGTGGGTGTAAACGTTCCATCAGGTATAGGTTTTATAACTTCTATCATATCTGCAATTTTATTCGTATTATAAATTACAACCTCTCTACATTTCTTATCTCCTAAATATGAAAACTCTTTTAACATTTCATTAGTAGTTTTAAAATATAATGGAGGTTGATCATCTGCATCTGAAAAACCCTTACCAGCCATTAAAATTTTTCTGAAAACTTCATCAGAAGGGTCTAGAAAATGCACATCTCCTGTAGCAACTACCAGCTGATTATTTTTCTCTCCTATATCACATATTTTTCTATTAATATCCATTAATTCACTTTCATCTTTTACCGTACCATTTTTAATCATAAATTTGTTATTTAGAAGAGGTTGTATTTCTAAATAATCATAGAATCCTATAACTTTCTTAAGTTCTTCCTCAGATTTCTCTTGAAGTACTCCCTTATATACTTGCCCAGCTTCACAAGCAGATCCAATTATAAGACCTTCTCTATATTTTTCCACTATGGTCTTAGGAAGTCTAGGTCTTCTATGAAAATAATCTAAATTTGAAAATGAGATAAGCTTATACAGATTTTTAAGTCCGACAAGGTTTTTAACCAGGATAATAACATGATATGTGTTTGCTTTCTTTACATTAAAATCACCTAGAAATTCACTATTTAATGTATCTAAGTCTAGGATGTTTTTTTCTCTAAGCAGTCCAAAGCAATGTAATAATATATCAGCAGTAGCTTTAGCATCATCTATGGCTCTATGATGATTTTCAAGAGAGATACCTAAATGCTTAGCTACTATATTCAGCTTAAATGTTTTAAGGTCCGGAAGTAAATATTTAGCTAGTGGTATTGTATCCATAATTGCATTTTCAAATTTTAAATTCAGTCTCTCTGAGTTCTTCTTTATAAAAGAAGCATCAAAACCAGCATTATGGGCTACTACTACGCTCCCCCTTGCAAAATCTAAAAACTTAGGTAGTATTTCTTCGATAGACTCTGCTCCAGCAACCATATCATTTGTAATTCCAGTAAGCTCTGTAATTTTGTAGTGTATGTCTATTCGCGGATTTACGAATTCATTAAATCTATCTACTATTTTCCCATTTTCAATCTTAATTGCTCCAATTTCCGTTATTCTATCATTTTCACTAGAAAGACCTGTTGTTTCTAAATCAAAAACCACAAAAATGCCATCTAATTTTTCGTTATGATTATTAATGACAATTGGCTCTCCATCATCTACTAAATACCCCTCAACACCATATAAAATTTTTATTTTATTTTTTTTAGCCGCATCCATAGCTTCTGGAAAAGCTTGAACTACACCATGATCAGTTATTGCTATTGCACTATGTCCCCATTTAGCGGCTCTTTCAACAAGCTTAGATGCTGGACTTATTCCATCCATAGCACTCATTTGAGTGTGCAAATGAAGCTCAACTCTTTTTTCCTGTGCCGTATCCATTCTTTCTATTTTTTTTAGCTTAATTATATCTCTAACCATTACAACAACTTCTCTTGCATAAGTATCATAACTGGCCTCTCCACGTACCTTACAGAAAAGGCCCACTTTAACTTCTTCCATTATCTTTTCTACATCTTTAGGCTTTGGAAAACATTTTACTGTAATTGAGCTCTCATAATCCGTAATGAAAAAAGTTATGATTATTCTTCCAGTTTTTGTTTCTAATATATTCACCTTGAAAATATCTCCAGAAACACATACTATTCCTGAAGCTTCATTTATTTCACTTATTGCTATACTATCGCTATTGTTTATATTTCTTCCCATTATAGTGTTTTCATCAGCAGCATCATATTTTTTATAACCCTGCCCCTTGTTCCATTTGTTTCCATTGGTATTGTCTTTATTGTTACTGCTATGTTGAGGTTTATCTTTCTTTTCTGCATTGATATTTTTGACAATTTCATTTATTATAGTTTGATCTTCCACTTCTTTTTTTACAAAATAATCTTCTTTTAAAAGTTCACTACTATGTTCTAGTTTAACTGTTGAATTAACACCAAACATGTCATTTATAGTAGTTTTTAGAAGAACCTCTATGTTCTTATCTCTTAAAATTTTACACATAAAATCATTACCACATTGAATTTTCAGTGTACCATTCTCAATTATCCTATAAGATTTTAATAAACTATCCCTACTGGATGGCTCCGAAGTAGCTATTACGTTTACAACATCTGACCAATACTTATCTTTTACATCTTCTATAGTTGCGTTTGATACATCTTTATAGCAAATTAGCTGTATATCTTGAAAACTGCATAATCTTTTTTTAATTATATTTTTAATTAGCAGATTTTTATTATCATCTATATCTTCAAAGGATTTGATTATCACCCTTAATCTATTGCTCTTTTTAAGATATTGAACTCTAAGTACCACAATATCATCTACAGTTGTTTCTTCATTTAAATCGAAATCATTTTTTAACATTTCAGCTAAGCTTGCATTCATTAGTACCTCCCGATGGACGTCTATAGTTTATCTATCTCCCGAATAAGCTCTTCTACTAAATCTTCTTCGTTAACTGTTTTAATTATTTCACCTTTTTTAAATATGAGGCCAACCCCTTTTCCACCAGCTATTCCAATATCAGCTTCTCTAGCTTCCCCTGGTCCATTTACTACACACCCCATTATTGCAACCTTTATATTCTTATTGCAATGTTCTAATCTTTCTTCTACTTCATTTGCAATTTTAATAAGGTTAATTTGAGTTCTTCCACAAGTTGGGCATGATACAAATTTAATTCCCGAATCCCTACACCCTATGGATTTCAGGATTTCTATCCCAACTTTAACCTCATCCACTACATCACCTGTTAATGATACCCTTATAGTATCCCCAATGCCAGAGGCTAAAAGCGCCCCAATACCTACACTTGATTTTATAGTTCCTCTCCATGTAGTTCCAGCCTCAGTAACACCTAGATGTAGTGGATAGTCTACACTATCTGAAATTAATTTGTAACTTTCTATCATCATAAGTACATCAGAAGATTTTATAGAAATAACTATATCATAGAAATTTAAATTTTCTAGTATTTCAACATGTCTTAACGCACTTTCTACTAGCGCCTGCGCACATACATGACCATACTTTTTAAGAATATCGCCTTCTAGTGATCCAGAATTAACACCAATTCTAATGGGAATACCACTTTCTTTAGCAGCCTCTGCAACTAATTTAATTTTATCGACGCTCCCAATATTACCTGGATTAATTCTTAATTTTGATATTCCATTTTCAATTGATTTTAAAGCTAACCTATAATCAAAATGAATATCTGCAACTAATGGTATATGAATTCTTTTCACAATATCTTTAATAGCGTCAGCAGCTGCCATATCAGGCACCGCACAACGTATAATTTCACAACCTGCCTTTTCCAGCTTAAGAATTTGATAAACAGTAGCATCTACATCTCTTGTATCTGTAGTTGTCATCGACTGCACCGTTACCTTAGAATCTCCACCTATATATATATTTCCAATTTTAATCTTCTTTGTTTGTTTAACCTTCATTTCCTTCATCTCCTAGAATTTCATGGGATTCACTATATCCTTAATGACTATAAACACCATGAATGCCATTAAAATCATAAATCCAACATAATTTACAGCTGCAACTTTCTTATCATCTAATTTTTTTCCGGATATTATTTCAAATAAAAGTATAAAAATCCATCCTCCATCTAGTGCTGGGAAAGGTATTATGTTCAATATTCCTAGTTGCACACTTAACATTGCTGTTAACAACATTAAATTTATTATTCCAGCTTGTGCAAACATTGTTGAAATTCTTATTATGCTTATAGGTCCTCCAACGTCGTTTATAGAAACTTTCCCTTTAAAAATACTACCGAAGATACCAAAAATCATTTTTGATGTATTAATAGTTTGATTAAATCCATAACCTACAGCTTCACCGAAATTCAGTTTCTTTTGAAGCCCAGCGATTCCTATCATAAATTTATTTTCTTTTTCATTCATAATTGGGGTAAGCGTAAATTTTTCTAATTTTGAATTTCTGACTATTTCAATAGTCGTACTCTTACCTTTAGACGTAGAAATTTCATTTACAAATTGATCCCATTTTTCTATATTAACTTTATTAACCTTAGTAATTTTATCTCCAACTTTTATTCCAGCATGCAAAGCTGGGCTATTAGGGACTAAGTCTCCAACTGTAGGCATTGTATCTCCTCCGATTGAAGCACCTATAATGGAAAATAAAACAAATGCTAATATTATATTCATAATTGCTCCAGCGGATACTATGCTTAGTTTTTGCCATGGAGTTTTGTTAGCAAGAGATCTCGGGTCATCACTTTCTTCGTTTTCACCTTCCATTTTAACATATCCACCAATAGGAAATGCTTTGATCAAATACTCTGTTTCTTTTCCTTTAATTCCAAAAATTTTCGGACCCATTCCCAGTGAAAACTCATGTACTTTTACTCCATTAAGTTTAGCTAGCATAAAATGGCCTAATTCATGTATTATAATCAAAAGACTAAATGCTAGTATAGCCATAATAAAATACGGTATCTTCCCTATAAAACTACTCATATCAATTTTCCTCCCTACTTTTCATCATAATTATTTCTTACATATTCTCTTACCTTTAAATCAATTTCTAAAATTTCTTCAAGATCCGGATTAATAAAGTGTTCAAATTTATTCATACATTTTTCTATAATATATTCAATGTCAAGATACTTTATTTTATAATCTAAAAATAATTCAACAGCCACTTCATTAGCAGCATTCATAATAGTTGGCATATTCCCACCCATTTCGCCTGCTTTATAGGCCAACTTAAGACATTTAAAAGTATCCATATCTGGTTTTTCAAAAGTCAAATTACCCATATTATAAAAATCTAATTTATCAATAACAGCATTCACTCTTTCAGGGAAGTTTATAGCATATTGGATAGGAAGTCTCATGTCCGTGGAACTGAGCTGCGCCATCACACTTCCGTCTTTGTATTCTACCATAGAATGTATTACACTTTGGGGATGAACTACTACTTGTATGTTTTTATAATCGGCTCCAAATAACCAGTGTGCCTCTATAACCTCTAGTCCTTTATTCATAAGTGTAGAAGAATCAATAGATATTTTTTTACCCATTTCCCACTTAGGATGTTTAAGAGCCTCTTCCGGTTTTATATCTATTAATTGCTGTTTAGTCTTACCCCTAAAAGGACCTCCAGAAGCAGTTAATATTATTTTATTAACAGTATCTAATCTATTCCCCTGTAGACATTGAAAAATAGCACCGTGCTCTGAGTCAACCGGCAAAATATTAACGTGATTTTTTTTAGCAGCATCCATTACTAGACCACCTGCTACCACTAAAGTTTCTTTATTAGCTAAGGCAATATCTTTTCCCGCACTTATAGCTTTCATAGTTGGAACGAGCCCTATCATTCCTACAACAGCTGTTACTACAAGATCAACTTCTGGCAGTGTGCTTATATAATTTAAACCTTCTAGCCCTTGCAAAACTTCAGTTAAATATCCTTTCACCTTGCAATATTTTTTAAGTTCTAATGAAGATCTCTCATCCATCATGGCAACATATTTAGGTTTAAATTCCTCTATAATAGGAATGATTTTCTCAAAGCTGACGTTAGCCGAAATCCCTATAATTTTAAAATTATTAATATCCTTCCGTATAACATCTAGGGTTTGGGTTCCTATGGACCCAGTAACTCCTAAAATAGTAACCTTCTTCATGTAAATCTCTCCATTCATATAAAACTGTTTTTTTATATTATATAGCTTTAAAATTCTATTTATGTTCTAATTTCACCATTTATATTTTTAATGTAAATGTAATATAATAAAATACTACTACCGAAACAAATAAAATGCTATCAAAACGATCTAAAATTCCACCATGACCTGGTATAAGATTACTATAGTCTTTGGCTCCCACAAATCTTTTTATAGACGACGCAATTAAATCTCCAAATTGTCCAAAGATACCACAAAGTATGCCTATTATAACGTAATGATATAGCTCTATAGAAACTCCATATTGTGAAATGATATACCCATAAATTGTGCATCCTATAGCACTTCCAAGTAACCCACCTATAGAACCTTCAATTGTTTTATTAGGACTAATTTTAGGACATAACTTATGTTTGCCACCTTTACCAAAAATTCTTCCCGAATAATAAGCTGCCGTATCACAACCCCATGAACAAATAAATATAATCCATACTAAATATCCACCGTAGGTTTTATTATTAATAAACACTATGAAACTAAAAAATACTGCCACATATAAAAAACCAAAAATAGTGAGCGCAATATCTACAAAATTATAATTCGTATAAAATATAGGTATACATAATAAGAAGAAAATTGCTGCTATTAAAATGTATACATTAAAACTAGATAAAAAATCAACACCCATATTTATGTAATATACTACACATAAAATATATCCTATTAGTCCAATTGGCTTATAGTGTTTTTTTCTAGAAACTTTATAGAACTCGTACATACCAAAAAGTGAAAGTACCATTACAAGATATTTCAAGTAGTCCCCACCTAAAAATAAAAATATTATTAACGGTGCTAGAGTAAGTGCTCCTATATATCTATTATTCATATTTTCTCCCCTATCTAACCTTTCCAAATCGTCTATCTCTTTTTTGATATTCCGATATTGCAAGTTTTAACTGTTTTTCATGAAAATCCGGCCAATTAATATCCGAAAACCAAAGTTCTGAGTAAGCACTCTGCCACAGTAAAAAATTACTTAATCTTAACTCCCCACTAGGCCTTATTATAAGGTCAGGGTCTGGCATTTCACCGGTATACATATATCTGGAAAACAATTCTTCAGTTATTTCATCTTGAGATATTTTTTTACTCACTAAATCTAAAGAAATTTGTTTTACAGCATTTACTATCTCGTTTCTTCCACCATAATTTAACGCTAGATTTAAAACTAAACCCTTATTTCCTTTTGTTTTTGCGTAAGCATGATCTAATTCTACTTTACATACTCTTGGTAATTTCGAAATATTCCCTATTGAATTAATAACAACATCATTACTGTTTAATTCTTCCAACTCGTTTTTTAAATATTCTACTAATAAGTTCATTAAAGAGTCTACTTCTGGTAACGGTCTATTCCAATTTTCTGTTGAAAACGCATATAATGTTAAATATTTCACTCCAAGTTTATTACATTCCTTCACAATTCTTCTTATGGATTCAACTCCAGCCCTATGTCCAAGGGCCCTTGGCAACTTACGTTTTCTTGCCCATCTACCATTACCATCCATTATAATTGCAATATGCGTTGGTATTTTCGACATATCTAAATCCACATTTGCACTATCAGTATCACTTGTATTTTTCTTCTTTTTTAAAAAAGCGAATAAATTTTTCAATATAATTCTCTCCCTTTTATTAATTATAGCATAATTTTAAATAGAACCTGCAATAAGCAGGTTCTATTTAAAATTATATGCTAAACTTTCATTATATCTTTTTCTTTAATATCTGTTAATTTATCCACTTCTTTAATGAACTTATCTGTTTCCTTTTGGATTGTATCTTCTGCTTTTTTAACTTCATCTTCACTAATCTCACTATTTTTTTTAAGTGCCTTAATTTTATCATTAGCGTCTCTTCTTATAGATCTTATAGCTACTTTTGCATCTTCAGCTGTTTTCTTAACAGTTTTAAGCAGTGTTTTTCTTGTTTCTTCAGTTAGTTCAGGAATAATAAGCCTAATGGTTGATCCATCGTTTGAAGGATTTAATCCTAAATCAGATTTCAATATAGCTTTTTCTATATCTTTCATAGATGCTTTATCCCAAGCCTGAATCATTAGCACTCTAGGTTCTGGTGCTGAAATGTTTGCCAACTGACTCAGAGGCATAAGACTTCCATAACATTCAACGTGAATCCTATCTAGCATTTTAGGATTCGCTCTTCCAGCTTTCAAACTTCCAAACTCATGTTTTAAAACAAGAATAGTTTTATTCATTTTTTCATCAGCAATACTAATAATTTTATTAATCATAGAATCCCCTCCATATTATTCTTATTATTTGGTAGAAGCAGATACTAAAGTACCAATTTTTTCTCCCAAAATAGCTCTTTTTATGTTTTCCGGTTTATCAAGTCCAAAAACTAGTATAGGTATATTATTGTCCATACATAATGATGTAGCAGTAGAATCCATAACTTGTAGCCCTTTTTCCAGCACATTAAGATAACTTAATGTATCAAACTTTACTGCATCTTTATATACATGAGGATCCTTATCATAAACTCCATCAACTTTTTTAGCAAGCAGTATTACATCAGCTTCTATTTCTGCTGCTCTAAGTGCTGCAGCTGTGTCTGTTGAAAAATAAGGATTACCAGTACCTGCTGCAAAAATAACAACTCTGCCTTTCTCCAAATGTCTCATAGCCTTTCTTCTTATAAATGGTTCGGCTATTTCCTTCATTTCGATGGCTGTTTGCACCCTAGTCTTTACTTCTACATTTTCTAGCGAATCTTGGAGTGCTAATGCATTAATACAAGTTGCCATCATCCCCATATAATCTGCAGTAGTCCTGTCCATTCCTTTACCACTTCTACCACGCCATATATTTCCTGCCCCAACAACTATACCTATTTCAACACCCAGGTTTACTAGTTCTTTTATTTGAAGTGCTATCTCATTTGTAATATCAAAGTCTATCCCAAATCCTTGTTTGCCAGCTAAAGCTTCTCCAGAAATCTTCAACATAACTCTTTTATATTTAGCAACTTCCATGAATATTACACCTCCAGAATTATTTTAAAAAAGAGAACACGCAGTGTCCCCTTTAATTGTTATTTACCCTGCACTTGTCTAGCAACTTCTTCAGCAAAGTTTTCTTCCTTCTTTTCTATACCTTCGCCTCTTTCAAACCTTACAAATCTTGTTACTTTTATATCAGCACCAAGTTTCTTAGATTCTTCTTGAAGTAATTTTGTAATAGTATAGTCAGCATTTTTAACCCATATTTGTTCAAGCAGACAAACTTCTTTATAATATTTATTTACTCTACCTTCAACCATTTTTTCAACGATTTTTGCAGGTTTCCCTTCATTTAGTGCTTGAACTCTGTATATTTCTTTTTCTTTATCTAGTGTTTCATTATCAACACATGTATTATCTAAGAATAGTGGACTTGCAGCTGCTATTTGCATTGCAATATCTTTAGCAATTTTAATTAACACATCATCTTTTTTGTCGCAGGCAAGTTCAACTAAAACACCAATTCTTCCACCACCATGGATATAGCTTTGTACTACACCATTTTCAATAGAGAACTTTTCAAATCTTCTTACAGACATGTTTTCACCCAATTTAGATATTAAATCCGTAACTGCGCCTGTAACTGTTATATCTTTATTAGCTATATATTTTTCAGAAACAAAGTCTTCTATAGTAGTTGAAGTAGTTTGCGCTGCTTGCAATGCAACGTTTTTAGCTAAATTAACAAAGTCTTCATTAGCAGAAACGAAGTCAGTTTCGCAATTAACTTCTACAACAGATCCAGTCTTCATATCCTCTGAAATATGCGTGCATACTAATCCTTCGGAAGCTATTCTTCCAGCTTTTTTAGCAGCAGCTGCTAAACCTTTTTCTCTTAAAAGTTCAACGGCTTTATCAATAACACCATCGGTCTCCGTTAGAGCCCTTTTACAATCCATCATTCCAGCTCCGGTCATTTCTCTTAACTCTTTAACCATACTTGCACTAATCATTATTATTTCCTCCTATTCCTATCTAATTTAAAAGGTAAATGAAAGCATTACCTTCCACCTACCCCTCAAATGTTATATCCATAATTACCTTATCTCATAAATCTAATTACTATTATTCAGCTAATTGTTCGCCTTGTCTTCCTTCTATAATAGCATCTGCTAATCTTTCAGTTATTAATTTAACTGCTCTTATAGCATCATCATTACCTGGAATTACATAATCAATTTCATCTGGATCACAGTTTGTATCAACTATTGCAACTACTGGGATTCCAAGAGCTTTAGCTTCAGAAATCGCATTTTTTTCTTTTCTTGGATCTACAATAAATAGAGCTCCTATTTTGTTTGCATCCATGCTTCTGATTCCACCTAAATTTATTTCTAGTTTTTCTCTTTCATGCATAAGTTTACTTACTTCTTTTTTTGGAAGAACTTCAAAAATTCCATCCTCTTCCATTTTAAATAATTCTTCTAATCTTTTTATTCTTGTTTTAATTGTTTTGAAGTTTGTTAACATTCCGCCGAGCCATCTATTGTTTACAAAATGCATACCTGATCTTACAGCTTCAAATTTAATAGCTTCTTGAGCTTGTTTTTTTGTACCTACAAATAAAACATCCTTGCCTTCTTCAGATACAGATTTAATAAAATCATATGCCTCATCGATTTTTCTAACTGTCTTTTGTAAATCGATAATATATATTCCGTTTCTTTCTGTAAATATGTAAGGCGCCATTTTAGGATTCCATCTTCTAGTTTGATGTCCAAAATGAACACCTGCTTCTAATAATTGTTTCATTGATATAACTGCCATTAATAATAACCTCCCTGGTTTTTACCTCCATTACCATCATCTTATTGAAGTCCGTATATAGGAACCCTTCAATAATTAAGTAATGTGTGTATTTTCTTACGTATGTAGTATATCACAAGATATTAATGTATTCAATAAAAACTTTAAATCAAAATAAAAACGTAGCATAGTTATTAATATTCTCATATTATACATATTTATACTATGTTTACTGAAAATAATAAGAAGCAGAGCAACTTTGCTCTGCTTCTTATTATTTTATTTTATTAAGTTCATCAATTAGTTTATCATTTAATATTTTAATATGTGTACCTTTCATTCCAAGGGATCTTGATTCTATTACTCCTGCACTTTCAAATTTTCTTAGTGCATTAACTATAACAGATCTTGTTATCCCCACTTTATCTGCTATTTTAGAAGCCACGAGTAATCCTTCCGGGCCATCCAATTCATTGAAAATATGCTGCACAGCTTCAAGTTCTGAATAAGATAGTGTTCCAATAGAAAGTTGTACTACAGCTTTTTTTCGTGCTTCTTCTTCAATTATATCATTTTTGGCTCTCAAAATTTCAAGCCCAACTATAGTAGCACTATATTCAACTATTACTAAATCATCTTCTGTAAAATCCCTATCAAATCTTGCAAGCAAAAGCGTACCTAATCGTTCTCTATTTCCGTTTATAGGTACTATAGTGGTTATTTTATTATCTATTTTGCATTCTTTATTATCTTCTAGTACACAAAGGGCTTTATTCGAAAGATTTTCCTTTGTTTCATTAATATTAAGTAAATTATTATTGTAATTTTCTGGAAATCTCATATTTTTTATAATTTCATCTTTTACGATATCACATTCATACCCACCCGATAATGTATAACCTAATATTTTCCCTCTTCTGCTAACAATATACACATTACATTTCAATACATCACTTAGTAAATTACAAATATCATCAAAAACTACTGGTTCAGTTCCTGATTTTTGCAATATCTTATTTAACTTTCTCGTTTTTTCTAATAATGACACGATATTCCTCCTTTAATATTTTTTTATTATTTGATCAATTCTCAATTAAATTCTATAATAAACAAAATTCATAATTTTTCAAATTTTTAGAATTATTCCTTATCCATTTAATAATATCATAACATTCAAGTCATATCAATATTATTTCATAAATTTCGACAAATTATTTATGAAGTTAGTAAATTGTTTGAATTGCTTATGGTTTTTACTTTTCTTCCGCTTTTTCTTCAATTATCTCTTCCACTTTGTATTCCTTATGCTTACATTCTGGATTTGAACATTCCATGTATTCTCCTTTAGATTTACTATATTTTTTAAACATATAGGTATCGCACTCAGGACATTTTATGGCTGTTGGCTCAAACCAACTCACGAAGTCACACTTTGGATAATTACTGCATCCGAAAAATTTAGTACCCTTTTTACTTCTTCGTTCTAAAACTTTCCCATCACATTTAGGACAATTAACTTCTAGTTCTTTAGTAATTGCTTTTGTGTTTTTACATTCCGGATAACCAGGACAGGCTAAGAAATCACCAAACCTTCCATGTTTTATCACCATGAACTTACCACATTTATCACACACAATCTCAGTAACTTCATCTTCAATTGTAATTTTAGCTATCTCTTTTTCAGCAATCTCAATATCTTTTTTTAATGGTTTAAAGAAAACGTCAACAATATTCTCCCATTTTTCTTGTCCTTCTTCTATAGTATCTAAATTATTCTCCATTTGCGCTGTAAACTCAATATCTACTATCTGTTTGAAGTATTCACTTACTATATTATTTACGATATTTCCAAGTTCAGTTACTTCTAGTGTTTTTTTATCTTTTTCTATATATCTCCTACCAAGAAGAGTTGAAATAATTGGTGCATACGTACTAGGTCTTCCTATGCCATTTTCTTCTAAGGTTTTTACAAGAGATGCCTCAGAAAATCTTGCAGGCGGTAGAGTAAAATGCTGCTTACCTTCAGTATTTTCATTAATTAAAACATCTTTCTCCGTAAGTTCTGGGAGTTTCATAGTGTTTTCATCTTCATCTAAGTCCTCATTATAAATTTTTCTAAATCCATCAAAAGTTACTTTAGAACCGGATGCCTTAAGTATATAGTCTCCATTTTCTATATCTATGGATACCGTACTTAGTAAACATGATTCCATTTGACTAGCAACATATCTATTCCAAATCAAGGTATACAGCTTATATTGTGGCGCCTTTAAGGTTTTCTTAGCTATTTCCGGTGTTATTTCAACATATGATGGTCTAATAGCTTCATGAGCATCCTGTATATTTTTTTTACCTTTATATATTCTAGGAGTTTCAGGGTAATATTTTTCACCATATTTATTTTCAATAAATTCTTTTGCATTTCCTTGTGCTTCTTCAGATATTCTAACAGAGTCAGTCCTCATATATGTAATAAGTCCTACTGTTCCATGTCCCTCAATATCTATACCTTCGTATAATTGTTGTGCTACAGACATGGTTCTTTTAGTTGAAAAATTAAGTTTCCTATAAGCATCTTGCTGAAGCGTGCTTGTTATAAACGGTGGAAGTGGATTTTTGCTCTTAGAAGCTTTCTTTATCTTTCTTACAATAAATTCTTTTTTATTAAGTGTGTTAATAATCTCATCACTTTCACCTTTAGAATTTATCTCAATTTTCTTTCCACCCTTAGAGGCTAATTTAACATTTAGTTTATGAGTTTGACCTTCCTTATGTAGTAGACACTCTATAGTCCAATACTCTTGCGTAATAAAATTTTGTATTTCCTTTTGTCTATCACAGATTATTTTAAGTGTAACTGATTGAACACGACCTGCACTAAGTCCCCATTTAACCTTTCTCCAAAGTATAGGACTAATTTCATATCCAACCAATCTATCAAGTATACGTCTTGCTTGCTGTGCATCTACAAGAGGTGCATTTATTATTCTTGGAGTTTTTATAGCATTTTTAACTGCCGTTTTAGTTATCTCATTAAATTCTATTCTACACTTATCTTTTTCATCTATTTTTAAGGCTTTTGCTAAATGCCAAGCTATTGCTTCACCTTCTCTATCAGGGTCAGTTGCCAAATAAACCTTATCACTTTTTTTTGCTTCTTTTCGAAGTTTACTGAGAATTTCTCCCTTACCACGGATAGTAATATATTTAGGTTGATAGTTATTATCTATATCCACCCCTAATTGGCTTTTTGGTAAATCTCTAACGTGTCCCATGGACGCTTCAACTACAAAGCTGCTACCTAAATATTTTTTTATGGTCTTAGCTTTTGCGGGTGACTCAACTATTACAAGTTTTTGTCCCATTTTATCCCCTCCATCAATGTATTCTAGTATAGTTAGTATATTTTCAATTAAATATTGTCGTTTACTCTTACATAATAATTTCCTGATAAACATAATATTTGATTTTTAATCTGCAGTTCAAATAATACCTCATATAATTGTTTTATGTCAATGTTAGTTATTCTAATAATATCATTAATATGTAGTGGACTATCATTTATTACGTTATATATATCTTTATGAGTTTCGTTTTTTAATGGAGTTACAGCAGTGTTTTTTATATTCTTCATATCTATTCCGATTAAGTTAAATATATCTTCAGAACAGGTAAGCGGAAAGGCTCCATCTTTAATTAATTTGTTGGTTCCCTTACTTTCATGTGAAAATATAGAGCCTGGAACTGCCATAACATCCTTGCCTTGTTCAAGCGCTAAATTTGCAGTGATTAATGATCCACTTTTTTCACCAGCTTCTATTACAATGATAATATCACTAAGAGCACTTATTATTCTATTCCTCTGAGGAAAGTTATACGCATATGGTGGTGTTCCTGGTAAAAACTCCGAAATAACACAACCTCTTTGAGCTATTTCATTGAAAATTTTAGTATTCTCTTTTGGATATACTATATCAAGTCCTGAACCTAAAACTGCGCATGTATAACCCTCATTCTCTAAAGAATTTCTATGGGCAAAAGTATCTATGCCCCTAGCCATTCCGCTAATAATATTAACATTATTAGCACATAGATCTCTACATATAATTTTAGTAACATCCTTACCATAATTCGAAAATTTTCTTGATCCTACTATAGAAATATTATACCCTTCATTTATTGGCAATATGTTACCCTTATAAAATAATGTATATGGAGCATCGTCATAATTTTTTAATTTTTTAGGGTATTTATCCTCATAATTACAAATTACCTTTATTTCATTAATTTCTAAGTTCCTTTTCACATTATCAATATCCGTTTCATTCCAAGCATTAGTTAGGATATCAGATAACTCTTTTTTGAAATATTCAGTTTTTTTAGTATGTACACCATAATACCATATTTTTTCAGTGTTTTGTAAATCATTTATTAATTTCAGTTTAATTCTAGGGGATAATTTAACTAGAGAAAACCATATATCGTAGTCATTCATATTTTTCACATACCTCCAATATATAAAATTTTGTTATTATTAATATTTACTAAACTATCCTCTCATCTATAAATTTTCTATATTGCATAGCCTCGATGATATGCATATCTAAAATATTTTCACTTTCATCTAAGTCCGCAATAGTTCTAGCTACCTTAAGAATTCTAGAATAGGCTCTTGTACTTAGATTAAATTTATTGTACATGAGTTCCATTATTTTACTTGCGCTATTATCTAAATGACAATATTTTTTAATTAACTTTTGACTCATCTCTGCATTACAGTGAATTTTTTCCTTTATAAATCTTTTCGCTTGAATTTTCCTTGCTACTTCCACTCTTTTTTTAATAAATTCAGACTTTTCACTATTTTTCCCATCAACTATTTTATTATAGGGTAGTATATTCACTGCTGTAAAGATGTCAATGCGATCCAGTAAGGGACCGCTGAGTTTACTTAAATATCTTCGCCTTTCATAATCACTACAGCTACATCGTTTCTCGTAGGACCCATAATATCCGCAAGGGCATGGATTTAACGCACTTACAAACATAAAATTTGATGGATATTCTATGTTTCCATTAATTCTTGAAATATTGATTTTTCTATCTTCTAGTGGCTGCCTTAATATTTCTATTACATTCTTTTTAAATTCTAATAATTCATCTAAAAATAATACTCCCGTGTGGGCTAAAGATATTTCTCCAGGTGCTATTTTATTTCCGCCACCAACTAGAGCTATCCTTGATATGGTATGGTGAGGGCTTCTAAAAGGTCTTTGCAAGATAATCCCCCCTGTGTCACCTAACTTTCCACAAACGCTATAGATTTTTGTAACCTCTAATGATTCTTCTTGACTTAAAGAAGGCAGTATTGTAGGAATTCTTTTTGCCATCATGGACTTTCCAGAGCCTGGCGGACCATACATTAATAAATTATGATTCCCAGCAGCTGCAACTTCAATGGCACGCTTTGAACTTTCTTGTCCCATAACATCCTCATAATCTAATTGCTCATTAATTAATACCTCTACATCACTCACCTGCTTGTAAGGCATTAAGTCCCTATAATTTAAAAAGTCTACTACTTGCTTTAAATTATCTAATGGATATATTTTTGCTGATTTTACAAGACTACATTCCTTTGCATTATTACTGGGAACAATGAACTTTTTTATTTTATTTTCGATTCCTTCCATAACAACAGGCAATGAGCCTCTTACACTCTTTAACCCACCAGAAAGTGATAATTCTCCTATAAAAAGATAATCATTAATATCATTTACTATTATTTGTTTAGTTGCAAGCAGGATGCCTACAGCTATTGGTAAATCAAATAATGACCCTTCTTTTTTAAGATCTGCTGGTGCTAAATTTATAGTTACTCTATTTACAGGAAACTCAAAGCCTGAATTTAGTATTGCAGATCGTACCCTTTCTTTTGATTCTTTGACTGCGATATCTGCAAGACCAACAATGTTTAAAGCGGGAAGCCCACGAGTTATATCAATTTCGACCGTAACTATAACCCCTTTAATTCCTGTAAATGCAGCCGACATAATTTGTATTGCCATATTATCACCCTTAACCTTCTTATTTCTTATTACTTCTATTCCATAATTATTGACAAAATAATTTTATATAAACTTATAAGTAGATTATATTTTCATATGATTTTTCTTTTATTATAATTAACAATTAATTTTTAAGAGCAAGAAAAAAATATCCCTTAACTTTTTAATAAAAAAAGTGAAGGGACATCTTTTTATATTACTATATTAACTTTTTAGCATATTCTAGGAAATTGATCACCTAGTGGCATACTTACTATTCTTGTTCCACCAACTATAGTTTTCAAATAAACCTTATAAGGTTTGTCATCTATTACTTTTCCTATTATGGATGCATTTGTTCCCAGTGGATGGCTTTTCATTTGATTAAGTACAGCCTCAGCATACTCCTGGGGAACAATAAAACAAGCCTTACCTTCGTTTGGTATGTATAATGGATCCAGTCCTAACATTTCACAAACTCCTTGTACTTCTTCTTTTACCACTATTGAAGTTTCGTCTAATATAATAGACACCTTACTCATCTCTGCAATTTCATTTAAAACTGCTGCAAGTCCCCCTATGGTCGCATCCCTCTAATCCAGCTGAAACCATAACGATAATACCTTTAAGCGATATAAAAAAAGCTTATAAATACCAAAAGCAAACTCACTCACTAAATTTGTTGGATTTAATTAACATCTATGATATTAATGTTAAAGGTTATTTTATTGGAATTGAAATACAATTAATAAAAATGGGATATGATATAAGTGATGAACTACAGATAAAGTTTCAGTCTATCTGTAATGAAATGCTTAAAATCATAGTCTAAGCTATACAATGTTGAACTGGTGTAAATACTAGTATCGACAGCTTATTGTTAAAACAGATGGCAAACTAGGGCATTGCAAGATGCTTATATTAGTTTGCCAATCTTATTAAGTCATAATTATAACTATTTAGACTAAATAGTATATATTATTTTATATTAATTTTTATTAGGAAAGGATGTTTTTGAATGAAAGCACACAACAGTGATATTGGTGCACTAGGTGAAGATATAGCAGAAACTCATTTAAAGAATGTAGGATACGTGATTAAAGAAAAAAATTTCAGATGTAAATGTGGGGAAATAGACTTAATAGCAGTAAATAGTGGTTATATTTGCTTTATAGAAGTAAAAACTAGATATGGAACAAAATTCGGTCTACCAGCTGAGTCAGTCAATTACGCAAAGCAGAAAAAACTACACAAAACAGCCCAGGTATATATTTCCTACAAAAATATTGCTGACTCTAATTTTAGATTTGATGTTATAGAAGTTCTATTAAATAGCAATAACAATGATTTTTTAGTTAATCATATTGAAGACGCTTTTCAATTATAGTTATAAAATATTTTTAAGGAAGCATTTTCTATGTATTGGGATAGCGCCATATTTTTTTAGCGCAATAACATGTTGCTCTGTACCATAACCAACATTTTTATCAAAACCATAATTCGGGTATTCATTATGATACTCAAACATCAGTTCATCTCTATATACCTTTGCGATAATAGAAGCACAAGCTATGCTAATACTTTTTGTATCTCCTTTTATTACAAACTCATTTAAACCCGTATAATTTTTAATTTTATATCCATCAGATAGAACTATATCTGGTTTAATGGAAATTTCATTACAGCAATCTAAAAACACTTGATTATTGCACCATCCAATACCCTTTTCATCAATCTGGTTATTATCAATAGCAATAATCTTATAAGCTAAAGCCTTTTCTTTAATAATCTTGGATAATTCTGATCGAACAGAAATCGATAATTTTTTAGAGTCGTTAGCTCTAAGAATTAAATCTTTATCATCCTTTATATTTAAATCTAATATTACTGCCGCTGCCACTATTGGGCCCGCTAGTGGTCCTCTGCCAACCTCATCAACTCCGGCTAAATATTTGTAGTTTCCATAGCTTCCATCAAAGTCGTACATTTTTTTAACTCTCTGAATCTCTTTTTCTTTGCCCTCAAACATTTTAAATATTTTAAAGCCTAATTTTTGTACAGTTTTTCTATTGTCATTCAAAAGCATATCCATGAGACTTTTCATCTCATTATCTGACCTAGCATTTTCTATTGATTTTATATGTTCACATATTTCTTTATAACTCATATATAGAAAATTAATATCTTTTTCCATAATATTTTCTCCTTAATACTCCATAATTTTTATTAAATACTGTATATATATTTATATGAAAAAACAACCTTCTAGTATTTGTCTTAGAAACCAATTATTAATTGTTATCTATCCACAATCAGAAAGTTGCTTATTTAATAAAACTAAAAACTACATATGATTATATATAAACTTAATAATCGTCTGGTCTTTCTAGAGATATAGATCCTAATTTCCCACCTCTAAATTCATCAAGAAGCATAACTGCTATTCTATTATAGTCAATGTTGCCACCAGAAATTACAGCCCCTCTTTTCTTGCCTATATTGTCCAAATTATCTATAGCTTCTTCCATAATTTCTGAAAGTTTATATCTTTCCATTAATCTTTGTGGATTAACAACTTGAAGTCTTTCTACTAGTCTAAGCGCTAATTCCTCTATATCCATAATTTCGTCTTTTATAGCTCCTGTAAATGCCAAATTAAGTCCAACAACTTGATCTTCAAATTTAGGCCACAGTACTCCTGGAGTATCCATAAGTTCTATTCCTATACTAGTTTTAATCCACTGCTTACTTTTAGTAACGCCTGGTCTATCGCCAGTTTTAGCAGCATTGTTTTTAGCCAGTTTATTTATCAAAGAAGATTTACCAACATTAGGTATACCAACTACCATAACTCTTGTAATTACATTAACTAATCCTTTTTTCCTTTGTCTATCTTGCTTTTCTTTCAATAATTCATCAAGAGTAGTCTTTATACTTTTTAATCCTGCGCCTGTAAGACTATTTACAGATAATGGTTTTACAGTATCAGTGGTAAGCTTTTTTATCCATTCCTTAGTTACTTTATCTTCAGCTAAATCACTTTTATTTAATAAAATGACTCTTGGCTTATCTTTGCAAATCTCGTCGATTTGTGGATTTGCACTTGACTTTACTATTCTTGCATCTCTCATTTCTATTACAGCATCAACAAGTTTTAAACTCTCTTGAATTTGTCTTCTAGTCTTAGCCATATGTCCTGGAAACCAATTTATGGTCATACTCATACTTATCTATCCTTCCCATTTTATTGAATGGATAAAGCCTTATAACTGCTTTTCCTTCTATAAGATTGAGTTTTACAAACCCAATCTCATTACTGCGAGAATCACTGCTGAAATTTCTATTATCACCCAAGACAAAAACTGAATCCTTGGGCACCAGAATTTCATCATAATCACTCATAACATCTTCATTTATATAGTACTCATTTATAATTTTACCATTTATATATAATATATTATCACTTATTTTAACCGTGTCGCCACTGACTGCTATAACTCTTTTTATTATTCTTTCTCTTATATCAGCATGATACCTTATTACTACAATATCATTTTGCTTAGGCGACGTTATTTTATATGATACTTTTTCAAGTATTAATTTATCATTGTTATGAAGCGTAGGAACCATAGATTCACCATTTACTGTTACTACTTGGAATAAAAAATTTATGACGAATACTGAAGTTACAAGTAAAATTGCTATAGATTTTACTACTTTAAAATTTCTCCTTGTCATATATGCACCTACTTAAAATTTCACTAAAATATAAAAAGGGACTTTTCAGCCCCAATTTTATTATTTTCTCATTCTTTCTTTAACCTTTGCAGCCTTACCGACTCTATCTCTTAAGTAGAATAGTTTAGCTCTTCTAACTTTACCAAGTCTTACAATTTCAACCTTATCAATTACTGGAGCATTTACTGGGAATGTTTTTTCAACACCAACACCAGATGCAACTCTTCTTACTGTAAAAGTTTCTCTTAAACCGCCGTGTTGTCTTTTAAGAACGGTTCCTTCGAATACTTGGATTCTCTCCTTGTTACCTTCACTAATTTTTATGTGTACTTTAACAGTATCACCCACACCAAAATTTGGTAAGTCAGTTCTGATTTGTTCTTGTTCAATTGCTCTTATAATATCTAACATGTGCATTCCCTCCTAATATTTTATTGTGACGTTCATGCCCATAAAATATAGCAGAGGACCGTCCGTACTAGCACAAAGTATATTTTAACATAACTATATATATATATCAACATAAAAATACCTTTTATAGCCTTATTCTTTTATTTTATAGGCCACACTGAGTAATTTTTTGTCTTCCTTAGTAAGTTCAAGTTTTTGAAACATATCCGGTCTTTTTTCTTTAGTTATTAAAAGAGACTGAGTTCTTCTCCACTTCCGTATATTTTCATGATGCCCTGAGGTCAATATTTCTGGAACACTTTCACCTTCAAAACTTTCTGGCCTTGTATACTGAGGATATTCCAGTAGTCCATCATAAAAAGACTCTTCAGTAAAGCTCTCACTACAAGATAATACTCCTGGAATCAGTCTACAGATACTATCCACTATAGGTATACATGCCATTTCTCCACCTGTTAAAACATAATCTCCCAGTGAAATTTCCATATCTATATAGTCATAGATTCTCTCATCAATGCCTTCATAATGACCACATAAAAATATTAATTCACTTTCCTTACATAGGTTTTTAGCCATTTCCTGAGTGAAAGTTTTACCTCTTGGCCCTAAAAATATCACCTTTCCACTATTACACAATTTAACATCATTAATACAGTGAATCACTGGTTGAGTTTGCATTACCATACCAGCTCCACCACCATAAGGATAATCGTCTACTTTTTTATGTTTATTCAATGCATAGTCCCTAATATTGTGAGATGAAATATTCAGTATGTTTTTTTCTCTGGCTTTTCCAATTATACTGCTATTAAATATTTCAAACATTTCAGGAAATAGTGTTAAAATGTCTATTTTCATTCTGACCAAACACTTACTGGTTTAATTATTATTACACGTTTATTAATATCTATACTAACAACTATATCCTTAAGTACCGGAATAAGCACTTCTGTATCTCCCTTAACCCAATATACATCATTACCTGGTGTACTAAGAACGTCATATATTTTTCCAAGTTCTCCTCCATCTGTATCAAAAACACTACAATCTATAAGATCAGCTACATAATAACTATCCTCTTCAAGTGGAATGGCCTCTTCACGACTAACCATAAGAATCTTATTTCTATAAGTCTCCGCTTGTTCTATACTATCTATACCCTCAATTTTTAATATTACTTTATCTGATTGAAGTTTACATCCTTCTATTTTTCTGATTTCGCCATCAATATATACATTTTTTAATTTCTTAAATCTTTCAAGCGAGTCAGTTAATGAAAAAACTTTAACTTCACCCTTTAACCCGTGTGTTTTACCAATCTGACCAACACCCATAAAATCTTTCACTTAAAATCCTCCTTACAAATTGCTTATATTAAAATAAGAGTTAGGCAGAACCTAACTCTTACTTTATTTCAACAACTACTTTTTTATTTTCTTTAACAGCAGCTGCCTTTACAACAGTTCTAATAGCTTTAGCTATTCTACCTTGTTTACCAATAACTTTTCCCATATCCTCGTTCGCCACAGATAATTGAAGAACTACCGTGTGCTCATGAGCTACTTCGTTTACTACTACCATTTCAGGTTTATCAACTAAAGACCTTGCCAATACGTAAAGTAACTGTTTCATGGAAAACCCTCCATTCATTACTTATAAACTTTTCTAGTTGACTGCTATTTTGTTAAGTAATCTTTTAACTGTATCAGATGGTTGAGCACCTTTTTTTATCCAACTAGCTGCTTTTTCAGTATCAATTTTAATTGTAGTTGGTTCTGTTCTTGGATTGTAATATCCTATTTCTTCAATGAATTTTCCATCTCTAGGAGATCTTGAATCTGCAACTATTACTCTATAAAATGGAGCATGTTTAGCACCCATTCTTTTTAATCTTATTTTAACTGCCACGTATATCACCTCCTTTAAATGTATATTATTATAACCTAAGTTATTTTATTAAAAAGGCATTTTACCAAACATACCTTTTTTACCAGGTTTTTGGAATCCCTTAGCTTGTTTCATAAATTTTTTCATCATCTCAAAATCCTTTAATAACTTATTTACTTGTTGCACTAAAGTGCCTGACCCATTAGCAATTCGCTTTTTCCTAGAAGAAGAACCACTAATCAAACTAGGATGTTTTCTTTCTGCTACAGTCATTGACCTTATAATAGCTTCAACTTTTCCCATTTCTTTTTCACTCTGAGATAAATCTACACCCTGCAATTCTTTTTTATTAGCGCCTGGCATCATTTCAACTAATTTATTTAATGGTCCAAGTTTTTTTATTTGTTGCATTGACGCTAAAAAATCATCTAAATTAAATTCTTGCGACATCATTCTGTTTCCAAGTTCTTTTGCCTCTTCTTCATTTATGGATTGCTGCGCTTTTTCGATTAATGAAAGCACATCGCCCATACCAAGTATTCTTGATGCCATTCTATCAGGATAAAAAACTTCTAAATCACTCATTTTTTCACCAACACCAACAAATTTTATAGATTTGCCAGTTATTGCTTTAATAGATAGTGCAGCTCCACCTCTTGTATCTCCATCTAATTTAGTCAAAATAACACCAGTTATATCTAGCTGTGAATTAAAGCTATCTGCCACATTAACTGCATCCTGGCCAGTCATTGAGTCTACTACAAGCATAATTTCACTTGGCTGCATGCACGCTTTTATATTTTGCAGTTCCTCCATTAGATTTTCATCTATATGAAGTCTTCCTGCAGTATCTATTATAATTACATTATTACCATTTTCCTTTGCAAAAGCTAAAGATGCTTTGGCTATATCTACAGGGCTTACCTTGTCTCCCATAGTAAATACTGGAACATCAATTTGCTTCCCTACTACTTGAAGTTGCTTAATTGCTGCTGGCCTGTATACATCACAAGCAACTAATAATGGTTTCTTATTTTTTCTTTTAAGTGAAAGCGCAAGTTTTCCGCCCATTGTGGTTTTACCTGCACCTTGAAGACCCACAAGCATTATAACTGTTATTCCATTCATAGAAAACTCTAATTTACACTCTGAATTCCCCATTAAACTTGTTAATTCATCATTAACAATTTTTATAACTTGTTGGCCAGGTGTTAAGCTTTGCATTACTCCATTGCCTAAACATTTTTCACTAACATTTTTTACAAAATCCTTAACTACTTTATAATTAACATCAGCTTCAAAGAGTGCTAGTTTTACTTCTCTCATAGCATCTTTGATATCTTTTTCAGAAAGTTTACCCTTACCTTTTAATTTTTTTATCGTATCTTGTAACTTAGAAGATAGTCCTTCAAAAGCCATAATAAACCTCCTAAATGTTCTCAATTATTTGGTTTTTTATATCATATATAATTTGATTCATTTTGTCATCTTTTACATCAATCTGTAATTTATCTAATTCATATATTATGTTTCCATATATCTCTTTCAGTTTATGGTCTTTATCTGAAAGTTTTAACTTTTCCTCATATACTAAAAGTAACTTTTCACATGTTTTAATAGTATCGTGGATAGCTTGCCTACTCGTCTTATTAATTTCTGCTATCTCTGATAGTGATAAATCATTATTAAAATACAAATCCATTATATCCTTTTGCTTTTCAGTAAGTAATTCACTATAGAAATCAAATAATAGTGAAATTTCAAATCTTTTTTCCATTTCATCACCTACTCACAAGTAATATAATATCAGAATTTATATTCGGTGTCAAGTAATTTTGCTTAACAGGTTGTTATTTTATATAATTGATGTTTTGCAAGGTGAATTTTAAAATAGCGCTTCTACAAAATCACTGGCATCAAATTCTTGTAAATCATCTATACCTTCACCAACACCTATATACACAACAGGTATATGCAGTTGTTTTTTTATAGATATTACAATCCCACCTTTAGCAGTACCATCTAATTTAGTTAGTATTATACCATCTATGGTACATACTTCCATGAATTGTTTTGCTTGTTGCACACCATTTTGACCTGTTGTAGCATCAAGTACTAACAGAGTTTCCATATGTGCCTCACTGTACTCCCTTTTAATTACTCTATTTATTTTCGAAAGTTCGTCCATAAGATTTTTTTTATTATGAAGTCTACCAGCCGTATCGCAAATTAGCACATCAACTTTTCTTGCTTTTGCTGCTTGAACAGCATCAAAAACTACAGCAGCAGGATCTGATCCCTCTTGCTGTTTTATGAGTTCTACATTTGCTCTATTGCCCCAAACCTCTAACTGGTCAATTGCAGCTGCTCTAAAAGTATCTGCTGCTGCAATTAGCACTTTATATTTTTCATTTTTTAACTTTGATGCAATTTTACCAATACAAGTAGTTTTTCCAACTCCATTAACGCCAATTATGAGTAGTACTTTGGGAATCTCTATAGGTTTTATTGAGGTTTCACCTTCAATTAATATATTCGTTATAACTTCTCTTAAACAAGGCATAATTTCTGAAGGTTCCTTTATTTTATCTTCCTTCACCTTTTTTTTGAGCTTTTCGATAATGTAAATAGAAGTCTCTACCCCTATATCGGCAGTAATTAATATCTCCTCTAATTCTTCATATAAATCATCATTAATTGTAAGTGCCAATTTTAATACTTCACTAACTTTTTCACTTATACTACTTCTAGTTTTTGCTAATCCATCTTTTAATTTTTCAAAAAATCCACCAAACATTTTAAAGCCTCCTAGTTGTTTTTGCTGCCATATAATATTTTCTTTATTTATTAAACTCTACAGACACTATTTTCGACACTCCTTTTTCTTCCATGGTAACGCCATATAGTACATCTCCAGCCTCCATTGTTCCTTTTCTGTGAGTTATTATAATGAATTGAACGCTGCCCGAGAATTTCTTTAAAAATTCAGCATACCTAATTACGTTAGCATCGTCAAGGGCTGCTTCAATTTCATCTAAAATACAAAAGGGTGTTGGCTTCATCTTTAATATAGCAAACAATAATGCAATTGCAGATAAAACTTTTTCTCCACCAGACATCAAACTTAAGTTTTGTAGTTTTTTACCTGGCGGTTGAACATTAATATCTATTTTTGCTGTAAGTTCATCACCTTCCGTAAGCATCAAATCTGCACTTCCACCCTTAAACAATTCCACGAAGGTTTCATTAAAATTTTGTCTTAATATTATAAAATTTTCTGCGAATATTTTTTTCATCTTTTCAGTCATTTCACATATCATTGTCAATAGTTCATTTTTAGCTAATATCAAATCTTCCTTTTGGCTGTCCATAAAAGTGAATTTTTCTTTAACTTCTTTATACTCTTCGATAGCACCTACATTAACTTCTCCAAGCATTGATATTTCTCCTTTCAATGCCTTTATTTCCTTTTTAAGAAGGTCAATATCGTCGATTTCAATTTTAAATTTAAGTGCTTCTGCATATGTTAGCTCAAAATCATCGTTCAACTTGGAATAATTAACACCCTTTTCCATTTCTACCTTTGCTAATGCCAGCTCACATTTATATAAATCTTTCTCGTTTTTTTCTAACATTAGCGTAGCATCCTCTAACTTATCTACGTTTATTTTTATTTTTTCTTTAATTTTAATTCTCTGTATTTCATGGTCTTTAAGGCTTTTTTCCGTTTTTTCTAAATTAGTAGTTATCTCTTTTACTTTTTCATTAGCACTTTCTATTGCCTTTTCACTACTATTTTTACTTTCCAAAGCTTCTTGTATTTCTCTAGAAAACGAAGTTATTTTTTCATTATGCACAAACATTTCTCCATTTAACCTTTGTACTTCAGAAAGTTTATTCTGCATTACCTCATCGATTCCAGCTTTTTTTATCTTAGCATCGATAATTATTCCCTTTATATTCTCGATTTCTTGCAATTTATCCTTTAATTTGGAATGATCCACCGAAAGTTTTTGCTGAATTCTTTCACTGTCACCTGTTAATTTTAGAGCTGAGGCATTATTTTCACTAATTTCACTATTATCCCTAGAAAGTTTACTCTTTTCAGACATTTTTTCATTCTCTAAATCCATAAGATTCTTTTTAAGTCTATCTGTTTCATCTTCTAATGAATTTATTTTAGCTTCCATCTTAGTTTTCTCAATGCTTTGCACATGAACCTCATCCAATGTATTTATACTTACTTTATCTAATCTTGCGATTTCAAATTTACATTGTTTTATTTTATCTGTATAAATAAAATATTCATTTTTTAAAGTATTTAAATCAGCAGCCAATTGTTGTATTTCTCTTTTTCTCCCAATTATACTAGAAGTCTTTGAGTATATACTTCCACCAGTTAATGATCCCCCTTGATTTATAACTTCTCCTGAGAGTGTTACAATTTTATATCTAAAATTATTATTTTTAGATATTTGTAAGGCCGAATCCATATCACTACATATAATTGTCCTTCCTAAAATAGATGTCATAACTTCAGTAAATTTATCATCATAGCCTATAAGGTCGCTTGCAATTCCAACAAAGCCATCATGGTCTTTAGTTTCATTTGAAATGTTAAGTTTTTTACCCCTAATAATGTTTAAAGGCAGAAATGTAGCTCTTCCTAAACTATGGCCCTTTAAATAATTGATTAATGTTTTTGCTACGATTTCGTCTTTTGTTATTATGTGTGATATAGAACCACCCAATGCAATTTCTATTGCTACTTCTAATCTTTTTTCGACCTTTATAGCCTCTCCAAGTACGAAACATTCAGAAATGTTCCCTACCTTACCCTGATTTATATGCTCCATTAAATTTTTTACTGACTTATTATAGCCTTCAAACTTTTTTTCTAAATTTGTAAGCACATTAAAATTAGCTTCTGTTTTACTCATTTTAATATTACAGTTTTTTATAATCGTTTCATCATTGGTTAAAATGTTTTGGAGTTTACTATGATTCTGCTTGTTCTCATTAATTACTAATTCATAATCCTCTATTTTACTTATAATTTGTTGCACTCGGTTTTTATAATCTAATTTTGTGTTGGTATTTATTTTTACTTCCTCACCAATGTTTTCAATTTTATTCACTAAGAAAACCACTCTTTTCTCAGCACTCTCTATATTATTGTTTAGAATCAATAATTTATTACTAATTTCCATAGTTTTATGGATTATAAACTGCTCTTCTTCTTTTAGATTTCTAGCTTCATCACTTTGGACTTTTATGTTTTCTTGAATGTTTACAATTTTTCTCTCTTCATATCCAATTTTTTCTTGTATTTCTGCTTGAGTATTTTTTATATTATTAGAAGAATTCTCTAGTTCATCCAAATTACATTTAAGAACCAGAAGTTTTTTATGAACGTCATCACTATCTTCTGAAGTTTTATTAATAACTTTATCTAAATTTTGTATTCTCTCATTTTGAATATTTATTTCAGAAGTATTATTTTGGTAAATTAGCTTGTTATTATAATATAATTGTTTTTCTTCTTGGTTTTTAGTTTCAAATTTTTCAGATTCAGCCTTCCAGTATTCACTATCACTTCTTACCTTATTTTTTATATCTGTGTAATTTACAACATCATCATTTAATTTAGCACATTGACCCTGTAAAATTTTCATTTTTTCTTCAACTTTATTTATAAAATCAATAATCAAACTTACTTCTTTACTTTTTAACTGTTCAAAGTACTTTAAAAACTTCTTTGCCTTTTCACTTTCTTTCATTAACGGTTCTAATCTTTCTTCATAGGTACTTAAAATATCGTTTATTCTAATCATATTCTGCTCTGTATTGTCCAATCTCTTTTGAGCTTCTTCTTTTCTTGTCTTAAATTTTACAATACCTGCCGCCTCTTCAAATAGTTTTCTTCTATCATCAGTTTTTCCACTCAAAATAGCATCAATTTTACCTTGTCCAATAATTGAGTACCCTTCTTTTCCAATACCCGTATCCATAAAAAGCTGTTGAACATCTTTTAATCTACAAGATGTATTATTTATTAAATACTCACTTTCTCCAGACCGATATAATCTTCTAGATATTGTCACATTAGAATAATCAATATTAAGCGCGCTGTCACTATTATCTAAAGTAAGGGAAACTTGTGCAAGGCCAACTGGTTTTCTAAACTGAGTACCTGCAAATATAACATCCTCCATTTTATCCCCACGGAGATTTTTTACACTTTGTTCCCCAAGTACCCATTTAACAGCATCAGATATATTGCTTTTCCCACTACCATTAGGGCCTACTACTGCCGTAATGCCCTTTTTGAATGTTAATTCTGTTTTATCTGCAAAGGATTTAAATCCTCGAATTTCAATAGATTTCAAAAACATGGGAACACTCTCCTATTTTACCTAAATAACATTGGCAATATGAAACCTAATACAAAAATTACAACTATGCCATAAATCAATATTTTTTGTCTTTTTTCTCTTTTTTTCTTACTCATAATTCACCTCATATTTTAATTTTTATGCTACTCTTTATTTTAGTGCATTTTCATGAAAATATCAATCCATAGTGTTTATACATAAATTAGAAAAACCGCGTATACGGTTTTTCTATAATAAATTAAAATTCTTCACTATACTTCATTGATGCATATTCATATACGGTCATAATAATACATTCAATCCCTATACTTACACCAACGCTTCCAATTTCTATAGAAATATCTTGAGATACCTCTATACACATTGTATTTATATGTTTTTTCATATCATTAAAATATATTTTACCATTGGCGTAAAGTTTAGATATATCTTTCGGATTGATTTTCACTAAAACCTTATTTGTTTTAATGCGACTAGTGTTACTATTGATATTATTCATAATTACATAGTATAACAAATCATTATATATACTACCTTCCACTAGCTCTCTAAATGCAGGATGAAATGGTCCTGCTATTAAGTCATTGCCTTTTGAAATTTCTTCAGTGGGTTGTAACCCTATCCTAATAACATTTATTCTGTTTGCAATCATCATAATGTAAATAATCTTGCTTATATCTACTGCTTCATTTAATGAATACGGTACAAATTTTCCTTGTGCATACATGCTTTCCATAGGTGTATCTTTAATTACAAGAGCGGGATATATCCGACAAATATCTGGTTTAAGAACAATAACTCCTTTAGCCGTATCTATATCTTTATTTATATTGTCCGAGGGTAGTCCTATCATAATTTGATGTCCTAAGGTAAACCCATACTTCTTTATAAGTATTGAAGCATCTTCCACATCAACAGCAGTATGACCTCTACCAGATTTTAATAGGACTTCTGTATCCAATGATTGAACTCCAAGTTCTATAATGTCTACAGAGTATTTTTTAAGATTTAGCAATATATTATCATCAATATAATCTGGTCTTGTAGATAATCTAATGAATTTTATTTTATTATTATCTTTGAATTTCTTAGCAACAGTTAAAAGCTCTATTTGTTTTTCCATTTTTATAGCTGTAAAAGTTCCTCCAAAGAATGATACCTCAATAAGGGCATCTTTATTTGTTATTGTTTTTAAGTATTCATTTATTGTTTTCTCCACATATATTGCATCAATTTTTACCTTTGTACCCTTTGTGCCCGTTATGCTATTTTGATTACAAAATACACATTCATGTGGACACCCTTCATGTGGAACAAAAATAGGGATAATGTAATGCAAATTACTCATACAAACCCTCCTTCCTTATGATAACTTCTTTAGCTGCATTTTGTTCTGCTTCTTTTTTACTGTAACCTCTGCCTGATCCTTTTATAGCGTGATTTATTAATAAATTCACGAAAAACTCTCTTCTGTGTGGTGGACCTTCAAATTTTACAAGTTCATAACAAATATCCACTTCTCCGTTCTGCTGTAATATTTCTTGAATCTTAGTCTTGTAATCCAAGACTATCTCATTGCTAATGGCTTTTTCAATTGTCCTTTTAAAATTTTTAAGTATAAATGTCTTAGAATACTCTATTCCTTTGTCCAAGTATATAGCAGCTATTATTGCTTCAACACAATCAGCCAATATTGAAACCCTATTTCTACCACCAGTAATTTCTTCACCTTTGCTCATATTCATATACATTCCAAGTTCCCATCCATTAGCTATGTCACAAAGAGAATTTTCACAAACAATTAACGATCTAATTTTACTTAGATATCCTTCGGGCTTTTCAGTAAAATGACAATATAAGTATTCGGATATTATAATTTGTAATACAGAATCTCCGAGGAATTCGAGTCTTTCATTAAATTCAACCACTCTTTTTTGATTTGCATAGGAACTATGTGTTATCGCTACTTTTAATAGCTGCTTATCACCAAAATTCAGCCCAAGCTTTTCCTCTAGTTGCTGTAGTTTTATATCGATTTTCATAATCATTACTCCTTTTCGGAAGTTTATTTAAATATCTCATACTAATTATTATCTTCCTATTAACTAAAAAAAATTAATAAAGTTTATTCTTCAATTTACTTTTGAAAATGATTTAATAGTAAATTCAAAAATAAACTCCAAAAAGTTAAAGGCCCGCTGTAATGCGGGGCCTTGTATTAATCTTCAGTATGAGCCTTAATATATTCTACTACATCGCCCACAGTAGTAATTTTCTCAACATCTTCATCAGGAATTTCTATTTCGTACTCTTCTTCTAATGCCATTATAAGTTCCACAATGTCAAGAGAATCAGCGCCTAAATTATTCATAAAAGATGATTCCATTTTTATTTCTTCTTCATCTATGCTTAATTGTGATGCTATAGTTGCTCTGATTTTTTCAAACATAATATTTTCACCTCCTTTTATTAAATTACAAATTACACGTTTTTTTCTTGCTGAGATAAATTTTCAATTTCTAATTTTAATTTATCTACAACTTTATTTTCATAAAATATTGTGGCCTGCCTTATTGCATTTTTAAAAGCTTTAGCATCTGAACTGCCATGAGCTTTTATACAAATTCCATCTACTCCCAGAAACGCAGCTCCACCATATTCTTTATAATCAAAATCCTTCTTAAACTTTTTAAATACTGGTTTTAGTAGTATTCCCCCAACTTTAGTTCTAAAGGAACTCATTATACCAGTTTTTAATATATCAAAAATATTAGCAACTGCCCCTTCATATAGTTTTAAAATTACGTTTCCTACAAATCCATCACAAACAATTACATTAATATCTCCCGTAGGAATTTCTCTTGCTTCCACATTACCTACAAAATTCAAATTTGCTACCTTTAGTAGTTTATGAGCTGATTTTGAAAGTTCATTACCTTTCTCTTCTTCAGTTCCTATGTTTACAAGGCCTACAGATGGATTATTTATTTTCAGAATATTTTCAAAATATGTTTTACCCATAAGTCCAAATTGTACTAAATAATGCGGTTTACACTCTGCATTTGCACCACAATCAATTATCATAAAAGGTCCCTTTTTACCAGGTAATACCGGTGCCAAAGCTGGCCTATCTATTCCCTTTATTCTTCCTACTATAAGAGTGCATCCTGCTAAAAAAGCACCAGTGCTTCCAGCTGAAATAACAGCATCTGCTTCTCCAATTTTTACAAGGTTCAAGGCTTTTACTAGGCTCGAATCTTTTTTTCTCTTAATAGCCATTACTGGATGTTCATTTGTGCTAATAACTTCTTTAGCATCAATAATTTTTATTTTGCTCAAATCATAGGTATACTTCTTTAGCTCTTCACTAATTAAATCCTCTTGACCTGTTATTAGAATCTCTACATCATATTCTTTTATAGCTTCTATGCATCCACAAACTACAGCATTAGGAGAAAAGTCCCCCCCCATACCATCTACAACAACTACCATTTTAAACCCTCACTTTGAATGTGCCTTATAAATAATACATATTTATATTATATACTATAATGTGCAAGAATTCCTAGTATTATTAATATCCTAATAGAATATAATTATAAATAAAAAGAAAGTCTTTCGACTTTCTTTTTATTTTGCTTCCATTGCAATAACTTCTCTATTTTTGTAATAACCACAGTTTTTACATACTCTGTGAGCAAGTTTCATATCGTGGCACTGAGGACACTCAACTATTCCTGGTAAACCAAGTTTAAATGTTTGCGCTCTTCGAGAATCTCTTCTACCTTTAGAAAATTTTCTAGCTGGATTTCCCATTGTAACACCTCCTTAATCAGTTGAAAACATTTTTTTTAACTTTTCAAATCTTGGGTCAATATCATCAATTTCACATTTACATGAATTATGATTTAAATTAATTCCACACTGATGACATAACCCTTTACAATCACTATTGCAAAGTTTTTTTATAGGCAACATTGAAATGATATTATTTTCCACAATCTCATTTAAATCTAATCTATCATCTTTAATAAAAATAATATCCTCATCTTCGCTATGTAGAGTTTTCGACAATCTTTCATTAAATTCAATATTTATTGAATGTGAAAAGGTCTCAAGACATCTAGAACACTCCAGTAACAGCTCTGTCTCAATACTTCCAGTTAACTCCATTTCATGATCAATAGGTTTGAAAATCAAATTTAGCACAACTGGTTTAGAGAATTGTATAAACTCATTATCATACCAAAATTTATCCTTTTGAAAATCTAAATGAATTTCTTTCCTTCTGTTTTTATTACCAAATATTTCTGAAACATCTATTACCATAATATCCACTCTGAAAAACCAAATGCCATTCAGTTTTTTCTCATATAAAAGAATCTTTATACCTTGTATAATAAAAATTATACAGCTCGAGCAAAGCTTCATGTCCCTCCTAACTAAATTGTTTTTTACTTACATCAAACACAGACTATTATATAAACAATAGAGTGAAAAGTCAAGAATTATTTATCATAAAAATTAGCAATGTTTTTATTTTATTAAAGATTCAGTATCTCTTGCAATTACTAATTCTTCATTAGTTGGTATTACAAATATTTTAGTTTTAGAATCTTCTGTGTTTATTTCTACAGCTTTTCCACGAACCTTATTTTTAGACTTATCTAAAACAGCCCCCAAAAATTCCAGTCCAGAACAAACATCTTCTCTTGTTTCTGGAGAGTTTTCACCAAGTCCTGCTGTAAATATAATAGCATCTACTCCACCCATTACTGCAGCGTAAGAACCTATGAATTTCTTAACTTTATAGGTAAATACATCAAGTGCCAACTGTGCTCTATGATTTCCGTTTTCCCATGCAGCAGTTTCTATATCTCTAAAGTCACTGCTTATTCCTGATATTCCAAGGACTCCTGATTTTTTATTCATCATATCATTTACTTCATCAATTGTTAAGTTTAATTCTTGCATTATATATATAATTATAGCTGGGTCTATACTTCCACATCTAGTTCCCATAGCTATTCCTTCAAGTGGGGTAAATCCCATACTTGTTTCTACTGATTTACCATTTTGAACTGCACAAATACTTGCTCCATTTCCTAAGTGGCAAGTAATTAATTTTAAATCCTTTATATCTTTACCCATCATTTGTGCTGCTTTAGTTGAAACATAGTCATGCGATGTTCCATGAAATCCATATTTTCTAATGCTATTTTCAGTATAAAGTTCATATGGCAGTGGGTATATGTATGCAACTTCTGGCATTGTTTGGTGGAATGCGGTATCAAATACAGCTACCATTGGAATATTTGGCATTAATGCACTACAAGCATTTATTCCAATTATATTAGCAGGATTGTGAAGCGGTGCAAGTTTAGCACATTCTTGTAGGTTTTTCATCACTTCATCTGTCACTATAACTGATCCAGCATATTTCTCCCCACCATGAACGATTCTATGTCCCACAGCACCTATTTCAGACAATTCTTTAATAACACCATGTTCATTGTCTACAAGCGCTCCAAGCACTAATCTAATGGCATCTGTATGGTCTTTCATTGGCTGTTCAATTAGATATTTTTCACCCTTAGCCTTTTGAGTGAGTTTTGATCCTTCTATATCTATTCTTTCTACTAATCCAATTGCTAAACATTCTTCATTTTCCATATTTATCAATTGATATTTTAACGATGAGCTTCCACAATTTATAACTAATATTTTCATTGGATTTACCTCCTAAGCTTATGTATTTAAAAACTATTTTTGAATTTGAGCTTGAACTGCTGTTACAGCAACAACATTAACTATATCTTCTACATTACAACCTCTTGATAAATCATTTATAGGCTTTGCAAATCCTTGACTTACAGGTCCTATAGCTTTTGCCTTAGCAAATCTTTGCACTAATTTGTATCCGATATTTCCAGATTGTAAGTCTGGGAACACTAAAACATTTGCATTTCCAGCTACAGTACTACTTGGTGCTTTTAGTTTTCCTACACTGGGAACGATAGCTGCATCTAACTGAAGCTCTCCATCAATTTGTAAATCAGGTCTAGCATTCTTTACAATTTCAGTAGCCTTTACTACTTTATCAACTAATTCATGCTTTGCACTTCCCATAGTAGAAAAAGATAACATTGCAACCTTAGGTTCAAATTTACATAAAAGTTTTGCATTTTCTGCTGTGCTAATAGCTATAGACGCTAATTCTTCTGAATTAGGATTTGGATTAACAGCACAATCTGCGAATAAAAGAAGTCCATCTTCTCCATATTCATTGTTAGGTAATTCCATTATAAAGAAACTTGAAACAACCTTAATTCCTGGTGCAGTTTTAACAATTTGCATTCCGGGTCTTAGTAAATCTCCTGTAGCATGTATTGCTCCTGAAACTAATCCATCAGCATCGTTCATTTTAACCATCATAGTTCCAAAATACATGGTATCTTGCATTGTCTGTGATGCTTTTTCTAAAGTCATTCCTTTGTGTTTTCTTAATTCATAAAACTCTTTTGCATAAGCATCAGTTTTTTCAGAAGTTTTTGGGTCAACTATTTCTATACCAGAAAGATTAACCCCAAAATCTGTTGCTTTTGTTTGTATTGCACTTTTATCCCCTACTAATATTACATTAGCTATTGAATTATTTTTTATGATTTCACTAGCTCTTATAGTTCTTTCTTCTTCCCCTTCTGGAAGTACTATTCTTTTTTTATCTTCTTGTGCTCTTTTACATATTTTCTCTATAAATGTCATTCTTGTTTCTCCTCTCTGTTATTATTGACTTGTGTACACTAATAATATACTACTTTTCCACCATACATTTCAACACTAAATGCCAAAATGCTTTACATAATGTTATATTTCATAAATTATGAATTTTCAATCTTTTCTACTTTCCACTCCAATATACATGCTTTTATTTATTTGTTTTATATTATATAATAGCTTTAACTAATTTAATCTTTGTTTAAAATAATCTATTAGGAGATGGTTCGGTGAATATTTCCGGAATAATTGTTGAATATAATCCATTACATAATGGTCACTTATATCATATTAATAAAACCAAAGAACTAACAAATTCCGATGTGCTAATTTGTGTTATGAGCGGGAATTTTGCTCAACGTGGAATTCCATCTACTATGGACAAATGGACAAAAACTAAAATGGCTTTAAATAACGGGGTAGATCTAGTACTAGAACTACCAACTATTTACAGTGTGTCTTCAGCAGAGTTTTTTTCCTATGGCGCTGTGAGTCTTTTAAATAGCTTAGGAGTAGTGGACAATATTTGCTTTGGCAGCGAACAGGGTGATATTGACCCTATAAATAGTATTTCCAATATATTATCCAATGAACCCCTTGAATTTAAATTATTATTAAAGTCACATTTATCCAAAGGTAATGTATTTCCACTAGCTAGAGCTAATGCACTTTATGATTATTTGAAAAATTCGAAATTTGACATGTCAAGTGCATTATTTCATAAGTTTTTAAATTCCTCTAATAACATATTAGGTATCGAGTATTGTAAAAGTTTAATTAAATTAAATAGTTCTATTACGCCTTACACCTTAAAAAGAGAAGGTGCCTCTTTTAAAAGTAATATTTTAAATGACGAATTCTCAAGTGCTACCGCCATAAGAAAGTTCATCAAAGAAAATGGTGCATTAGATAAATTAAAAGGCCACCTTCCAAATTCAGTATTAGCTGAAATCCAAAATTTATACTCAAAAAATTATAAGTTCACCTTTGAAGATTCCATGTTCCCTTACATAAAGCACAAGTGCCTTACATCAAAAAATTCTTTGGTGAATCTACCAGATGTGTCTGAAGGGCTCCATAATAAGATTATTACATCCCTCCAAAATAATATAAACTATTCTAATGCACTTGAAGATATGAAGAGCAGGCGTTACACATATACAAGACTTAGTAGAATCCTATGTCAATATTTTATTGGATTTGATGGCTTTGATACTGAAAAATTAAGATCAATATCTTGCCCCTATGCGCGGGTTTTAGGTTTTAACTCAAACGGGAAGTCAATTTTAAAATCTATAAAATCCAACAGTAACATTCCACTTTATACTAAACTTCCAAAAGTTCAAGGTGAGACCTTGAAACTAGATATTCAATCTACAGCAGCATATAGCATTATAAATAGTAATTTAACTTATAATAGCGATTATTTAATATCACCTATAATTATAGATTAATTTTTTTTTAGAATACATAAGTTTACGTGCTTTCAAATATATTTAATTAAGTACTATTTAAAAAGGGGTTTAGACTTGAGGTTACTATTAATTGTATTATTGATTTCTATAATATTTTTATTACTAAAATTATTTAAAACTTTAAGGATAAATCTCTTAATAACAATAGTTTGTTCACTTATTATTCTTCAAATGATACTTAACCCAAATCTTTGTATTCACTACACTATATCTGGTGCAAAATTATTTTTTAATGCAGTTTTCCCTTCTCTTTTCCCATTTTTAGTCCTAATAAATATTATAATAAACTACGATGGCATTAATATTTATTCTAAGCTCTTAGGAAATATAATTTGCACACCGCTAAAACTACCAAAAAAATCTACTATCGCACTCATAGTCAGTGTGCTTTGCGGTTATCCCCTGGGTGCAAGATACACTTGCAATCTATACGAAAAAAAAGCAATTGACTTAGCTACCTGTGAGAGATTGCTTAATATTGCTTCTAATGCAAGCCCCTTATTTGTTATAGGTACAGTAGGTGCTTCTATGATGTCAAATAGTAAAATTGGTTATGTATTGTTGCTTTCTAATATTCTCTCCTGCTTATTTATGGGATTTGTTATCCCTTCAAAGAATTCTTTCAATAAAAATAATATTAAAAACAATGATATTAAAAAAAATCTAACTTCGCAAATAAATATTGGTATAGTATTCAAAAACAGTATTGAAGATGCCATAAAAAACTCCCTAAATATAGGTGGTTTTATAGTAATATTCTCCGTAATAACTGGAATAGTAAAAGACAATGTCATATTTAACATTGCCCTTAATGATCTTTCTTTATTTGTTGGTCTTTCTAGTGATTTTATACAGGGTTTAATCCTTGGAATGTTAGAAGTAACTAATGGTTGCAATTTAATATCTTCCAGTAATTTAAGCCTAATTGTAAAACTTCCAACACTCAGTTTTTTAATTGCTTTTAGCGGCTTGTCTATCATATCTCAAGTTTATAGTTATACATATAAATATAATGTATCAATAAAAAAATACGTGGTCCGAAAATTTATTCAAGCAATAATTTCTTCAATCTTATCAATAATTTTATACTTTGTTTTCCTACATACCACATCTGTTTTCGCTTTTAATAACACCAGCATATATAGTAATAGTAATTTATATATTCTGATTTTGTTTGTTTTATTTATCCCCATATTTTTTGCAAATATAATTAAACTATTTCATACTTCTTAGCTCTTTTACATTTTCTCTTATGGACGATGTTGTATCTGTAACTTTTCCCTGCATAGAAGTTAGGAACTCTTGAACATCCTCTTTAATATTATGTACCATTTGCTGACCTTTTGCTTCGATTTCTTTATCTAATTGAGATAATATTTCGTCAGCATAGTCTTTAGCACCCAGGCGCATAATTTTACCATCTCTTTGAGCTGAGGCTACAATTTCTTCAGCTCTTATTTGAGCTTCTTTAACCAAGTCTTGCTTTTCAACTCTTCTTCTTATTTTATCAATAGTCTCTTCCTCAAAAATCTTTGCTTGGTTTTTAGCATCAACAAGAATTCGCTCTTTTTCATCACAAATCCACTCAGCTTTTTTAAACTCATCTGGCAAGTGATTTATAATTTGATCAATTATATCCAATATTTCTTTTTTATTTATAACTGCCTTACCTGTAACTGGTATTCTAGACGAACTCTCGATAATTTCTTGAAGATATTCTAAAAGCTTTATAACATCCATAATTGCCCCCCCCTATTTAGAATTAATTTTCCTCATAATATCTGGAATGATTTCATCTGGCACTAAGCCTTTAATACATCCACCAAACATTGCAACCTGTTTAACTGATGAAGAACTTAGATATGAATATTCTGCTTTTGTCATCATAAACACAGTTTCTTTACTTGGATCCAATTTATTATTCATTGATGCCATTTGATACTCATATTCAAAATCCGAAACAGCTCTAAGTCCTTTTATAATAACCCCCGCGCCTTCTTTATTCATTAGATTGACAAGTAACCCACTAAATTTTTTAACTTTTACATTGGGTAATTTTCCCACCAGTCTTTTTATTTGATCAACTCTCTCATCTACAGAAAAGAGACTTTTTTTCTCAGGATTAACTAGTACACCTACAATTAATTCATCGAAAACTATAGACGCCCTTTCAATAATATCTAAATGTCCGTTGGTTATTGGATCAAAACTTCCAGGGCAAATTGCTTTTTTCATTTTATTCCTCCACTTTTTCCACTAGAAAAGCTAATAATTATTAATTATCAGTTTCCTTATATTCATAAATAAGTACTGTAGTATTACCATATTTTCTTAAATCAGAAAGGTTAATAATAGAATTCCCTTGGTATATTTCTTCTGATGAATCTATTTTACAAACAATAAGTCCACCTTTACTTAAAAGCCTATTTGTTGCAATAATCTCGATAGCAGGTGGAATCATGTCTTTAGCGTAGGGTGGATCTATAAATATCAAATCAAACACTACTTTCTCATCTACAAATTGTTGCATATATTTATATGTATCACCTTTTAAACACTTACATTTATCATTGAACTTTAAATTATCTACGTTTTTTTGTAACATTTCAAATGTAGTGTCACCCATATCAATTAGATAGCACATTGACGCCCCTCTACTTGCTGCCTCAAGGCCTAAGCTACCTGTGCCCGAAAACATATCAACCACAATAGAATCTCTTATTTTATTTTGTATTATACTAAACATCGATTCTTTTATTCTATCCAATGTGGGCCGAGTTCCCATTCCAATTGGGGATAATAGCTTTCTTCCTCTTGCACTTCCTGCGATAATTCTCATATGTTTTTTCCTCCATTCAAGCAAGTTTCGATAATATTTTATCATATATATGTAATTTATACAAAGATATTCACTTCCTTAATTAAAACATATATAGTTAGAATTTTGTTCTATTTTTTCTATTATTTTATTTTTTATCTTTTTGTCTTCCATATTATCACTTTCTATTAATTTTTTCGCCTCACTATTTGCAGACTTTAAAATATTAATATCTTCAATTACATCAGCTAAAATTAAACCCGATTCCCCGTGTTGCTTAAATCCAAATAATTCTCCACCACCTCTGGTTTTTAAATCTTCTTCAGCGATAAAAAAGCCATCATTACTTTTGATAAGTATATCTAGTCTTCTTTTCACTATGCCACTTGTAATCTTAGCCAGTAATATACAATAAGACTTATGTTCGCCTCTTCCTACTCTTCCTCTAAGTTGATGAAGTTGTGCAAGACCAAATCTTTCTGAGTTTTCAATTATCATAATTGTGGCATTAGGTACGTTTACCCCAACTTCAATTACAGTAGTTGAAATTAATGCCTTAATTTCGCCGTTTTTGAATTTATCCATAATTTCTATTTTCTGTTTACCATTCATTTTACCATATATCATTGCTATTTCTATAGAACTAAAATATTTTTCTTTCAATTCTTCATAAAGCACTTGGACAGAGCTTAATTTCATTTCTTCATTTTCTTCTACAAGTGGACAAACAATATAAACTTGTCTTCCCTTGTTAATTTCACTTAGTGCAAACTCATACACGTGACTGCTCGACGTCATACTTTCATAAGATGTATCAATTTTCTGTCTTCCTGGTGGTAATTCGTCAATAATAGATACATCTAAATCACCATATAAATATAGTGATAGGGTTCTTGGAATAGGAGTAGCTGTCATTACAAGTATATCTATATTTTTACCTTTATTAGAAAATCTATTTCTTTGCGATACTCCAAAACGATGCTGTTCATCAGTAACAATCATTCCTAAGTTCTTAAACTCTACATTATCTTCAATAAGTGCGTGGGTTCCAATAATTATGTCAATAGTTCCATTTCTTAACTGCTCCTTAATTAGTTCTTTATTTTTGGGCGATGTGCTTCCACTTAATAGCTGTATATCAAGCGGAAAATCTTTTAGCACATTTTTAATTTCTTCGTAATGTTGCTTTGCTAAAATTTCTGTTGGTGCCATAAGCGCAGCTTGATATCCATTTTTTACCACGTTGAACATAGTAATTATAGCCACTATAGTTTTACCACTTCCAACATCCCCTTGAAGTAGTCTATTCATGCCTCTGTCTTTCTTTTGATCTATCAGTATTTCCCTTACAACTTTGCTTTGTGCCCTAGTTAGCTCAAACGGAAGCAATTTCTTTAAGATAGTAAGTTCTGGAGCTATTTTAAACACAATACCGTCATTATGATACTTTATAAACTCTTTTAGCATCAGTATTTTTAATGAATAGTTAAATAGCTCTTGAAATTTAAGCCTCCTTTTAGATTCATTAAGAAGTTGTAAATTTTTAGGGCTATGTATATTTCGAGTTGCCGCGTCTAGAGAACAAAAATCATATTTCTTAAGGAGCCACTGCGGTAAATTCTCTGTTATTTCAACGTTACAAAGCACATCTGATATAATTTTATTAAAAAAACTATTAGTAACATTATTTTTAAGTGGATACACAGCGATAATTTTATTTATATCCATTGATGTATTTTTTACTATTTTAGGATTCATAATTGTAATTTCATCCCTAAATTTATCAACTTTACCTGTTATTATGTATTTATTTGATATCTTAAAACTATTTTTTGCATAGGTTTGATTAAACCATTTACCTTTGAATTTGTTTCCATCTTGAGAGAATACTATTGTTGAAAGAGTTTTATTATTTTTTAATCTAAGATCTCTCAATATATCTAAAACTATACACTCTACAATTATTTTTTCACTTGCTACGCATTCTAGAATACTTTTCCCAACAGAAACTTGCTCATAATCCCTAGGAAAATATAACAACAAATCTAACACATTAAAAATTCCACACTTATTTAAAATTTCAGCCATTTTAGGGCCAACACCTTTTATATATTTTATATCGCTATTAATTTCCACAAATACCACTCCAAAAATAAAATTTTAAACTATATATGAAAAAAAGCCCTAAGGCTTTTATTCAACTGAAGCAATAAAATAATATAATGGTTGTTTTCCATTATAATGTTGAATATCTATATCTGGATATTTAAGCTCTAGTGCAGAAATAAACTCCTCAACTTCACTTGAATTACAATCTTCGCCATAAAAAATCGTAACAAGCTCACTATCCTCGGTTATCATACTGTCTATAACTAATTCGCATACTTTATAAATATCTGTTCCAACCTCTTTAATGCTATTCTCTACTAATCCTAAAATATTTCCTTCTTTTATTATCTTACCATCTGACTCTGTATCTTTAACTGCAAATGTTACAGAAGCTGTTGTAACATTCTTAATTGCTTCTTTTAAAGTATTTTCATTTTCCTCCACGCTAACTTCTGCATTAAACATGGTTACAGCCGTTACTCCTTGAGGGATAGTTTTAGAAGGAATAACTATCACATTTTTATCTGACAAATCGGCTGCTTGTAATGCTGCCATAAGTATGTTCTTATTATTGGGTAATATAAATATATTATCTGCATTAATTTTATTTATGCCATCTAGTATGTCTTGTATACTTGGATTCATAGTTTGGCCACCTTGTATTACAATATCCACACCTAAATCCTCAAAAATATTTTTAATACCTTCTCCAAGTGCAACAGATATAAATCCATATTTTTTATTTTCATAAGTAGGTTCTACTACAGGTTCCACAACTTCTTCATAATCAAGACCTAGTAAATTTCTATGTTGTTCTCTCATATTTTCAATCTTAACTTTAGAAAGCTCTCCCAGTGTTACTGCTTTCGAAAGTATTAGTCCCGGATCATTTGTGTGTATATGGATTTTAAGAAATTCATCCTGTGCAACCACAACCATTGAGTCTCCAATTTTTTCAAAATGATTCTTAAGTTCATTTGTATCAACGTCTGAAGCTATAACTAAAAGTTCAGTGCAATACCCAAATTCTATGTGTACAGGCATGCCTAGTGCTCCAGGTGATACTGTTTCAGATTCAGCACTTGGTGTTTGCAATTTATTAATTTTAGCTTGCATGTTATTATTTAAGGCCTCATACATACCTTTAAATAATATTAGAAGTCCCATACCACCTGCATCGACTACTTTCGCCTCCTTTAATGCTGGAAGCATATCTGGAGTTTTATCCAACATAATTTTACTGTCCTTGCATATATCTTGCATAAGTGTAACTACATTAGTTGTATTATTATTAACTGCACTATGACCAGCTGCTTTAATAACAGTTAAAATAGTTCCTTCAGTTGGCCGCATAACAGCCTTATATGCATAAGTAGCACCTTCTAATATACTCTTAGCAAATTCTTCAGCAGTAGCTTCGTAAATGCCTTCAAGTCCTTTACTGATGCCTCTAAATATTTGTGATAGTATTACGCCTGAATTACCTCTTGCGCCCATAAGCGCACCTCTAGCTAGCTTTTGTGACACCTCAGAAATAGACTCCGTTGTCATATCTTCAATTTCACATACCGCAGCTTTAAATGTCATCGACATATTAGTACCTGTATCACCATCTGGAACTGGAAATACATTTAGTGTATTTACATATTCTTTTTCTGCTTCTAACCTATTTGATGCATTTATTAGCATATTACGGAAGTTTTGCCCGTTAATTTTTAAGCATTCCACTGTCTGTACCCCCTTAGACCCTTACACCTTGGACGTTAACTGTTATTGCTGCAACATTCAGTCCTGTATAATTTTCAACATTATATTTTGTTTTTCGAATTATATTTTCTGCTATTACAGATATCTTTGTGCCATACTCAACTATTATATATAATTCAATAAATAGTTGATTTTCCTTAGAATGAATTTTTACACCTCTATTTAAACCATCACTCTTAATTAGTTGCCAAAATCCATCCTTAGCGTCTTTTAGTGCCATGCCAACAACTCCATAACATTCCATAGTAGAAATGCCAACTATGTTAGCTAAAGCCTCCTCTGAATAATATATAGTTCCATTGTCTTTCATGATGTTACCTTTCATTGTAACTCCTCCTTATACCACTATATAGATTATTTTATATTATAATACTAATTTATTCAAGAAAATTGTTTTTATAATTGCTTTTAATACTAAATTATTTGTATTTTACTTGCAAGAGTAGTCTAATTTATGATACAATAATTTGTGTTTCAATCGAGAAGATTTATCTTCGTAGGTTAAGGAGGTGTTTTCATGTCAAGAAAATGCGATATATGTAATAAAGGTGTTATTTCAGGTAGCCAGTATAGTCACTCACACAGAGAGTCAAAAAGAAAATGGGCTCCAAATATCCAAAAAGTTAAAGCTATAGTTAGCGGAACACCTAAATCTATTCATGTTTGTACTAGATGTCTTCGTTCTGGTAAAGTACAACGTGCAATATAATTGTGAATTAAAAATGCAGCTATAAAGCTGCATTTTTTATTTTACTTTTTTATGTTATCTTCTCAAAAAAAATCTAATTATTGCAGACATAAATCTAGGCAATTTGATAGTCATAATCTTCATTTCTACTACCTCCCAAACATGAAATGCATATCACTAACAATGATTGTTATGATTCATTATAGTAAACCCACAGTAAACAATTCCTCCTCCCGCAGCAATTAGCCACAACCAAAATGGAACTATTACTACTGATATAACCCCTATACCTACACAGGTAACAATTACTCCAAGCTGATTTCCTAAACGCCTATAACGCCTTCTCATAAGTTGCTCCCCTCCCAAAGTATTCCAATATTATTATATGATTTACCATTGCTAATGATACAAAAAAAAAGAAAAGTATATATTACACCTTCATATGGCATAACATATACCTTTCTTATATGGAACTAAATTTATATTAATCACATGATAATATTATCATCAGTGTTCCAGATTTAAAATTAAGCTTAACATTAGGTGATACAAACTCATTTGAAATAGTTATACTCTCACCATTTTTCAAATTATAATTATTTAGTGGATATTTTGCACCATCAATAGTTAATCCAATTACTTCATCCCCATAAGCTTGTACTGAGAAAATTTGGCCCACAGTGCCATTTAATGTAGTTGCGGTATTAGATAACCTAATATCATTGTTTTTGTCCACAATATGGGCACTAACACTATTTTTCAAACACTTTTTAAGCATTCCTAAGTTTCCCAGTAGATGATCAACTCTACTTCCAGTACATCCTAGTAATACTATTTCACTTGGTTTCATGCTTATAGCTTTTCTAACCGCAATTTCCGTATCAGTAAAATCTTTTTCTGTAGGATAAGTATCTATGATACATTTACTTTTTTTAAAATACTCTAATACCTTTTTACTGATAGAATCAAAATCTCCTATCAGTAAATCCGGAAAAATCTTATAGTCATATAAGCAGTTAGCACCACTATCTACTGCAATTATAAATGTACCCTCTGTGTTTTCTTTTGTGAGAAGCTCTCTAGAAGGAGGTATACCACCTGATACTATTATGATCTTCATACTAAATTCCTGCTTTTAAAATTTTTATATTTTTCTCGATTTCATCATTTTTAAATACCGCTGATCCAGCTACAATTACATTAGCACCACTATTTATAACTTCTGAGATATTAGTGCTATCAACGCCGCCATCTACTTGAATCATAAGATTTTTATTGCATTTATCCGAAAGCTCTTTAACTTCTTTGATTTTACCTGAGCAGTACTTAATATACTTTTGACCACCAAATCCAGGGTTTACCGACATAATAAGTACCATATCAACATTACTTATTAAATGTTTTATTGTGTCTACAGCGGTAGCAGGGTTTAATGCAACTCCTGCTTTAACTCCAAGACTTTTTATGTAATTTATGGTTCTATCAATATGCCTATCAGCTTCATAATGAACGGTTATGATGTCAGCTCCTGCAGCTGCAAAATCTTCCACATATCTTGAGGGCTCTTCTATCATAAGATGTACATCAAAGGGCAATTTTGTTAGTTTTCTAATGCTCTTGATAATAGGTACTCCAAAAGAAATATTAGGTACGAACATTCCATCCATTACGTCAATATGAATCATATCAGCACCTGATTCCTCTAACACTCTAATATGTTCTCCTAGTCTTGAAAAATCTGCCGAAAGTATAGACGGTGCTATTTTTATCATTTGTTATTCCTCCTATCAATGATTTCTTCTAATGTTTTCACATAGAATTTGTATCTATTGGTATAAATTTCGTTATTTTCTACTGCTTCCTTCACCTTACAGTTAGGTTCTTTATAATGCATACAATTAGAAAATCTACATTCACACCTATGTTTTTCAAATTCAGGAAAACAATATTGTAACTGTTCTTTATCTATAAAATCTAAACTTAAAGATGAGAATCCTGGGGTATCTAGCAAAAATCCTTCTTCGTATTCAATAAGTTCACTGTGCCGAGTTGTGTGTTTACCCTTTTGTGATTTTTTACTTATGTCTCCAGTTTTCATAGCTTCTCTTCCAAGTAAACTATTTAATATAGTTGACTTACCAACTCCAGACGGGCCACAAAAAACAGAAATATTATTTGTTATTCTTGCCTTAAGCTCCTGAAGTCCTTCGCCCTCTAATGCTTTTAAAAATACTATATCACATCCCACGCTTTTAAGTTCTTCTATAAGCTCTGCATCAATTTTCTGAACTAAATCCAGCTTATTCAAACAAAGAACTATTTTTAAATTATAGTGTTCACAAAGCACTAAAAACTTATTTAGAAGATCCATATTAAGATCAGGTTGTTTAAAGGCAAAAACTACAAAGGCTTGAGTCACATTAGCAACAACTGGGCGTATCATTTCTGTTTCTCTCGGAAAAATTTTTTCAATTACACCTTTACTAGTATCCGTCTCTAATATTATTTCCACTTTGTCACCAATAACAGGGGAAAGCCCGGTATACCTAAACTTCCCTCTTGCCTTACATTCTATGACTTTGTCCTCAACTTTCACAAAATAAAGTCCACCTATACCCTTTGTAATTACTCCTAGCATATATCCTCCATCTTTTACTTATTATTTAATATTCTTTAAATATATTTTATACAACCTTTAATTATTTTAAGGTGTTACTGGAGGTACTGGAGGTACTGTTGCCTTGGATGTTAAAGTTATAGCATCTCCAACATCAACCTTAGTATCCGCAGCTTTATCCTGAGAATCAATAATATCTTCATCTGCACCAGTAACTTTAATGTTTATGTCTTCTGCTGCTGCTAAATCATTTGCCTCTCTAACAGTTTTTCCTATAAAATTCGGAACAACATATTGTTCTTTAACCGGTTCTTTATAAACATAATAACTAACGCCTACAGTGCTACCTTCCTCAACTTTAGTAGTTGCTGGAATACTTTGATTAAATATTTGGCCCTCCAGTTTTTTATCTTCAGTTTCTACTTCTTTTTTATTTCCCAATATTAAATTATTACTTGTTAATAAACTTTCTGCTTCACTTACAGATCTTCCAGTTAAATCTGGAACCTCTGTAGGTTTAAAGTCTTTTCCCTTACTTATTACTAAATTCACTTTATCACCTTTTGAGACTAAAGTGTCTTCAGGCGGATCTTGACTTATTACAATGCCACTAGCTGCGGAATCACTAAATTCCTGATCAACAGTGTTTAGCACCAGCCCTCTTTGCTCAATCATGTTTTTAGCCTGAATTTGATCAAACCCTTTAACATAAGGAACTTTAACAGTTTTAGGTCCTTTACTTATTTTAACTCTTACTTCTCCAGTAACTGCTTCTGCTCCTTCCTCAGGAAAACATTCTACAACTATGCCCTCAGGTTCCTCACTATTTATTTCTTCACTTACTGTAAAAAGTAAATTTTCCCCTTTTACTAATGCTTTTGCCTCCTCCTGATCTAACCCGATAATTTTTGGCACTAGTATTTGCTCTGCAACTTTATCCTCACCTTTGTTTGGAGAAAGCATAGTTTTCCATATTATACCTGAAATACTACCTAGAACAAGAAGTAAAATTATTGCAAGAGATATTATTATCTTTGTTTTACTTTTCTTGTTAACATTTGGATTGGGATTTGTATCTTTTAGATCTTCTTCTTTTGCATAGTCAGCTACGTTTACAGGTGCCATAATTCTAGTATAATCATTTTCATTGTTATTTGTTGCTATAGTATAATCACTATTACTTTGTATCCTTTTTAAATCTAAATACATATCTTTAGCAGTTTGATATCTTTTTATAGGCTCTTTTTCTATAGCTTTTACTATTAATTTATTTAAATTTGAAGGAATCCTATCATTTATATTTTTAGGTGGAACAACTGGTTCCTGTATATGTTTTAGTGCAACTGATACGGGGCTTTCTGCGTCGTATGGCACTCTCCCTGTAGTCATCTCATAAAGCACTATCCCAAAAGAATATATGTCTGTTCTAAAATCAACAAAACTTCCTTTTGCTTGTTCTGGTGAAAAATAATGAGCTGAACCCATTACCGTGCTAGTATTAGTCATAGTTACAGAACTAGCAGCTTTTGCTATACCGAAATCTGTGACTTTAACTGTTCCATCTTCAGTTATTAAAATATTATGGGGTTTAATATCTCTATGTATAATATTATTTTTATGAGCACACTCAAGTGCTTTTGCAATTTGCATACCATAGTCTATTACTAAATTACTATCCATGCTACCATTTTGAAGTATAATTTCTTTTAAGGTTTTACCTTTAATATACTCCATTACAATATAGTTAACATCACCTTCGTGTCCAACATCATAAATATTAACTATATTATTTGATGAAAGACTAGCTACAGATGCTGCTTCTCTTTTGAACTTTTCCATGAATTCTATATTATTTGAAAATTCTTCTTTTAGTATTTTAACAGCAACAAAACGGTTAAGCAAACGGCATTTAGCTTTATAAACTATTGCCATTCCACCCTCACCGATTTTTTCAAGCAGTTCATATCTACTCCCTAATATTCTTCCTATCATCTGTGCACCCTCCTTCGAATACGATAACTGATATGTTATCTCTTCCACCTCTTGATTTGCTTAAATCTACTAATAGTTTGCAGCTAGAATCATTATCATTTTCTGTAATAATGTTAGACATTTCAGAATAGGTTACTTCGTTACTAAGGCCATCCGTACATAAAATACATTTAATTGCATTATTTAAATTAACATCAAATAAATCTACTTCTACTGATTCATTGGTCCCAAGCGCTCTTGTAATAATATTTTTATTCGGGTGATTTCTAGCTTTTTCTTCAGTTATACTACCATTATCTAAAAGCTGTTGCACCAGTGAATGATCCCTTGTTATTTTTATTAATTTTCTTTTATTGTCAACAATGTAACAACTACTGTCTCCTACGTTTGCAACAACCATTTTACTTTGTTTTAATAAGCACATTGTTATAGTTGTACCCATCCCTTTAAGGGAATCGTCTCTACTTGCCATATCATAAATTTTATCATTAGCAGATTTTATCGCTTCAGAAATCACTTTTTTCATATCTAAATTACTGTGATTATCTTTGATGTATTCTATTATAATATTTATAGCAAGTTCACTTGCTACCTCTCCTGCATTGTGTCCACCCATGCCATCTGCTACAGCATAAATAGCAATATCAGCCCCTTCAAAATAACCTACTGAGTCTTCATTTGTTTTTCTAACATTTCCGACATCAGATAAAATCCCCAGCATTGTTATACCCCCTCATTTGAGTTTTCGCTTTTAATGTGGCTTATTCTAAGTTGTCCACACGCTGCATTAATATCTAGGCCCATTTCACGCCTTATAGTTGTTTGAATATTATTAATTTCAAGTACTCTCTTGAACTCAGCAACATTTTCATTTGTAGATCTTTTTAATTCATTTTCTTTTATTTCATTGATTGGAATTAAATTAACATGACATAACATGCCCTTTAATAGATGGCTTAACTTTTCTGCATCTCCCGCGCTATCATTTACATCCTTAACAAGAGCATATTCAAAAGTTATTCTTCTGTTGGTTTTTCTTATGTAGTACTTACACGCCTCTATAATTTCTGCAATAGAATATTTGTTTGCAATTGGCATACTTTTCATCCTAGCTTCATCTGTAGCCGCATGAAGTGAAATAGCCAGTGTTGTTTGCAGATTAATATCAGCAAAATCTATAATTTTTGGAACTATCCCACATGTAGAAATAGTTATATGCCTTTGACCAATATTTAAACCATTTTCTGAATTTACAATATCCAGAAATTTCATAACATTATCAAAATTATCAAAAGGTTCCCCACTACCCATTAATACCACATTAGAAATTCTCTCCGAAATTAGTTCCTGTGCTTTCATTATTTGAGACAACATTTCTCCAGACGTTAAATTTCTAATGAGTCCTCCGATTGTAGATGCACAAAATTTACATCCCATCCTACATCCAACTTGTGTGGATATACATATAGAATTTCCATGTTTATATTTCATAACAACGCATTCAATTAAATTACCATCCTCAAGTGCAAATAGATATTTTATTGTATCGTTTTGTTTTGATTTATATTCGGAAATAAGCTCAGGTATTCTTATGCAAAAATTATTTTTTAGCTTTTCTTTTGTACTCTCTGAAATATTACTCATATCTTCAAACTTCCAAATACCCCTGTAAATCCAATCTGTAACTTGCCTCGCTCTAAACTGACTCTCTCCATTATTTTTCATCCACTCTTTTAGTTCTACTAAATTCAAGTCTAAAATATTTATCATTTATACACCTACCGAGACTTTATAATTTTGGCTATAAAAAATCCATCCATGTACTGGTTTGGAAATATAGTAATATAACCACTATCATTATATCTTATATTATCCAATTGTCCAAAAAATACTGGTTCAATTTTAAATTCGGGATGCGACTCTATAAACCAATCTATATTATCTTCATTTTCTTCTTTATTAAGAGTACAAGTTGAATATACCATCACTCCACCTTTTTTTAGGTATTTCGAAGCATTATCCATGATTTTTCTTTGCGTATCTATTATACTTTTTATATTATTTATGTGTTTGCTCCACTTTATCTCAGGTTTTTTTCTAATAATTCCAAGCCCGGAACAAGGTACATCAATAAGTACTCTATCTGCACTTTCAAATAAATTCTCTGTGTATACCGTAGCATCAATAACATCACAAGTTGTATTAGTAATCCCTATTCTCTTTAAATTTTCTTGGATTAATGATAGCTTGTTTTGATGTATATCATATGCATAAACGCCACCTGTATTTCTCATAATCTCTGCAATATGTGTGGTCTTTCCTCCAGGTGCACTACAAAGATCCAAGACCCTTTGATTTGGCTTTAAATCCATAGAAGGTGCTGTGAGCATTGCACTTTCATCCTGAACAGTTATGTACCCCTCATTAAACAAAAGATTATTCTCTATGTTTTTCCCTTTAATAATTCGTATCGCTTCAGGAGCTACATTCCCTTTTTCTATATTATACCCATTTTCTATAAGTTTTTCCCATATTTCATCATAAGTTAACTTTAGAGTATTAACCCTAACTGTAACATCAGGTTTATAATTTAGTCCTTTAAGAATTTCCTCAGCACTATTAAAACCATATTGCTTTATAAAAAGCTTTACTAAGGCCTTCGTAAAGGAATATTCAAAACATAATCTATCAATTTCATCTTCTGTGTTATAATAATTTGCGCTTGTTTCTCTTAGATAACTTCTAAGAACAGCATTAACAAGTTTTGATGCTCCTATATTGCTCTTTTTTTTGGTTAAGTTTACAGCCTCGTTAACTGCTGCAAAACTTGGCACTTTATCTAGGTACCTAATTTGGTAAATTGATATTCTTAATATATTTAAAACAAAGCTATCTAATTTATCTATACCCTTTTTAACATAGTTACACAAAATTTTATCTATTGTATATTTATATTTTATTGTACCATAAACTATTTCTGTAACTAGTGCCTTGTCCTTATCACTTAAGTCCGATTTATTAAGTTCCATTCCTAAAACTATATTAGAGTAAGCATTTTCATTCAATACCTTTTCTATAATTACAATTGCTACAAGTCTACTATTATTCATATTATTACCTCAATTTTCTATTTGATTTTTATCTATCTCGACTTAAAACAAGGTATTTATTTTAAGATGACACCCACATTTATCTTATTTCCAATAATATAATCCTTTACTTTTAGTGGTTTTTTACCTGGGAATTGTATCTCTTCAATAAGTAGAACACCACTTTCAGTGGCTACTTTTAATCCCTCTTTAGAAACCTCAATAATGCTTCCAACATTTTCATTTGACTGTTCATTTATTACTCTTGATTTATATATTTTCATTACCACATCTTCGTAGTGAGTATAAGCCACGGGCCTAGGATTTAATCCTCTTATAAGATTATGAATTTCTACACTACTTCGATTCCAGTTTATCTGAGCCATTTTCTTGTCTAGCATAGATGCATAGCAGCTGTGCTCATTTTCCTGTTTAATTTGCTCTATCTCACTATTAACTATACCATTTATAGTTTTAATTAAGAGTTCACCACCACTACTTTTAAGAATATCAGTAAGTTCACCTGCCGTAATAGTATTATTAAGTTCAACTTCTTCTTTTAAAAGTATGTCCCCTGTATCAAGACCAATATCCATAAACATGGTTGTATTTCCGCTTTTAGACTCTCCTTCAATGATACACCAATTTATAGGAGCTGCCCCTCTATATTTTGGTAATAGCGATGCATGTAAATTTATACATCCATATTTGGGGATATCTAATATTTCCTTAGGGAGAATCTGACCAAATGCTACTACTACAATGAAATCTGGTTTTGAGTTTTTAATTACTTCTATCATTTCCTCATTATTTCTAAGCTTTAGAGGTTGATACACTGGTATATTACAAGCAATAGCTAACTGTTTAACCGGAGACATAGCTAAATTTTTGCCCCTGCCTTTTGGTCTATCGGGCTGAGTGAAAACTTCTGAAACTTCAAATTCATTTATAAGCGACTGAAGTGATGGCACAGAAAATTCTGGTGTACCCATAAAAATTATTTTTGTATTTTTGTTTAAGCTGTCGTCTTTATAGATTCTAGTCGTTCTTATATCCATACATAAACCTCCATATTTTACATCATATTGCTAGGGTTAATATCTATACTAACCCTTATACTTGTATAAACTTTTTTTACTGATTCATAAACTAAATTCTTTATCTCCTGTGCAACTTCACCTTTAATATTACCCTTAACGATAATTTGCCATCTGTAGAAGTTCTTAATTCTCGAAATTCCACAGGGACATGGCCCTAGTAATGTAATTTTATCATTTTCTCCCATCTTATATGTTAAATTTACGCCAACATTTTGTATATTTTTTATTAACAATTTTTCATCTTCAGAACTCATAGTTATCACTAAAATCCTTGTAAAAGGTGGATAATCCATAGTTTCTCTAAGCATTATTTCATTTTTATAGAAACTATCATAATCATTATTCGCTGCATATTGTATAGTTAAATTATCCGCATTGTATGTTTGAATAACTACCTTACCCTCTTTTTCACCTCTACCTGATCTTCCTGAAACTTGAGTAAGTAATTGAAATGTCCTTTCAAACGCCCTGAAATCCGGCAAATTCAATGATAAATCTGCTGCTATAACTCCTACTAAAGTAACATTTTTAAAATCTAATCCTTTAGCTACCATCTGAGTTCCTATCAAAATATCTGCCTGTTTATTTTTAAATGTATTATATATATATTCGTAAGAATTCTTTTTCCGTGTTGTGTCAAAATCCATCCTTAGAGTTCTTGCACTTGGAAAAATCCTGTTAATTTCCTGTTCAATTTTTTCTGTTCCTACACCAAAATATTTTACATAAGTACTGCCACAAGCGGGACAAGTTTTACTAATTTTTTCTTTTTCCCCGCAGTAATGGCAAGTTAAGTATTCACTTGAATTGTGATAAGTTAATGAAATATCGCATTTTTTACATTTAAAAACATAACCACATTTTCTGCAAGATACAAATGTGGAAAAACCTCTTCTATTCAAAAAAAGAATTACCTGTTCATCTTTTTTAAGAGCCTGGGTAATGCCTTCATGTAAGGACTTACTAAATATTGAACGATTATTATTCATCAGCTCTTCTCTCATGTCAACAATTTCTACACTTGGCATGGCCGCACCATCCGCCCTGGCATTAATAGTAATAAGTTGTAATTCATTTTTGGTAGTTTTATAATAACTTTCAATTGATGGCGTAGCAGAGCCTAGTAGTAATTTGCAACCTTCTAGCTCACATTTCATATAGGCTATTTCACGAGTATCATATTTAGGATTACTGTCAGATTTATAACTTGATTCATGTTCCTCATCTATAACAATTAATCCCAAATTCTCAAAAGGTAAAAATATAGCAGACCTTGCCCCAATGGCGATTTTAACGTTTCCAAATTTTACTCTCATCCATTCGTCAAAGCGTTCTCCATCTGATAGTCTACTATTAAAAACTGCTATATCACGACCAAACCTACCTTTAAACCGTTCAACCATTTGGGGAGTTAAAGATATTTCAGGTATAAGCATTATAGACTGCTTACCCTCTTTTAACATATGGCTGACTAAGTTCATATATATTTCGGTCTTTCCACTACCTGTAACCCCATGTATCAGGAATTTTCCCCCTCCAGAATTCATTATGAGATCCACAGCCTTGTGCTGCTCGTCATTTAATTTTCTTTCCTCATACTCTGTATAGTTTTGCTGATTATATCTATAAATTATAACCTCTTCAGTGGCTAAAAATCCGTATTTTATCATTGTATTTATTGATGATAATGACTTATTGAAACTTTTACTAAATTCATTTTTATTGTATTTCGCATCGCCAAGCTCTATTAGTTCATAAATACTCTTATAAGGTTCGTTTAAAAATTTACCTTCTAATTTTTTACAAACAATTAACATCTGAGCCGTCTTCTTCTTAATACCTTTAGTTATACCCCTTGGAATAATAACTTTTATACACTCTAAATATGTACAAAGATATTTTGCTTTCATAATCTTTATAAGTTCAATATCAGTTATTTTAAGAAGTGGCATATCATCACAAATACTCCATATCTCCTTAATGTTTTTAACATTGTCACAATCCACGAAAAGTTCTATAACAAAAGCATCCAATGTCTTGTTTCCTTTGCCAAAGGGTACTTTAACTCTAAATCCTAAATCAACTTTGCCCATTAAACTAATAGGTATTTTATATGTAAAAACCTTATCTACTTGAACCGAATCATTATTTACTACAACCCCAGCATACTGATACATAAAATCACCCTTTTGGTTTTATAATTTTCAGTAATAAATAAAAAGCGCATTAGCGCTTTTTATTTATTACATTAAACAATTCCCTAGCAACTTGTTTTTTTGACATTTTGTCTAAAGCTATTGGATTATCATCTTTGCTTAGAATAAACACTTTGTTATCTTCAGTACCAAAACCACTATCTTTCTGCATTATATCATTTGCAACTATGTAATCTAAATTTTTCTTTATAAGTTTTGATTTTGCATTTTGGAGTAAGTCACTACTTTCCGCTGCAAAACCTACTAATATTTGCCTCTTCTTATGTACTCCTAATTCACTTAAAATATCATTATCCCGTACAAGTTCTAAGCACAGTTCATTTTCACTTTTCTTTATCTTATTATAACTATATATTTTAGGCTTATAATCAGCCACAGCAGCTGATTTAATAACTATATCACTATCTTCATAATTATTAAAAACTGCAGTCCTCATCTCATCATTAGTATTAATTTTTATTACATTTACACCAAAGGGTGATCTTTCGTTACAAGGACCGGATATTAAAGTTACAACCGCGCCTCTATCTCTAGCTTCTCTGGCAATTGCATATCCCATTTTTCCAGAAGATCTGTTAGTTATGAATCTTACAGGATCTATAGGTGCAATTGTTGGACCCGCTGTAACTAAAACTTTAGTACCACTCATATCTTTCAGTGGATACAATTCACTCATAATAATTTCAAAAATATCCTCAGTTTGTGCTAATTTCCCTTCACCTATGTCGCCACAAGCAAGTCTTCCTGAAATAGGTTCAATAAAATCATACCCATAATCAGCAAGCTTTTGAATGTTACCCTTTACTATTTTATTATTATACATATTAACATTCATGGCTGGTGCAAATATCACTGGTGCATTTGTTGCCATAATAGTAGTAGTAAGCATATCGTCTGCGATACCATTTGCAACTTTACCAATTATATTAGCAGTTGCTGGGACTACAACAAACAAATCAGCTTTTTTAGCAATAGATATATGTTGTATCTCAGAGACTTTAGGTTCGTTAAACATATCATGAATCACTATATTCTGACTCATAGTTTGAAAACTTATAGGATTTACAAACTCCATAGCCGATTTAGTCATGATAACATGTACGTCAACATTTTCTTTTTTTAGTCTGCTAATAACATCTAGCGCTTTATATACTGCTATTCCACCCGAAACACCAATAACCACTACCTTTTTAACTACCATACTATTTTATTCCTTCTTTTGTTGTAATGGCAACAATAGCACCTTCATGAATTTCATGTATAGCTATTGTAACAGGCTTAGCAGAATCCACATGTACAAGTGGGCTTTGACCTTCTATTATTTGTCTTGCTCTTTTTGATGTTGCAACAACCAAGGAATACCTATTATCGACTTTTTCTAGTAAACTTACTATTGATGGATTAATCATTGAATTATTCATTATTTACTTCCTCCTTTAAAAAATCTGCATTTAGTCTATCAGCCCTACATCTTTCTGCTATTATAATACTTTGGATTTTTTCACAAGCCTTATCTACAGTATCATTTATAACTGCATAATCATATCTTGTTACAAAACTTATTTCTTCATGAGCCGATGTAAATCTAGTTATTAACGACTCTGGTGTTTCACTACCTCTATTTGTAATTCTATTTTTTAACTCCTCCATAGATGGTGGAAGAATAAAAATGAATAAACCCTTTGGATAAGCTGTCTTTACCATAAGGGCACCCTGAATGTCTATTTCAAGTATTACATCCCTACCACTATCTAACACTTTTAGCACCTCAGACTTCGGTGTTCCATAATAGTTTCCATAAACTTCTGCATATTCAAGAAAATCTTCTGCTGCAATTTTTTCTAGGAATTTTTCTTTAGTTAAGAAATAATAATTTATTCCTTCTATTTCAGAATTTCTTGGACTTCTTGTAGTTGCAGACACTGAAATCCAAAAATCGTTTTTTTCAAGAATGGCCTTGCATACAGTCCCTTTACCAGCACCGGAAGGTCCCGAAATAACAATTAGCTGTCCTCTACTCTTCATTATTCAAAGCCTCATCAATATGTTCTTCGTCTTTAACAGATAACCTATGAGCAACTGTTTCAGGTTGTACAGCTGATAAAATAACATGATCACTATCAGTGATAATGACCGCCCTAGTTCTTCTTCCATAAGTAGCATCAATTAACATGCCTCTATCTCTTGCTTCTTGAATAATTCTTTTAATTGGAGCTGATTCAGGGCTTACTATTGCTACCAATCTATTTGCTGAAACAATGTTTCCAAATCCTATGTTTATCAATTTTATACTCATGATCTGCCTCCTGTTTACTCTATGTTCTGTATTTGTTCTCTAATTTTTTCTATTTCGCTTTTCATATTAATTACTGTATTTAAAATTTCTAAATCATTTGCTTTTGATGCTATAGTGTTAGTTTCTCTATTCATTTCTTGAATGATAAAATCAAGTTTTCTACCAATTGGTCCGTCTAAAATTAGAGTTTCCTTCATTTGCTGTATATGACTATTTAATCTTACAATTTCCTCATCAATTCCAGCTTTATCAGCAAAAATTGCAACTTCCATAGCAACTCTATTCTCATCAAATTCAATTTCCTTATGAATATCATGGAGCCTTTGGGTTAGTTTCTCTTTATACTCCAAAAAAACCAAGGGCGATCTTTCTTTAACCTTTAGAACTAATCCATTTACTAAATCACACTTACGCGAAAGGTCCTCGAGTAACTTTTCGCCTTCACTCTCTCTCATAAAAAGAAGAGATTCAAGCGCTCCATTTAAAGATTTCTCTATAACATCAAAGGTTTCTGAAACATCTTCACTTTTTTGTTTAAGCGTTACTACTTCAGGTAATCTACCTATTTGTGAAACTGATATATCACCAGATAACTGAAACTTATCTTTTAAAATTTTAAAGCAATTAATATAACTTTTAGCTAATTTTTCATCCAAATAAGCGTAAGCATCTTCCTTATCATAATTGCCTTGAGTTACAAACACATCAAGCTTTCCTCTTTTTACCTTTTCATTGATTATTTTTCTAATTTTATCCTCGAAAGCTATTAACACTCTAGGCATTCTTATATTAGTTTCAAAATATCTATGATTAACACTTTTAATCTCTATGGTAAAACTTTTACCATCTTTTTCACAGGTTCCTCTCCCAAACCCAGTCATACTCTTGATCATAATAACGCATCCTTCCAATGTTCCTTGTGACTACCTTAACATTCTACAAAATAATATCTATTTGTAATTATATACATTACAAAAAAATTATACACTTATAATAAAATATTTCCTATATAGTTTATATTATACCAATAATAATATTATTCGTCACATTTTTTTAAAGATTTTAAAGCTTCTTCAATAACAAGCACATCTTTTGTAAGTGCTATACGAAAATAATCATACCCAAGTTTTCCAAAAACATTTCCAGGTGTAACCACAATACCACTACTCCTCAGAAGTTCTTCACAAAACTCATTGGTGGTATAATTTTTAGGTGTTTTGCACCACAAATAAAAAGTAGCTTCTGTATCAAAAAAACTAATATTTTTTTGTAATAAAATATTTTTAGCAACGTCTCTTCTTTCATCATATATTTTTCTTATATTTTGAATGTGAGCACGTTCTAAATCAAGTGCAGCAATAGCAGCTTTTTGCACTGGACTAAATTGACCAGAATCACAATTACTTTTAATCTTTAAAAGTGCATTTATTACTTTAGCATTACCAACAGCATATCCTATTCTATACCCTGTCATATTGTAAGTTTTAGATAATGTTCCAAACTCCACACATTGCCTTTTTTCATCAAACTGCATAAGACTAATAGGTTTTTTATTCATCTTAATTATTTCATTATATGCTGAATCGTTGCATAAAACAATATCATTATCATAGGAAAACTTTATAATCCGCTTATAGAACTCACTAGTAGCTACCGCACCTGTTGGATTATTGGGATAATTAATAAAAATAAGCTTACTCTTTTCAACAATTTCAATAGGAATATCTAAAACATTTAACATATACCCATCTTTTTCTTTTAAAGGTACAGTATAAGGCACACAACCCCATAGTTTTGAACAAATACTGTAAACAGGATATGCGGGTTCTGGTACTATTACAACATCAGAAAAATCACATACAGCTGGAATTATATTGCTTATACCTTCTTTGGACCCAATAAGAATTATTACTTCATCCAAGTCTAAACACACAGAATAAACCACGCTATAATATCTTATAACAGCTTTTTTAAGTTCAATTAACCCATCATAAGGAGGATAATTATTATATCTATTTCCCTTTAATCCTTTTATTAAAGCATCTGTAATATCTGAATGTACTCCTAAATCTGGATCTCCTATACTCAAATCAATAATTCTTTTACCGCTTAAAATAGCTTGATTTTTTATGTCGTCAATTTTTTTAAAATGATATTCATCCACATTTGATAGTCTATTATTTATTTTCATAATATCACCCTTTATACGAGTTTCGTATTATGTTATTCCGGCGATACTAACTTTGTTACATTATTTTGCCTTTGTAACTTCCACTTTCAAATATGCGTTGTATTTCCTTCATGTCAGTTGTTTTTGCAAGTGCAAGCATAAGTTTAATTCTAGCCTTTTGTCCCGGTAGTCTATCTCCGAAAATAACACCTGCATTTCTAAGTTCTTTCCCACCACCTGGATACCCATAAGAATCTAATACTCTTCCTTTGAAGCATCTAGATACAATAACTACAGCGACCCCCTTTTGTATAGCTTTTCTTACTCCCTCTGCCATCTTTGGTGGTATATTCCCTCTTCCCATAGCCTCAATAACAAGACCTCTTGCGCCCTCTAGCACACAAAAATCAATTAATTTTGAATTCATTCCAGCACAAGCTTTTATTAAATCTACTCTTGTTTCTATATTATCTGTCATAATATGTTCTTTTTTTAAGCTATCTCTATAGAATATTGCTTCATTATTATCAATAATGCCTATTGGGCCAAACTCTGGGCTTTGGAAAGTATTTAGATGCATAGAATGAGACTTAGTAACCTCACCTGCACAATTAAGTTCATCATTTAGACAAACTAATACCCCCCTATTTCGAGCTTCCACAGAAATGGCAGTACAAATAGAAGCAGATAAATTTGCTGGACCATCATAACCGAGTTCCGAACTATTTCTCATTGAGCCTGTAACAATTACAGGTTTAGGGCTATCTATAGTTAGGTGCAATAGATACGCTGTTTCTTCAAGTGAATCCGTACCATGAGTAACTACAACCCCGCATATATCCTCTCTGCATAAGAAACTTTGTATATATTTAGATAGTTCCATCATAAGCTCTGGTGTTACATGAGGTCCCGGTAGATTCGAAAAAGTATATGATTCTATATCTGCATAATTTTCGATTCCAGTAACCATAGCCATTATTTCTTCTCCACTGAGCGTTGGAACTGCAGCCTTTATTCTTGGGTCTACTGTCATTGTGATTGTACCGCCATTAAAAATAACTGCAACTTTTTTCATTCGAAATTCCTCCTAATTATTAGCTTAGAATGTATTTTTTTTACTTTCGTAGAAAATATTAATAAATATAATTTTTCACATAATAACAAGTACTATTTTACAATATATTTATCACAATTACATCCTTTATATGAAATTTCTAACCTAACAATAAAAAAATAAGATATACTTATCCAATAAATATATCTTATTTACATTATTACCATTATGTTTCTTTTGCCTTAACCTATTTATTTCTTAAATATTTAAATAAATCCTTTTCTATTTCATCTGCAGCATTATCATCTAGAGTTATATACTCAAAATGTCCATCTAAGGCCTTTAATTCAATTTTGCCTATTTCTTGCCCAGTGATTATATCAATATCACGTTCAAACTTCATTATCTTATCACTTGCATTTATTAAATACTGCGATTTATTTTCCATGAAATCATTCTCCTCTTCGAATTAAATTATGTTCTATTTTTGAGCAACATGAGAAACGTCTTTATTATTTTCTCTTATAAAACATTTATTATACCTAAAGGATTAATTATAAATACTAAAAAATTTTGTAACCTTTTTATAAAATTCTCATAATATATACTATAATAGTTTTATCATATTAAACGGACTAAACCCATCACAAATTTTAATTTTTAGTTGATTGTTCCTATCCCCCTATAAAAAACCACCTCTCCTAAACTCGAGAGGTGGTTTTATCGTTATTTAGAGTAATATTCAATTAAAATGGTGCATACCCTTGTTCTGACCACCATTCCTCTTTTAACTCTTCATACTGGGAAGAAAATTTATCCAAGTGAACTTTTTCCCACTTAATTAATATGTTATATAGTTCCTTTGCCTCTTTAATCTTTGTCTCCTTAGCAGCCTTTTCATAATATTCAACTGAGGCTTTTTCCATCTGTATTCCAATTCCAAACGCAGATACAGCAATACCTGCATCTACTCTATCTATATTCTCCCATTTAAAAATTGCTGGTGAAGTAGGTTCTGGAATTAATGCCAACTGAAAATCGGAGGCATTATTATCTTTAATTTTACTAAACAAATCTTTTAACCAAACCACATGTTGCATTTCTTCATTTGCCAATTCTAAAAAAGCATTTTCCACTTCTTTTGAACTAGATTTACTACTTGCCATGTTATAAAATTCATAACCTTCTATCTCATTTATAATCGCTTGTTTTATCACCATTAACTCTTCATTATTCAACACTATCTCCTCCTTTAATATGAACCAATAATTTTTAAATATAGTTTGTATTCGTTGTTGATTAATAACTATTATCTTTATAACATTTTATCATATGTTTAACTTAAAAACAACAATGATACACTATTATTTATGAACGAATAAAATAATGATCATTTATACAAAATAAGTACTTGACAATTTGATAACAACATGTTAAATTTAGATTACAGATTAGTTGTATACAATTTAATTTTATACATTTAAATTTATTAAAACTAATTCATAATTATATTTAAGGAGGATTATTATATTATGAAAATATACGATTTTAAATTTAAAACTATAGATGGTGAGGATTCTTCGCTAGATCAATTCAAAGACAAGGTACTTTTAATTGTAAATACTGCAAGTAAATGTGGGTTTACACCTCAGTATAGAGATTTACAAAAACTATATGAGAAATACAATGCTAGTGGTTTAGAAATACTAGGCTTTCCATCCAATCAGTTTGCAGAACAAGAACCTGAAAAAAATGATGATGTTAAAAAGTTTTGTGAAATTAATTTTGGAGTAACCTTCCCACTTTCAGAAAAAATTGAAGTTAGAGGTAGCGCTGCAGACCCAATATTTAAATATTTAACCAGTGAATCGCCATTTGAAGGGTTTGATATGAATAACCCAGGTGCTAAGAATCTACATGATATATTGCAAGAAAAATTCCCTGAAAATTTAGTAGGTGATTCTATTAAATGGAATTTCACTAAATTTTTAATAGACAGACAAGGCAATATTTTAGAGAGGTTCGAATCACCTATAGAACCAATGGACATAGAACAATCAATTAAAAATTTACTTTAAAAATTCATAGGAAGTGATTAACATTAATGATGAGGCTCTCAAACTAGAAAACCAACTATGCTTTGCTTTATATGCTTGTTCCCGTGAAATAACAAAATTGTATAAACCAATATTGAAAGAATTAGACATAACCTATACTCAATATATTTCTCTTTTAGTATTATGGGAAAAAGATAATATAACTGTGAAAACTCTGGGAGAAAAATTGCACCTTGACTCTGGCACATTAACTCCACTACTTAAAAAATTAGAGTGTATGAATCTAGTAAAAAGAATTAGAGATACTGTAGATGAACGAAATGTATATGTTACATTAACTTCCGAAGGTCTAGACCTGAAGAAAAAAGCCCTTGAAATACCAAACAAAATTCTTTGCTCCACTGGACTTTCACTTCAAAGTGCAGATTTAATAAAAGAAGATGTTAATTCACTATTAAACTGTTTATCTTCCCAAAATAAATGTAAATAAAAGCTACAAGCAGTAGATTAAATGTATTTTTTTCATTTAATCTGCTGCCTGTAGTTTTTTTAACGGGACAATATTTAATCTAAACTCATTTAGAATTATCGTAAACACTACTTTCAATACGAACTATTGTATCATGTATTTTTTCAAATATAAGCCCAACCGCAATCCACACCGGTACGTAACTAAGTGTAATTATTCCACATATTGACAAGGTTTTATTTACATAGTTCCAAGGGCACGAACCTAAAACTAATCTAAGCAGCAGTCCGCAAGTTAATTCTACTGCAAATATAATAACCATATATATGCCTCCTCTCACAATGTGCGGAAGATGTTTTATCCTATAATGCACAGGTTCAAGAAATACAGCAAGACCATATATAGGAAACATCCAGATACAGGTAGTGCCCCTCAGTAATATATCCCCTTTAATCATTGCTCCAAAACCATTCCACAATACTTCTGCCAACAGACCTAAAAACCCATATATAATAAATTTTTTCCACATAAAAGTATTGTTTGTATTACTTAGTAAAATATACTTGTAAAATTTAATCTATATAAGTTTTTCATTAAATATATTGGTTAAATTTAATTTATCTACTTTTGCCTTTATTTTGTCTATATCCAAGGTATATAGTCCCAGCTCCTGCATTCTTTTAAAATACTCTGCTCCTGCAAATGTATATCTATTTGCCCTTCCTTCTTTAGTTGCTATTTTTTCATTAGCATAAGCTATTATGTCCCCAACAGCTAGTGACCTTGGCAATATAAGTAGTGGCATTCCCAGGTAATTCCTTATAGCATTTTGACCGGCTAAAGCCCCCGTTATAATGGCTTCCGTATGACCTACAAATAATCCACCCTTTTCGCCTGCACAGAATAAATTATCTAAACCTAAGACCTTCATACTATTTGTTCTTGGTGCTACAGATAAGTATCTTATGGAGTTTCCCTTTCCACCTGCATATGGATCTATATATTTTGCGTTTTCAAGTCCTTTGATTTTTCTCAGCTTATCTAATGGGTAATATGACGTCATAAGCTTAACATGGCCTGTATCTAGAAGAACTATATTTTCTGCAAATTCTTTAAGAGCATACTGCTGACACACCTTTAGTTTAAGTTTTTCTATATTTACATCTTCCTCTGGAACTTTTATAACAGCAACTCCTGTTGCTTCTAGCTCTTTTATAATATCATCAGCTAGTGATTCCTTAGCTAGTTTACACGAACCGCTAAAAGCTCCATATACATCTTCTTCTCTTTCCCCTTTTAAGTCTTCAATACCCGCTCTATAACTTATGCTAACTCTTGGACCAAAAGCTGGGCACCTTAACACGCACATTACACATCCATTACCATATTTTAAGCAGTTACCCATTGGGCCAGTGGAACCTGTGGTTTCTATAAATACATCTGCTTCGATATATTTACCATCTGATAAATATATTCCTTTAATGCTTTTACCTTCTTTTTCAACATCTACTACCCTTGTAATAAGGTTTACTTCTATATCCATAGATTTCAAATATTTTGACACTGCCGGTTCAATTTTATTTACATCATAAAGCCAAGCATTTTTGTGGCCAGGAAAATCGATGTTTTTGTGTCTACTATTTTCATCCGTCAAATGTATTAAATCTCCTGCCCCCAGTGCTATCATTTCTTCTGAAGCAGTATATCTTCCATTGTTTCTCATAATGCCACCTACATTTCCCAGCCCCAAAAGCATATCCGTTTTTTCATATAATGCAACTGTAGCTCCTGCTTTTTTCGCTATTATCGCTGCACTACAACCAGACCATCCACCGCCAATTACGATAACCTTCAAAATATTCTCCTCCCTTCTAATACATATTTAGGTTCTGTCTGCATTTTACAAAGCCTTCTTAATTTACGATCGTTATTTTTTCTTGTACAACAGCCGCACACACCCTCTCCACAAGACATTTTAGAATTATTACAACAAGAAAATTTAATGTTTTTATCTATATTTTCTACAGTCTTCATCATTTCATAATTCATAATGTCTGCTGCATCACAGTGTACTAACCTAATATCATTATCTTTAATTATTTCATTCAGTATATTATTGAATTCTTCTGTAATTCTACCACGGGATATAGTATTTACCTGTACAGTTTTCAAAGCATATTTTTCTAGATACTCACTCACAAAACTATTTTTATAAGGCGTATTATCAAGCACAACTATAATCTCATTATTATTTGAATACAAATGTTTAAGTGGCGGTATCATTGGCGCTTGACCTATACCTCTTGCTACAATTAAACATTTACTGTTCTTTATTGTATATATGTTTTGAAGTCCCAAAATACCATTCCAGAATGGTGCTTTTACAAGCATCTCTTCACCTTCATTTAACAAATCTAATGCTTTGGTTTTAACTCCTTTGAGTTCTATAGCAATAGTTATAGTATTATTTCTAGTATCCGTATCCATTATAGATATCGGCGTATCAAAACTTGTTTCTGTGCCTGGCCTTCTCATAAAAATAAAACTTCCTGGACGAACTAAATCACTTACTAATTTTTGTGTACCTTGTAGCGTAAGTATAATAATATCATCTTCGAATGTAGTTTTTTTTATTATTTTCCACTTATAATATTTTCTGCCTTCTTTAGCTTTGTAATTGTTTGAAGCATATTCTTGATATATACATACCCCATGCCAGTTACCACAGTCACAAAAATTTTTACCTGCCATTTGTGAACATAATATACAATCCCCCGTTTCTGCCAGATGGCAAGGACATGGTTGAGACACCAAAATACGATATTATTTGTGTAAATATAATATTATATAAAATTCGGACATTTTATATTGCAATCTACATATTATATAAAATTCCATAAAAAACATTGATAATACAATAATTCTGAGTTAAACTAATCTTTGAGATAAAAATTTATATTTGAAAAGAGGATTGATTACTTGAAAATTGTTTTTAAGAAATTATTGCCCCTACTACTTATTGGATGTGTTCCACTTTCTAATTTGTTTTACTGGGGCTTAAATAATACTGAAAGAGGAGTTTATGATTTAACTACTGATTTAGATAGAGTTTTACCACTTATAAAAATCTTTATAATACCCTATATGACTTTATGGTTTTTCTTAGCCATTTGCTTTGTTTACTTATGTTACAAAAATAGAAATGTTTATTATAAGATTATGATTACCTTGTGCTTATGTTACGTTGTTACTTTTATAACTTATTACTTTTTTCAAACAACTGTTCCAAGACCTCTTGTTACAGGAGATGACATATTTTCTAAACTTATTATATTTACTTATAATTCCGATGCACCTTTTAATTGTTTCCCAAGCATTCATGTAATTACTGCATACTTAGCTATGAAAGGAATTAACGCAACCGATGCTATGAAACGAATTAAATTTCCAGTTAATATAGTGGGATTTCTTATTATCATATCCACCGAATTTGTAAAACAACACGTTATAATGGATATATTTTTTGCAATCATATTATGTGATGTGCTTTTGAATTGCACTAATTATGTACAGGCGCAATACAATTTATACAATTCCAATAAATTATATAAAACTCCTAAGCAAAATGTAGGTAAATAGTATAATACAAAAGCTGCTGAAAATTTTCAGCAGCTTTTGGTTTATATTATAACAACTTTACCATTTACTAATTCCATTGATATTTTTGATCCCGCTCTAAATTCATTTTTAAGATATTGTTCTGCTATCTCATCTTCAATATATTTTTGAATAGTTCTTCTAAGTGGTCTTGCGCCAAATTTTTCATCGTATCCTGCTACTAAAATAAAATCCTTTACCGCTTCTGAAACATCCAAAGTAATATTCTTTTCTTGTGCCTCATCAACTACTTCTTTAATCATTAAATCAACTATTTTTCGAAGTTCTTGCTTTTCAAGTAGGGTAAACACAATAGTTTCATCTACTCTATTTAAGAATTCTGGCCTAAAAGTTTCTTTCAGTGCTTCCTTTACATGTGCCGATAATACATCATAATTATCTTGAACAAAACCAATACCACTTGTTTTAAACTGAGTACCTGCATTTGATGTCATTATTATTACGGTATTTTCAAAGAAAACAGTTCTGCCTTGACTATCCGTTAATCTTCCGTCTTCTAGAATTTGGAGCAGCATGTTAAATACATCTGGATGAGCCTTCTCTATTTCATCTAAAAGAATTACTGAATAAGGCTTTCTTTTCACCTTTTCTGTTAATTGGCCACCTTGATCATAACCTACATATCCTGGTGGTGCACCAATCAGCTTAGAAACCGTATGTTTTTCCATGTATTCAGACATATCTATACGAATTAATGCTTCTTCACTTCCAAAAAGTTCACAAGATAGTGCTTTAACTAGCTCTGTTTTTCCAACCCCCGTTGGTCCTACGAAAATAAAAGAAGCAGGCTTTTTCTTTTTTCTAAATCCCGAACGGTTGCGCCTGATTGCCCTAGACAAACTAATAACAGCCTCGTTTTGACCTACAACACGTTTGTGTAGCCTACTTTCCAAATTTAATAACTTACTGGCCTCTTTTTCCGTAATCTTTTGAATTGGAATTTTTGTCCATGACTCAATAACAAAAGCAACATCCTCTAAGGTAATTTGAACTTCATTACACGTTTTTTCAATTTCATTAATATCATCTCTTATTTTGAACAATTTCATTTTATATTGTGCAGCTTTTTCAAAGTTTTCAGTATCATCTGCTTCTTTTTGTGATGCTTTTATTTTTTCTAATTCCTCTTTGAGTCTCGCTAGTTCCACAAGACCTTTATTTTTTAAATTTGCTCTAGAACCCGCTTCATCAATAACATCTATAGCTTTATCGGGAAGAAATCTATCTGTTATATACCTCTCTGATAAATTTACGACTTCCCGTATTACTTCATCAGATATTTTAACTTTATGATACTCTTCATAGTATACTCTTATTCCTTTTAAAATTTCTATTGTCTCATCTATACTAGGTTCTTCAACTAGAACTGGTTGAAATCTCCGCTCAAGGGCTGCGTCTTTTTCTATATACTTTCTGTACTCTTCTAAGGTAGTAACCCCAATGACTTGTATTTCTCCCTTAGCTAACGCCGGTTTCAAAATATTAGCTGCATTCATTGAACCACCTTGAACTTCACCCGCCCCCATTATATTATGCACCTCGTCAATAACTAATATAATATTTCCGCTTTCCTTAGCTTCTTCAATAATTGACTTCATACGACCTTCAAATTGTCCTCTAAATTGTGTACCTGCAACAACAGCGGTGAGATCAAGAAGATAAACTTCTGAATTAAATAATTTTTCTGGGACTTGTTTTTCAGAAATTCTTACAGCTAGCCCCTCTGCGATGGCTGTTTTGCCTACACCAGCTTCTCCAATTAATATAGGATTATTTTTGGTTCTTCTATTTAATATCTGTACCACTCTATCAATTTCACTATGCCTTCCAATAACTTTATCTATACCCTTTTGATTTGCTTTATTTGTTAGATTTATCCCATATGTATCTAAGTGTTTTCTCTTTTTTTTAAAGAAATTTTTCTTTGATTTATCATCAGATGACTGTTTACTCTTTTGGGTAGCCTCCACTTCATCTTCTACAAAATCCTTATTCTCTTCTTTAGCTCCAAATAAGCCACTGAAAATATTTCCAATTGATTTTTTTCCATCACCTTCTTCATCATCCATATCTGAAGTATCCAAATCTTCGAGGTTCATGTCTTCTAAGTTCATATCCTCCAAATTCATGCCTTTAAACATATTACCCATTTGATCATTTAAGTTCTCAATATCATCAGAGGATATTCCCGCTTGTTGCATTAGTTGATCCATTACAGGAATGCCCCTCTTCTTAGCACACTCCATGCATAGTGCTAAAGTATCAGTTTTTCCATTTTCTACTTTTGATGTTAATATCATTGCTATATTTTTTTTACATATATCACATAATTTCATTCTTTGTGGCTGGACACTCGTGATTTCAATCATGAGAGGAATGCCATAAGCATTCAAATCCAGTTTGCCTCCTTATTTTAAAATAGTAGTTTTTAAACAAGATAGTCGCAACTTCTTACCAGGAACTAGTAACCCTGTTGTATTCAATACTTAAATATAATGTTATATTAGTATATCATCTTTTGGTATAATTTACTTCGTATATTCAGATTGTTTCTCTTTTATTAATAAAATATCACCCATCATTAGCTTTTCAATTAGTTTATTTATTTCTTGTAATGATAGCTGTGAAGCTATTATTCTTGCTATAATCCTTGTATACTGCTGAGTCAAAAGTTTCCTCTGTCCTTCATCTAATTCTGATATAATCGTAGATTTAACTTTCATTTATTGTCCCCCATGTAAACTATTATATTATACTATGCTACATGAATTTCAGTGTTACAAAATGTAAATGCATAAATTTATTTAGTTAAATCATCTTTTCGTAATATTATTTTTTTAAAATACATATGTTTATCTTGTAACACATAGTATTCTAAATCAATTATTAAGGAGTGTGTAAATTGAAAATAGCAGCTATATACTCCAGAAAATCAAAGATTACAGTAAGTGGCGAATCAATTATAAACCAAATTGAACTATGCAAGCTTGAAGGCACACATTTAGGCATTGTTGATTTTATAATATACGAGGATGAAGGTTTTTCAGGAAAAAATATAAAAAGGCCTCAATTTCAAAAAATGCTTAGTGATGCAAAAGAAAATAAATTTCAGGTACTTATTTGTTATAGGCTTGATAGAATTAGTAGAAACATATCTGATTTTTCTACTCTTATAAAAAGGCTAGATAGTTTACACATAAGTTTTATAAGTGTTAATGAGAAATTTGATACCTCAACACCTATGGGACGTGCCATGATGTATATTTCGTCAGTTTTTGCACAGTTAGAACGTGAAACTATTGGCGAGCGAGTTCGAGATAATATGTTAGAACTATCTAAAACTGGAAGATGGCTCGGTGGTCAAACGCCTCTAGGCTATGAAAGTGTGAGAATATCATATTTGGATTTTAATCACAAAGAAAAAAATATGTACGGTTTGTCACCTATAAAAAAAGAATTAGCAGTGGTGAAAATCATTTATGATAAATATTTAGAGTATAAATCTATTAATCAAGTTTTTATCTACCTTTTTAAAAATAACATCAAAACAAAATATGGTGCTGACTTTACTAAGAAAAGAATTCAACTCATATTAAGAACCCCTCTCTATGTTAGAGCAAACGAAAATGTTATGAAGTATCTTAATTTTATTGGCATGAATGTAACTGGTAAAGCTAATGAAAAATATGGTATTTTAACTTATAACAAAAGTAAAGGTGCCAAAGTTAAACGAGTTATAACGGAATGGATTGCAGCCGTTTCTTCCCATGAAGGGATCATTGATAGCACTTCTTGGCTTAAAGTTCAACAAATACTAGACCAAAATAAAAACAAAGCTCCAAGACTTGGAACATCTGCCTCTGCATTACTAACTGGAACCTTAAAATGTTCTAAATGCGGTAAGAGTATGATTGTTAAACATGGTCATATTAGTTCAGAAACCAATAAAATAATTCAATATTATGTCTGTAGTACTAAAGATCATTCAAGAGGCCTTCGATGTAATAATCCTAATATCCGTGTAGATGAACTTGAAATCATAGTTATAGATCATCTAAAAAGTATGACTATTGACAAGACTCTCTTATTAAGTGAATTAACTTCTATAAAATTCGAACTCCTTAAAAAACATGACCTGCAATGCGAAATAACTAGTTTACCATCACAAATAAAGATAAAACAGGACCAAATTGATGTTTTAATAAATCATTTATCTTTGGATAATGACATATCTAAATATATAAGCCCTCAAATTTATAAATTGGGAAATGAATTAGAAGAATTAACACATAAATATGAAGATTTAAAAGCGGGTTCCTTTGAATATAATAAAGATAATAATAACTTGAATATTTTTTTTACTTCCTCAAATGATCTTTCAGATATTTTTGATCTCTTAGATTTCAATAATAAACGACTTTTAATTAATAATATTGTAAGCTCAATATTTTGGGATGGTAAAAAAGGTGAAATATTAATAAATTTAATTTCTTTAAATTAAAACACTAAACTGCATGTCGCAGTTTAGTGTAGCTAGCACAAAATTCACTTCCTACATCAATACAATCATAAGGTTCGTAACTCATCATTATTACCTCCAATGCACTATACTATTAAAATATATAAAAATCAAAGAATTGTTACAAATCAAACAATAATCTCTATACTTATAAACTCATACACAAAAGACACTAAAATCTATACACTACTTAGTTTGAAGGAAGAAACTCTTGATCTTACTGAGCCTACCTCTTAAAAAATTCTTTTTCTCTACTGAGTTTTTAGCTACTAGCGCCTCTGTAAACAGAAGTTTATTATTTTGGTATACATCTACTCTACCAACCTTCTCCCCTTCGCTTATCGGTGCATAAACGTCATATAACGGCTTCACAATCACAGTTTCTATTTTTGCATCTTTTACTACTGGAATTACAATATCTCTTTGGCTTACTACTTCAGCAATATTAGCCCCGTTCTTTATAGCAAATCGTTCCAAGATATCATCTTTACTAATTATTTTCTTATATTCATAATTTTTTTCAACATATTTGCCTATTTTTTCTGTTTCCTTCCATCTAGTTGTAGAATTCAAAGTTATTATAATAACTTCTCTATTATTAATGTTTACAGAAGTTACTAAACATTTTCCTGCCTTTCCAGTATACCCAGTTTTAACTCCAGTAGAATTTGGTAGAAGCCATAGGATTTTATTTATATTATGGTAACTCCTAGTAAAATTGTATTCTTTAGCATCAATATCTTTAGAACCCACTATATCATTAAAAAGTTTTATTTTTTTTGCCTTTGCAGTAATTAAAGCTAAATCATATGCAGTAGAATAATGATTAGTACTATCAAGTCCATGAGGAGACTCAAAATTGCTATTTAGAAGTCCCATCTCTAAGGCATACTCATTCATAAGCTTTAAAAACTCATCAACACTTCCACTTATTCCTTCTGCTATTGCAATGGCTCCGTCATTCCCAGACCTTAACATAAAGCCATACAATAGTTCTTTTAAGCTTATTTGTTCTCCACTTTTGTATCCTATTTCTGATCCACGAATACTTGCTGCCTTTTTAGATATTGTTATTTTTTTGTTAAGATCCCCACATTTTATTGCCACAAGTGCTGTTACAATCTTTGTAGTACTTGCAATTTCAATGGGAGTATATGCATTTTTTTCATATAGGACGATTTTTGAATCTGCATCTAATGCTATAGCACTTACAGCATTAATGTATATATTATCAGCATATACATTTTGAACTGTGGTTGTGAGTAGAAAAAATAAACACAAAGACGACAATGATATTTTATATTTCTTTTTCATAACCGCACCTCTTTTAAATTATTTTTTAAAATTATAAATAGAAATAAATAATAATTATCAATGATTTTTTTATATTTTTTTGGGCATAATACCAAGTATTAGGTATTCTATATTATGGGAGGTTGTGATGTTTGTAGGTATACTAGTGTTTGTTATAGCGCTAACAATTATATTATTTCCAATCCCTATTAAAATAACTCTCAAATACTCAAAGAAAATTTTAGAAATTTATATATACAATAAAAAACTAAACCGAAAAATAAACAAGAAAAATAATAAAGCAAAAAAACAAAAAATCACTACTGAAAAATCTTATACTATAAGCGACATAAAACTAATCATAAATAAGATTATGAGTTTAAAATTTAAGCCCACTCTAAATTTAATCACTAAGCTAGAATATGGATTTGACGATGCTGCACTTGTAGCTATAACATTCGGATTAATTCACTCCACATATAGTTTTTTATACTTATTATTACTAAAATTCGTTAAAGTAAAGAATATAGATCACAAAGTTATTCCTTATTTCAAAGAAAAAAATTTAAATATTGAAATTTCCAGTATAATTTATACCAATTTAGCAAAAATTATATATATGTCAATTATAATGTTGATGTGCCTTAAAAGCATAAACATGCGACATAAAAAAATAAATTTACAAAAATATAAAGGAGGAAATGTACATGGATAGTCACCCAATTGAAAATTTAATGAGAAGTACCATGGAAAGTATAAAGGATATGATAGATGTAAACACCATTGTAGGTGATCCTGTAGAATCATTAGATGGAACCACAATTATTCCCATTTCAAGAGTATGTGTTGGTTTTGCATCTGGAGGTAGTGAATTTAATAGTGTTAAACATTCTGATTCAAACGATAAATACCCCTTTGGCGGTGGTTCTGGAGCTGGAGTCACTGTAAAACCTGTTGCGTTTTTAGTAGTCAAAAATGATTCCATAAGGCTTTTATCTGTAGATCAGCAAAATACATATGATAAAATCGTTGACACTGTACCACAAATTATCGATATTATTAAGGGAATGTTTAAAGATAAAGGTGACACAAAGCCCAAATGCGAGGATAAAGAAGATTTTGACGAATAAATACTTATAATAAAACGCTTAAAAATTAAATATAAAACCCACCGCAGTAAAGTTTTTAATGAACAACTTTACTGCGGTGGGTTTTTACCTAAACTGTTTGGGTCGTCTTAGCTGTATGAATATCACTGTCTATATTTTCATCCACAAAATTTTCTAAGCAAGGCATATCTTGAAGACTATTAAAATCAAAGTGTTTAAGAAATTCATCCGTGGTTACATAAATAATTGGCCTTCCAGGAACATTTTTTCGTCCACTTTCTTTAATTAACTTTTTTTCTGATAATGTATATAGACCCCTATCACTTTTAACACCTCTTATCTCCTCTATTTCCACTCTCGTTATTGGTTGTTTATATGCAACTATTGCTAGTGTTTCCAGCGATGCCTGAGATAGTGATTGTCTGATATTTGTTTTTAATAATTTTTGCACATATTCGCTATTGCAAGATTTTGTAACAAATTGAAATTCATCATTAGTTACTATAATTTTAATTCCCCTATTATCTTCTTCGTATTTTACTCTTAATTCATCTGTTAATTGCCTTGTAAAATCAACGCTACATTCTAATATGTTTGCCATTTCAGTTAATTTTAGTGCTTCTCCTGTAACAAAGAGCAGAGATTCAATAATAGAAAAATATATGTTTTTAGTAGAAACTTCCTCAATATCTATCGGTTTAAAGTTTATTCCATCCATATTAATTTACCCTTTCTAAATGTATATCTTTAAAATTACTTTCCTGAATTACTATTACACCACTAGTTTTAATCAGCTCAAGTAGGGCTAAAAAGGTAACAATAGCTTCTAATTTTGATGAATATCCAATAATTAAATTTGTAAAATGAATTTTTCCAAATAAAATAAGCTTTTCTTTAAGTTCTTCCATTTTATCCTCGATTTTATATTCCTCCATTTTAATTCTTTTATTGATAATATTATCAGTATTCCTTTTACTTATATAGTTTAGCATTAAATTATTATATAAATCGTATAGATTTAGTATTGTAACATTTTTTAAAAAATCTGTTTCCACAATATTATGAGTATCCTCTATTATTATTTCAGGTTTTTTACTAAACATTATACCTGCATCCTGTTCCATAGCCTTTAGGTTTTCAGCTATAAGTTTATATTTTCTATATTCTATTAATTTATTTAATAAATCCATTTCTATATCATTTTCTTCTTCTTTACTAAACTCATCTTTAATTTTTGGCAACAAATATTTTGATTTAATTTCAATTAATGTAGCAGCTATAACAATAAATTCTGATGTTACCTCTAAATCCATTTCCACAATGCTTTTAAGGTAATCTAAATACTGATCTGTAATTTCAAAGATATTAATATCATAGATATTCATCTCATTTTTTTTAATAAGATGTAATAACAAGTCAAATGGCCCCTCAAAATTAGTTATTTTTATACTTAATGGCATGTACACTCTCTCCTAATAATAAATTAATTTCTTTACCGCAAGTTATTCTAATTATAATGCATCTTTTGGAAAATAACTAGTGAGTATAGTTTAAAAATTAAAAATAGATTGCACTATAAAAGATAAGCTTTTAAACAAACAATTAACTGTTTAGAAGCTTATCTTTTATAGTAATACAATATTCACAATTTAAATTGCTTTATCAAATAAGTCTAATAAATTATTTTTAATATTATCCCATACTCCTGATTTTTTAATATCCCTATCGCTATAGATAACAACCTTACCGGACAATTTACTATCAACGAATATTTCACAAAATCCAATGGGGCTATCCTTTTTATACTCATTTAATTCTTTATCTATAATAAACTTCTTAGTAATTTCATTTTTGTTACCTCTCTCAAGCGTTACGTTAAAATCTTCATTTGCTTTTGCAATTAAAAACTTATCACCTTTCTTATTTAGTGGTATCTTTTCTAATTCTTCATTTTTTGCTATTACTTTTTTAGTTTCAAATTTAGAAAATCCAAAGTTCATTAGCATACTAGCGTCACTATTTCTTATTTTATAAGTTGGTGCACCCATAATTATTGCAAGCATTCTTACATTGGACCGAACTGCAGTTGCAGATATGCAGTATTTTGCCTCATTTGTAAATCCTGTTTTAAGTCCATCACATCCCTTAAAAAACCTAACTAGCTTATTATGATTTACAAGGCCAATTGGAGTTTTTCTCCCCTCTGAAATAGTTTCCATATAGGTTCCTGAATACTTTAATATTTGAGGGTGTTTCAAAAGTTCTCTAGACATAATTGAGATGTCATAAGCAGTGGTAAAATGTCCTTCTGCACTTAGACCAGTACAATTTTTAAAAGCAGTATCTTTCATATTGAGCTTTTGTGCTCTTTCATTCATCATTAATACAAAAGCGCCTTCACTTCCACCTAGATACTCTGCCATAGCCACCGCAGCATCATTTCCAGATGCAATGGCTATTCCTTTTAAAATTTCTTCTACAGTTCTTATCTCCCCTGTATCAAGTATCATGCTACTTCCGCCCATTTTTTTAGAATTTTCACTTATAGTTATTTTGTCTTGCAATTTAACCTTACCACTATCTATTGCCTCCATAGCTAATAACATAACCATTATCTTAGTTACTGAAGCAGGGGCAAACACTTCATGAGAATTTTTTTCGTAGATTATTTTGCCACTAGATGGCTCCATTAGTAAAGCCGACTTAGCCTCCACTACAATTCCTTTGTTATCCTTATTTTCTTCTTGTGCCAAAACTGACAGTGTTAAAATCTGAGCAGTAACAATTAATGATAAAATCAAACATAATGCACTTTTAATGTTCCTCTTCATATGGCTCCTCCTCAATTACTTTCTAGTATCGTTCAAAGTAGACAAGATTTATAAAATTTTACCTACTTGCTTCAAATTCATAACATTATTTTTACCCAATTGCCATAATATTATAACTATATTTTTTAAAATTTAAAATAATAATATATAAAACTCCGCTTTCATAACTAATGAAAGCAGAGTTTTATTTTAAATCTATTTAGACTCTGAAAAACAAATAAAATTTAAGAATATAATTATAAAATACTTTATAATTTAAGTCTACTAACTTATATACGGCAACACTATTTTTATAAATTTCTGTATTATTTATTAAATTATGAAGCAAAAAGTCTACAGCTTTAGGCATTAAAATCCCCATTACTAGTAAAATTATAAAACACTTTATTGTTAAAATAATAAAATGCCATAACTCTTTATATTTCATAATATTATACTCCCTAGACTATTAATAAGCTTTCTAACAAAATATGGAGCAATATAGGACTCTATAATTATACCTATAAATAATAATATCAATATCAAAATGAATATAACACTATAATATATAATTTTACTAGATATACTACTTGTCCATTGTTTACTAAATTTATTTTTAAGTAGCATTATAGAAAATTCCATTGATACTACAGATGCAAAAATGATACAGGGTATATAGATCAAGTTTTGAGGCAATATCCCAAGAATTGCAACCCCAATACCATTTTTAGAAATCCCGCTAATCATAAAACTAAATGTAAATCCAACGGTAAATCCTTTCAATACATCGATTATTAATATTACTGGTAATCCTACAATAGTTAATCCTAAAAACCAAAGAAAAATAATCACAGGCAGATTATTTTTAATTGATTGTGTAAATATTAATTTATAACTAATCCCGCCTGTATTAGAAGAATCAGTAAAATTTACCAAATAATTTAATAAATCACTTCGTTCGTAATCTCCCATGTATTTCACACTATAAATCCCTAAGATTATACCTGTAAACACACAAAGAATACTTATCATATACAACCAGAAATTTCGTTGTATATGTTTATGTATATTGCAAAATAAAGTATTAGATGACATAATTTTTCCCCCTTTGTTAATCATGTTACTTTTATTAATAACTTTAATCATATTTATGATAGCAAAGAAGTTTATATGCATAGTTATCTTAACATTAGTTTATAAAATAAAATAACCTATACGCATAGGCGCATAGGTTATTTTATTTGGATTAACTAACTCTATTTTGTAATCTTAACTTATCGGCAACCATAGCGATAAACTCACTATTAGTTGGTTTACCTTTAGCATTGTGTATAGTATAACCAAATATTTTATTTATAGTTTCAACTTGACCTCGTCCCCATGCTACTTCTATTGCATGCCTTATTGCTCTTTCTACTCTACTAGCAGTTGTATTGAATTTTTTAGCAATAGATGGATATAATTCCTTTGTTACTGCAGATAATAATTCAATATCATTTACTACCATAGTGATTGCTTCCCTTAGATACATATATCCCTTAATATGAGCTGGAACACCGATTTCATGAATAATACTTGTAATCTCAGCTTCTAAGTCCATTGGTCCACTACGATTACTTTTTCTAGGTTCATTTTCATCTTCATAAGAAATTGTTTTTTTACTATTATCACTAGATATAGTATTATTAAACATTTGTCTGATTCGTTTTGTGAAAACATCCATGTCAAAAGGTTTAACTACATAATAATCTGCTCCCAAAGTAATAGCTCTTTGAGTTATTTTATCTTGACCTACAGCAGATAATACTATTATTTTAGGTATTGGGTCAAGATCCATACTACCCAATCTTTCCAGCACCCCAAGCCCATCTAAATGTGGCATTATTATGTCTAATACTACCAAATCAGGTTTCCTCTCCTTTATTAACTTAAGAGCTTCAATTCCATCTTTTGCGATACCCGTAACCATAATATCCCTTTGGCTTAGCAAATAATCATTTAATATATTACAGAATTCTTTATTATCATCTGCAATAAGTACACTAATTCTAGATTCTTCCATATTATAAATCCCCCTTACAAAATAATTACCAATTACTAACAAATTATTAATTCGACAAAAGAAATTCAATTCCTTCTTTTTTTAAAAAAAATTACAAATAAGTGATTATTTAGTATTAATTGTAAAATAAAAGATAGCAACTGCTATCTTTTAACTGTTAACCCTTATTCCATTTTACCCCCTTTTTTTTAATAATGCTAGTTATTTAGATAAAATATCTGCATCTTTTAACATCCACTCTATATATATTCCATAACCTATATCAGGTTTGTTAATTAATACATGTGTAACAGCACCAATTATTTTATTATTTTGTATTATTGGACTGCCGCTCATACCTTGAACTATCCCGCCTGTTTTATTTAAAAGTCTTGAATCTGTAATTTTAATAATCATACTTTTAGATCCAGATGTATCTTGAATTAATAATTTTTGAATTTCTATATCAAATAATTCTGGTCCATTTCCGTTGATAGTTGTTATAATTTGAGCTTTTCCTTCTTTAATTTCATTTCTTAATCCTATTTTCATAGGTTTATTAAATTTATCATTTATAAGACTTTTATTTCCAATACCGAATATACCACATTCTGTATTTTTAATTATTTGACCTTTAATCTTATCCTCATCTACGAAAAGACCTCTTAATTCTCCTGGATTCCCTTTTGTTCCTTTTTTAATTGAAACAATATTGGATGATATAATTACACCATTATTAACATTAAGTATAGTACCAGTATCTGCATCTGTTATTGGATGTCCTAAAGCTGCAAACTTTTTATTCTTATCACAATAAAAAGTTAATGTTCCCACTCCAGCAGTTGAATCTCTAACCCAAAGTCCAATTTTTTGCTTTCCATCATTAGAATCTACAACTGGTTTAACCTTCACTTCAAAATAATCCTTATTATTTTTTCTTTGTATTTTAAGAGTGAGTTCTGAATTCTTTTCTTTATTTACAAATCTAGTAACTTCTTCAGCACTATTTATTTCAATATCATTTATTTTTATTATGCTATCTCCTATTTGTATACCTGCACTTGCAGCAGGACTTTGTATTTTACCTTTAACACCTTCAATATCAGATAGTGCTACTACTAAAACGCCCTTTGTATTGAGTTTAACACCTATGGGTGACCCTCCTGGATAAATCATAATTTCTTTACTATCTTTTATAGGGATTGAATTAACTTCTGTAAATCCTTGTGTATTTAGTTCCACATCACTATCTTTTTGGTATAAATCTGTTCTAATACAATTATTGTTATTAACTTGTTTTATTTTTACAATTTGGTTTGAATGTATAGCAAAAGCTTTATTAGGACTTTTAAATAAAGTACCAAAAGAGATAATTAGTAGTGGTGCAATAATCCAGCATATTTTATTTATTCTTTTCTTCATAAGCTTTAGCTCCTTTCCCGGTATAATTATGCTTTTAAGTTACCCTCAATCTACCTACATTATGCTATATTATTAATGCAATAATAGTCAAAGAAATAGATTATAAACTAATTTATGATAAATTAAAAAAATTCTTCTTTATTAGAATTATTTTCACCTTTTAAATAAATCCAACAATTTTAAATTTAAATAAAAAAAATAAAGCCATATATATATACAACTTTATTTTTACCTATAAAACATATTTTTATTACTATTTATTTTAAATAATAACAACATCTATTTTTTCTTTTGTTTCATCGCCATATTTATCATTTCTTTAGAGTTTTCAAGAGTTAACTTAGTAACCTCAGTTCCACCTATCATTCTAGCTATTTCTTGTTGTTTTTCACCATCACTCATCTTTATAATATTAGTAAATGTTTTATCATTTATAACATTTTTGGATATTAAATAATTTGTATCTGCCATACTAGCTATTTGTGGCAAATGTGTAACACAAAAAATTTGATGATTTAATGATATTAAATACATTTTTTCTGCCACACACTGTGCAATTCTACCACTAATACCTGTATCAATTTCATCAAATATAACAGTGGGTATCTCATCCTTATCAACGAATACCGTCTTCAAAGCAAGCATAATTCTGGATAATTCTCCTCCTGAAACAATGTCTTCTAGTGGATTTAATGGTTCACCTGGATTAGTTGATATACAAAATTGAACCTTGTCACAACCATTCTCATAAAATTCATCTTCTAATTTTACTTCTATATAGAATTTACTTTTTTCAAGACCGATATAGTTTAATTCATCTTTTATTTTGTCCCCAAGTTCTTTTGCTATACTACCTCTAATCTTATGGATTTTATCACCAATAATTTTCATTTCACACTCTAATTCAATTTTTTCTTTTTTAAGACGCAGAATTATTTCAGTACTATTAATTAACTCTTCACACTCTAATTCTATTTTTTCTTTATATTTAAATATTTCTTGTATAGTAGTTCCATACTTTTTTTTACAAGTATTAATAAGCTGTATTCTACTATTAGTATATTCTAATTCACTTTCATCATAATAAATTGTTTCTTTTAAGTCTCGGAGATCTGTAATGTTTTCCTCAATATTATAGTAACTTTCTTCTATTGAATCTGTAATTTTTTTTATTTTTTCCATATGATTCTCTATAGTTCTTAGTTCCTTTATAGCAATAGCTAAACTGTCAAAAACCGAAACATTTTCTTCATCACTAGTGTATAAAACACTATAGCTTTTTGATAAATGTTTTTCCAGTTTTTCTGAATTAGTAATTATTGCACACTTTTCTAGAAGTTCCTTGTCTTCATCAATTTTAAGATTGGCATTTTTAATTTCTTTTAATTGATAATCCAAAAAATCAATTCTTTTTTCACGTTCTCCTTCATTTCCCTCTAGCGTATTAATTTTATTCTTTATTGTAGTCATTCTAATGTATTTTTCATTATATAATATTATAATATTATTGATTTTATCAAAACCAAAAGAATCCAGATAAGATATATGATTAGCTTTATCTAATAAATTATAGTTATCCCGTTGACCATGGATATCTAGTAAAGTCTTGCTAATATATTTAACCTTTGATAGTAACAATGATTTCCCATTAATTTTAGCAATACTTTTTCCAGATTGAAAGGTTTCACGACTTATAAATATGGTGTCTTCATAATCAATTTCCATTTCATCAAAAACATTTTGATTGTTTTTAGTATCCAATGAGAATATAGCCTCAACGTAAGTTTTGTTTTCCCCTGTTCTAATTAAGTTTTTGTTGAATTTCCCGCCTAATACATAATTTATAGCATCAATTAAAATTGATTTACCAGCCCCTGTTTCACCAGAAAGCACATTAAATCCACGTTCAAAATTAATACTTAACTTTTCAATCAGAGCAAAATTCATAATATTTAATTGTAGGAGCATTCTTATACCTCCTAATCAGTAATCATTTTTTTGATTTTTTGAAGCAATTCATCTTTATCTTGTTCTGTTCTAACTAAAATAAAAATAGTGTTATCACCCGCTATAGTTCCTACAATACCATTAAATTTTAGTGTATCTAAGGCTTCAGCAGCAGCTGACGCAGCTCCTGATATAGTTTTTAGAACTACAAATTTATCTACGTAATCAACACAAATAACTGTTTGAGAAAAAATATTAACTAATTTATTTGATAGAAAAGTATCAGTTGGAGAAATAGTCGCATACTTATGAGTTCCATGTGAATTCATTACCTTAATTAATTTAAGCTCCTTTATGTCTCTAGATACGGTTGCTTGAGTAATATCAAATCCACTTGACTTTAAATTTTCTGCTAACTGTTCTTGAGTCTCAATATCTTTAGCTTGAATTATTTCAATTATTTTAGCTTGCCGTGCAATTTTCATTTTATTCTCCTTCGCAATCTATGGCTCTAGAAATTATTTTTTTCCTTAATATATGATAGTAATCATAATCATTAAATTTAACTAGTCTACATTTTTTTTCTGAAACACTTACTACTATTTGCTCATAGGCATTTAATTTTATTGCACGTTGTCCGTCTAATGTCAAAAATATGCTTTCATGTTCACTTTTTATACTTACAGATATTTTACTTTTACCATCAAGTACTAAAGTCCTCATGGATAATGATAATGGACAAATAGGTGTTAACGCTATAACATCTAGATTAGGATAAATAATAGGTCCACCTGCTGATAAGGAATACGCTGTAGAACCCGTGGGAGTAGATATTATAAGTCCGTCTCCTGTAAAATCTGTATAAAATTTATTATCTATATGTATTTCATACTTAACAACTCTCGCTAGTGTTCCCTTTGATACAACTATATCATTTAGTGCAATATATTCTTTAGGGTCTCCTCTGTGGGGAAACGTGCAATTAAGCATCATTCTGTCTTCTACATAATAATCATCTTCAAAATATTTTTTCATGGCACTTTCAAATTCTACTAACTCCACACTAGAAAGAAATCCTAAATTCCCTATATTTACTCCTAAAATCGGAATATTAAAATTATTTAGATTACGTGATGTCCCTATAATAGTTCCATCTCCACCTAAAGCAATAATAATATCTAAATCTTTATATTTAATATTTTCAAAGCCAATGGAATCTTTAAATATAAAAATATTAGTTTCATCAATATATTTTCGTATGATGTCGTTTACATATTTAATTGTTTTTCCATCTTTATCTTTAGTGGTATTTATATTAATGCCAATTTTTTTCATATTTCCTCCTTGCCGTTCTCTATGTCAGATATCACTATTAATTAGTATCTTCCTTACACCTAATTTAAATTACTGTGAGCTTCACTAACTAATAACTTTATATCTTCTTCAGTATAATTATGATTTTTATGTTTTAATTTTGCAAAATAAATTAAGTATTCAATGTTGCCATTTGGTCCTTTTACAGATGAGTAATCCATATTAATAACACCTACACCAAGAGTTTTCAAATAATTTAGCACTCTAATTATTACCTCCACATGTTCACTTTGCTTTTTAACCACACCTTTTTTATTAACAACCCCTACCCCTGCTTCAAATTGAGGTTTTAATAGTGCTACAACACTTCCCTCCACTTTTAATAAGTTTAGTAAATTAGGGATCACTTTTTCAAGGGATATAAAAGACACATCTATACTGGCAAAGTCAGAAAGCTCACCTATACCATCTACATCTAAATATCTTATGTTGGTATTTTCCAGTGAAACTACTCGCGTGTCCCCTCTCAGTTTACCAGCTAACTGATTTGTTCCAACATCTATAGAATATACCTTGCACGCTCCATAGGACAACATGCAGTCGGTAAATCCACCAGTAGATGCACCTATATCAAGGCAAATTTTATCTTTAAGGTCTATTTGAAAGCTCTCTATAGCCTTTTCAAGCTTTAATCCGCCTCTACTTACATAAGGAAAATCTTCTCCTTTGAACTGAATATCACATAATAAGTCCACTTTTTTACCATATTTAGTAGTCATAATACCATCCACAAATATGTTTCCAGAAATTATGTTTTCCTTTGCTCTTGCTCTTGAACATAGAATTCTTTTCTTAACTACAAGTACATCTAATCTTTCTTTATTTTCTAACATAAAAAACTCCTTAAAAATCCCACTAAGCGGCTTTTTTATACTAACTTTAACACACTTTCAAAAATACCATCCACATCTAGCTTATGCAATTTATAAAGTGTATCTACTGCCCCATGAGTAATAAATTCATCTTGAAATCCTAAATTAATAACTTTTGTTTTCCCCTCCAATGTACTTATATATTCTAGTACTAAAGAACCCAGGCCTCCATGTATAAGATTATCTTCTATAGTTACAATGGAGTATTTTTTGTCCACAAGCTCTGTAATTATTTTTTTGTCAATAGGCTTAATAAAACAAGCATTAATTACCGTAGCTTCTACTCCCAGTTTATTTAATTTTTCTCTTACTAAAATTGCATTTTGAACCATTTTACCTGTAGCTATAAATGCTATTTTACCGCCATCAAATAATTTCTCCCATTTTCCTCTCTCAAAGTTTTCAATAGAGGACATCGCAACATTTGAATTATCTCCGCCCCTTGGATATCTTATAGCAATGGGATAATCTTGACTTACTGCAAAAGTTAACATAGACTTTAATTCACTTATACATTTAGGTGCCATAATTGTCATATTAGGAATATGAGATAAATATGATAAATCAAATACGCCTTGATGAGTTTCTCCATCTTGGCCAACTATTCCTGCTCTATCTATAGCAAAAATAACAGGTAATTTTTGAAGACAAACATCATGTACAATTTGGTCATAAGCCCTCTGAAGAAAAGTAGAATATACTGCAAAAATAGGCTTTATACCTTGCGTTGCCATTCCTGCAGCCATTGTAACCCCATGTTGCTCTGCAATTCCTACATCAAAAAATCTATTACTAAATTGCTTTGAAAAAGCCTCAAGCCCTGTACCTTCTGGCATTGCAGCCGTTATTGCTACTATATTTTTATTATCTGTGGCAAGCTTTACAATTTGTTCACCAAATGCCTTAGAGTAACTTTCCTTTGAACTACCTAGAAGCTCCCCAGTTAACGGATCAAAGGGGCCAACTCCATGAAACTTGTGTGGCTCTTTTTCAGCAAACTCATAACCTTTACCCTTTTTAGTAATAACATGAATTATAACCGGTCCATCTGTTCGTCTAGCTAACTTTAAAACCTTACTCACTTCTTTAATATTGTGTCCGTCAATAGGTCCTAAATACTTTATACCCATATGCTCAAAGAGCATACCTGGGACCAGTGCCTGCTTAATTCCATCTTTTAGTTTTTGAATTGAATTAACCATGCCTTTACCAAGTGACGGAATCTTTATTAAAGTTTGATTTATTTCTTTTTTTATCCTATTATAAGTTGGATCAATTCGTATTGAGTTTAAATATTTGGACAATCCTCCAACATTTCTAGATATAGACATTTGATTGTCATTAAGCACGATAATCATTTTAGTTTTCTTAAATCCTATATCATTTAGCGCCTCAAAAGCCATGCCACCAGTAAGAGCGCCATCACCTATTACCGAAACAACATCATAGTCTTCTCCCTTTAAGTCTCTAGCTCTTGCCATACCTACCCCTGCTGAAATAGATGTACTACTATGACCTGCTCCAAATACATCATATTTACTTTCATCTCTTTTAGGGAACCCGCTGAGTCCACCATAATTTTTAAGTGTATCAAATTTATCCTTTCTTCCTGTAAGAATTTTATGTACATAGGATTGATGCCCTACATCCCATATTATTTTGTCCCTGTCAAGATCAAAAACATTGTACAAACTTAGCGTTAACTCTACAACACCTAGGTTAGAAGCTAAATGTCCTCCAGTTTTAGATACTTTTTCAATTAAAAAATCTCTAATCTCACCTGCAAATATATTCAATTGTTCTATGGACATATCTTTCACCGCATTTATATCATTAAAATCATCTATAATTTTACTCATATGTATATCTATCCTCTTTTATTATTAATTTTATATTATCCATAATTATGGACATATTATATCATATAATAATATTTATTTCAAAATCTATTCGCTATTAACCAGCAATTTATATACATCATATTAAGAGTACCTTTTTTGCAAACACTAATAATCTCTTTTCAATAAAAAATCAGTTAACTCTTCTAAATATACTGTATTCACTTCAAGTTTTTTCAGAATTTCAAAGCATTCCTGGGTTAAATCATTACATTTTATTTTGCATTTTTCTAAACCATACATAGTTATAAACGTTGTTTTATCATTACATTCATCGACTTTTACATTTTTCCCTAAAATACTAACATCTCCAATTACATCTAATATGTCATCCTTTATTTGAAATGCTAAACCTAATTTGTCACCATATTCTTTTAAATGCAATAAATCACCCTCACTAGCATTTCCTAAAACAGCACCACATAATATCCCTGCTTTAATTAATTGACCTGTTTTATTTCTATGCATGTATAAGAGCTCTTCCTCTGATATTGCTATGCCTTCACTCAAAATGTCACATATTTGTCCTGCTATCATACCCTGCGCACCAGAAGCTTTTGCTATAAGGCTACTGGCCACAATTTTATTTGCACTTCCATCTAAACACTGATTCAGCATTATTATCATAGCCTCGTTTAAAAGTCCATCTCCTGCAAGGATAGCTATTGCCTCTCCATAAATCTTGTGATTTGTAGGTTTTCCACGGCGCAAATCATCGTTATCCATAGAAGGCAGATCATCATGAATAAGAGAGTATGTATGAATCATTTCAAGCGCACCTGCAAAAGGTAAAATCACACTATAATCCTCTTTGTACATACCATAAGTAAGAAGCATTAAAATAGGTCTAACTCTTTTTCCACCAACTTTTATACTATAAGCCATTGCCTCAAAATTTCTACTGTCAGTTTCTGGTATACCCTCAAAGTAATCACTTATCCATTTCTCTATTTCATTTTTAAGCGACATCATATTCATATTATCCCTTCTTTTCACTATATGTTTTTATTAACTACATCCACTGGAGTCGTAAAATCACTTTCCCCTTGTGCTGTTAGTATTTTTATCTTACCCTCTGTATCATTTAAAATTTTATATAAACTGTTGCAGATTTTTATACCTTCTTCATAACTTGCCATAGTCTCTTCTAATGTAATTTCATTTACCTCCATAAGGTTAACGATTACTTCAAGCCTTTCCATCATATTTTCATAAGATTCTTTTTTCTTTGCCATTAAAACCCCTCCAACTTACTAATATTAAATGAAGCACTACCATCTTTTAAGGTAATCCTTACCTCTTTCCCATTATTAAGTGCACCTATTTCACTGATAACCGCATTTTCATTATTTTTAAGTATTGCATACCCCTTATTAAGTATATTCAGAGGGTTATGTGCATTCAAAAGAGCATTAAATTTAGAAAGTTTCTGCTTTTCCATTGAGACTTTGGTATTAAGTTTATAACACAATGTTTCTTTTAGATTATCTATTTGAATATATTGATTAACTATATAATTTAGTGGATTATTTATTTTTAGTGTTTTATCCATCAATTTAACTTTATTATATTCTTTTGCAACCACAAGTTCCACACGTCTTAATAGAAGTTCTCTAAACCCTTTAATTTCATTGTTTAACTCACTTAAATTCTTCACAGCAATTTCTGCCGCTGCTGACGGAGTTGGTGCTCTATAGTCACTTACAAAATCTGCTATAGTAAAATCCGTTTCATGACCAACTCCAGTAATTATAGGTATTTTAGAATTATAGATTGCATTTGCTAAAATTTCTTCATTAAATGCCCATAATTCTTCTATGGAGCCTCCCCCTCTTGCAATAATAATTAATTCAACATTTTTCGATTCATTAAAATACTTTATTCCGCTTATAATATCTGCACTAGCATTTACTCCTTGAACTAATGCTGGGTATATAAGCATATTAATTTTTTCATTACGCCTCGTGGCCACGTTAATAATATCTTTAACTGCAGCCCCTGTTTGTGATGTAATTACACCAATTTGCTTTGGGAATGAAGGTATACTTTTTTTATGTGCATTATCAAATAACCCCTGATTTTCTAGCTTTTCCTTTAGGTTTTGAAAAGCTAAATATAACTGCCCCTCTCCATCTACTTCCATTGAGTCACAATAAACCTGATATGCCCCTCCACGCTCATAAACAGATACTCTACCTCTAATGATAACATTCATACCATCTCTTGGCGTAATTTTAAGCTTAGATGCCTGAGATTTAAACATTACACAATTTATTTTTCCAAATTCATCTTTTAAGGAAAAATATATATGCCCGCTAGAATGCAATTTTACATTAGATAGTTCTCCTTTAACATTTGTATTATTTAATATAAAGTCGCTATCTATTACTTTTTTAATATATCCATTAAGAGCAGTTACTGTTAATACTTTAATAAACATTATCCCTCCATGATTCGCACACATTTTTAATAAGCATTGTTGTAGTCATGAGGCCCGTTCCACCAGGTACAGGGGTAACATAACTTGCACGCTCTATAACCTCATCAAAACATACATCTCCAGTGATTTTACCATTTACCATGGAAGTTCCAACATCTATAACAACAGCTCCTTCTTTAATAAAGTCACCTGTAACAAAACCTGGTCTACCTATTGCAGCAACTAAAATATCTGCATTTTTACAAGTTTCCTTTAAATTTAGTGTTTTAGAGTGGCATATAGTTACTGTTGCATCTTCGTTAAGAAGTAGTTGTGCTGCTGGTTTTCCTACAATATTACTTCTACCTATAACAACAGCATGTTTGCCTTTAATAATACACCCAGTACTTTTAATCATTTCAATCACACCTAAAGCAGTACAGGGAATAAAACAATTCTCCCCTTTATAAAATCTACCCATATTCTTATCAGTTAATCCATCAATATCCTTTTTATATGAAATTTTTGAAGTTATTTCTTTTTCATTAAACTTTTTTGGTAGTGGCAATTGAAGTATTATACCATCCACACTATTAGAAGTATTCAATTTTTCTATAATATCTACAATACTTTTTTCAGAAATATCTGCATCTAGTTTAATGCAACTATAAGAAATACCAAGTTTATCACAGAGATTGTTTTGACTCTTTACATATGACAATGACCCACCATCGTCCCCTACTAAAATGGTTTTAATTGAAGGCACCCTGCGCCCGTTTTTAGTACCCTCATTTATAATGGACTTAATTTCATCTCTGTATTTTTCAACAATTATCTTTCCATTAACTTTAATGCCCATATTATCGCTCCTTTTATATATTTAAAAATATTAGTTACTATAAAAATTCTAACATAATCCTAAAATACCTCTTTTATATAAATAAAATAGCTAGTCATGGCTGACTAGTTATTTTTTTGATTAATTATATTATGTTTTTCTTAATTCAGTGGCTTAGATCATCTTTGCTAATATACCATTTATAAAAGCTGGAGAACTATCTTCACCATATTTCTTAGCAAGTTCTATACCCTCGTTAACTGATACCTTACCAGGTATTTCTTCCTCAAATAATATTTCATATGTACTAATTCTTAAAATAGCTAAATTCATTTTTGATAATCTATTAAGTTTCCACTTAATTAAGTGTTTTTCAATGTTTTTATCAATCTCAGTTATATTTTCATTGACTCCTGCTAACGCCTTAGTGATGTATGACATATCAACATCTTCTAAATCCACATCTGTGTGCTCTTTAAAATTTTCAATTATATCCTCATACTTCTCTTTGTTTATTGACATTTCAAAAAGCAATTTCATTGCTATCTCTCTTGACTTTCTTCTATTCATTTGCTCCTCCTAAATTTTCTATCTTCTATTATATCTTAAATACAATTATAATGGAATAAATATATACTTTAACGTATAAACACCCTCTGATAACAGAGGGTGTTTATAACTATGCTTCTATTTCCTCTAGCTTTTCTGTTTTAGGTAATACAACATTTTGTACATAAACATTTACAGCTGACACTGCAAGGCCTGTCATGAGCTCTACAGATCTTTTTACATTAACTTGTGCTTTTTCAGTTACTTCTGGTATTTTAACACCATATTCAACTACAATGTGTAAATCAATTACAGCACTGTTTTCTTCTACATTTACCTTAACGCCTTTAGATAAACTTTTTTTACCACTTAATATTTGAGTTATGCCACCAACAAGACTAGCACTCATTCCAACTATTCCCTGTATTTCAGCAACAGCGAGTCCTGCAATAACACTAACAACATCCTCAGATATTTTAACAATACCTATCTCTGTTTCATTTATTATTTTATCTTCCATATTAGTACCCCCTTATTTAGCTTAGGTAAAACATGATAACACTTCTTTTATTATAGCAGATAAATATTTGATTTACAAATACTATTCTTGAATCTTAATATCAATTTTTTCTAATTTAACCTTGCTCATAACAGCATCTTGAATCTTTTTAAGTTCTTCTTTTGATAGTTCTTTTTTGTCAGTTTTAACTAGTATTTCCACTAAATCATCATTTATATTGCACAATGATTGCTCATACCCTTGAGCTTTAAGTGCAAGTTCTATGTCTGCTTCATCCTGTGAAGCTGTGGCTAAGCTTAAATACTGTTGTGATGCCTCTTTCTTTTGTGCTGCTGGAGTATTTGCATTATCTATTAAGTCTTGAATTGTTTGAAGAGTTCTGTTAGATACTTCAACCTTTAACAATTTGGCTTCCTCAAAGAAAGTTGAAGAAGTTTTTGTTTCTGTTAAGGATATCGCGGTCTTCTCATTGTTAAAATCCTTATCATTTACATATAACGGTCCATTCACCTTTGTTGCAAGATACCCTGCACACACTATAAGTACTACCAACGTTAAGATTATACCTGATTGTTTTTTGTTCATAATATTTTTCCCCCCATCTACCTTTCTAAGAAATTATATGCTAATTATTCATAGGATATACATTAACTTTACTTTCAGGCAAATTAAATAAGTTAATTACCGCCTGCCTAATCCTAAGTTCCGTAACTTTTTCATTTGAACCTTCCGCAACGATGCAGACACCCGTAATAGTTGGCTTGAATGTTTTTACAATTAGCGGCTGGTTTTCGTTGCCATTATTAGACATAACTACTGTTCTTCCACTATTTTCTTGAGTAATGTTTCGTTTTCCTCCTCCAGTATCATTTTCAACTGTGTCACTTTTAGAATCATTGATATTTATGGCAGGAACACTTTCTTCTCCACTCTCAAAATAGATCATCAGTTGTACCTTTCCAACCCCCTGAATACCTTCAAGTGTTGATTTAAGCTTCATTTCTAATTGTGTTTCATAATCTGTTAACTTAATCGGGTTATTTTCACTAGAAATTTTATCCACTTGTGTTTCATCAATTGCTGTTGTAGTTGAACTTTCCGATTTAAAAAAGCTACTGGCTAAAACTATTACAACTGCCACTAAAATTAATAGAACTAGGTTTGCTAACATCTTATCTGATTTTTTGCTACTACTATTTTTGTTGTTGTAATTTCCACTATTCAATTTTGTTTTAATAAACTCAGTAAATTTACTAAGCAAATTATCATTATTCATAGAAATCCCCCTCTTTCATCATTTTTGGTATATATAAATTTCTAAGCATAGGTTTTATGAATCTAATTTATAAACAGTAATAACATCTTTTGATATTTGAAATTTGCTACTCAATCGACTCTTTATTTTGTCACCTTCCTTTCTTTCCAAAATACTTTTCTTAGATGCATTAACACTTGTTGTATCTATTTTTATTTCACTAATATTTTTGACACCGCCTTCTACAATCCCAATTTCCATCTTCTTAATATTGAATTGTGAAGTAGTATCATCATAGACAATTTCTATATCAGCATTATACTTGTTTTCTGGAAAAGCCTCTTCCAAATCTATAATACATTGCCTTTCCAAATTATTTTTAAAATTATCGGATGTCTTTATTATGTTAATATCACTGTATTTTTTAATATCTATAGCAGGAGTACTACTCTCCATGTAACTTATAGCTTTATTAGAATATGAGTATAAATCAAAGTTTTTATCAAGAATTTTCATTAGTGGATTTATTATTACCACAATTAATATGAGTCCTAATACAAATTTAGCATACTTTTTCATATTATTGTCTGGCAAGATCATCTCCACTGCAGTAATAAAAAATACAGCAATAGTTATATTTGTTACCCATATTTTTAATAACTCTATCAAATTATCACCACCTCCTTTATAAATAAGTCTCGTTAAATTTTAACCCATTATACTTTTTCCTGTTGAGGCTACTATAGCAATCATTATAAAAAACATTATACTTACTGAAATAACACAAGACATTAATAGCAGAATAGAATCTCCTACTGAATTTATACATTCTACTGTGCGTTTGTCACTTATTGGTTCGATTAGAGCAGCTGCAATTTTATATAAAAAAGCCATAATTAATAATTTAATAATAGGGAATAAAACTATAATAATAATAATAACTAGTCCCATTCCACTTATGGCGTTCTTTAGAAGAAGTGAGTATCCAGCTACTGTAGAAATTGCATCAGACAGAGCTTTTCCAACCACAGGTATAAAATTATCTACTGCGAATTTCGCTGTTTTTATAGTAACCTGATCTATGGTTGAGGCTGCTATACTTCTTAAAGTAATTATTCCGATAAAAAGTGTAAGCACCATTAACTGTATCCAAATAGCCGCTTGTTTTAAAAGTTTTGTCAAATTATTTATTTTATAGTCACCAGATATATTGTTTACAAATTGTAGTACAAAGCTCATAAATATTATAGGAATAATAACATCCACATAAATTCTAGAACTTATAGTTGTAAATCCAATTATTACTGGATCAAGTAAAGTTGCCTCTGCAAATCCGCCCACACTAGCAAGCAGCATCATGAGTACTGGCATAAGAGCTGCCATAAAATCTGTCATATTAAAAATTGTAACTCTAGCTAGCTCTACTACTACATAAAAGCTTTTAGTTATCAGCACTATCATTACACCGTAACATGCAAAATAAGCAATATTCGATAAACTTTCATTATCGAAGGCACTTTGTAGATTATGAAGAAGTGAGCATACAATAGCAATAATTATAAGGCTTCCAATTAATTGCATTGATGCAATTACTTCTTTAAATGAAAATTTTATAACATAATTAGCTATATTTTTAAAACTAAGACCATTTTCGCCTGTTCTCAAAAATCCTTTTACAAAAGTTCCAGGATCCATATCATTTAGTATTTCATTTTCCGTTTTTATCTTAGTAATATAATCATATAAATTATTTATTTCATTCTGTTCTACCTGTCCTATTTCTCCAATTTCACCTAACTTACTTTTTTCACCCATATCACCTATTTCAGTAGCTTGTACAGTAATAGGCATACATAATAATAATAATAATATAATCACTAATATTTTTTTCATATTATACCTCTACATTATTTTTAGAATAGATTGCATTACTGCCATTAAAATAGGTATTGCAAGAACCAATATAAATATTTTGCCAGCAAATTCCACTTTCCCCGCAAGGCTATTCTCTCCAGCATCCCTGCAAATTTCGCTGCAAAAAGAAGCTAAATAGGCAATACCTAGTATTTTAAAAACTGTGTTTAAATACACAACATCTATATTTGCTTTATTTGCTAAGGTTTGTAAAAAGCTCATTATTATTGTAAGTTTATTTACCATAAACAAAAAAATTAATATTCCTGCTGCAATGCTAACCTGAATTGCTAGATCATCTCTTCTGCCCTTAAATATAAGAACAATAAAGAGTGCCGTGAAAGCAAAGGCAACAATTTTAATCATGTCCATAATGACCTCCTTAAATGTATCATTACAACCTCATGTCCTAAAACTGGAACAGTGTTTTTACTGAAGCAAATAATTTATTTACTAGACTTATCACCATCATAAGAATTATTATCACTCCAGCTAAATTTGCAACTACAGCAATATCTTCTTTACCACCACTTTTTAAAACCTTATCAATAATAATAATCAGAATACCAGTTGCCCCTATTTTGAATAGCAAGCTAACATCTAACATTTAAAAACCTCCTCTATATTAAGGCTATAACCAGCATTGCTCCAAAAGAAAAACCTAAAGCTCTATACATTTTTATGTTTTTGCTCATAAATTCTTCAGATATTGCAATTTGTTTTTTTAAATTTGCTATAGTAAGTATAAATATACTATTTTGACCTTCAATATCAGATTCTCCTAAAGTTTTAGACAAGTCTAAAATAACATTTATATCATCAAAATTTAGATACAATTTGCTTTTCATACCACTTATTGCACTATTCATAGCCTCATAAACATTTTCATATTCATTGTTTACGAGCAACTCACTAGTCCTATTAAAAAGTTCCTTTATTGGCTCTTTACTTTTATGTGCTACACTTTTAAATGCATCCGGTAAAAGAGCATGTACATAAGTAATTTCATTTTGTAGTTGATGAATTGCTCTATGCATCTCATTTAGCTGATAAACTCTATATTTTAACTTCTCGCTGTATATAAATCCTGCCATACTTGAAGCACCTATAATTACCGCACACCCAATTATTTTAATCATAGCTTGGCCTCCATAAATCTTTTCCAAGAGTAAAATCATAAATTCTTTCAATTGTTCCAATCCCTTTTTTATTACTAAGTACTATGCCCCGCGCGAAGACAAAGTTTTCCACGATATCCTTAAAAACTAGCCGCTTATACAGATCATCAATTCCAAATCCATGAATAGTTGTTACTAAACTAATACCAGAATTTAATGCCATTAAAATACTTTCTATATCCTTTTGGGTACCAATTTCATCACAAACTATAACATCAGGAGACATACTTCTAATTGCCATCATAATTCCTTCGCTCTTAGGGCAATTATCCAGTATATCTGATCGTACACCCACATCCATCTGCGGTATTCCTTTAAACGAACCCGCTATTTCCGATCTTTCATCAATTATAGAAACATTTTTACCGTTAAAGTTTTTATCTTTATTCCCATCTGAAATAACCCTTGAAACATCTCTAAGTAGCGTAGTTTTGCCACACTTAGGAGGCGATATAATTATTGTATTGTAAACTAAATTATCGTGGATAATATAAGGCATTACTCTATCAGCACAACCAATAACTTCTTTGCATACTCTTATGTTAATAGAAGAAATATCTTTAATAGTTTTTATGCTATTGTTTTCAATAACACAAATCCCACATAATCCAACTCTATGTCCACCTTTTATAGTTATATATCCCTGTCTGATTTCGTCTTCAAAAGCATATATTGAATAATTGCTTATTCTCTGCATAATATATTTTATGTCTTCGGTCGTTGCAATATATTCCCAAATTTCTTCTTTGCTGCCAATATGAATAAATAAAGGCTTGTTTACTTTTATTCTAAGTTCTTGAAGCTTTTGCAAATTAGGGGTCTGTTCCAATTTGCTTCTAATGGTTTTGGGTAGTATTTCAAATAACTCTTTTGTGTCTAACATTTTTATCACCCTCTCATATATAATTTCTATTTTAGTAACCTGTAAAATATGCCACATAAATCGAAAACTTTTTATCAAAGTTACATTCATTTTACATAATATATGTATTAACTTTCAAAAAAAGAATAAAAAAAAAGAACCATAACGGTTCTTTTAAAGAAATTTAAACTCTTAACATATAATCGCCATTTCTGGTATCAATTCTTATTGTTTCACCTTCATTAACGAACATTGGAACTTGAACTATTGCTCCTGTTTCCACAGTAGCTGGTTTTGTTGCACTTGAAGATGTATTACCTTTAACCCCTGGCTCTGTTGCAGTTATAATAAGTTCTACAAAGTTTGGTGCTTCTACTGAAAAAGCCTCATTCTTATAAAATTTTATAACAGCAAACATATTCTCTTTTAAGTATTTTATAGCCCCTTCAACTCTATCATAGTTAAGAGGTATTTGTTCATATGTTTCTTGATCCATGAAGTAGTATAATCCTTCCGCTGAATATAAATACTGCATTTCTTTTCTTTCTATAACAGCTTCTTGTAATTTTGTAGTTGGGCTAAATGTCTTTTCTGTAACCCCTTGATTAATTACGTTTCTTAATTTAGTTCTTACAAATGCTGCTCCCTTACCAGGTTTAACATGTAAAAATTCAATAACCGTATATACTTGTCCACCCTCATCAAATGTAGTTCCTTTTCGTATATCACCTGCTGATATCATTAAGTATCCCTCCAAAATTCGTTGTTAATTCAATTAATCCATTTATATTATAACCTTAAAAAATATTTTATAACCATATTAACTGTAAATATCACAATGGAACAATGTTATTTTATCAAAACTTAGTAACATTTGCAAATATAATTATATATTATTTAAATATTTTTATATTTCACTATGATTATACCACTAGAATCAGTACATACTACTTATTCTTTATAAAATTCATGCTGATATTTGTAATTTTGGCTTCTTTATTAATATTAATTGTATTTACTCCTAAAAAATTTTTACTTTGAATTAAATTGTATAAGGAAATATACAATAATTTTATATCTCCATTATAAATAACTTCAACACTACATTTCTCTTTCTCTTTCATATTAATAGATTCCACTTTAAAATCACTATTTTTACTTATGCATTCCAAAATATCACTATATCCAAATTTTTCGACTTCATTTATGTTCTTTTTTGCTGTGCTATGTATTACGGTTTGATCTTTAATTTGGATATCCTTATTCTTCATAACAAGAATTTTAAAAGATAAAATCCCCATTAACATGACCAGTATTACTAATATTCTTATATTTTTTATACTTTTAAACATTTTAAACTCCTAATATAACTTTAAAATTAAAATTATCTTCATTTTCTTTATTTTTAATACCTGGAATTAATTTTTTTATTGAATATTCATTTTCAATACATCTTATTACATATATATACTCCTCATAACTTCTAGCTTCAATGTCTATTTCTAAGCTACTACCCGTAATAATAATATTTTTGTAAGTTAAATTACTTTTAGTTAAAAAATCACTTATTTGCTTATATTTTTCAATAATAAATGTATCCGGTTTAAAAGATTCCAAAATGTTAATATTATTTTCTACAGAAGTAGACTGATCTAAAATACTTGTTTTTTTAGAAATGTTTATTATAGTAGCTATCAAAAACACATTTGCTAGTAAAACCACTATAATACATATTTTTATTTTTTTATCCCTTATTATATTTTGTCTATCTAGATACCAGTTAGGAGTGAATGTTTTCTTTTCCATATTTACCTACCCTTTTACTAATATATATTGTAGCAATTGTTCACGCTTTAAATCATCTAATATTTGATTAGATAGAGAAATATTTTTAAATTCATCAATATTTAAGCCTTTAACATTTGCATAATACACTGTTTTACATAACTTCGCATAACCACTATACTTTTCTAAAAATTCATTTATTGCATCTGAATAATCAAACAGTGATAGTTCCTTTATAAATATGCTATTATTAGCAACAATCTCACCACTTACGCATATTAGAAAATACAAATTGCAATTGTAGTAAAAAACCAGTATATAGTTTTTATCACTTATCTTGCTACTATAATAATTTCTAAAACAAATTTGAATTAAGTTTACTTTTTTTAAAGTAATATTATTGTTTATGCTATTTTTTAAAACATCTAAATTATTTCCCTTTAAACAAAAAACTAATATGTCCATATTAGACTTATCTTGTTTAACTAGTTTATAAGTAAATGCAATATGATCTATATCCTTATAATAATACCTTAATTCATTTTTAATCATATCAGATATCAAATGCTTTCTAACTAGTGGCAGAGTTACCATCTTAATATATACCGTTTCACCTTCTACAAGGATATACAAGTTTTTATTTTTTATACGTGCTTCAAAATCTTTTATACTCTGAAAATCACTATAATAAGTATTTGTGGTAACAATACTTTTAACCCTATTTAATATAATGCTCTTAGAAAATTCTATACCTAAAATTTTTTCGTTGGATACTTCAAGAAACATATTTTTTCTAAATTTCATTATTAAACTCCCTTATTTAGCAGTGTAATCAGTTTTTGTAAATATTAATTGAAACCTATCACCCATAGCCTTTAATTTAAAATAGTTATTTCTATTTGTTAAAGTATCGTAGGGCATTGTGAAAATAAATTCCTCTGTTATATTAGAGTACCTCACCTTAGCTAATTCATAAGTTACAATACTCCCTATAGAATCATAAAAAAACTTCTCTATTCTTGATGCTTTTATATCATCATAATTTTCACCTATATAAGTGTAAAATAAGGTCATTAAATATTCATTATATCTTTGATAATTATCTGCTTTTAAAATATATGTTTTATTGCTCTTAGAGTACTCACCTTCCCACATTTGAATATCAAATATGTACATCATTATAATTATGCAAATAAGTCCTACTAGAACCGTATAAACCATTATAAATCCCTTTTTAGTTTGCATTTTCTATAACCAAACCTCTCTCAATACTTTGACCACTCTTCCAAATCATTTTAATATAGAGAATCTTACCGGATTTTGTAGCAACAAAATCTTTTACATCGTCTATAATTAGGTTCTTACTTGAATTATCCTTGGGCTGCATATAAACTGTACCGTACAGTATATAAAGACAGCTATTGATGCATTTTATATGATTAATAGTACTTCCATCTGAATATTTTATTTTTATAACATTCCCATCAGTTTCAACCTGAGTGGCATCTAGATTTACCTCTCTTTGTATCATAGCTATAGCTTCATTTAAATAGTTAAACCCTCTATTTTGTAACACATCACTTTTATATTTTTTCAATTGTGATATCATAATACTATCTACTACCCCTAGCAGTAGAAACACCAAAGCCATAGCAATTATCATTTCTATAAGTGTGAACCCTCTTTTCTTCATTTATAGTTGCCCTTGTAAAAATCACACTGAAGTCCTGGAGTAGCATTTTGCACATTATCATAAAAGCACAGTCTTAAACTATATACATTTAATTCATATTTCAAAAAGCTCAATTGTATATAAATATTCTCTTTTAACGCCTCATCTGAAAACACATTAACTAATGATTTTTGGATTTTGGCCGAAATCATATTTTCATTATTTATGAAAACTCTATTACCTGTTTTTAACCCTTCTAATTCTTCGAATGTCATAGAGTATATAATATTATTTTTCAATGTTTCCATTATAAACACATTATTATTTGTAATTTTAATCGTCTTTTTTATCTTAGAAGAAGTTATATCAAAGGCCATAACTGAGATGAAAATTATAGAGAATATAGACAAGCTACATATTACCTCCACTAAAGTAAATCCTTTTTTATTCCTTGATTTTAACATATGCGGTACCTACTCTCATTGTAATTTCATGTTGTATAGAATTATTATCCTTTAAAATTATTGTGCATGCATCATTACTATATCCCTTATTATCAATTACAATTTGAGCATTACTATTTCTTCCTGTAAATTTATATAAGGTTATCTTATTTTTAAGGGTTAATTTATTTACAACCTTCATTCCATTTGCTACCCTTATTTCATTTTTCACTTTATCAAAGGTTACAATTACACTACAAGTATTTTCTCTACAATACATTTTAGAATTATTAATAAAATCTACTACTGCATTACAGTAATAATCTGCATCCACACTATTTTCCAATTTTTTATAGTACCCTACAGATGCAACGCATACTCCTGAAACTATACTCATAATGGCTAATACCAATATCATTTCAATTAATGTAAATCCTTTACGCATAAATCGTCCTTCCTATGTTTTTAAAATTTGCCTGCAGAGTCCATAACGTTTAACATAGGTAACATAACCGCTAATATTATAGTACCAATCATAACCCCTAAAAATATTATTATAATTGGCTCCAGTAGTGCGGTAGCTTTCTCTACATTCTCCTGTGCATCTTCATAAAAGATATCAGCAGCAGTTAAAAACATTTCCTCTAAATTACCAGTTTCTTCACCGATTTTTACCATAGAAATAAAAAAGACCGGAAAAATGTTCATTCCACTTAAACAGCTGAACAATTGTTCTCCTTTTTTTATATCAACAAAAACCGTTTTAAGCTTTAGCTTGAAATATCTATTACTAATAACATCATTAATTATTTCAAAAGATTTTAATAGTCCCACTCCGCTACCTAATAGTATATTAAGTCCTCTTGTGAATCTTGTATAAATAAGACGCTTATATATAGGCCCCAGTGCCGGGCATATAAATTTAAATTTATCAAAGTTTATTTTTCCACTTTCAGTTTTAAAATATTCCATGAGCATGAAAACTAGAATTAAAATCAACATTGAAATCCATAAGAAATTATTACTTAAAAAGCTACTAGTTCCTAAAACAATTTTTGTTATTAATGGAATATCCGCATTAAGGGAATTTAGATTTGTTATGAACACTGGGATTACCTTTATAAATAAAAAAAGCGATACTACCATTAATGTTAAAAATACTGTGCATGGATAAATCATGGAATTAGTAAATTTTTTTAGAAGTTTATACTCTTTTTCATAATACTGTGCTAATTCATCTAGAATTATATCTAATTTTCCACTTTCCTCACCTAAATAAATCATATTTATCATAAACTCTGGATAAACATTTATAGTCTTTTTCATGCTTATATAAAGTGAGTTACCCTTTTGTACATTTTCTTTTATGCTAATAAGACTATTTTTTATGGATTTATGCTCCATTTGCAAATAAAGCAAATGAAGAATATCGCATACGGGTATTCCTGATTTAATACATATTGAGAACTGCTTGCAAAGTATAGATATAGTTTTTAAATTAGGTTTAGTGGAAATGTCAGTTACTTTTTTTATACTTCTACACTTTATTAAAAATATATCTTTTTCTCGTAAGTGTAATGCTAGTTCTTCTGCACTATCACTATAGGTCCTGCCCTTTACTATTTTTCCATTTGTGGTTTTAGCCATATATTTATATCTCATGTTATATTTCACCTAATACCTTATTTAAAGTTATAGCTATAAGTAGCGTTAATAAATTCCTCTATTGAAGTTACACCACTTCGTACTAATGCCTTACAACTCTCCCTACATGAACCCGAACTATTTTCGGTGCAATAGAGCCAAAGCTCATTACTTATACCACTTCTAGCTATAATAGATTTATGATTACTATCTAATTTTAATAATTCATATACCACTGTCCTACCTTTGTATCCAGTACCGTTACATTTATTACATCCTAAAGCACTATATATTACTTCTCCCTTTTCAAGGTTAAAGTTATATAAATCTTCAACACTAGTCTCACCTTCTATTTTACAATAATCGCATAATTTTCTTACTAATCTCTGGGCTAATACCACAACAAGTGAATCTGCCACTAAATATGATGGAATACCCATATCTATTAACCTTGAAATTGAACTTACTGAATCATTAGTGTGAAGCGTTGATAATACTAAATGCCCAGTTATTGATGCCCTCACAGCAATTTGCGCTGTTTCTTCATCACGTATTTCTCCAAGCATTATTACATCTGGATCCTGCCTTAAAATACTTCTAAGACCCGTTGAAAAAGTCAGTCCAGCTTTATTGTTTACATTTACCTGATTAATCCTAGGCATGTTATATTCTATAGGATCCTCTATAGTAATAATATTTTTACTTTTACTATTAATTTCATTTAGTAGTGCATATAATGTTGTAGATTTTCCACTTCCCGTGGGGCCCGTCACAAGTATCATTCCATGTGAAAGTTTTAATATATCCTTTAAAATAATAACAACATTAGGACTAAATCCTAATGAATCTAATTTAATGAATCTCTCTGATTTGTATAAGACTCTTATAACTAGTTTTTCACCATACATTGTTGGTAGTGAAGATACCCTAAAGTCATAGTCTATTCCGTCTATATTCTCCGTTATCTTACCATCTTGGGGAATTAACTTAGTGGCTATATCCATATTCGCCATTATTTTAACTCTTGTACACAAGGATTTATATACATTACTTGGAATTTGATTGATTTCATTTAGGATTCCATCTACTCTCATTCTAAGTATAGCAAAATGCTTAAAAGGTTCTAGATGAATGTCACTAGCTTCTGCATTAACTGCCTGCTTTAATAATGAATTTGTTATCCTTATAACTGGCGCATTTTCAATTGAAATTTCTGAATGTATTCCCTTGTTTTTTTCTTTACCTTGTAGCATATATTCTCTTTTCATTTCTTCAACTGCCACATCCACAATTTGTTTCCCATAACAGTTTTCTATTGCCTGAGATATGTGACTTTCCAAAGAAAAGAAAATTTTATTTTTTTTGTTTGTTATAAATTTAAGTTCATCAACAACCTTTATATCAAATGGATTTGTAAACGCCACATGTACTTCATTATCATTTTCATAAAATGGCATTAAACTATACCGCTTAGCTACTTCTTTGGATATGGAATTAAATGAGTTATCTTTTACACTTTTAGTGTCTAAATCAATAAATGGTATATTAAAATTATTCTCCATTATTGAAATAAGACCATTTAAATCTACATTTACATGACTAAAAATTATTTGTTCCTCACTACAATTTCTTTCCCTTGAAAGCGCCACTACTTCTTTACACTGTTCTTCCGTAATTAAATTTTTATCACATAATAATTGGAGTAATTTTTTTTTCATATTATCTTACCTTTTCCCTTTGTATACCTTTTTAATAATTGCCCTTTTTTTTAATTCTATTCAATTTTTAGGTATTAAGTAGTGCCACCCACGTGGCAAGTGGCAAAAGTGACAAGCTGTAGCGTATAAATGTTATACTCTTAACAACGGTTTTACTCAAGAAAACTCTTTTATAACTGTGGTCGCAGATGCTTGTTGCGCTGTTTCTTCATCACGTATTTCTCCAAGCATTATTACATCTGGATCCTACCTTAAAATGTGACTTTCTATAGAAAAGAAAATTTCATTTTTTTTATTTGTTATAAATTTAAGTTCATTAACAACCTTTAAATAAAATTACCATATAAGTTCCCAGCCTATGACTTTTCAATAATTTTCTTTAATGGTATACTAATATTATAGTTTATCTTAATACTAATATATTAGATAATTTTCTACTTGCAAATTATAAAATTTTAATATTTATACAAATTGAAAGGATGATATATATGGCATTAGATGGTATTTATTTATCTAGCCTCATTGAGGAAATAAAGGATGTAATCATAGATTGTAGAGTTGATAAAGTAACACAACCAGAAAAAGATGAAATTATATTAAGCTTTAAGAAGAATAGAAAAGTATATAAATTATTAATAAGTTCAAGCTCAAATTATCCTAGAATTCACTTTACAGAATTTAATAAGCAAAACCCAATAAAGGCACCTATATTTTGCATGGTTTTAAGAAAATATTTAAATACAGCTACTGTACTAGATGTACGACAAACGAATTCGGATAGATTACTTACCATTGACCTTAAAAGTAGCGATGAATTAGGCTTTGATAGTGTGTACTCACTAATAATTGAAATAATGGGTAGACATAGTAATATTAGTTTAGTTCGCACTAGAGACAATTTGGTTATGGATAGCATTAAACATGTTACAGCTGACGTTAACAGTTTTCGTGTTTTATTTACTGGTGTAGAATATATGTACCCTCCTGTTTCTACAAAACTTGACGCCTTTAATACCAGTTATAATGAATTTTATGAGTATATAACCACAAAAGATATAAACTTCACTGAAAAGTTTTTTACAGGTACATTCACAGGCGTAAGTTCTGGGCTTTCTAAGGAACTTATGTACAGATATTCTACCGAGAATACTGATTTTGATCTTGAACATGCGAAAGACATATATGATTTCACCATAAACTTATTTAAATGCATGCATGATAATATTTTTCTAGCCTCCTATGCTATGAAAGGTAAATTAAAGGATTTTCACTCAATTAAACTTACCGCCTTAAGTGATTGCACCTATGAAAAATATGATTCACCTTCTAAACTTATAGAGGATTTTTATTTTCAAAAGGATAAACATGATAGGTTAAACGCTAAAAGCGCAAATCTCCAAAAAATAGTTAATACCAACATCAGCCGTTGCGACAAAAAGATAAAAATACTCCTTGAAACCTTAAAGGAATGTGAAACTAAAGGTTCTTATCAGTTACAAGGTGAACTTTTAACCGCTAATATATACTCACTTAAAAAAGGTGATAAATTTGCTGATCTTGTAAATTATTATAGTGAAAATGGAGAATCTATTAAAATTAAGCTTGATGAAAATAAAACTCCTTCGCAAAATGTTCAACACTACTATAAAAAGTATAATAAATTCAAGAAATCGGAAGAAATGGGTTTGATTCAAATGGATCTTACCGAGAACGAATTAAAATATCTTCACTCTGTACTCACTAACATAATAAATGTAGATAACTATAATGAAATTGAAGATATAAAAAATGAATTAATAGAAACTGACTATATTACTTATAAAAAACACGGTAAAGCTAAAAAAGCAAAGCCAACAAAACCTATGCACTTTATTTCAAGCGATGGCATTGATATATATGTAGGTAGGAATAATATTCAAAATGATTTATTAACTTTAAAATTCGCCAATAAAAATGATATATGGCTACACACAAAGGATATTCCAGGCTCCCACGTTATTATTAAAAACTTTGGTGACGTACCTGAGACCACCTTACTTGAAGCTGGAAACTTATCAGCCTTTTATAGTAAATCTAAAAATTCCTCTAGTGTACCAGTGGATTATACCGAAGTTAGAAATGTAAAGAAACCCTCAGGTGCAAAACCTGGGATGGTTATTTACTCTACAAATAAAACAATATATGTAACTCCATGTGAAAGCCGCTTGGAAAAAGTTAACTAAAAAATAGGAACGCGACCTATGGAGTTTCTCCTGCGTGACTTGAAATAAGAGTTTGAACCGTGAAACCCATATCAGAGTGATATGGGTTTTGCTGTGATGACATATATGAAGAACTCGAAATAATGACTTTATATTTTAAAAGTTAAATCACCATAAATAATCAATTATTTTAGGCACTAATAATATAAGCGTCGCACCTATAATACTCAATAAAACAACCTTAATTACATCTCTTTTTACATCCTTTGTATTTTTATCCATTAGTACACCTATGACTATGCCCAAAAGCATACCCAACCCAGCTCCAATAGCTATGTTATTAAATAGCACTCCAAATGCTGCTCCAAATACTAGTCCAATTCCAATTCCAACGCTAAGATAATAATTCTGGTTATCTTTTTTTTCATTATTATTGTTCTTATCAGACATATTCACCCTCCTTTGCTGCGTTTAATCTTAAAGATGCTAAATAACTGAGTCTAAAACTATGTTAGTTCAACCATATAAACTGGAATTTATCTATCAACTACTACCTTACCATCTGAATCTAATAATGGCGTCATTCCATTCAGACCAGTTCCAACAGTCGTTAAGTTACTTATAGTAGTGAATTTATACTTACTCCCTTAATTTTTATCAGATATAATCGCAAGCATCTGATGGTCTTCCCACTTTCCATTTATTTTTACATTCTTCTTTGCTATACCTTCTTTACAAAAACCTACTCTTTCTAATACAGTTACAGATCCAATGTTATGAGGCATTGCACCTGCTTCAATCCGATGCAATGATAATTCATTAAATGCAAATTCTACTACCACCCTAATTGCTTCACTCATATACCCCTTGCCATTAAATTGTTCGTCAAGAGCATAACCAACCATGCAACACTCCTTTGGACCACGTTCTATTTTAAATAAAGAAATATCTCCAATTAACTGTTCTGTATCTTTCATAAATATGCCAAAAGAATATTTTTCATCATTCTCTCTCTGTTTCAAACAATTGCTTAACGATTCGCGTTGCCATTCTATTGTATAATAAGCATCCTCCCGTGCTATAGAATACTTTTGAAAAAAAGTTCTATTTCGGATTTCCAAGCCACACAATGCTTCTGCATCTAATTCATTTAAAAATCGGATAAAAATCTCCTTACCTACAAACATCATAATGATATTCACCTTCCTTTTCTAATCCAGCTTCAATTTCCAATAATATTCTCCACTTACACTTGTTTATTATGGAATTTATGAAGAAGACGAACTAATCAGCTTTCTGTTTTCGTTAATTTTCGAAAATATCATTATCGTTTTTCTCTGTCAAAAACGCTAAGATGAAATCCATTAAACAAGAATATACTAATTACAATCAATGCCCATAAACTCAAAAATATAGTTAGTCTATATGTTAAATTAGGAAGGAAAATTGTTAAAAAGGATATAATAAAAATCAAAGGAAAACTCATACGAAGCCATCTTGTTGATGTTATTCGTATTATATCTCCTTCTTTAACTGCTATTTCATTGCTCTTTACTCCAAATTGTGTGACCTTTATGTGAGCTTTACCATCAGGAAGTTCAACGTCTACACTATTATTTTCCATAACACTGTCTGCCTTTTCTCCGTTTACTTGTATTTGGATTTTTGAGCTTATGCCCTGCCATCCAGTATTTCGTTTAATAGTAATTGACATATTATTATCTCCTTTCTTAGAAACGTTCTGCTTCATAATTGAAATTGGTTACTTCTCTATTTATTACAACTACAAAACACCGTATAAATACATTGTACCATTTTACTCATAAATATTGGTAACTTATCCTTTCGAAAATATATAACTATTTTCTAACCCATTGCTCGAAATATAACTCAAAAAAAGACAAGGGATATGTGTATAATATATCCCTTGTCTTTCTACTGTAACATGCATGATATTATGAGCATTCTCCAAATGTGACCTTACACTTATTGCAAGGCACGTAGGAGAATTTTCATAATTCTCAGTCCTCTTTCTTTTTTCTTGGTACTTCTTTTATATATTGGTAATAATAACACAAAATCCTTCCATTATATAATTTCCTATTTTTATCAGCTTTATTTCCAAAGTCTTTCTGAAAGTCCTTATTAGCTGTTATTACAAAGCAGGACCATTCATTTAAACTCCTATACATTTCCCCAAAGTCGTTATGAAGTTTTTTTAACTCTTGAAGCTCACCCATTCTTTCTCCATAAGGTGGATTTGTTATTATAACTCCATATTTCTGCCTAGAAGTAAAACTTTGCATAGGTATTTTCTGAAATTTTATACAGTCCTTAACTCCTGCCTTTTCAGCATTCTGTATAGCTGTTCGAAGCAGACTTCCGTCAATATCTGAAGCTAGTATTTCAACTTCATTGCTATTTACAGTTTGTCTTGCACCGTCTCTAACTTGCTCCCAAATGTCGCTTTCCATATTTGGCCAAGTTTCACTTACAAATTTTCTATTTATGCCTGGTGCAATATTTTTACCTATAAGGGCTGCTTCTATTGCAATGGTTCCTGAACCACATAGAGGATCAGCAAGGACTCTAGTAGTATCCCATTTACTTATTAACACAAGGGCTGCAGCTAGTGTTTCTTTCAGCGGTGCTTCACCTGCATATTCTCTATATCCTCTCTTATGTAATCCCACACCTGAAGTGTCTATTGATAGTGTTACTGTATCTTTTAAAATTGCAACCTCTATTTTATATACCGGGCCTTCTTCTGAAAACCATTCTGAATCATATTTTTTCTTCATAGCCTCTACTACTGCTTTTTTTACTATTCCCTGACAATCTGGAACACTGTGAAGTTGTGATTTTATAGATTTACCTACTATGTGCATCTTACCGTCCTCGGGTATTAAATTACCCCAATCTACTGCGAGGGTTCCTTGAAATAGTTCTTCAAAAGATAGAGCATTAAATTCTGCCATCTTTATAAAAAGTCTTTCTGCAGTTCTTAGCCAAATATTGCATATAGCAATATCCATTTCATCTCCTTTAAACGTTACTTTTCCATTTTCAACAATTAAATCTTCGTAGCCTAGCTGCTTTAGTTCCTTAGCTGTAACAGCTTCTAAACCAAAAGACGTAGTGGCAATTAAATTATACATCATATATTATCTCTCCCATTTCTTCTTCCTTATTGATTAAATCTCTTATATTATGATATCTCTATTTGTTATTATTGTCTAGGAATTTTAAATTAGTCTTCTAATAAAAATAAAAGTGTCAGAATTATCTCTGACACTACATTTAAGTTTTTACTCATTAAAATCTTATTCTTTTTCTTCTGACACACTCTTTTCAGGTAAAACTAAGTTCAGTATTACACCCACTAAAGTTGCAAGAGCAACCCCTGCAATCTCAACTTCTGATCCTGCGAGTGGGAATTTAATCCCGCCTCCACCAATACCTAAAACTATTATAACTGAAGCAATTATAAGATTTCTTTTTTTACTAAAATCAATTTTATCTTCTACAAAAATTCTAAAACCTGAGGAAGCAATTATTCCAAATAACAGTACACTAACTCCTCCAATAACAGGCAGTGGAATATTACCAATTACCGCAGATACAGGTCCTATAAAGGATAATATAATTGCAATTATAGCAGCTCCTCCAATTACCCAAACGCTGTATACCTTCGTAATTGCCATAACTCCTATATTTTCTCCGTAAGTAGTATTAGGAGGTCCACCTACAAACCCTGCAAACATTGTAGCAACTCCATCTCCAAGTATTGATCTATGTAGTCCCGGATCTTTTGTAAAGTCTCGTCCTACAACATTACTTGTTACATACACATGGCCAATATGCTCAGCAAGGGTTACGAAAGCTACTGGAGCCATAAGCATAATAGCATTTATATTAAATGTTGGAAGCACGAAACTTGGTAATGTAAAAAATTTTGCGTTACCTATTTCCTGTAGAGCTTCCTTTGGAATTACTCCAAGGATCAAACAAAGTATATACCCAATTACCATTGCGATGAGTATGGGTACTACACCGAAAAATCCTTTGAAATACATAGTACCCAAGATAGCAACTCCAAGGGTTGTCATTGATATAAATATCCATTTAAATCTAGATACACCCTCTAGTGCTGGTGTTGTAAATGTTGAGTTTAATCCCGCCCAGTTTATAGCAACTCCAGCTAAACTAAGTCCTATTACAATTACAACAGAACCTACCACCACTGGAGATAACATTCTATCTAACCATTTAGTTCCTGCAATTTTAATAATTAGTGCTACTATTACATATACAAGCCCCGCAGCAATAATTCCTGATAGCATAGAACTTTGCCCATATAACTTTGTGGCAACACCCATAGGTCCAATGAACGCAAAGGATGAGCCTACATATGCAGGAAGTTTAGCTTTTGTACATAAAATATATAATAGTGTTCCCACTCCACTACAGAACATTGCTATTGATGGACTAAGACCTGTGATCATTGGTACAAGGATAGTTGCACCCACCATAGCAAATAAATGTTGAAGACTTAATGGAATAGTCTTTAGAATTGGCAATCTTTCATCTACATCTATATAATTTTTCATTTAGTTCCCCCTTTTTAGTCTCGCTGGACTATTTTAAAAGACAATTTTTATTCTTTAAAGCTGTATCTTCTGTGAAGCTATAGTTCATATATACACACTGAATCCTTACCATCAATTTCTAAAAGTTCGACAGATATCATTTCTTTTCCTGAAGTAGGTATGTTTTTGCCTACATAATCTGCTCTTATAGGAAGTTCTCTATGCCCTCTATCTACTAATACTGCAAGTTGTATCATCTGAGGCCTACCCTTGGATATTATGGCATCTATGGCGGCTCTTGCTGTCCTGCCAGTATAGAGTACATCGTCCACTAAAATTATTTTTTTTCCTCTTACGTCTATACCTAAATTCGAACTATTTAAAACAGGTTGCTGATTTGATGATGTAAGGTCATCTCTATATAATGTAATATCAACAGATCCTACTGGAAGTTTAATACCCTCAAACTGTTCTATTAGGATAGATATTCTTTGTGCGATTGGTTCACCTCGTCTTTTTATGCCTACAAAGATTATGTTTTCTACCCCTTTATTTTTCTCAATAATTTCATGTGCTACTCTTGTTAAAGTTCTTTCTATTGCTTTTTTATCTAAAAGTACTGATTTTAATTCCATAATCTCACCCCCTATTTAGTAGTGTTTTTTATTTATACCCAGTATAAAAAAGCCCTCACCATAAGGTAAGGGCATACTATACTTGCATACTAGTATTGCTATCACTATCCTTATGAACTCTCTGGAACATTTAAAGGCATAAATATTATATTAAAGACATACTATCATAAATTATGTGCTATTTCAACTCTTTTCTTAACTTGGTTATAAGTTTTTCAAAATAATCTGGAAGAGGTGAAATAAATTCTATGTACTTTTTAGTGGTTGGATGGATGAATCCAAGCATTTTGGCATGAAGAGCTTGCCCCTTTAAATTAAATCTCTGCTTTTTATAACCATAAACCAAATCACCAACCAAAGGATGTCCTATCTTTGCCATATGTACTCTTATTTGATGAGTTCGTCCTGTTTCTAAATTACATTCAACTAATGTATGACTTTCAAATCTCTCTATTACACTATAATGGGTAACAGCCCTTTTACCACTTTCTACTACACCCATTTTTATTCTGTCAGTAGGATTTCTTGCAATAGGTTTATCAATTATACCTTCATCGCTTTTAATTATACCTTCCACAAGGGCCACATAACTTCTTTTCGCTGAATGTTCTTTAAACTGATCCGCTAAGCAGTTATGAGCATTGTCATTTTTAGCCACCACTAAGGCTCCAGATGTGTCTTTATCAATTCTATGCACTATTCCTGGTCGTAGTATACCATTGATACCTGATAGGTCCTTGCAATGATTTAAAAGCGCATTAACTAGTGTTCCAGTATAGTTTCCAGGTGCTGGATGAACTACCATATCTTGCGGCTTATTAATTACAATTACATCGCTATCTTCATATATAACATCCAGTGGTATATCCTCCGCTTTTATATTTAACTCTACAGGCTCTGGAATAGTTATTGTTACTTGTTCCTGTAATTTTAATTTATAATTACTTTTTCTACATTTACCATTTACGAAGGCCGTTCCGCCTTCAATTATCCCTTGGACATGGGATCTAGATTTATTTTCTAATTTACTAGAAATAAACACATCTAATCTCTGTGAAACTTCACTCTCATCAACCTTAAATTCAAAAACATCCATCTATATCTCTCCCTTTAGTATAGAAATCATCAGAACAAATGTACCCAGGACTACTAACATATCAGCTACGTTAAATGTTGGGAAATAATATACATCTTTGTAATGAAGTAAAATAAAATCTACTACGTATTTATAAAATAATCTATCATATAAATTTCCTAGCGCTCCACTTATGATCAGTGCAAAGCTTATTCTTACGAGTTTTGATTTTGGCTTATACGCAATAATATAATATATCATTCCTGATATAACAAGTAAAGTAACTATAGCTAATATTATTATTTTATTTTGTAAAATTCCGAAAGCCGCTCCTCTATTCTCTAAGTATTCTAAACTAAAAAAGTCTTTAATTAATACAACTGCACTGTTTTCTTTTAAAGTACCAAGTGCCCAAATTTTAGATAATCTATCCAATAGCAAGCCTAAAAAAACAATTAATATTTCCATACCCTTCCCCCTATGCTATAAAATGAAAAGTATATATTGCACAATGTTCTCAAACTAATATTTCACCGCAATATATACTTTTTCTATTATTCATATTTAAAATACTTTTTTTTAATCAGGTAACTGATTCCTATACTGCTCATTACTTATTTTTTCTATAGGTTCCACATAACCATCCTCATCCTCTTCGTAAGATTCAGCTGTATCTTCTAATTTATTAAAGTGTTCTACTATCTGGTAAGTATCTTCAGCATCAATACTTGCTTCACCGCTGTAACTGTACCTAAAAGGTGTACCAATCACTTCTTCCTCAACTGGTCTATTATTTTGTTCTGCTGGCTTATTGCTATCTATAGTTTTTTGACATGTAGCGCAGTTTTCTGCATAGGGTATAAATTCTAATCTTTCCTCAATTATGTCGCTACCGCAGCTCTTGCATTTCCCATAGGTGCCATTTTCAATATTTTTTAGTGAATCTTCAATTTTATTAATAATCGACACTTCATTTTTCTTAAGTGCAAGCCCTTTTTCTTTATCAAATAGTTCTGATGCACTATCTGACGGATGATTATCATAAAAAGATAGCTCAGACGCCATTTCACTGTTAGAATTTATAACTCCATTTTGTTTCATTGTATTAATAAGACTGTTCACTCTCGATTTTTCACTTATCAATTTTTCTTTATAATACTGTGTTTTTTCCTTATCCATGATAACAACTCCTCTAGTATTTAATATTGTATTAATATTAAATTAATAAAACTCCTATAAGGTTATGTTTTCACATGGAGTGAAATTTATTACACTTATTTAAAAATATTTAAAATTTCTCAAATTTTTTTACGCTTTTTACTATTGATTCTATAGTATCTATTGATACTGTTTGTTTTGCATCGGATATAGCATTATCGGGGGTAACATGACTTTCAATCATGAGGCCATCCGCTCCTGCAGCAATTGATGCAAGTGACATCGTCTCTACAAGTTCACGCCTACCCGTTCCATGGCTTGGATCAACAATTATTGGGGTACGGTATTTTTGTTTAATTGCAGCCACAATACTTAAATCTAATGTGTTTCTTGTGTATGTTTCAAAGGTCCTAATACCTCTTTCACAGAGCACAACATTCTCATTACCATTACAAATGATATATTCTGCTGCATGAAGCCACTCTGAAAGCGTTGCACTCATGCCTCTTTTTAATAAAATAGGTATTTTTAATTTCCCAACCTCTTTTAGTAAACTGTAATTGTACATATTTCTAGAGCCTATTTGTAACATATCAGCATAATTTGATACTAAATCTATATCACTCGTATCCATAACCTCTGTTACAATGGGCATATTAAATTCAGAACCAATGCTTTTGAGTATTTTGAGGCCCTCTTCCTTTAATCCTTGAAAATCATAGGGTGAAGTTCTTGGTTTAAAGGCTCCCGCCCTTAATATATGTACCCCTGCCTTTTTTAAACCCTTAGCTATAGCATACATATTATCATATTTTTCAACTGCGCAAGGGCCTGATATAATAACTTTTTCACTTCCGCCAATAACTACATTTTTAACATTTACAAGTAAATCCTTCCCACTTTTTTTATCAACTAATAACTTTTCCATATATACGACTCCTAAACTAGTTTTAACATATTATTTAAAATATTTGTAGAATTTTCTACAGCAATATCCTTGAATTTTTCGTAATCCATATGAGCACCATTATTTGCATTATCCGATATTGATCTAATAACAATAAATGGCACTTCATTCAAATAGCACACTTGAGCAATACTTGCACCTTCCATTTCACAAGCTAAACATTCAAACTCTGAATAAAGCCACCTTATTTTAGAAGCACTGGCTATAAATTGATCTCCCGACACAATCCTTCCCGTAAAGTAATTATGACCACTTATATCCTTGCAAGCCTTTGTTGCATATTCTATTAGTTTTTTATCGCATTTAAATTCAAAAGTATCCATTCTTGGAATCTGTCCTATTTTATCACCAAATGCTGTAGTATCCATATCATGCTGTACTAAATTATCCCCTATGACAACATCTCCAGGGTATATATTATCTTTAGTTCCACCTGCAATACCAACATTTATAATATAATCAACTTTAAAATCATCGATTAATATTTGTGTACAAACTGCCGCATTAACTTTACCTATACCACTAGTAACTACCACTACTTCTTTATTATGTATAACACCAACACTGAATTCCATTTTAGCCTTAATTTCACTGCTTCGAAAGTCCATATCTCTAATTAAAAACTGAACTTCTTCACTCATTGCTCCAATAATACCTATAATCATTTTTTCCTCCTCGAAATCCTCTAAATCAGATACCATATATTATAACACATTTTCTACATAAAAAATCTCACCTAGTGGGTGAGACTTTTTATTTTAGCCTTTTGCAAAAAATGTTTTTATTTCTTCTAGATCCTTGTCATTAAAATCTCTTTCATCAATATTTTTAATTGTTAAATCAGAATACTCTTGTGGGGCAACAATTTCACTATGGCTTTTTTTATTGTTTTGATCCACAGAAGCATTATAATTTTTTAAATAATCATTCTCAAGGCCATCAAACATCTCAAGCTGACAATTCATAAAACTTCTAAATTTTGTTCTGAAAATTGCAAACTCTTGTTTGATTTTTTCATATTCATCATTTATCTTAATCACATTATCGTTTGCCTTGTCTAACACCCTTTGAGCGGAGTCATTTGCATTTCTAATAATGGACTCTGATTCCTTTTCCGCAGAAAGTTTTGCTTGTTCTGCTGCATTTTGAGCGAGGACTAATGTGTTTTGAATTGTTGCTTCTATTTTAACATGATGTTCTAATTTTTCTTCTAAAAACTCTGTTCTTTCTTTTAAAGCCGAATTCTCTTTATAAATAATTTCATATTCATCAGACACATTTTCTAAATGTTCATCAACTTCATCAACATTATAACCTCTTAATCCCTTTTTAAACTCTTTACTAACAATGTCCATAGCAGTCATTTTCATTTGTTTCCCCCTATAACTAAATATATTTTAATATTGCAATTTTCAAACGGTCCTTTTGAGTAGTTCCTATAATTTCTCGAATTTTAAACTTTCCATATCCTCTAATTGTTAAGGTATCATTGTTTTTTAAGGTTTCATCTTTTTTAAAACACTGAAAATAATTGAGTAATACTTTACCCTCAGATATTAGCCCCACTGAATTATTTCTCGAAACATTACATATAGCTGCAACTAGACCGTCCAAACGACAAGAAGTAGATATGACTATTTTCTCTTGAAATTTCCTTTGTGGAAGATTATTGTTCATATAATCATATTCACAAGCTTCACAGGGACAATTTGCTATACTTTCCAAATTAGAAGTTATATAATTACTAATTTCACTACAAACGGTAGCATAACATATTTCATCTTGAACTATTAAATCACCTAGTTTTTCTCGATTAATTCCAAGGGACATTATTGCACCTAAATAATCCTTATGCAAAAGAGTACTAAACTTTGATTTATTCCTTATTTCAAGCAAATTTATAGGATATTCACTGGGCTCATCTGTGCATGAAAATGCTAAAATTCTTCTATCAGCATCTTTAAATATACCACTTGTAAAGGCTTTTACTTTATAATTTTCACATTTAACTAAAATTTCATTCCAAATTGCTGGTGATATAAAATCACTAGTAAATACTATCTTATTTGTTTTTTCAGCTAGTTGCATTTTATTGTATATACTAGAAATTAAATTCTTATCATCGCAATTTATACTATTTAAAAATTCTTTTTTATCCATTTAACTCTTCCTTTAATCTATTTATCTAAGTAGCCCTAGAACCAATCCTTTTGCAAACATTAAAATTAAAAGTGCAATCAGCGGTGACCAATCTACCATTGTATTTCCAAAATATTTTTCTTGAATTTTTCTGCCCGGTGTTAAAAGAGGGCCTGTAATATTATGCAATAATTCTATATATTGGTTTGTGCGACTTGGATATACCCAAGATAAAATCACATCAATCCATATTGCACCTTGTAATACATTAAAAAGAACACTAAAAAAATTATAAAAAAACAAATTTTATACCTCCTGTAATCCTCTTTAGGGGATACTTATTATTTATTCCAATTGAAAATCCCTTTTGAACTTAGTTCGTTTTTTAATGCATTATCCACTTCTACATTGGATGGAGAAATTATATACACTCCTTTTTCTATCTGCTGTAGTTCACCGCCTAAAGCATAACAAGCTCCTCCAATAAAATCTAATAATCTTTGACCAGTTTTAGGTTCCAGTCCAGTTGTGTTAACTACTACTATTTTTCTGGATTTTAAATTATCACTTATAGTAGTTGCCTCATCGAAATCGTCTGGTTTTATAATAACCACTTTAGCAGATGATGTGGTGTGAATATTCACAATTTTATTTTGTTTTTTGTTTGCACTCATAAGCGATTCAATATCCATGTTATCATCTTCATTCTCTATTTCTTCAACTTCGTCCACATCTTCATCTGCCATACCTAAAAAACCCATTACCTTATTCATTACTTTACCCATTTTTATACCTCCAGTTATTTGTAATCTCTTTTCCCAAATATTTTCTCTCCAAGTCTTATCATATTAGCTCCTGAGTCTATTGCAATCTCATAATCAGAACTCATACCTAAAGACAGAAATTCCATTGTAACATTTTTATATTCAAAAGTTTTTAAATTATCGAATATAGTTTTCATCTCACTAAAGTACTTTCTACAATCCTTATCGCCACCAATCGGAATTGTAGCCATTAGACCTTTGATTTTTATACTGTTGCAGCCCTCGCAAGCTTTTATTAGGGCATCTAAATCTTTAACTGCTATACCAGTCTTCGAACTTTCATTACCTATATTAACTTGAATTAATAAGTTAGCAATTTTATCTTTATCTCCATACCGTTTTTCTATTTCTCTAAGTAATCGTATGCTATCTAAAGAATGAATAAGATGAACTTTTCCAACAATATATTTAACCTTATTTCTTTGTAAATGTCCTATAAAATGCCATCTAACATCTTCGCTTATGCTGTCATATTTTTCCAATAGCTCTTGCACTTTATTTTCGCCAAAATCTCTAGCTCCAGATTCATATGCCTTTTTTATTTCACTTATTTGCCTAGTTTTAGAAACACATATAAGTGTTACTTTTTTAGGGATTTCATTTTTTAATTTGTTATAAACTTCACCAATTGCCAATTTTCAATCCCTCCTTATTGTTTTATTATATAAAAGTCAATTATTAATTGTAATACCTATTTCTCTTTTAATTCTTCATTGAATAGAAAAACTCCTTCATTATTTGAATGTAATTTTTAATTTTATTATTATTTTTTAATTAAAGGGGCCATATAATCATGTTTAAATTCTCCTGTATAAGATAATATTTTTATTTTATCACTCTTCTCAATGTTAACTTTAACTTCTCTAAGCCTTAATGACATTACATGAGATTGTTCTTTATTCAAATAATCATACATCGAATCTTGGTTTCCTATGGCACTAATATAAAAAGGTGCTGGAATTTTAATTCCATTCATCTGAATAACAGCGCCAACACACCATAGATAATTATTATATGTAACTCTGTTACCATTTACTTCAATGGCTTCTGCGCCTGCATTTTTCAGGTCATTTATCACTTTTTCAATATCCGAGTAATGAACTCCCATTCTCGTAATTTCATTATAATCACTAGTAAGTGGTATTCCATCATCTAAGGTAATCATAACTCCTGGTCCTTCAAGATCACTTTTCCCTATAATTTGATTGTTATAAATGACTTCTTTTTGAATTTCCTTTAAAACTTTAGCGTTAGTGTTATAACTACTATCATAATTTTTAAACTTTGTATTAATATTAAAATATTCGTGTTGTAAGTTGTTTAGTTCTAAATACAGTTTACTTCTCTCACTATATGCTTCATTATATTGTTTCACATCTAAAAAATTAACTTTTCCCTCAAATCCAAGGTTCATAGATATAAGAAGTCCTATAATTATAGAAGCGATAAAAACAAATATGGTAGCTTCGTTATTTTTCATTTAATCACCTCATGAGTGAGATTTGGTTTTGTCTATTAAAATTCGTCTTATAATTGCAAAGTTATCAAATATCCTTCCACCAAATACAATAACGGCAGCCAAATATATTGGTATTCCAAGTTTATCGCCTAAATAAACCATTGCTACAGCCAGTGCTGCATTTCCAAAAAAACCTGATATGAAAATATCAGCTCTGAAATTATGAGAAATTGATCCTCGCAGCGCTCCGAATACCGAATCCAAACATGCAAAAATTGCTACAGAAATATACGGAGAAAATTTAACTGGAATTTCCACATTCCATACAATTCCTATTATAATACCTATTAATAATCCTACAAAAGCAACCATTTTATCACCTCTACTTCTCTTCTATTGGTTTAGCATAATCAAATTTAAATGTTTTATTATATTTAGGAATTTCCACTTTATCTGTTGGTGTTGTTGTTACATTAAAGTAATCAATCAAATCCGATGAAAGTGTGCCTGGATATCCCATTGCAGCAACTAAAAGTTTCTTATTCCCAATTACATTAATGGTGATTTTCTCATTGGACGGAATTCTCTCATCATTTATAATAATTGAATTACCACCGGTCCGTATAGCACTACGGGAAGTTAACCTAATACCATTAATAGAAATTGCTTCAGCATCTACAGCGTTTAATTCATTTATTATATGAGCTAAATCCTTATCTACTACAGGCAGTGCTGCAATGCTACTATCAAAAATATCAGACCTTGCCTCTATGTAAATTATTACACCTGTTCCTGATACTTCAATGCCCCCAGTAAGCAGTCTAGAATCTTGTAGCTCCTTGTATAAGAGTTTGGTTGCCTGGTCACTTCCACTTGCAGCTTTTTCATATTCACTATTTTTAGCTTCTAATTCATCAATTTTCTTTTTTGTTTCTTCTATTTGCTTTTTAAGTTGCACGTTTTCAGTTATAATTTCTGGTGTATTCTTATTAACATCTGTTATTGCAGCATTTTGCTTGCTCATCACTTTAAGTTGGTATGTTATCATAAATCCTAACAACACACATATTAAACCAATTGATATTTGAGCTCTAAATTTCTTCATAGCCTTCCTCCTTACTGTGTCTGGGGGATATATTTATTGTTAATTCTTTAACTCGTTTTTCTTTAACTTCTCTATTCTTGTATATGAACTACTGGATTTCCTTTAAAACTAACATCTACATAACCTGCTGTAGTTTTATATTTTGGTTGTGCTAAGATATTTATTGCCCTATTAAACTTATTTTCTAAGTCTTCGGTGGTTCCAAGTTTAATGCACATTTTCCCAGAGAAAACTTTCACATCCAAAACATTACTTATATCTACACTATTAATAATTATATTATCTTTAGTCTTTCTGTACACATTAATAATGTTTGCTAGCTCATTAGCAATATCCATTTTTCTATTCTCTGATAGGATTGTATCTCCCACTTTACAATTTTCCAGTTTAAGTCCAACTAAATTAACTAAGTTCATCCCTTTAATATTAGATTTTTTTTCCAGTAGCTTCCCTTGATTATCTATAATGTAATAAGTATCCTTTACTTTTCCATAAAAAACAGCTACTCTTTCTACTATTTCAATTGAAATTTTATTGGGTAGCTTCTTTTTAATTTTCACATCTAGAATATAAGGGTTTTTTATAATTTCTTTTTTACTATCAACAAAATTAGCGTAAAAAATATTATTATTTAACTGAGCACTAACTTGCTCATTAATTTTAGCGTTAGAGGCATTTACGTTTCCTGTTATTTTAATATTTTCAATGTTAAAATAAGGTAACTTAAGGCATAAAGTAACCAAAGTAGATAACATAATTATTACAAGTAACATTAAGTTCCTTACTTGTTTTTTCACTTTCCTTTTTTTTAATAGTTTCTCACTATTTGCTATTATATAATTTCCTTTATCAATGCTATCATTTTTGATTTTCATTCATTACCCCTCGTTTAATAATATATATTATTACAACCTTTGTTTAATAAAAATAAAATCCTAAATTTGATTTGAACTTATCTATTATATATATAATAACACTTAATGTAATTATTTTCATCTCTATTCTGATGTATTTATTAGTATTTTAAAAAAATTCATATTCTATCCTTAAAAATGAGTATAAACATAGAAAAAGCCATGCATAATTGCACGCCTTCGTTCTAATATTAATTTTTATTTGTAGTTTGCCTTGATATGTTTAAAAGTATTCCCATGGCAAACATATTAATAACAAGAGCTGACCCTCCATAACTTATAAATGGAAGTGGAACACCAGTTACTGGCATTGATCCAGTTACTACTGCTATATTAATAATTGCTTGAACAGCAATGACCGATGTAGTTCCTATAGCTAAAAGGGTACCATACATATCTTTAGCTGTAACTGCTACTTTAATCCCTCGCCATACAAAGATTAAAAACAGTGAGATTATAAATACAACTCCGATTAGGCCTAATTCTTCACCAATAATTGAAAAAATAAAATCCGTGTGAGGTTCTGGTATGTATAAGCATTTTTGTCGTGATTGCCCAATACCTGCGCCAGTAACTCCTCCTGACCCAAGTGCAAGAAGTGACTGAACTAGTTGATATCCCTCATCTTGACTTTTAGCAAAAGGATCCATAAAATTCAAAGCTCTTTCCAATCTATATGGTGCTATTAATATTAAAACCCCAACTGCCGCAACTAACGTTCCACCTATTGCCAAAATGTGTTTAAATCTTGCCCCTGCTGCAAATAGAATAATTACAGTAACAATCATTATAATAGATGCGATACTTAAATTTGGCTCCATCAAAATCAAACCTGCATAAAATCCCGAAATTAAAAGGTATGGAAATACGCCCCTAGAAAAGGTTTTTATTTTTTCTCCCTTTAAGTCTAAACTTTTAGCCATAAATAATACAATAACATATTTTGCGATTTCAGATGGTTGAAAATTTGCAATTCCAAGTGGAATCCACCGCCTAGCCCCCTTAATAGGTGGGAATACAAATACGGCAAGTAATAATATTATTGTAATTATCATAATGAGGCCAGTGTATTGTTTATATTTATGATAATCAATTTTAATAGCTATAGCCATAAAAATAAATCCTATAACTGCCCACATCATCTGTTTTTTAAAAAAATAATCAGGATCATCATAGTTCACAAGCGCAAACCATGAACTGGCACTAAAAACCATTAATACCCCTATTGTTACAAGAAGCACTACGGTTGCAAACAACATAAAATCTATTTGTCCCATCTTCGCACTAGACTTTTTCATATTATACACTCCTTCATATCACTACTAGAGAAATGATAGAAATCCAATTAAACATAAAATTACTGTTATAATGGAAAACACTGCAACGATTTTAGTTTCATGCCACCCACTCAGCTCAAAATGATGATGAATTGGAGACATTTTAAATACTCTCTTACCTGTAGCTTTAAAAACAGCAACTTGAATAATAACCGAAAGAGCCTCACAAACATATACGCCCCCTACAATCACAACAAGTAGTGGCTGTTTTAGTATCATAGCAACTGCAGCTACCGCCCCTCCTAGTGCTAAAGACCCCATATCTCCCATAAAAATTTGTGCTTTATAAGAGTTGAATTTTAAAAATCCTAATAGTGCCCCTGCAAGGGAGGCACAGAATATTGCTAGAGTAGCATTAGACAAACTATTACTAACTAAAGCAAAGAATGTCATAACTACTATTGTAACGCAAGTAGCTAAACCATCTAATCCATCTGTTAAATTAACTGAATTTGTGGTAGCTGCAAAATATACAATAATAAGAGGTACATACCAGATTCCTAAATTTACAGACTTATTTAGAAATGGTATCATTATATCCGTTCCTATTTTAATTGAAGTATAATAACCTATTAAACCTGATACTACAACTATAAGAAGCATCTTTTGTTTAGAGCTAAGTCCCTCATTTTTTTTACGTATTGTTTTTATTAAATCATCAATAAGTCCTATTAATCCAAAAGCTACAAAACAATATAATACAATCATAGCTTCATCATTAACGTGCCTAACAATAATTAACATAGTAATTATCGTTGAAGTCATAAATATAATACCACCCATAGTTGGGGTTCCTGCTTTTTTGAGATGACTTCTAGGCCCCTCTTCCCTTATATTTTGTCCAAATTTAAGTTTATGCAGTAAGGGAATTAATAATGGACCTTGCATAATTGACAATAAAAATGCAATTATAACTGAATAAATAATTATACTCATTATCCCATCACCTCTTTAGAATTTATATTTCCTAGGCAATTTACTATACTCTCAAATTTCATATATCTTGAAGCTTTAACTAAAACAACATCATCTTCAGAGAGGATACCCTCTAGGAAGGAAATTACTTCATCATAAGTTTCAAAACTTCTATATTTATTTATATCCACAAATCCTTCACTATATGCCTGATTAAATTCACCTAAGGTAATTAATAAATCGATATTTTTATCTCTTGCATAGGCACCAACTTGTTTATGAGCCTGAAAGGAGCTAGTTCCAAGTTCTCTCATAGTACCAAGTATTGCAATTTTAGATTTACCAGAAATATTACAAAGCACATCAATTGCAGCTATCATTGAGTCTGGACTAGCATTATAACAGTCATTTACTATAGTAAATTTATTTCCTTTTATTATATCTAAACGCATTGAAGTAGCTTCCAGCTTTTTAAAACCTCCTGCAATTTCATCATAATTCATACCCATCTCTCTAGCACAGGCTACTGCTAATAACGAATTTAGAACATTGTGCCTTCCAGGTATATCAACTTCAATAGTTTTCACTATTAATTTTCCTGCTTCTAATATATTAAACGTTATTTTTTCTTGATAAATATTTAAATCAACGGCTTTGTATTCTGCTATAGAATCAATTCCTGTTTTTATAAGCTTACTTTTTGATGTGGTTATACCTTCTAACAAATCATTATCCGAGTTTACAATTAAAACACTGTCCTTATTAAAGAAATCCGTTATCTCCATTTTAGCTTTTAAAATATTTTCTCTAGTTTTAAGATTTTCAATATGGGACATTCCTATATTAGTAATAATACCAATATTGGGCCTAGCCACATCACACAGTCTGTGAATTTCTCCAAAATCACTCATACCCATTTCAAGCACAGCAACATCAAAAGTGCTATCAAGCTTAAATATCATCATAGGTAACCCTATTTCATTATTAAAATTTCCTAAGGTCTTAAATACTTTGAATTTCGAGCCTAGAACTGCTGCCACCAAATCCTTTGTAGAAGTTTTACCTGTAGAACCGGTAATCCCCACTACTTTTATATTCAATTTATTTATATAAAACTTTGCAAGTTGCATTATGGCCACATTAGTATCCTGTACCATAATTACAGAGGTTTTCATATCTAGCTCAGTATTTTTAAACTTAACCTCATCAACTATACAAATTGAAGCTCCACTTTTACTAGCTTGTAAAACAAAATCATTAGCATTAAAATTTTCACCTTTTAGGGCTATAAAGATATCATTATCACTTATTGCTCTTGTATCTATGCTAACATTGTTACACAGTGCATTTGTACCTTTAACTATTAGTTCTCCCCCCGTTGCCTCTATTATCTCGTCACGACTAATATACTCCATCTAGATTCGCTCCTTTATTATCTCTGAAACAACTTCTCGCTCATCAAAGTGAATAGTTTTACCTTTTAAAACCTGATAATCCTCATGACCTTTTCCTGCAATAACAATTACATCATCACTCCCTGCTATTTCTATTGCTCTTTTTATAGCTTCACGTCTATTTTCTATAATTTCAAAATTTTGTTTTTTAATTTCACTTATTACATCTTTAATTATTTCCATAGGTTCTTCATTTCTTGGATTATCGGAAGTTATTACGCAATAATCACTTAAATCAGTTCCAATCACACCCATTATAGGTCTTTTGGTTTTATCTCTGTTTCCACCACAACCAAAAACACTTATAAGTTTAGATTTTGTAAATCCTCTAGCAGTTTTAAGTATATTCTCTAGGCCATCTGGAGAATGAGCATAATCTAAAATTATTTCAAAGCCTAAGTTATAATTACCCGCTACAATTTCACAGCGACCTGGCACTTGTACCTCTTGTAGCCCTAGTTTAATGACTGATAGCTCTATTCCTTGATTCAAACACACAGCTATAGAACCAAGAGCATTGTATACATTATAATTTCCTGGTATTTTGAGCTCTATTTCAATAGATTTATCGCTATACTCTAAAGTGAATTTGCTACCTCTTGAATTCATTTTTATATCACTGGCCCTAATATCTGCTTTATCCAAAAGTCCATAGGTTAATTTGCTACTTTTAATTAAACTATAAGCTTTTTCGCCATAAGTATCATCAATGTTAATTATAGAGTTCACGCTATTTTCAAACAGCTTTAGCTTTGCATTAAAATAATTTTCAAAGGTTTTATGAAAATCCAAATGATCTTGGGTTAAATTTGTGAAAATACTGTCACAAAACTCTATGCCATATACTCTATTTAAATAAAGCGAATGTGAAGATACTTCCATAACGCAATAATCCACATTAGCATCCACCATTTGATTGAATAGCTCCTGAAGTTCTAGTGATTCCGGAGTTGTTCTCTCTGTATGAATTTTCTTCTGATCAATATAATTTGCTATAGTTCCTATAAGGCCAACCTTATATCCACTCTGTTCTAAAATAGCTTTAATCATAAATGCTGAAGTTGTTTTTCCATTAGTACCTGTAATACCTATCATTTTCATTTTACTACTAGGATTCCCATAGTAATTAGCTGCACTTATGGAAAGTGCCACTCTAGTATCATCTGTTCTAATAACTGTGCAGTTTTTTAACTCTTCTATATTCTTCTGACATACAACGGCCACGGCACCATTTGTTATTGCATTTTGTATATATTCATGACCATCAACACTATATCCTTCTATGCAAAAAAACACGTCTCCACTTTTAACTTTTCTTGAATCATATTGAATTCCCACTATTTCCATATCCATATTACCCTGAATTAAATCAAATTTAATATTATCCATAATTTTTTCTAATTTCATAATTATCACTCCCTTAAATCATCACGTGCATTATGTTTCTAGCTTTATTTAAATTACTAACCTCTTTTAAGAATAGTATACACTATAGAGTTAATTTTTCAATGATAACACAATTTCCCTTTACATGGCAAATCCGACAGTTCAGCAAAGCTGAGTCCTGTCGGTTTTTGTTTTAATGTCTATAATATATAGTTATACACTGTATTTAACAGCATCACAGATGATGCTTTAACTAATCAGCAATAATATCTAAATGTACTGTCACCGTAGTTCCCTTTTTCACTTCTGTTTCTTCTACACTTTGATCTGCGACTGTACCATTACCAGTAAACTTTACTTTTATACCAAGACTATTAAAAAGTCTTGTAACTTGCTCTGGAGTACTCCCTTTAACATTTGGAACCATTACAGTATTATTGTATTCTACTTTTGAATCTGTGTGTAAAATAATTTCAGTTCCTTCTTTAACTGTATATCCAGGTTTTGGAGTCATATCAGTAATAACTTCTCCCTGCGTACTTAATTTCATTTTTAAATTATTTTCTTTTAATAATTTTTTAGCATCTGCAGTTTTAAGGCCCCTTACCTCCGGAATGATAACATCCTTAAGTAAACTTTTCGCAGTTTCCTCACTAGTAGCGTCAGATTTTAGTGCTAAATAATTGAAAACATCATTAAAAACTTGCTTTGCAACTACTGTTGCAATTTGACCACCATAATACCAAGTTGGATCTGGCTCATCAATATTAATTAGCAGTGTTATTTGTGGATCATTTGCTGGTGCCATTCCAGCAAAAGACGAAACATATTTTCCTGGTAAATAACCTACTCCTGCCGGATTAATTTTTTGAGCAGTTCCTGTCTTCCCAGCAATATGGTATCCTGCAATATATGCCTTCTTACCACCACCATCTTGCACTACCTGTTCAAGATAAGACCTAAGCTGCTTTGCAACCGGCTCATCTATTATTCTTCTTTCATTATAGTTTGAATAAGTCTCAAAAACACTTTTATTGTTTGAATCGTCATATTGTACTATTTCTTTCATAATATGAGGAGTAATAAGCTTTCCTCCATTTGCGATAGCATTAAAAGCCGTTAAATACTGTATACAAGATAGTGTTCCACCTTGTCCAAATGATGTTACTGCTACATCAAGCGCAGTCATATCTTTAGTTTTTCTGATTATCCCTGCCGCTTCCCCATTTAAATCAATACCAGTTTTTTTGCCAAGTCCAAACTTGTAGATGTACTTATTTAATTTTTCTGGTCCAAGCCTTCTGCCCAGTTCCATAAATCCAACATTACAAGAATTTTTTAGAATATCTATAAAATTTTGAGATCCATGCCCAGTAGTTTTCCAACATTTAACTTTTTTGCCTAAAACTACAGTACTACCATTACAAACAAATCTATCATCTTCCTTAACTAATCCTTCTTCCATGGCTGCTATAGAAGTTATTACTTTAAAAATCGACCCTGGTTCAAAGGTATCACTTACTGCTCGATTTCTCCAAGCTTTTTGATTTTCATCAAAACTTATATCATCGTCCCATGGATCATTTGGATTATAGTCTGGCTTATTAACCATGCCTAGTATTTCTCCATTTTTAGGGTTCATTGCAATTATGCTAACTGCGCCTGCTTTATTATCAATCATAGCCTCTTCAGCTGCTTTTTCTATAAATTGCTGAATCTTCTCATCAATAGTAAGAATCAAATCTTTACCATTAACTGGCATTGTATAATCTGATATTTTATACGCCAAATCTTCACTTTTCGCATCAGTTTCTGTGATTTTTATTCCAGGTACCCCGGCTAGATATTTATCATAATATAGTTCAGCCCCTACCAGTCCCTTTCCATCGGAATTAGTGTGTCCAAGAACATTTGCCAAAAAATTATTATTGATATAAAATCTTTTCGTATCTCCAGTAATAACTATTCCCCTAAGTTTATTTGCCTTAGAAAAATCAATTATTTTATCAGCTACCTCTTTATCTATTCTTCTCTTAAGACCTACTCCTCCAATAGCTTTTCCCTTAGAATTAGTGGCAGTTAATTTAGCTAAAACATCCTTAGGCTCCATATCAAGTATTTTTGCAAGGTCAGGTGCAATATCCTTCATGGTTAAGTCATTATTAGAAGTAGTATCTCTTAAAGCATTAAGCTCTAAATCAACTCTAAAAACATTTGCACTTATGACTAATTCATTTTCATTTCTGTCTAAAATTCTTCCTCTACTTGCTGCAATACGAACATCACTTGTCCACTGCAAAATTGCTCTTACTTTTAAATCCTTTCCTTTAACTATCATTACGTAGCTTAACCTACTAACCAATAGAAAAAACAAAATAAAAAGTATGAAAAAGACAAAAATCATTCTTCGTTTAACAAGTACTTTGTCTCTATACTCCCCTTTTGCCAATTTATATCCCCCTTATTATTTCTGCACATGCATGTGCACACGCCATGTGAAAACGCACCATGTGGATAATCCACCTTTAAAAAATAATATCTTTGATTTTATCTAATATCATGGTTTTCTTTTTCACTTGTAACTCACTTTTAACTCCTAAATTGTTCTTGCTTAAATTCATGTACTCTATGTCACTAATTTGTGGTTTAACCATATTAAGTCTACCAAGCGCTACTTCCTCAATATAATTTATATTTCTAAATTTAATCAGTTGTACTTTATAACCACTATTTTCTTTATTTACTATTTCTAGCTTAGCTTTAGTCTTAGATGCTACATCTTGGTAACTATAAATCATGCAATACCTAGTAATAATAGTCACTCCAATGACAAAAACTAAAAGGATATTTTTAAGAACACTTTGCTTGTATTTTATATCCTTTTGTTTTTTAGCTTGTTCGGCTTGTTTTCGTGATTTTTCTAAGTCATCATATCGTTTTTTTCTAAAAGATTCATCTGGTGATAACACTGTATTTCCATCCACTTGAAAGGTATTTTTTGCTACTATCACTTTATTCACCCCATCCACAATTTAGAACTAAATTTTTTCACAAACCCTTAACTTTGCACTCCTGCTTCTTTTGTTTATTTCTAATTCTTCAGACCTTGCCACTATAGGTTTTCTACTTATAAGATTTACAATTGGTGTTTTACCACACACACACATAGGTAACTCTTTGGGACATTTACAAGGATCATGCAAGTCTTTAAATTTAACTTTTACAATTCTATCTTCAAGTGAATGAAATGTTATAATAGCCATTCTTCCTCCACTTTTTAGTCTTTGTATTCCATTTTCTATTGCATTATTTAGTACTCTGAGTTCACCGTTAACTTCAATTCTTATACCTTGAAAAGTTCTTTTAGCTGGATGCCCTCCATCCCTCTTGTACTTTGCTGGGATAGCCGCATCTATAACATTTACAAGTTCTAAAGTAGTATTTATTGGTTTGTCTACTCTTCTGTCCACTATAAAATTAGCTATTCTTTTCGAAAATTTTTCTTCTCCATAATTTCTTAAAACTTCACCTATCTGCTGTTCACTGTAGTTATTCACAACCTCATAGGCAGATATTCCTTTACTCCTATCCATCCTCATATCAAGGGTGGCATCCTTCATATAGCTAAACCCTCGTTCTGCTTCATCTAATTGAAAAGAAGACACACCAAGATCCATCAAAATACCATCTACACTCCCTACATCAAGTTTCTCTAGTATTGCATCGATATTATAAAAATTATCATGTACATAAGTAACATTATTATAATCTTTAAGATTTTCCTTTGCAGCTTTTAAAGCCTGCGCATCTTGATCAATTCCAATTAACCTCCCCTTTGTGGATAATCTTTTTAAAATTTCTAAAGAGTGACCTGCACCCCCTAGTGTACAATCAACATAAATTCCATCTTCTTTAATATTTAGTGCATCAAGGCACTCATTTAATAAAACTGATACATGCTTAAATTCCATTACTATATCTCCTTTTAAATACCGAGTTCATTCATTTTTTCTGCTATCTCGTCAAAATTCATATCCGAGTCATTATAATTATCCCATTTATCTTTTGCCCATATCTCTATTCTAGTTGATACTCCTATACTTACTATTTCCTTATGAAGGCCTGCGTATTCGCATAAATTTTGTGGTATTAAAGCCCTTCCTTGTTTATCAATGGTAATTTCATTAGCACCTGAGAAGAAAAATCGTACAAAGGCTCTTGCATCCTTACTAGTTAATGGAAGTTTTTTTAGTTTTTCTTCCATTATTAGCCATTCGCCTTTGGTATATATGTACAAGCACCCATCTAAGCCCTTGGTCAATATAAATTCACTAGAAAGTTCATCTCTAAACTTTGTGGGGATAATCATTCTGTTTTTACTGTCAATGGCATGTTGATACTCACCTATAAACATTTTACTACCCCCAGCTTATTAATCACTCCACTTTAATCCACTTCCAACCATTCTAAACCACTTTTTAGTATTATTCTATATAAAAATCAAAATTCCTTCTTATTTTAAAGTAAAATTAATATTTTTCAAAATAAATAAATTCTCAATTGCCATTATTAGAATATATTTACTTTATATCAATTGTCACCCACGGTTCTGTTCACTAAAACTAATTTTAAAATTTACTTTCTTGAAATGACTTGTGATGTAGAGTATAATTTATGGGGTGTCAATAATCTAAGAGTAAGAAAGGAATGTACATATATATGAAGCTAGGAATTGTAGGTTTACCAAATGTAGGAAAAAGCACATTGTTTAATGCAATAACAAAAGCAGGGGCGGAATCTGCTAACTACCCATTTTGTACTATAGAACCAAATGTAGGAGTTGTTAGCGTTCCTGACAAAAGATTAGACGTTTTGCAAGCTCTTTATAATAGTAAGAAGATAGTTCATACTGCAATTGAATTTTATGATATAGCTGGTCTTGTAAAAGGTGCAAGTAAAGGAGAAGGTTTAGGAAATAAATTTTTATCTCACATAAGAGAAGTAGAATCTATAGTTCATGTAGTAAGATGTTTTGAAGATGAGAATGTCGTACACGTAGATGGTAGTATCGATCCACTACGCGATATAGATACTATTAATTTAGAACTTATTTTTTCTGATCTTGATGTACTGGACCGAAGAATGGAAAAGTCCGTGAAACTTGTCCGTTCTGGAGACAAAACAGCCAAAATGGAATATGACCTTATGGAGAGAATAAAACAGCAACTTGAATCAAATTTACCAGTTAGAACCCTTGAGGTTAACGACGAAGAAGCTATTTTTATAAACACTCTTTTTCTAATCACTTCAAAGCCAGTTTTATTTGCTGCAAACATTAGTGAAGATGATTTAATGTCTGGTAATATGGATAATGATATGGTTAAAAAAGTTAAAGAGTATGCTAGTAGCACGGACTCAGAAGTAATGATAGTTTGTGCAAGACTAGAAGAAGAATTGTCATCTCTAGATGATGATGAAAAAATGGAGCTTCTACAGGAATATGGTCTTGATGAATCAGGCCTTGATAAACTTATTCATGCAAGTTACAAGCTATTAGGACTCATGAGCTTTTTAACTGCAGGTCCTCAAGAAATAAGAGCTTGGACTATACACATTGGAACTAAAGCCCCTGCTGCTGCTGGTAAAATCCATTCAGATATAGAAAGAGGCTTTATAAGAGCAGAAATAGTTTCTTATGACAAATTAATTGAATGTGGCAGTGAAGCTGCTGCTAAAGAGAAGGGTCTATTTAGACTTGAAGGAAAAGAGTATATTATGCAAGATGGTGATGTAGTTAATTTTAGATTTAACGTATAATATTAAAACTAAGAACAAGCAGGACAACTAAAATGTCCTGCTTGTTTTTTACCTACGCCTTATTATTTTTTAGTAATATATTTTTTTAGTTCTTTGTTAATAGCTGTCATTACTACCTGAAAGTCAGTGTCAGCGTCTCCCATCAATATATCTACTGCATCTTCTATAGATGACATAGTATATATATGAAAATTCCCATTTTCAATTTCTCTTTCAACCTCATCATTTAAAACCAAGTCACCCGCATTAGACAGTGGAATTACTACTCCTTTATCCACTATTGTATCTACTATTTTGCACACCCCATAAAAACCCTCTATCTTGTCATTAGCCCCTCCTATTGGTTGGATATCACCAAATTGATTTACGGAACCTGTAATGGCAATATTTTGCTTTATAGGTATTTTACTTAAAGCTGAAAGCATGCATACTATTTCTGCAACTGATGCACTATCCCCATCTATTTTGCCATAAATTTGTTCAAAGCATAAGTGAAAATCTACTGGAAGTTTATTAAATCCCCCATTTATACTACTTATATATCCCTTTAATATATTAATAGACTTACTATGGATGCTTCCACTTAGATTGCTCTCCTTTTGAACATCCACAATATTTCCTTCTCCCTTATAACAGCAACAAGTAATCTTTATTGGTTTTCCAAATCTAAAATATCCTGCATCAATTACTGATAACCCATTAACTTGACCAATTTTACTATTTTTAACTTCAATAAGCATTTTATTATCAGCATAGTTATTTAGAATTTCTTTTTCCATAATATCTGTTTTGTATCCTACTTGAATTATGTCACCTTCACTAATTTCTCCTCTATTTTTATCTTTAATACTATTGTTTGATAAGGTTAATAGTTTAGTTATTTCATATTTATCATAATATATTTTTTCTTTACTCTGAGCCTTTCGTGATAATAACTTTGCAACCTCCCTTATAGCACCCTTAGTAAGAGATTTCAAATTATTTTCACTACAAATTTTATTTATTTCAAATACCAAAGAACTCTTTAAATCTTTGTCTATACTCTGAAGAGGATTACATTCTGCTTTTATCGTGAATATTTTTCTAAAGTCTTCATCATAGTTATAAAGTAAGTCATAAGTCTCGTAATCACCAATTAGAATTATCTTTTCCCTAATAGGTATGGGCTCCGGTTTCAAAGTGTTTATTGAGACAATTTCATAAAGGTTTTTGCTGTAAGCTAGGTCAACCTGACCCGTTAATAAGGATTTTTTTAAATAATGGTAAGCGGCTGGATTAGTCAGCAAACTATTAGCTCTAATTATTAAACATCCCTCATTTGCTTTTATCATACTTCCACCATTTATGAATTCTATATCCGAAGAATAAACCCCATTGTGATTTTCATATTCTATATTTCCAAGTAAATTCGTTAAATTGGGATCTTGCTCAAATATTACTGGAGGAACTAAATTTTTACTATTATCTACAATTACGTTTACAACATATTTATATATAATTTCATTTATTTTTTCCTCATCCTCATCATAACTTAGCGAATAATTATCTATAAGTTTTTCTTCAATATCCGCGCAGACTATATCAATATAATTCTGTACATCCGCGTCACAACTAAACATAATTTTATATTCTTCTTTTAAATCCAACATTTCATTTTTATAGAAGACTTCCATAATTTTCTTTAACTTTTCTAAGTCTCTATCTTCAATATCTTTTAATTCTTCTAATAGTTGCTTAGATTTATCTTTTAAAGTACTTACTGTTTCTAAAATAGTCTCTTTTTTACTCTTATCTAAGATGTCATATTCACTTTCAGTCATTTCCTTTCCACTGCTTAAAGGAATGAATGTGAATCCATTATTGCTGGATTTTATATCAAACCCATTTTCTTTTGCTGTATCTATTAATTTAGCAATTAGATCAGTCCTTTGCTTTTGAATATTTTCTGCAATATCATCTTTTTCTTTATTTATAGAACTGTTATAAAACTCAAATGTACATTCTAGATATTCATTCTGAATTTCCTTTATTACCTTTTTTAATTTATTACCTACTCCATTACTTACAAAAATAGGTTTCGGAGATTTATCATCTTCGAATAACACATAGCAAATGTCCATTGGCTTGCTTCTTTTTTCAAAAATATTATTTACATATTTAACAATATCTTTAAGCCCCTCTTTTGAAAAATCGTCTATTAAATAAATATTAAAACCCTCTTTATCTATACCTAATCCAGTTTTAATATTTTCTATTACATCCATATACTGTGGCATAACATCTAAGGGGTCTTGTACCTTAATGTCTTCAATATCAAATTCATAAATAATTTCACTTGGAGTTAATTCCCTCTTCATATTCCGCCTCCTCCCAATCCTTTATTATATTAATATTCTTAAATTATAAATTTAGGAACAAATATTATCATTAATAGATAAATATTTTAATAGACTATTTTTAATACTTGAGTTTGATTACAACATAAGATATAATTAGTTTATTGACTTTTTATATTTATTATAATTTTTAATGTAGAGGAGTAATACTAATGGGATTAAAAGACAAATTAACTAATAGTTATACAAATGCTTACTTGAAAAGATATGGGGATAGACTTACTCAAACACAAGGTAGAGTTCTATCTGTCAAAGTAGATGAAAAAATTTATTGGAAATTTTTAAGAATATTTAGTAAATTAACTGTAACTATCTTGGTAAAGGCAGACGGAAGCAAGTCTATTGCAAGATGCGTATTTAAGAAAAAACGTTGGTTTAAGAAAATTCACTTTATTTCTGTGCTTCAAGGACAGTCTGTTATAATTCAAGGAATGAAGGGTAAAAAAGGAAAAGAACACAGAGAACAAATTCAAGTTGTAAACATTAGAAATTTAACAACAAAGAAAGATTTAGTTCCAATGAAGGGAAATACTACTCCAAAAGTGCAAAGAGTAAGAGCCGATAAACATTTAAAATAAAAAGATGTATGACAAAGTTAGATTTTACTTTGTCATACATCTTTTTTTAGTACTCTACTTTAATGATTATGAACTAAATATAAATACAAACTGTTAATGAAAGATATAATGCCAGAGAAAAACAGAATAATTAGCCATTGACCGAAGTTAAGAGGTATTGTATGAAATACGCTCTGTAGAAAAGGTATATATACTATGCTAATTAACATTAATATCGATATACCAACTGCCCCAATTAGGTACAAATTTGTAAAGGGATTAATTTCAAAAAGTGATTGTTTTTCTGATCTACATTCAAAAACATGTATAAGTTGAGATAAAACTAGTGTACCTAGGGCCAATGTTCTACATGCTTCCAGACTCATGCCATAATAAATACCTGCAATAAATGATAAAACTGTACATACACCAATGAGGGTCCCACGAATGACAATCTTTTCTGTAAGTCCCCTTGAAAATACGCTTTCTCTCTTTTCTCTAGGCCTTTGGAGCATAATTCCCTTACCCGCAGGATCCACCCCTAGTGCAATGGCAGGAAGCCCATCTGTAACTAGATTAACAAATAAAATTTGAATTGGAAGTAAGGGATTTTCTAGGTAAAATAATGAAGCCAAAAACATAGTAAGTACTTCTCCTAAATTACAGGATAATAAGTATCTTATAAATTTCCTTATATTATCATATATTACCCGTCCTTCTTCAACTGCTGCAACTATTGTGGCAAAATTATCATCTAAAAGAATCATTGAAGCTGCTTCTTTAGTTACATCTGTTCCAGATATTCCCATAGCTATGCCAATATCTGCTTCTTTTATAGCAGGCGCATCATTTACACCATCACCTGTCATTGCAACAATATAATTTTTATGTTTATAAGCTTTTACAATTCTCAGCTTATGTTTTGGACTTACTCTTGCGAATATTCTAAAACCATCAATAGATTTGTCAAGCTCCACATCATTTAATTTATCTAGCTCATCTCCCGTTATTACCTCATTTGGAGATTTACATATATCTAAGTCCTTCCCAATAGCGTAAGCTGTATTTTTGTGATCACCTGTTATCATTACTGGCTTTATACCTGCAATGATACACTTTTGGACGGCCTCCTTCACCTCAGGCCGAGGAGGGTCAATTATACCTGCAACACCTATGAAAATTAAATTAGACTCTAAATTCTCGTTACGCGTAAGACCAGATACCTTATAGGCACAGGCGATACACCTTAACGCCTTAAAGGACATAGACTCCACAGCCCTTAATAGTGAATTTTTATAATTTAAAAGCATAGGTTGCACCACTCCATCAATGTATATATACTTACATTTTTCTATAACCCTTTCCGGCGCACCCTTAACATAACAAACTTCATTACCATCTTCACTAACAACGACTGACATAATCTTCCTAGTTGAATTAAAAGAATTTTCATATACCCTTGTAGATTTATTTAAAAATTCTTTTAGATCCTGTGTCTTTGTAAAATAAGCTTTAATTAATGCAGTTTCTGTAGGGTCACCAAATAAACATTTTTCCATATCACCTTTATTAAAATCATAGTTACAATCGTTACAGTATGTATAGGCTTTTTTCATTAATAGATTTAATGGTATTTTATCACTATCAACATAATGAACGCGACTATTAAAATATAATGCCTTTACTGTCATGTTATTTTGGGTTAGTGTTCCTGTCTTATCTGTACATATTACTGACGTACACCCTAACGTTTCAACTGCAGGTAATTTTCTAATTAATGCTTTTCTTTTAAGCATTCTAGATACCCCTAGTGCTAATGCAACTGTAACTATAGCAGTTAAGCCTTCTGGAATTGCAGCTACGGCTAAACTTATCCCAAGTAAAAACATTGTATACATATCTTGTCCACGCCAAATACCCATTACAGTTACAACAGCGCAAATAATTATACAAAGTGCAACTAATATTTTTCCAAGATGTTCTAGTCTTTCTTTTAGTGGAGACGGTTCATTTTCAATGCTATGAAGCATGCTTGCTATTTTTCCCATTTCAGTCATCATACCAGTGGCTAGAACTTTTGCAGTAGCTTTTCCTGTGAGAAGTATTGTTCCCATATAAATATTATTATCAGAGGACCTAGAACTTTTATTTACTCCCGCAGACTCTCCAGTAAGTAGTGATTCATCTAGCATTGCATTATTATCTTGAACCAATATACAATCCGCCGGAATTCTATCTCCACTTTCTAATACTACTAAATCACCAGGCACTAAATATATAGCATTTATTACTGACACGCCACCATTTCTTAGTACTTTAGCAGTTGGAGCTGCAAGCCTTCCAAGTGCCTCTAAGGACTTCTCCGTTTTATACTCTTGAATAAATCCTAGTATTCCATTCATTATAACTATAATAAATATGGTTATTGCATCAGCTTTCTCTCCCATAAGTCCCGAAATCACTGTTGCTGCTATAAGTACCCAAGTAATAAAATCGTTAAACTGTGATAAGAATATATGAATCGGGGATATCTTTTTTTTATTTTCTAATTTGTTCAGTCCATATTGTTTAAGCCTAGTCTCCGCCTGCTTAGATGTAAGTCCACTCCAAAGTTCATTACTATTTTCCGATCTTTCATTAATCACGTAAACTCCCCCTTATATTCTTCACTCTCTACTAATATATGTGTTATTTTACCTACATATGAAAAAACATACAGTGAATTATTTTAGCTTATCTTGGGTTTTTCTTTACAATATAGGCATTTCATTATAAACTAATACTAACAATCATTGCCAATGAAAATGACTAGGAGGAACATAAGTGAAAAACGTTATTTATATTACAGGGCATAGAAATCCAGATACAGATTCAATTTGTGCTGCTATTGCCTATGCAGAGTTTAAAAATAAGACAGGAAAAATTCCTGCAATACCTATAAGACTTGGAGAGATTAATCGTGAAACTCAATTTATTCTTAATTATTTTGATGTAGAGGAACCGAAACTTATAACTACAGTTAAAACGCAAATTTCAGATTTAGATATTGACATTGTAGCCCCTATTTCACCTGATATTTCTCTTAAAATGGCCTGGTCTATTATGAAAAAAAATAGTATAAAGACACTACCTGTTATAGATGAAAATGATAGGTTAGCTGGTGTAGCATCAGTTTCTAATCTTGCTGCAAGCTATCTAGATATTTGGGATAATTCTATTCTTGCTAAAAGTAATACGACTCTTGAGAATATTTTAGATACTTTATCAGCTAAATGTTTATACAAACCCGACATACCATTTAACATAGTAGGAAAGATTATTGTAGCTGCTATGCATCCAGATAGTACGAAAGCTGTAATTGAACCTGGTGATATTGCCATATGTGGAGATAGAGAAGACTCCCAACATTTACTAATTACATCTAAAGCTGCTCTCTTAATAGTTACAGGAAACCATGCGCCCACTGAGGAAATTATAAAACTAGCCGAAACTAATGAATGTACAATTGTGTTAACCCCTTTTGATACATTTACAGCTTCCAGACTTATAACACAAAGTATCCCTATAAGTTATGTTATGACTAAAAAGAATGTTTTAAGTTTTAATGTAGATGATTTTGTTGATGAGATAAAATATATTATGCTTGAAACTAGATACAGAAGTTATCCAGTTATTGATGAAAACAATAAAGTTATCGGTTCAGTATCTAGATATCATTTAATATCACAAAACAGAAAAAAAGTCATACTTGTAGATCATAATGAAAAAACTCAGTCAGTACCGGGACTTGAAGATGCTGATCTATTAGAAATAATAGACCACCATAGAATTGCAGATGTACAAACTGGTACCCCTATTTATTTTAGAAACGAACCTGTAGGTAGCACCTCAACAATTATTGCCTCCATATTCTTTGAAAATGGAATTAGACCCTCTAAGAAAGCAGCAGGAATTCTATGTGCAGCAATTATTTCTGATACCCTACTTCTAAAATCTCCTACTTCAACTTTAATAGATAAACTTATATTAAAAAGATTATCTACAATTGCAGATTTAAATGTAGAAGAGTTTGCCAAAGAAATGTTTAAAGCTGGTACCTCCCTTGAAGGTAAAACTGCAAAGGAAATTTTTTACCAAGACTTTAAGGTTTTTACTCTTAATAATTTTAAAATAGGAGTATCACAAGTTGGCACAATGTACATTGAAGGCTTTGACCCAATGAAAGATGATATGATAAATTTAATGAATAAAAAAACCGAAGAAAGTGGCTTTGACATCATTTTGCTAATGCTAACCGATATACTAAATGGCGGTTCCACATTAATAGCCGTTGGTGAACATAAAGAAGTTATTTCAAAAGCCTTTAATATTACACTTACTGATAACGGAGTATACATTCCTGGTCTAGTTTCAAGAAAAAAACAAGTTATACCCCCTATTACAGATGCCATAAATAAAACAAACTAAATTAGTAATTTAAGTAGTAGAAAAATGGAAGCATTTATTTTAATAATAAATGCTTCCATTTTTTTATGTTCTATAATAAATACACCACTACAAAAGCTGTAAAAATCATAAAACATATAGAATAACTAATATTTAAATAATTCTTAACACACACATCATCGATCTTATTGTTATAGTCTCCATAGGATTTTAGGTAATGCATATTTTTCCCATTATAATGACAGTAAAAATTAACAGATCCTATATAGGCAGCTAATATATCCACATTTAACATAGGCATCTTAAAAAGATTGCTAATATAATCACCTTTAAATTTTACCTTGAACTTTCGATTTCTTAAAACATAAATTATATATAAAAAAACTTCAGTTATCAATGAAGGAATTATGTTAGCTATAGCTACTAATAAACCCATTAAATTAAGTTCCTCATCAAAGCTAATATTGTAGAGTAGAGTAAATACAATAGCTGACGCATTCCCAAGTATTACAATATAAAATAATGGTGCAATAAATCCACATACTAGTGCTCTAGATATAGTGGAAATGGTGTCATAAAAATGCTTCTTTTCCGTGTTATTTATATTTTTTCTCTCTGTATTACTTATATCTAATACTATAAAAGCTGTGATGGCATTGTATATCTCATTATTTTTCACAATAAAAAGCCCCATATATATAAAAGTTAAAGCACATAAATATAAAAATTGTATCACATAAGGGTTTTTGATTTTTTTCCTTATTTTTTTGTTAACAGTTCGCACTAGCCCTTGTCTGTCGAGTTTCCAGAGTAATATACTAATTAAACAACCAACTGTATATCCTATACCCAAATTCATCCCTCCTATTTCATATTGTTACAGCCACTGCTAATAATATATGAGGGATTCTCAATAATTAAAACTATTTCTCAATTATTATTTTGTAAAAGTAAAAATAGACATACTCATAAGAGCATGTCTATTTTTATATTTTATTTATCTTCGCAAATTATTAGCCATTTGCCACATTTCATCAGCCGTTTTTAAGGTAGTAGAACTAAGTTGGAAAGCTCTTTGAGTAATAAGCATTTGAGTCATTTCAGTTGTAATATCTACATTTGATAGTTCTAAAAAACCTTGTCTAATAGAATAATCTGTGCTATCTATAGCCTCTGAACCAGGCCTTGGCATAAATAGACCATCTCCTATAGAAACCATTGAATTGTCACCAATAACATTTGAAATCTTCACTTTTCCCACAGCCAAGTTACCTGCTGGTTCTTTTACGGATACAACTCCACTCGAATCTACAACGAAATTGTTTCTTTGGAATTTATAAGGTCCATCTATAGTATTAATATTGTTACCAGAATTATCTACTATACTAAGCCTATTTCCTTTAGGGTCAACTATATTACCATTTGCATCTGTTGTAAAATCACCAGCTCTTGTATAAGCCTTGCTATTGTCTGCTTGAACTACTTCAAAATAACCCGTTCCATCTATAGCTAAATCTGTTGGAACGTCTGTAGATGTAATATTTCCTTGGGAAGTATCTCGCGTCCATTCCCCAACCCTTACACCAGTACCATTTTGTAGTATTGCTTTACCATCTTTACCTGATGATACAGGGTACCCTGCTCTATCAAGAGATTCGTAGACTAGATCCTTAAAATTAGTATTAACTTTTTTATACCCGTTGGTATTTACATTTGCAATATTATTTGATATGCTATCTAATTTTTCCTGTTGGGCCATCATAGAACTTCGACTACTCCATAACATTCTTAACATATACGCTTCACCACCCTCATTTTAATAACTACCTTACTGTACCAACTTCATTTACTGCTTTTCCTAGTGTTTCATCTATAGCCTGTACAACCTTTTGGTTACTTTCAAAATTTCTCATTATTGTCATCATATTTACAATTTCACTTGTCACATTGACATTTGATTTTTCTAATGCGTTTTGTCTAACTGTAACATCAGCATTTTGGATAGGGTTTGCAGCTTCAAATAAATTATCACCAATTTTTTTCATGCTCTTATAATCTTCAAAGTCTACGGTACTTAGTTTGTATCGATCTTCCCCGTTAACTTTTATATTTCCATACTTATCAGCTACCATTGTGCCTTCGCCAACAAATAGTGGTCCATTTGCATTTGTTAGTTTATCTTTGCATAATACCTTATCTCCACTATCCGTTACTAAATATCCCTTTGCATCAACATGAAAATCACCACTTCTAGTGTAATAATTTTTATTATCAATACCATTATCTCTTTGTACGGTAAAAAATCCACTTCCTTCAATAGCAAAATCTGTAGATTTATCCGTAGTTTGAATTACTCCTTGCGTGAAATATGTATTTAAATCATCTATTTCACTCCCCATACTTAAGGATCCAATAGTACTTTTAGTATTCACACCGTTTACAATTTTATCGTAGTTTTGTATTAGCACGTCATCAAATTTTTTAATAGAAAGATTATCACTTTTAAACCCAGTTGTATTGGCATTCGCTAAGTTATTGGTTACTACACTTTGTTTAGCTTCTCCCGTTATGAGTCCTGTAACTGCTGTATAAAGCCCTCTAATCATTTTTTCACATCCTTATTAATAATAATTGGCATTTCATCAGGATAACGCATTCCATATCCTTTAGCTTTTATTTCAATTTTTCCTTTACTCATTTCATAATTTATCTTTGCACCACTTAGTAAAATAGATGATAAAATCATACCTATGCCTATTCCTATTAGAAGTTTTCTATCACTTAGAAAGTCTATTATTTTTTTTATCTTATATATAAATCCTTTATTAATAGCACTTCCCCCTTACCTAGATGTAGCATTTCTGATATTGAGTCCTCAGAATACCCTTCATCAAATAATTTTATTATTTTCTGGATTTTCTCACTATTATTATTACTAATATTGGGCTTAGCTATTACAATTTCTTTTTTATCATACATTATCTCACTATCTTCTTTAGGTAATTCACTTGTTTTATGCAATTCCTTATTATTATGTAATTCCATATTTGTTCCCATAATCCTCTTCATATCCATTATTTCACTTTGTAGTTCTAAAATACTTTCAGAAAACTCTCGTCTAAGTTCTCCTATTCTAATATCATCATCATTAATATTTCCCATAGCGCTTCCTAGCACTCCATTAAAGGATCTATTTTGTTTTTTTATAGCTAAAACATTTAAAATCACAAGAATTAATCCGATAAAAATCAGAAACCATGGCATATTACTCACTCCATCTTTTTAAATTATATTATATTTCATATTTTAGCTTTGCTAGTGCTTTTCTTAGATTTATGAGAGCCCTACTATGAAGTTGACAAACCCTTGATTCAGATACACTTAATATATTTCCTATTTCTTTTAGTGTAAGCCCTTCATAATAATAAAGCGTTATAACCAATTTATCTTTTTCCTTTAGGTGATCAAGACCTAACGCTAAGTATTCAATTTGCTCTTTTTCTTCCAAAGTTTTTTCTGGACTTGGACTCTTATCATCTTTTATTGTACCACTAAGTGGCATGTCATCCTCATCAGAAAATATTAAATCTTCAAGTGATACTATTGATATATAATTTATGGTATTTTCAATGTCTGAAACCTCATCAATTGTAATATTTAGCTCGCTTGCTATTTCATGATTTAGTGGTTCTCTATAAAGACGTTTTTGTAGCCTTTCAATAGCTGCATTATATTTGTTTAGCTTATCCATAGCACCTTTAGATATAGGGCTATTTCGCCTGAGCTCATCAATCATAGATCCCTTTATCCTTATTGATGCATAGCTTGAAAACTTCATACCTTTAGTATCATCAAATTTCCCTAGTGCATCCATAAGTCCTAGCATACCATAACTAATTAAATCTTCATATTCAACATATTTAGTTTTACCAATTATTACTCTAGACGCAATATATTTAACTAGAGGTATATGCTGTTTCACAATTTGCTCGCGTTCAGAAGCTACACTTGCTATTGACATATCTACACCACCCTAAATTTTTTTCATCTGTTCTCTCATAAGTTTAAAATTAAGCTTAATAATTTTTTCACGAGTAGCATTATCTAAGAATTCAAAACTAAGTCCACAATTAAATCTACCTTCATCATCTTTAACTATTCGCATTGCTTGCCCTACTATAAGTATGTCTTCGTCATTAATAGTTAAACATACCAAAATAAAATTACTTAACTTAATTTCTTCTGATATTTTAACCTTCATGCCACCACCACTTAAATCTAGTAATATAGCCTGCGAATATTCGCTTTCTTGTATAGTGCTAGGACTAGTCATTGGCTCATTTTTAAGATTTATATATTTAACTGTCCCTATTGTAGGTACTCTAACATATTTCCTTCTTTGAATCTTTTTTATTTCCACAGGTATTGCTATAAGTAAAATAGGTATGTTTTCAAATTTACGACCTATAACTACTGACTTAAATTTATATAGATTATCTTCTTCATAATAAATTACATCTATAAGCGTCCCCTTAGATAGTGGAAGATATTCTCCCGAATTAATGGGAATGCTAATTGCTATATATTGTTCTGTTATATCTTGTATATTACTCTTAAAATATCTTTCGTCAACTAGGATTTCTAGCTTCTTATTTATGGTAAAATCCACTTTAGTCATTACACCAACCCCTTATGAAAAAATACTGAAGATTTTTTTAAATAACCCTTCTACTCCCATACCACTTGATTTGTGGCTAGCGCCTTCGATTTTATTTGCAATCCTATTTATGTCTTGAGCTGCTTCAGAATGCGGGTAGCTTATAATTACTGGTTGTTGCGTTCTTACTGCATAAGCTAATTTCTTATCTTCACTTATTTTACCTAAATACTCTAGCTTCATGCCTAGAAATTTAGTAACTGCATTGTTAAATTTATTATAGGTAAGGTCAGCTTCCTTATTATCTAGAGATCTATTCACTATAACCTTAGCAGAATCTTTAATGTTAAAATGTTTAACAGCCTTAAGCAGACTATATGCATCAGTTAGTGATGTAGGTTCCGGTGTGGTTACTATTACTAAATCTTCTGAGCAAGCTATAAAGCCTAAAACACTTTTATTTACACCAGCACCTGTGTCCATTATTATGTAATCAAATCCTGTTAAAGCTGACAGCTTATCTAAAAACAAATTTCTTTCAGCTTCTGTTAAATCCTCAACTTTTGTAAGTGCTGATCCACCTGCTAGAAGCTTCACACCAAAAGGTCCTGTTAGGACAACATCCTGAATTTCTTTGCCTTTACTTATAACATCAAAAACATTATATCTAGAAGTACATCCCATTATAATATCATCATTTCCCATGCCAATATCTGCATCAAAAATCATAACTTTCTTGCCCATCTTTTGAAGTGCAATAGATAAATTCACTACGATATTGCTTTTACCAACTCCCCCTTTACCAGAGGTCACTGTTATAATTCTAGGTCTACTTATACCACTTGTATCATCATTTTGAACTGCCATTTGCCTAAGTCGTTGTGCTTGATCTAGCATATGGTATCCTCTCCTAATATAAGACTAATAAGCTTGTCCTCGGATAGTTCTTTAATATCATCAGGTACGTTTTGACCAGTTGTCACAAAGCTTAGTGGAATTTTCGCAAGCCTAAGTATATTAAGGATGGAACCATAAGTGGAAGTTTCGTCTAATTTAGTTACTATTATACTATTATAATGTAAAATTTGATATCCTTCAATAATATATTTAATATCTTTGTTCTTTGTTGTAGAACTTAGCACTAAATGAATATTTTGAGTATCAGCCTTTTCTACAAATGTTCGAAGTTCAGAGATTTGCATTTTATTTTTACTACTACGTCCTGTAGTATCAATTAAAATCACCTCTCGATCACTCATCCCTTCAATTGCCTTATCCATATCATTCATATTATATACAACACTAAAAGGTATATTCATAATATCTGCGTAAGTTTTTAGCTGCTCTACTGCACCGATTCTATAAGTATCTACAGTAATTAGTCCTACCTTTTTTTTCTCAACTAGTGCAAGCCTTCCTGCAAGTTTAGCAATAGTAGTAGTTTTACCTACACCTGTTGGCCCTACCAGTACTATTCTACCTTGTAATTCTGGTTTAGTAACATGAATCATATCTTTTAATACATTCTTTGTCTTTTCAATTTGAGTGATTTCAGTTTCGTTTGACTCAGCTTCACTGGGCTCCACTTCTTCTATTTTTTTCAATATATAATCAATATTTTGTACGTCTACATCATTATCTTCAAGTATTTGAGCGATTGAGCTTTTAGGTTCATTACTACAATTAGTTTCCTGTTTACTATCATTTTTCAGCGGATTAGTATTCGAGAGCGAATTAGTATTCGTTAACGAATTAGTATTCGTTAGTTTACTGATCATATTTTTCATTTCATTCATTTCATCCATTATATGTTTTGAGAAATTATTACTGCTATCCTCATGATTTATAGGAATATTATGTACTTCATTATTCTGTTTTGTATCTTCTTTATGGTAACTACTAATTTCACTTTCCTTCTGAACAACTTTTTTAATCGCTTCAATACCGTCTTTTACATTTTGCTGCTCTGTATTTATTTCATTTTCAACTGCAGCCGTTACTTCAACAATCTTCGAAGAGAATAAGCCTTTTATTCCTGGTTTTCGGATTTTTCTTTGGCTTATAATTACCGCGTCGCTGCCTAGCTCATATCTTATCCTTGTCATAGCCTCATTCATATTATTAACTACATATCGTTTTATAATCATTGTAGAGTCACAACTCCTTCGGTTTTAATCTCCACTTCATTGGGTATCTCATTAAGAGAAAGCACTGTAATATTCGGGAACACCATTTCTATAAGTCTTCTAAATGCTGGTCTTATCTTTGGAGATACCAGTATTACCGGCTGATTATTATGAAAATAAATTGTGCTAATATTATTCTTAATAGAATTTAATATCTTACCTGTAGTATCTGGATCTACTGCCGGAAAAGAACCTTGTATGGACTTCTGAATATTACTGGCAATAGCATTTTCAACTTCAGGTGAAAGCGTTATGATTGTTATACTCCCATTTTCATCAACTAGTCCATTACAAATACTTCTTCCAAGTGAAAAACGTACGTATTCTGTTAAAACTTCTATATCCTTAGTTATCCTAGAATTATCTGCTAAAGATTCTAAAATTGTAACCATATCCTTTATAGCTACTCTTTCTTTAAGCAAGCTTTGAAGTACCTTTTGCACTTCACCAATAGTCATAAGATCTGGTATTAGCTCGTTAACTACGGTATCATATTTTTCTTTCACTGAATCAATTAGAAGCTTAGTTTCTTGCCTACCTAGCAGTTCAAAGGCATGACTTTTAATAGTTTCAGTTAAATGAGTTACCATTACGGTAGTTGGGTCCACAACTGTGAGTCCCTTAATTTCCGCATCTTCCCTTTGGTCATTGTTTATCCACACTGCCGGAAGTCCAAAGGTTGGTTCAATAGTTTTAATACCTTGTACGTTAATATCCTCAGAACTTGGATCAATGCATAGAAGCATACTTGGCATTAAGTCTCCTTTAATTATAACAGTTCCGCGAATTTTAACTACGTATTCGTTTGTTTTAAGCTGCAGATTATCTTTAATTCTAATGGGCTGAACAACAATTCCCATCTCTAGTGCACACTGCCTTCTTACTGAGGCAATTCTTTGAAGTAAATCTCCTCCAGTAGCCTCATCTGCTAAGGGAATGAGTCCATATCCTATTTCTATTTCCATAGGCTCCACAGAAATCAAATTCATTACATTTTCAGGTTCTCTATTTTCAGTCTCATAATTTTCTTGTTCATCGTTTTCTATTCTAATTATCTTTTGATCCTTTTCATCCTTAAAGAGGAAATATGAACTTGTTGCAGTAATTATAGATAATACTATAAAAACAAAGTGGGGCATTCCTGGAATTGCAGCTAGCACTAATAATACAACTGATGCCAGTGCAATAACCTTTGGAAACGCAGTAAGTTGCGACGTTATTTGAGTTCCTAAATTTGTAGTACTACCAGATCTTGTAACCAGAATACCAGAAGCAACTGATATTAAAAGCGCCGGAATCTGCCCTACAAGACCATCCCCTACTGTAAGCCTAACATAAGTGGAGGTAGCCTCGGAAATTGGCATTCCAAGCATTACAACACCTATAATTATCCCACCAAAAATATTTATTATAGTAACAATTATACCAGCTATAGCATCTCCCTTTACGAATTTGGAAGCTCCATCCATAGCTCCATAAAAACTAGCTTCATCTTGGAGTTTTGTTCTTCGCCCTCTTGCCTCTTCTTCAGTTATAGCACCTGCATTAAGATCTGCATCTATGCTCATCTGTTTACCTGGCATAGCATCTAATGTAAATCTAGCTGAAACTTCTGAAACTCTACCAGCACCAGCTGTGATAACTATAAACTGTATAATGATTATTATTAAGAAAATAATTATTCCGACTACATAATTTCCTCCCACAACAAACTCACCAAAAGCCTCAATTATATCACCTGCATAAGCTTCTGTAAGTATTAGCCTTGTAGAAGATATATTTAATCCAAGGCGTAAAAGTGTTGTGATAAGCAGTAATGTTGGGAAAACAGAAAACTGCAAAACTTCTGTTGTAAACATTGTTAAAAGTAAAATTACAACTGCCAGTGTTATATTCATTGCTATTATTACATCAAGAAGCTTTGGTGGTAATGGAATGATTATCATTAGTACAATACCTATTACGCCAAAGGCAACTAGAATATCTAAATTATTTTTTAATTTGAATCTTGTATTTTCAGCCACAGTTATCATCCACTACTTTCTTTTCTTTAATTTGTATACTATTGCTAATATTTCTGCCACAGCTTCATACATATCAGCTGGAATTTCAGATCCTATCTCAAGCTCTTTATATATTAACCTTGCAAGTGGTTTGTTTTCAATAATCGGCACATCATTCTCACTTGCAACCTCTTTTATTTTTATAGCAACATTATCTGCACCTATTGCTACAACTATTGGAGCACCTTCTCCTCCTGTCTCATATTTAATGGCAACTGCAATATGAGTTGGGTTTGTAATAACCACAGTAGCATCTGGAACTTCCTGCATCATTCTACTAGAGGCCATTTCTCTTTGCTTTTGTCTTATCTTAGATTTAATTTGTGGATCTCCTTCTTGTTGTTTGTATTCTTCTTTAATTTCCTGTACGCTCATTTTAAGTTCTTTGTTATGCTTATATTTTTGATAGGCAAAATCTGCTACGGATACTATAAGCATAAGTATAGCGATTTTGAAAAATATCTCTAGGACTAGTTTTCCAAAAACCACTAAAATAGCTTCTATTTTAAGGCTTCCATAATTCATTATATCTAAATAATTACTACTGATGAAATCATAAGCTACATAGACTATAGCGCTTACTATAGTTAAATTTTTTACTAAATCCACTAGGGACCTTGTAGAAAATATCTTTTTAAATCCACTTATAGGATTTAACTTTTTTAGATCTGGTTTAAGTGGGTCGCCTGTAAATATAAAACCTGATTGTATTAAACTTGCAATAATCCCCATGATCATAATAGGCACCACAAGTGGTAAAACAAGAAGTACAAATCTTAGTATTGCCGTAAGATGTACAGTTCTTACAGTATACTCAGTAAGAGGCAATGTTAAATAATTTCCAAGAAAAAGACTTAATATGCCTTTTAAATTACCTAATGCATAAGAACCTAACAAAATCATAACAAGGGTAACTGTTAAAAGTGTAAAGGTAGAAGATAATTCCTTACTCTTTGCTACTTGTCCCTTTTTCTTTGAGTCTGCTTTCTTTTTAGGAGTAGCGTCTTCAGTTTTTTCACCACTATCTGCTGATATAAAAATAAGTAATGGTATTACCCTATAAAACTCTTTTATTATATCTGGAACAAGATAAAAAGAATTTACTATTAACTTTAATGCAGCAGGTAAAAGTAAAACAAAACAACTGAGTCCTACTAGTATTTTTATTGGCATACCTAAAATTATAATATTTAGCGAAGGTACCGTTCTTGATACTAAGCCCATACATAAATCCGTTATGATTATTATCAGGATAATTGGTATGGCAATTTTTAGTCCCAGTGTAAAAAACTGAATAAAAACTTTTACCATCATCATAGCTGTTTCTTGCACAAGAATAAACTTACCAATCTTTACAACATTAAAAGATTCAATAATAGCCCTTATTAACATATGATGACCATCTACAACAAAAAACATTACTATACTTGTCCAGTAAAGTAAGCGCCCAAGTAGTGTAACATTTTCATTAGATACAGGATCAAATATACTCATCATAGAAAATCCTACTTGAAAATCCATAAGTTGACCTGCCATCTGTGCTGAGAAAAAGCAAAACTTTGTTATATATCCAAGTGTTAAACCAGTGATAACCTCCGATATAAAAAATATTATCAGTGTTCCGTTATTATTAATTAAATTTACATTTTCATAATTAACCCCTGGCAAAATCAAAAACGTGAACATAACACAAAATCCAACCTTTACCATTGGAGGCGAAAACTTAGGAAAGAAAATCGGTGTACTCATAAAAAATCCTGATATTCTAAGGAGTACCATTATAAAGCCTAAATAATAAGCAGTATTCATCAAAACATTTCCACCTAGCCTCCCATATTAACCATAAGATCAAATATTCTAGTTGTAAAAGTAACTATAGTGCGAAGCATCCAGCTACCCATTAGGAGTCCCATTAGTGCTACTGCAAGAAGCTTTGGAACAAAAGTAAGTGTCTGCTCTTGAATTTGAGTAGTTGCTTGAAATATACTTATTAATAGCCCTACTAAAGTAGCTGTAAGTAGAATTGGAGCACCCATCAATATTGCGGTTTGAATAGCATCTTTTATTACAGTTAAAACAATACTTTCGGTCATTTAATTCACCTCAACTAAAACTCATAATAAGTGATTTTACAAGTAGATTCCATCCATCTACCATAATGAATAACAATAATTTAAAGGGAAGCGAAATCATAACTGGCGGTAGCATCATCATTCCCATAGCCATAAGTATACTACCAGTAACAATATCTATTATAATAAACGGTATGAATAAAAGGAATCCCATCTCAAAAGCTCTTCTTAGTTCACTTATTATAAAAGAAGGGACCACCACATACATGGGTACTTTATCATAGGTAAGTTTAGGCTTCCCGTTTGTAAGTATTTCATTACCCTTTGCGTCAACTTCATTCTTAACTGTATCCTCTTTTTGTCCTACTTCTAAAAATAGTTTTAAATCCTTTGTTCTAGTCTGTCTTAACATAAAATCCCTCATAGGCGCAGACCCTTTTTCAATTGCAACTTCCTGAGTTATTGTATTATTTAAATAAGGAGTTAAAGCCTGCGTATTTACTTTTTCAAAGGTTGGTGCCATAGTGAAAAATGTTAAAAATAGTGCAAGTCCTACAATAACTTCTTTGGGAATTGCTTGTTGAACACCTATAGCGCTTTTAAATAAGGATAATACAACAATAATTCTAACGAAACTAGTAGACATTATAATAATTGAAGGTAAAAGTGTAAGTACTGTAAGAAGCATTAGAAGCTTAATATTATCAACATATTCAGTTGGCGTATTTGCATTATCAACTGAAATATTAATTTTAGGTATCGGTAGTGTCTGAGGCGCTGCACTTACAACTTTTATTGTAATAATCCCTATTACACATAACCCCAAAGCAAAAATAAACAAGTTTTTATTTTTTATTTTCATTTTTTACATCCTTTTTAATAATATGTTTTTTAAATAAATCTTTCATGTCTTCAAACTTAGGTATATCTTTACTATTTTCAATACCAGTAACCTCTTCAGCTGGAAGTTCAAATAGAATACGTATTTCCCGGGAACTAGAAGATACTGCGTATGCTTTCGCACCAATTTTCACAACCAAAACACTATTTTCCTTAGATAGTGCAACTCTATCTAAAATTTTCATATATTTACCATTTTGTAATTTTTGAAGTTTAGTGCTGCCGTATTTTAGTGATAAATACATCAAAACTAATATAAAAGGCAAGAATATTATAATTTTAAAAATAAGAATCCAAAAATCTCCATCTATCATTTCATCACCTACTGTACTAATATATCATTAAAATATATATTAGTAATTTTGCCCTTAGTTAAATTTAGATTTATACTTTTAATTAACTCATTTTTTATAAGATCAAGACCCGTAACACTAAAGTCTGCAGCATGTTTTGCTCTAATATATGTATTAACTGCATCTCTAATAATTGGCTCATTTTTTTCATCTAATTCTGTAGTTAAATTCTTATTAATTTCATACCCTATATAAACATTCACTTTCAGATACCTTTTGCCACCGTCATCTATAAGGTTTATAGTGAATTCACCCAAGGGATAAGTTTGCTCAATAATCGCCTCTGGTTTAGCAGGTACGCTAGAATTTTTTTTGTTAAGGAAGTACATAACTCCAAAAGTTGCGCCGCCAATTATGACGAGTATTAATAGAACTATAATGATAATCTTAAAAGAATTTCCGTTTTTTGGTTTATCACTCATTTTTTAGTGGCCTCCTTTTCATTTGCGACAATTAAAATATTTACTCTTCGATTTAAAGTTCTATTTACATCGTTATTATTCGGTGCAATGGGCTGATATTCGCCGTAAGCAACAGATGTAAATCGCTCTGGATGCATTTGGTCATTCATTCCCACAAAAAATTCAAGTACATTTAATGCCCTTGCCGAAGATAATTGCCAATTATTTTTATATTCATAATTACTAATTGGTACATTATCTGTGTGCCCCTCTATTACAATATCATTAGGGAAAGAAGATACAAGGCCGCTTATTGTTTTTAAAACAGGTTTAATTTTACCTATAATTTCTGCTTTTCCACTCTCAAATAAAATGTTTTCCCTAAGTTGAATTATAACCCCTCTATCATCAGATTTTAACTTTACTATGTTTTCCAGTTTTTTCTCTTTTATAAAACTTTGGACTTTTTCATATATGTCTTCCGTCTCAGTAGTAGCTGTTGTATCTGGCACCGTTGGCATAGGTTCACCAACTAATGGAATTTCTCCGCTTTTCACATTTAAATCCATAATAGTAGTTCCAGCTTCGCCTGTGAGTACTGATTGAAGTGAAGATGCAATTTGTTCGAACTTAGCTGCATCCACTGTTGAAAAGGAATATAATAAAACAAAGAAAGTTAGAAGCAGTGTCATGGTATCAGCAAAAGTAGCAATCCAAGCATCTGTTCGCATCTCCTCTTTATTATTTTTCTTTCTAGGCATCTTCGCTCACCCCAGCAGCTTTGGCTTGCTCCGCGTAAAATACAGTTCTATCAAAAGGAGATAAGTAAGATGTTAATTTTTCTTCAACAATTCTTGGATTTACACCAGACTGAATTGCAAGTACTCCTTCAAGCATCATCTCACGATTATTCACTTCAATACTAGATTTATAATTCAAATTTTGAGCCATTGGAATTAATATTAAATTTGCTAGAAGTGCCCCATAAAATGTAGTTATTAATGCTTTTCCCATACCAGAAGCAAGAGCTGAGGAATCGCTTAAATTTGCTAACATTTGAATAAGTCCTATAAGGGTACCAAGCATACCAAAAGCAGGTGCATAAGCTCCCCAAGCTTTTAACATATTAGCGCCATCAGTATGACGTCTCTCCATTTCCCCTATTTCTAATTCCATAATTTCCTTTATTGTTTCAGGTTCCAGTCCATCAACTACCATTTGAAGTCCTTTTTTTAAAAACTCATTTGTTAATTGTGCCATCTCATCTTCCAGAGATAAAAGTCCTTCTCTTCTTGCCTTTTTAGATAAATTAGTAAAACTATTAATAATTTCTGTACTAGACATTGTACCTTCTTTAAAAGACTGTACAAGAACTTTGATTACCTTCTTCATTGCTGAAAGAGGGTAAGCTATGAGCAGTGCTGAAAATGAACCTCCTACGGTAATTGCTATTGAAGCAGGGTCAAAAAAAATTTTTAAACTAGCTCCTCCAGCTGTCATACCCCAAAAGATTAAAATAACCCCTACAATAAGTCCAACACCTGTCAACATATCATGTTTTTTCATGGCACTTCCTCCTATAACTCCCCAGTAAATATCTTCCTTTTATACTTTAATACTTTTTCGATTATGACCTCCGTACTCTCAAGTACAAGATACTTTTTACCATTTATTAAAGTTAATAAAGTGTCTGGAACTGTTTCGATTTTTTCAATAACTTCTGCATTTAATATGAATTCTATTTTATTTAATCCTGTAAGTTTTATCATAGGACCTCCTAATATGCAATATGTATTATTTGTATAAAAAATTTGGTAAGTCTCAAATACTTAAAGTATTTGAGACTTATTCAAATTTAATTTAAAATTTCTTATGGCTTATATTATCTCTTTAGATTTATTATTTCTTGTAATATTTCATCTCCTGTGGTAATAGTCTTACCAGCTGCCTGGAAGGCTCTTGTTGTAATTATCATGTCTGTAAATTGTTCTGCTAGGTCAACGTTTGACATTTCAAGCATTCCTTGAAGCATGTCTCCATAGCCTTGAGTGTTATCCGCAAGAGTTGAGTCCTCTGCCGTTCTTACTATTGCTTCTCCTGCATTAGATGTACTTCCGTATAAATTTCCTCCAACTTTCGCAAGTCCTGCCGGATTCTTAAATGAAACCGTAGCAATTTGTCCAAGAACCGTTATTTTACCGTTATCTAAAACTGCTTTTATTTGACCATCCTTCTCTATTGAAAAACTTTTAATTTTAACCTCAACACTACCATCCGTGATTGTATCTGGAATGACAAGAGGTACAAGTTTTGCCTCTGGAGTTAATGCAGCATTTGCATCGACATAACTTAATTTAGCTACTCCAGAAGTATAAGTTAAATTGCCGAATGTGTAACCTAATACCCTTAGGCCATCGGAATTTAATAAATTACCACTTTTATCTAGAGTTAAAGCACCATCTCTAGTGTAATATAGTCCCATTTTTTCATCAGGAGTTACTGCACTTGTAGTAGTATCCAGCGTTACGCCAGCAGCATTCGTAGTAGGTATTGCACCTTTACCAACCATTAAATATCCTTCACCATCCATTGCAACGTCTAGATTTCTAGAAGTTGGTTGCATCATACCTTGACCTACCATTGTATCTATTCCTGAAATTTGTACACCTTGACCTACTTGCTTTAGATTAACTCCACCTTGATTTGTTCCAGGAGCTGCAGACTCAGTTACACTTTGACTTATCATATCTTTAAATCTAACTCTTGAGCTTTTAAATGCTGTAGTACCAACGTTTGCTATATTATTTGCTATAACATCCAATTTCACCTGATTTACTTTAATTGCACTTACTCCTGAATATAATGATCTTAACATAATATTACCTCCACTATTTTATTCTTTTAATTAAATCAATAAATATATAATGTAATTCTAATTTTTATAATAATCACTTTGCTTCTGTCTTTCCACAAAGTTAAGCCCCCTATAAGGTCCAGCTTATATCATAACTACACTATCTATATTGGTTATTATACTTGGTTCGCTTTCATTTTTGTCTAAAGCAGTAATTACAGTTCTATTTTTGATACTTGTTATGAGAGCCATATCTTTATATAGTATTAAAGATTGTTTGGCACCTTTGTCCTCTGCCATATTTATACCTGTATTAATCTTCTTCATATCATCATCACTAAAATCAATATTTCGAGTATTAAGCCTTTGTGCTGCATGTGACGATATGGTAAAACATTCTTCTTTTTTTATCTGCTTATCCAAAACTTTGTTAAATTGGCTTTGTTCTTTGCTCACATTATTTGTTTTATTTTTGAGACCTTCCCTTGAATACTCAGTAAAGTCTGCTGTTGAATATAGTTTTCCATTTATTACTCTATATGACATGTCTAACATCACCTTACCATCTTAATTAATTACTCTTCTACTTTTACGATGTCTCCATAGCTTACATTCTTAGTTAATTCCTCACCATTTTCTAGGTAAGCTATAGTTAAATTAATTCCCTTTGCATCTCTAGAAACACTTTTAACAGTTCCTGAATAAACTACGTCATCTTCCATTGGTGATGTTTCAACATGTTTACCCATTAAGTTTATAGCTGCTGAAAACCCCTCATTTCCATTCAAATAATTAGATGTACTATCCGATGCATCTATAACATCTGATAAACTGTCTGCTGGAAAATCCTTTAGAGTACCATCTGAAAGTTCCACCGCCATGTAAGTCGCACCTGATTCTTTAAAAACAGCCTTAACGGTTCCTCCATATTGCATTCCTGTTTCATCATAGCTATCAAAAGCTACCATCTTTCCAACTAGTGAAGATGAGTTAGAAAAAGATATTGTACTACTTAAATTAGTCATTTGCTCTAGTGATGCAAATTGGGCCATTTGAGCTACAAATTCCGTACCATCTTTAGCCGCCGTTGGATCCTGGTTAGTAAGTTCCGCAGAAAGTATTTTAAGGAAAGAATTTTGGTCCATTCCTTGACCTTTCTTTACAATCTTTGTTCCTCTGCTAGTTGCCCTAGCAAGTCTTGCCATCTCATCATTTGAAAGTGCTGTATTCATATCTGTTGCCATCTTATCACCCCTTAACCATTTATTCTAAGATAATTAAACAAATTTATTTACTGCATTTTGTTCTATAGAATAATTATCTCTTATAAGAACATCATCTATTTCTTCTGAAACTGAATTTGTTTTTGAATCATTGTTTTGTTTCTGATTACTATTTTTCTTGTTAGATTCTTTATTGAAAAATGTAGAATCCTCATAAATATTTATATCCAAGCTTTGAATTTTAATATCCATATTTCTTAATTTGTCACTAATATCTTGAATATTACTATTTAACAAATTAAAAGTGTCCTTATTTTGAGCAGATATAAATGCCTTCATAACACCACTTTCCACCGTAAGCTTTATAGTTATTTCTCCAAGTTCTTTAGGACTCATTGTTATCGTTAAATTCTTAATATTATTATTTTCCATAAATTTCATTGACTTAACAATATCAACTGTAAAATTGCTTTTAACAATAACCACATTTGGAGTTTCTACTCTACCTGTACTTAAAGTTTCTGCACCCTTAAATTGATTCATAAAATTGATTGCCTTTGATATTTTCATTTCATCCTTATCACCGCTGATCAAATTACCAAGAAATTTTTCTTCAAGGGAGTTTTTAGAACTATTTTTTATTGATTTTATTTCACTATTTACTATAACATTTTGAGGACTAGGCATTTTCAGAAGACTTAAATCTCCCTTTACCACATGCACCTGCGTTGTTAATTTTTGTAACACTTGAAGTATTTTAGACGATCCTTCAACATTTGTTTTTGATTTTTCTATCAGTACAGATATTTCACTAAAACTTCTCTTAAGCATATTCTTAGCTTCAGGTGTTAAATTCTCTACTCCTATTAACTGTTCTATATTAATAGAACTAACATCACGCTGTTGCTTCTCTGTCATTGAACCACTGTGATCAGTTTTAAACATAGAGCTTAGCGATTGTATTATCTGCTGAATTTGAGCCTCTTGTACATTAATATTATCTTTTGGTAATAAACTTAAATCTCCCTTTACCTGGCCCACTTCCACCATTAGTTTTTCTAGTACATTTTGTACTTTAAGGGGCTCGTACTTATTTGCATTAGACTTTCCAATAAGTTTAAATATATTACTAAGGTTATTTTTAAGCGTATTTTTTGTTTTATCAGGTAGTTTTTCTACGCCTATCAAGTGTTCATCTAGCATTTTTTCTAGGTCAACAGGTTTTAAGTTGCTTTCGTGAGTTTCAAACATTAAACTCAAAGATTGTAGTATCTTCTGAATTTGAGGCTTTGAAGCATTATCTTTAGAATTACTCAAATAACTTGTATCTAACTCTACTTTATGCGAGTCTGATTTTTCTATAAGTGTAAATATTTTAATAATGTTATCTTTCAGTGTATCTTTTGTGGCTGGCGTTAAATTCTCTACTCCTACTAATTGATCATCAATCATCTTTTCTAGACCAACAGGCTTTAAGTTACTTTCCTTAGTTTCAAACATTAAACTCAAAGATTGTAGTATCTGTTGAATTTGAGGTTTTGATGTATCATCTTTAGAGTTTTTCAAATAACTTGTGTCTAACTCTCCCTTTACTCCACTAACTTCTCTTGTTAGCTTTTCTAGTACAATTTGTGTTATCAAGAGCTCGTCCGTATTTGCATCTGAATTATCTATCAGTGCAAATATTTTAGTAAGGTTATTTTTTAGTGTATTTTTCACATCTGGCGTTAAATTTTCTACACCTATCAAGTTATCATCAAGCATTTTTTCTAGGTCAACAGAATTAAAGTCATTTTCCTTATTCTTGGTTTTTGAACCACTCTGCTGAGTTTCAAACATTAAACTCAAAGATTGTAGTATCTGTAGAATTTGAGGTTTTGAAGCATTAATTTTATTTCCTGGTTCTGGGTTTAACGCCTCTGTAACTGTTTGTACAAAATTGATTATCTCTAATCTTAACGGCCTCTTATCTTTAGAATTGCTCATTAACTTTTCTAGTACGTTTTGTGTTGGCAAGAGCTCGTCCGTATTTGCATCTAAATTATCTATCAGTGCAAATATTTTAGTAAGGTTATCTTTAAGCGTATTTTTCACATCAGGCGTTAAATCTTCTACGTCTATTAAGTGATCATCAATCATCTTTCCTATGTCACTAGATTTTAAACTACTCAGCTTATTTTGGGTTTTTACAGCACTCTGCTGAGTTTCAAACATGGAACTCAAAGATTTTAATACCTGCTGAGTTTGAACTATTGAATCATTATTACCATCTTTTTCGGCAGAACCTTTTGAGAGATTCTCTGGAGTTTGTTTTAAATCATCAACAGTTGTTTGTATAAAACTTATCAATTCTTCTCTTAACTCTCCATCTAGATTAACAGGATTTTGCTTTGCTGAATCAATAGATATTTCTATAAATTTGACTATTTCTGCTTTTAACTCAGTAATATCTTCAGAATCATTCAAATTTATTGTGGTAGTACCATAAGCTATAGCTTCTTCAATACCGCTTTTAGTATTTTCAGACCTAACGAGGTTTTTTTGTGTATTTTCATTTGTTAAATTTCTAAAACGAAATTCATGGTTATCTAGGACTTTTTTAAACTGTTCCGTTTTACTTGATACATTTATAATGTCAAGTTTTTTGGAAGTAGCATTAGTACTTACATTCATATTTACGTTCATCTTTTCTCACCTCCCTTCCCATGATTATTTCTTATAAAAGCATAAAGTGCAAATTCATCATTGGTTTTTTGTTCAATTAAATTTTGTTCATTTAAAAAAGCACTTTTTTGTTTTTCTTTAAGTATTTCAACAGTCTTCTTATCAACCTGGCATTGTTTTAATTTTTCTCTCTTTTGATCTAATATTTTATCTTTATCATCTAAGTCAAGTGAGGTTTCATTAATTGCCAAATTTAGAGCATTTAAATAATTCTGTCTCATTTTCTGCTGAAGGAGCGGTTCATATGCATCTATATTTCTATTTATCTTATAAGTTTCTTTTAAATTATTAAGCTTATCTTCAATAATGTTCTTTTCTCTTTGTGCCTCTATAAATTTAATTTTACTTTTATCCTCAAAGTCTTTTCTAATATCAAGCAGTTTTTGCAATCTGAACCTATAATTTTCAGCCAATTTAAAAACTCCTCTTTGAAAGCTCACTCTGAACTTTTAATTAAACATGTTTTTCATCATATTTAAACTATCTGTAATGTCTGTACTTTCATGTACATCCTGCTTTAAATATTTTTCTATACTATCATTGTACTTAATTGCACTGTCAATTTTTGCGCTGCTTCCTTTTACATAGGCCCCAATATTTATTAAATCTTCAGAATCCTTATAAGTTGCCATTAAATCCCTTGCCATTGAAGCAGCCTGCACATGCTCTTTTGTAGCAACTTCAGTCATAAGCCTACTAACACTATTTAAAACATCAATAGCTGGATAATGATTTTTTGCGGCTAGAGCTCTAGATAAAACTATATGCCCATCTAGTATACCCCTTACAGCATCTGCTATTGGCTCATTAAAATCATCACCATCTACAAGTACTGTATAAAAAGCTGTAATAGATCCTTTATCAGACATACCGCTACGTTCCATTAATTTAGGTAACATTGCAAACACTGAGGGAGTATATCCTTTAGTAGCTGGAGGTTCTCCTATTGCTAGTCCAACCTCTCGCTGTGCCATTGCAAATCTTGTCACTGAATCCATCATTAAGATTACTTTTTTACCTTGGTCTCTAAAATATTCTGCAATAGCTGTAGCTGTAAATGCACCTTTTATTCTTACTAGAGCTGGCTTATCGGATGTTGCGCATATAATAATTGACTTTTTCATTCCATCTACACCTAAATCTTTTTCAAGGAAATCTCTCACTTCTCTTCCTCTTTCTCCAATAAGTGCAATTACGTTTACATCAGCTTTTGCCTCTCTTGCTATCATCCCAAGTGTGGTACTCTTACCTACTCCACTACCTGCAAAGATACCAATTCTTTGCCCCTCTCCACAAGTTAAAAATCCATCAATTGCCCTAACTCCAGTAGGTATAATATCTGTTATCCTTCGTCTTTTTAGCGGATCTGGTGGAGATGCATTTAGTGAATAAGCTGTATATTTAGTAATTTCTGAGCCGTTTAATGGGTTTCCTAAACCATCTAGGACTTTACCAAATAGTTCCTCAGAGCATTTGACGTTTAAGGGACTTCCCGTTGGTACTACTCTACAGCCTGGGGCAATACCCACAAGCTCTCCCAGAGGCATTAAAATTACATCCATATCTCTAAAACCTACAACTTCACAAGAGATTTCATCATTTGACTTATTATAAATTTTACACACTTCGCCAACAAAAGCCGTTATCCCTTGAACTTCAATAGTAAGCCCTATAACATTTACTACCACACCTTCAGAATAAGTGTAATTAATATCAGGAATTTTATTCATTAAATACTCAAAATTTAAAGCTATCATAATTGTTCTCGACCTTTCTATATTTGTTCTTCCTGAAAAACTTCTATTATTTTTTCAATACCATAAGCTATGCTTACAACACTTTTACCAGTTTCTTTTTCAATAACAGCAGTTCCATCATCTAAAAAATTATCTTCTATTACAAATATATCACCTTGAAAAGCAAGCCTGTCTTTAAAATTTTGAATTTCATCTTTTATGGTAATAAAATGAGTACTATTGATTTTTATTACATATGATTTTACATTTCTTTCACTTTTTATAGTGTTGAATATCATTTCATTTAGAGCATCTACTTCTTTTACCTCTTTTTTTAATATATTTCCAGCAATATTTATGATTAGTGCTTTTATATGCTTTTCCTTTTTTACTAAATACTCACTATATTGATGTTTTGCTTGAGTTAGTATAAAATCAGCATCAGCCCTCACAGTGTCTGCCGATTCCATTGCGCCATCAATAGCATCTTTATATGCTGTTTCATAGCCTTCCCTGTTCCCCTTCTCTAAACCCTCTTTAAAAGCCTCGGTTTTTGCCTTTGCTGCATCTATATAGGCTTTGGATATAATTTTTTCACTTTGCCTTCTTGCATTCTCTAACATATTGCTTGCAATTTTTTCATAGCTTTCCATACTAACGTCTAAACTACCATTATCGCTACGTGTGTTTACATTTCTAGCAGCTACGCTTAACTGGGTATTTATTTCTCTATTTCCCTGATCGATAATTCTTGAATTCTTTATCACATTAATTGATGATTGCATCTTCTCCACCTCTTGAAAGTACGATTTCACCAGCTTCATCTAAACGTCTTAATACACCAACAATTTTCTGTTGAGCTTTTTCAACATCCATAAGCCTAACTGGTCCAAGGAATTCCATGTCTTCTTTTAGTGATGCAGCTGCTCTTTTAGATTGGTTTTTGTATATACAGTTTGCAACTTCTTCTGAACATCCTTTTAATGCAAGAGACAAGTCCTTATTATCTATTTCTCGTAAAATTCTTTGTATTGAAACATCATCCAAGGTAATAATATCTTCGAATACAAACATAGATTCTTTAACCTTTTCTGCAAGTTCTGCATCTTCTCTCTCAAGGCCCTCGGTAATATTTCTTTCTGTAGTTCTATCCACTTGGTTTAAAATCTCCACTAAGGATTCAATGCCACCAACCACAGCACTATCTGTTCTAATAACAGAAGATAATTTACCATTTAAAACTTTTTCAATTTCTTTAATAACCATAGGAGATATACTACTCATGGTTGCAATTCTAAAAGATACGTCGCTTTGCAAATCCAGTGGTAGTGCCGCTAATATCTGAGCCGCCTTATCCGACTGCATATAACACATAATAAGTGCTATTGTTTGTGGATGTTCATTTGATATAACATTCAAAAGTTGATGTGCATCTGCTTTTCTTGCAATGGAAAATGGTCTATATTGTTGTGTTTCTTCCATAACCTTATCTAATATCTCTTTTGCTCTGGAAGTTCCAAGTGCTTTGGATAGTAAATTCCTTGCATAGTCAACTCCACCTTCTAAAAGAAAATCTTTTGCCTTATTCATTTCCATAAATTCATCAAGAATTGTCTGTCTTTGTTCCGATTTAACCGAAGTTATATTAGCAATTTCATAGGTGATCTTTTGAATATCTTTTTCTGGTAATTTTTTTATTATACCTGAAGAAGCGTCTGGACCTAAGGTTATAAATAATATAGCCGCCTTCTGAATTCCCGTAAGTTTCCCATTCTTAGCCACTATTTATCACCTCTCATCCTCTGTCAGCCAAGACTTAATTATATCTGCAACTTGTTCAGGTTTTTCTTCTGCATACTTTTTAACTTGCTTTTCCATGTTTGATTTTTTATTGTTTGTATCAAATTCAATAGGAGCAAAATATTCTTGCTGCTTCGGAGCAATCTCATCTCCAATTAAACTATCAATACTTACAGAAGTTTTATCTTTCTTCTTACTAGCCTTTCGAATTACAACTAAAAATATAATAAATAATATAATACCTAAAGCTCCATATGCAATACGAGTATATAATATTTTTCTATCAGCTAACTTGTTAGCAATATCTATATCAAGTAGCCCTTGTTCGGCAGCTTTTTTACTGTCGGTGTTAAAAAACAAACCTTCTATACTTATTAAATCTCCTCTATCCTCAGAATATCCTATAGTGCTAGCAACTAAATTATTTACAGAAGCTCTAGTTGCTTCATCTAAATTACCATCTAATACAACTGAAGTAGTTATTTTACTAACTGAACCTGGGGCTTGTATTATGGTCTCTTCTATTTTCGAGATTTCATTATTTCTTGTAATCTCCCTAGTCACAACATTTCCATCAGGCGAAGTTGTTTCAACAGTATTTTTTGAGGCCTCATCTACAGGACTAGTGGATAGTCCATTACCAGAATTATCATTCCATGTTTCGATTTGATGTGAACTTACAATTGTACCTTTCGGATCATACTTAACTGTATTTTTTTCAACTGCATCAAAATCCAGCTCCGTATTAACTGAAACTCGCACTCCATCTTTATATATAGGCTCAAGTACTTTCATTATTTTTGCTTCAAAATTCTTTTCGACCTGTGCTTTTAACAATTGTTGCTTATCTGTAGATGCAGTTAAGGTATCTTGTTCTGCATCATATAATCCTTCTGTTAAGAGTTTAAATTTATCAGATACTATACTAACATTTTCCTTTGGAAGGTTCTCCACAGCTCCAGTTAGAAGTGATACTATAGCTTTTACCTGTGAGCTATTAAGGTTTGTACCTGCTTTAAGTTTCAATGTAACAGAAGCACTAGCCGGTTCCGTTTCGCGAACAAAGGCTGTGTTTTCTGGTAACACCAAATTAACCTTAGCTCCCTCAATTTCTGAAAAAGACTTAATTGCTCTCTCAATTTCGCCAGCTAAGGCTCTTTGGTACATGATTTTAGTTTCTGTATCTGTAGGTGCCATTTTACCACTATCAAAAAGTTCAAACCCATCGCTTCCTTCTGTGATTTTAACCTCTGACATAAGCTCCATTCTAAGGCTATCAACATCTGCCTTAGGAACTAGTATTGAGCTACCTGTAATCTTGTAATCAACTTTCTTGTCTTTTAACTTTGCTACAATTGCACCTGAGTCCTCTGCTGTCATATTAGAAAACAAGACATCATATTTTGTCGAAGTTGCTGCTACTAAAAAATAGATAAGGGCAAATGTGACTACCAACATAAGCAAACTATAAGCTATTTTTTTGCTTCCACTTAATTTGCTCCAACTTTGAGAAAATTTATTTCTCATTTCAAGTAGCTTATTCATCGCTAGCACCCCTTACTATATCTGCATTCTATTGAATTCCTGATATGCCTCTACAAGTTTATTCCTAATTTGTACTGCTAGCTCTAAAGACAGTTTAGCTTCTTCTGTAGATAACATAACCTTATGCACATCTTCCTCTTCGCCTTTTATAAATTTTTGAGTAAGATCATCTGCTTCTAATTGCTTATCATTAACTTCACTCAATTTTTCTTTTAGGGTGTCTAAAAAGCCACTATTTTCACTTTTATCTTCTACGTCATTCTTTTGAAACTCATTAATTGCTTTTGCATTGTTTACATAAGTACTAATATTCATATATCATTCTCCTATCTACCTATTTCTAAAGCTTTAGAAAACATACTTTTTTGGGCATTTATAGAACTTACATTTGCCTCATATGCTCTTGTAGACGCAATCATATCTGCCATTTCATTTAAAATGTTTACGTTTGGCATAGTCACATACCCCTCTCCATCTGCATCTGGATGTGATGGATCGTAAACCCTTCTTAAAGGTGAGTCATCATTTACAATGCCCATAGCCTGTACCCCTTTAAAACTTGTTTTGTATGTACCGCTAGTTTTATCTAATTCCTTTTGTAAATTCTCCTTAAATACAGCTATCTTTCTTATGTAGGGCTTACCATCTTCTCCCCTTGTAGTAGTTGCATTTGCAATATTTGAAGCAATTGTATCCATCCTTAATCTTTCTGCTGTTAGTCCACTAGAACTAATTCTCATTCCGTTAAAAACATTATTCATAATGTATTATTTCCCCCCCGTTATAATATAACTTTTAAGCGAAATCTTACTATTAACTTGCTTAACTAGTGCATTGTACATTAATGTATTTGCTGCTTGATTGGTCATTTCAAGGTCTATATCTACGTTATTACCATCTTGCCTCATGCTAGTACTTTCGTCTTTTTTCACTGTGATTTCTCCACTGTTACTACTCGTTTGCATATGCTTATTATTATCGGTCTTCATTCTATCTCCACCCATGCTATCCTTTAAGGTATCCTCAAACGTAACATAGAACTTTTTGTATCCCTTTGTATTAATATTTGCAATGTTATTTGCAATAACTTTGCCTCTCAGTGCTGAAGCATCCATACTCTTTTTTAACAAGTTATACGTATTTTCACTTGTTGAACTTCCATTCATATTCAAAATCACCATCTCCCCTAATCTATTAGTTTGACAAATAATCTAAAATTCCTTCTTGAAATTTCATTTTTTACTAAAAATTCACGAATTTCATTTAAGTCCTAATATATTACACTTTATAACTCTCATTATATACCTATTATTAGACTTAATGAATTTTTTTCTATTGTTTTTTATTAATTTAATTAGATTTAAGATTCAAACTGTCATTTTTAACTGTTTAAATGTATTTTTGAATGGTTATGTTGCATTGTAAATAATGTTTACATTGTTCATCTTATATTTACACTCTACTATTGTATTATACATTATTGTTGTAATTTGTCTATTAAAATACTTAAATAAAAAAAGAAATATAATTTACATTTTAAAAAGGAGACTTGAATTTTATCAAGTCTCCTTTTGCTATTATTAAATGTAGTTTATTTCTAATTAATTTATCAAGATCTAACATTTTCTAGAATTTTTAATGCATCCTGTGGAAATCTATTGGATTGAGCCATCATAGCAGTTGAAGCTTCTATTAGAATATTATACTTAGCATATTCCATCATTTCTTCTGCCATGTCTGTATCTCTTATACTACTTTCGGCAGATTGTATTTTATCCGCCATCCCTATTATAGAATTAAAGGTACTTTCAAGTCTATTCTCTAAAGCACCATACTTACTTCTAGCACCAATGACTGTATCAAGAGCATTATCGATTTTATTTAAAGACCCATCTATATCATTCACATCTATATCATCAAGGCCTAAGCCCACAGTATCTAAATCATATTTTAGTATTTTAATCTTTTCTCCTACATTAGCACCTGTAACAGTTTCTATAAAATCTGTACCATCATTTTCCCCACCGACTAAAAGTTTAACTCCATTAAATTCAGTATTATTTGCCAGATCATCAGCACCCTTAATCATTTGGTCTATTTCATTTTGAATAATCACTTTGTCTGCATCATTAGTGGTTCCTCCAGCTTTTACTAATAATTCTCTAACTCTTTGTAAACTTTCAGTAATCCCAGTAAGCCCACCTTGCGTCGTTTGAAGCATACTAACTCCATCTTGAGTATTTCTCGCTGCCATCTGAAGACCCCTTATCTGCATTCTAAGTCTCTCACTTTGAGCAATGGCATTAGGATCCTCTTTAGAACTATTTATTTTAACACCAGAAGATATCCGCCCTAGGGATGCATTTTGCTTTTTAATATTCCGGCTATATGCTTTATATATATTTAAAGAAGCAATATTCTTACTTATTCTCATACAATCAACTCCATTAAAGTTTTTATTTGCTATCTACACTAGTATATCGTATATATATCGTTTTACTTTAGAAGTTTTTTTAACTTTAATATAGTATCACATCTGGTGGGTACATACTTAAAGCATTTTCATAAGAATCCATTGCATCTATTTCTGAAACTTTACCATTCATAAGATTTCTATATAACATATATAGCTTTAAATGAAGATCTGGATTACTGCGCTTTACTTCTACCATTTTTTCATATATAACTTCTTGAACAGAAGGTTCACCTTCCGGACTAAGAATATTAGAAACAAAACTTTGTAGTACATCAATTTTCGTTTTTAGATTAGGCTCATAACAAACACTGCTTATTTGTTTTAGTTTTTCAATAATTTCTTCAGCTTGCTGCATTGAAATTGTAATTTGCTCATTGCTACTCACACAACATCACCTCTTTATATTTATAATGTTATAACACATGCGATAATTTATTATATCACTTTATATTTCGTTTGATTTACTAATAACTTTATATAGAGTATTAAAAATAGCCAATAAATAGTTTAAAGTAACTATCTATTGGCTATTTTTTTGTGTACCCTTACTTATTTATTCTTTAATACAGCTCTTAATCCAAGGATCGATGCAGTTATTATTCCACACCACATTACTAGCATAAAGGCCAACGCCTGACCACTCATAGTTACACCTCCTTATAATGATTTAAAATATATAATAATTTCTACCTATGTGATTGTTACTTCCTTATAAGAACCTTATTCTGTGTAATCTCTTCTCCATAAACGGCTTTTAAACTCTTATAAGTTCCAACAAATCCTAGGATAAATACTAACATTAAAACTACTCTTGCACCGTTAACCCATGGAATTAGCTCTGGTGTTTTTGCTACAAAAGTTGGTATAAATTTAAAATATCCTTCTTGAATATAGGTCCAAGTTGATCCAATTAAAATAACTATTATTACCGCAGGCGTTACAAATTTAATCATAACAGTATATATCCATTTTGGTGCCTGCCAGTATGAGCCATGGTTAATCTCATCTAGTGGATTATCTTTCATAAGCCAACCAGCTACAATTATTTCAATTAGACCCATAACAACTAATAAATAAGTACCAACCCAATTATCAAGTTCCGTAAAATAAGCAAGTTCAGCTGTTTTCGTAAGTATTGGCTCGAGTGCAACAGGTAGACCAACTAATATATATCCAAAGAAAACTATTAAAGATGCCTTCTTCTTTGCCATACCCATGCCTTCCTCGAGTATTGTAACTAAGTAATTATACATTGCAATAGCTGATGTAAACCCTGCAAAGAATAATAACATAAACCAAAGTGTTCCAAGAAGTCGACCACCATCCATAGTTCTAAATATATTTGGTAGTGCTATAAATGATAGACCTATTGATTGACTTAGACCGTCTACACCCATGAATGCATAAGTAATTGGTATTGCAATACTTCCTCCAAGAATTACTTCTGCAAATTCATTTAAGGAAACTGTTGTCATTGCTGATGCTACAATAGGTAAGTTGTATAATGAAATGACCGAAGAATAAAAAAAATAAAGACTCAAGGGAAATACTCTAGTATAATGTTAAGTGACAAAACCAACATATACGGGAGGATTTCAAATGAGTCAATTAAATTTT
>NZ_JBOITO010000031.1:0-139229 GCF_050717635.1 Clostridium sp.
GCCTAGACCTTCCTTCAGATTCCTCATCGCTAAGGACACCCTTGGTGTCGGCTATGTGCTTGGCACTATCAACCCGCACTCGGGACTTACACCCGTTAGATTGCGCCCATGCCGGGCGCACAAAAAATAAAAACCAGTAAATTCTACTGGCTTTTTATGCTTATATTCTAACTATTACTGTTTAGAATTCTTAATAGGAACAATAATTCTATGAAATAGCTTCTTGTTTTCATTTACTTTAGTTTCTCCACCAACAACGCAATAAAAATTTTGTTTTATCACATTTTCAATTAGTGCTGCATAGTTTCTTATATCCTCTGAAGTAGTAGCTAGCACCTCATCTCGCTCTCTTTGAACATCCTCCTGCGTTATGCCTTTAAAATACATATTGTCGCCTATCACACCTTTATATTGTGGAGATGTTAGCGAATCCATATTTCCTATAGTCCCTATTATATAATTAACCATTTCACTATCATCGGCTTTAAAGTTTTTTAAAAAATTTATAGCCTCATCGAAAGTATTCAGTGTTTCTTTTAAATTAGGATCACGGTAAGAGTAGAATAAGACTTCTTCACTTGTAAAACTCATAGCCCCACCATAGGCACCACCTTTTATTCTAAGCTTTTGCCATAAATAATCACTATTTAAAATATTTTCAAGAACCTTCATGCTTCCATTATAGATATACCCTGCTTGTTTAAAACTTCCAGCCTTCACCACATATTGTACTTGTGAGGGAATGACAAAAGCCTCATTCTTAGTTGTAAAATCAAACTTATATTCCTGTTTCGCAAATTTTTCATCCTTTATTTTTTCTTCCAAACTCTTAAGGCTATAAGCAAATTCAGGATAAAATTTTTCATCCCCCGTGTAACTTACCACCAATTTTTCTTTATTAAAAACAATATCTTTAACATGATTTAAGCTTTTTACAATTTCATCAAATTCTGTATCAAAGTTATCATCTAAATTGCAAATGAAATCGTAATAAGTCAAATAATCCAAGTCATTATACTTACCACTGTCTGATATATATGATAACGCACGTTTCATAGCAAGAATATTCCCTCCACTTGTAAACATAGATTCGTAATTTATTCTTAACATTTTAATTAATTCTTTAATACGATTCTTATCATTAAACACACTATGATTTATTATTTCATCTAATATCTCCAAGGCATTTGATAAGGTATTATTAAGCGTTTTAACTGAAATACTCATTTTAGGTTGGTACTCATCACTATCAGTATTTTTTTTAAATGCTGTTGAAGTAAAACTAATCCCTCCAGTATCCTTCATTATTTTATTTGATAACTGCATGTGGTCATATTTTTCAGTGTTAGTATTCCCCAGTATATTAGACAAAAGTTTCAAATATAATAGTTCTTTTTGGGGCACTTTTGAACTGTCAAAATACAAATTGCAGTAAGTAATCCCATCAGTAAACATAGGATGATCTAGTACTTTTATATCACCTTCTTTTTTTTCTATTGTATGAATTTGTTCAGCTAATATGTTTAAATCTCCCCGTGTTAGTGTTGGTATTTTGGATAAATTCACTTTTGAATCTACATTATCCTGCCATTTTTTTAAGTTTTCTGTGTTTTTTATAATTTTATCTAGTTCAATCTCTGATATAGATGATTTAAAGGATGCGAGTTTAACTTTTGTTATTTCTTCTTTGACTTCATTTAAGCCACTAGATGGTTTTAATACAACTAATGAATTATGATTGTTATCCAATAAATATTTTTGTATTAACTTTTCAAAATATCCACTAAATAGTTTAGATTTTATTTTGTTAAGTGCAGGAGTTACCTCTAGATATTCTGTAGGGCTCATGTCGTAATTCCAGGAATTCAAAGCAGCGGACATATAGTTCATACCTCTATTGGCATCTGAATGTTCGGTCCGCAAACTAAACTCAATAGCGTTAAATACAGAATTTACTAGTTCCTCGTCAAAACCTTCACTTACTATTTTCTTTAATGCATTCTCAACAATTTTTTTGAAATTATCTTTTTCCGACTCATTTGTATTAGTGATAACAATGCTAAAGGTCGGCTGTGCCATTGAGGAATTAAAATTTGCAAAAGAATTAGCTCCAATATGGCTATCCCCTAAAGCTTTCCTTAGAGGTGACGCTTTAGTATTTAAAAGGATTGATTCTAAAATTTGGAAAGCTAAAACGCTCTCTACATCCGATCCATTATTTATCAAATAATTAGATGATAGATAAGTCATATTCGCTGTAGTTGCATCTTTAGCTACTGGGTAAAATGCTGTTTTTTCAGACTTTGCTTCAGGTGAATTTTCTAATTTAATTACACTATCCACACTGGTTTTTTTAAACTTAGACAAATAATTTTCATCCATAAATTTCAAAGTATTTTCAATATCTAATTTTCCATATAAATAGATAGAACTATTTGACGGAACATAATACTTTTTATATGTTTGTATAATTTTGGAGTAGGTTAAGTCAGGTATATTTTCTGGATTACCACCAGATTCAAAAGCATAGGAATTGTCTTTAAAAAGTGACTTATTAATAGTGTTTCTTAGTATCATTTGAGGTGAAGAATAATTTCCTTTCATTTCATTGTATACTATTCCATTATAATTTAATTCACCTGTTTCCCTATTAACTTCATAATGCCAACCTTCTTGCTGAAGTATTCTAGGATCTTTAGATAAATTAGGGTAAAACACTGCATCCAAATACACACTCATTAGATTCCGAAAATCTTTTTCATTTTTACTGGCTACTGGGTACATTGTAAAATCCGGACCTGTAAATGCATTTATAAAGGTATTCAATGATTGCTTAGTCATAATTAAAAATGGATCTTTAACCGGATATTTCTCTGAACCACAAAGTACTGAATGTTCAATAATATGATTCACTCCAGTATTATCACTTACCGGCGTACGGAAACTTATAGAGAAAACTTTATTTTCATCCTCATTCTGTAAATAGATAAGTTTAGCTCCGCTTTTAACATGTTTAAATATCATTGCAGTACATTGTATATCCTGTATCCATTTTTTAGATTCCAGCTTAAAACCAGAAATATTTTCCCCTGTTTTAATTTCTTTTACACCACTTATGGCAGCAGAAGCATTCCACCTTTGAAACTGAGTGCCTTTTGCAACTCCTGTTAAACTATTAATAAATAATCCCATCGCTAGTATAATAGACGTAATTTTAGTAAATTTCTTCATCTTATTCCCCCGATCAAATATATTTTTTTTAACACATTTATTTTCGTGTTATATTTAGTATGTTTTATTTTTAATATTCCATTCATTAATCATTTTTTTTAATTAAATCCATAAAACAAAAAAAGTCCAGTAGAATAATTATTCTACTGAACCTTTGAAATGTCGTTAAATAATCTGACTATTTAACATGCTTAGCATATCTTGTTTTTCTTTTGTAAACCTATTATATACACTTTGTTTTACTTGCGCTGAACTACTTTTAAAATAAATATTAACCTTTTGACGTTCCTTATATAAATCATTTATGATATTACCATCACTGTTATTTAAATTAATTTTCGAGAACAGGGATGAAGTTCCACCTACACCATGTTGAACTACTGTGGAGAAGAAGCTTTCTTTTAAAGCATCACTCTTTTGATTTATATCAAACCCATATTTCAATTTCAAATTTTGCGCTGCACTATCATAATAATCTTGTTTTATACAATCATGCTGAAGCTTTAAAAAATTTTTTTTATTAGATGTGGCAATGCCTGTCCACTGCGCGTCAAAATTTACACCAAATCTGTTACCATCTTTAGCTTTTGCTCCTGATAATTTTTTATATAACTCATTATTATTTCCTTTAAGTGAGTTTATAAAAGAATCTAAAGATCCTGTTTTAGATGAAAATTGCCATGCTCCATAAGATTTGCCACCATAATCTCCTGGTGTATTGCTTATAGTTCCTGGATTAGCATTGGATTCATATTTAGCAGCTGTAAGCCCTAACCCATCCACTTTATTATCTCCCTGTGTGTAATCATTAAATATTTCACGGGATGCACCTCGCATGTTTGAATTAAAATTACTTATAGCCCCCAGTGAATCGTCTAAACTAAAAGATCCCTGCTTTGATAATGCCTCCGACATAAGCTCTGCCATCATTGAATTGCCTGAGCTATCCGTCATCTGCATAAGTATTGTTTGAAACGCAGCTTCTTGCATTTCTTTTTCATTCTGAAGATTCACTGTGCCTATATCAGAGGTGGCATTATTTTTTTTTATTTCAGCTGTATATTGCTTTAACAGTGTACTATTAATCATATTTGCAGATAAAGCCATAATTATCACCCGTTTTATATAAATTTTTGTTCTATAAATTTATTATCGTATGTTTTAAGAATAAAATAATTCTAGTATTATTTTTATATTTTACCATTTAAATCACCACATATCAACATTTAAATGTGTAAATAATATATTTATAATCAGTGCTATTACTGTATTAATAAGAGTCTTTTTCATTAATTAAACCATTCTTTGGTTTTAGTTATAACACATATATCTGCTTGTGTATGTTATTATATATATAGTGACACATAATAATATTTATTTATTCTAATGGAGGCATAAAAAATGGCAGTAAAAAACAAACATAATACCTATAATACATTATTTCACTGGCACAGCTTTAGATTAAAACTTATTTTAGAGGGAATTGGTGTTGGTATTATTACCGGCTTATTAATTGTACTATATCGTTTTATTCTCTCAAGGGCAAGCATTCTTATAACTGAAGTTTATAAAACTATATCTATAAAGCCTATACTTGTACTTCCATGGATTTTGGCTTTAATAATTATTGGATACATCGTAGGACTTATGGTTAAACATCAACCCATGATCAGTGGAAGTGGAATTCCCCAGGTAGAAGGGGTTTTACTTAGAGAAATTGATATGTCATGGTGGAGAGTTATACTTGGTAAATTTATGGGCGGAGTTCTTTCAATAGGTTCAGGTCTTTCTCTTGGACGCGAAGGTCCATCTGTTCAATTAGGTTCAGCAGTTGGTCAAGGCTTTAGCAAGATATTTAAAAGAGTGAAAATAGAAGAAAAGTATCTTATCACAAGTGGAGCTTCTGCCGGACTTGCCGCTGCCTTTAATGCTCCTCTGGCCGCAGTTATGTTTGCCTTAGAAGAGGTTCATAAGAATTTTTCGCCCTTAGTTTTACTCTCAGCTCTATCTGCATCATTATCAGCAGTATTGGTAGCTAGTAGTTTCTTTGGCTTAAAACCAGTTTTCACTTTTGATAATCTAGCCATATTACCCCTTAAATATTATCTTTACATAATTTTACTTGGGATTATTATAGGGGTTTTAGGAGTAATCTTTAATAAACTTCTTTTAAAGACTCAGGACTTATATTCGGGTCAAAAGTGGCTTCCAAAAGAAATGAGAATAGTTATACCCTTACTAATTTCAGTTGTACTTGGGATAGCACTACCTCAGGTTTTAGGTGGAGGACATGATCTTATAACCTCATTAATTTCTACGAATTTTCCACTAACTATTTTAGTTATCCTACTTCTAGTTAAATTTTTATTTACTATGGCAAGCTATGGATCAGGTGCGCCAGGAGGAATCTTTCTTCCACTACTTGCTATTGGAGCATTAATAGGAAATCTTTACGGGGTAGCACTTGTAAATATTTTAAATTTTGATAGCATGTATATCAATAACTTTATAATACTTGCAATGGCAGGATATTTCACAGCTGTAGTTAGAGCACCTATAACTGGAACTATTCTAATTACTGAAATGACAGGTAACTTTACTCATTTGCTTTCACTTGCAATTGTATCAATAGTTGCATATATAGTTGCAGATATTTTAGCATCAAAGCCTATTTATGAATCATTGCTAGAAAGATTTTTACACAATGCAGGTGAAAAACTATCTTTTGGTAATAAGAAACATAAGCATCTATTAGAATTTTCTGTTTGCATGGGCTGTGAATTAGATGGTAAACTAGTCAAAGAAGTTAAGTGGCCACAGAGCTGTCTACTAGTCGCAGTTAAGCGAGGAGAACAAGAAATACTTCCAAAAGGAGATACTGTTATTTTCTCCGGCGATTATTTAATAGTACTTACTGATGAGAATAAAGTATCTGGCATAAATGATGTTTTAAATAAAAAAACTGCCTCGTCTGAGACATTAGACTAAATTAAACTACCCTAAACCTTCTGAACAAAAAAAAATAACTAGTACATTACTAGTTATTTTTTATGTCAATCTGCTTGCCACCTGACATATGGGTAGCACCAATATAATTGGTGCTACCCATTATATGTTTTATCTTAGTATCAAATAAAATTTTAGAGCATGTCCTACTCAATCTTAATCTTAAGTTGTAGTTGTAATTTTCAAATTCAGGTCCCATTTTTTGTTTAATTCTATTATGTAAAATATCATGAGTATAATCTAAATCCTCATAAGGAATATCATCTATAATAAAAAAGTCCAACTCTTCTCCTGCTACCCCTTTAATCTGAAAATTGTTAGCCATTTTATTAAACATAAACCATTTTTTTATATTTTCATATTCTTTAGTTATCTTTTCTAATGACATATTATATATGGCTTCTTCCAAAAATGGAACTTGCTTTAAGCAATTTACATTCATCACATCGTCTTCTATGTCCTTCACAAAGTAAAACATTTTCTCACCCTCCCAAATCAGCATGTTTATTTCTCTTTTTTTATTTCTTTCTAATTTTAAAATTCATATGTAGTATAACAAATTTTATTCTACTTTCCCATGAATTTTTAAACCCAAAACATAAAGACTTTAACTATTATTAAAAATATTTCCAAGTAAAAGTCAAATATATTTCTTTTTTACTTTTTATATCATTAAATAATTGTAAAGTTGTAGAATTAATAATAATATGTTGTATACTATAAAGGAATTGTTTTTACATAAATATTTAGTTTTAAAAATATGCTATTAATGGGAGTGATTAACATATGCAATTTATTGAAATAATCAAGGCAATTATTCTTGGTATTGTTGAAGGTTTAACCGAGTGGATACCCATCAGTAGTACAGGCCATATGATTTTAGTTGATGAGCTTTTACAACTCAATACAAGTGCAGCATTCAAAGAAATGTTTTTAGTAGTTATACAGCTTGGCGCAATCATGGCAGTTGTAGTTTTATATTTTAAAAAACTAAATCCATTTTTATTCGTTAATGATAAGTTAACTATAAAAGACGATACTATTTCGCTTTGGCTTAAAATTGTTGTAGCCTGTGTTCCAGCAGGAATTATTGGTTTTTTATATGATGATACCCTTGAGGCAATGTTCTATAACTATCAAACTGTTGCAGTTACACTGATTCTCTATGGTATTTTGTTTATTGTTATTGAGGCTAAACACAAAAATTTTAAACCTAAGATTAATGAACTAACGCAAATCACCTATAAAGCTGCAATTATTATAGGTATCTTTCAAATACTAGCATTAATTCCTGGCACATCTCGTTCAGGAACTACTATAATTGGTGCAATACTAATAGGAACATCTAGAACTGTTGCAGCAGAATTCACATTTTTCCTAGCTATACCTATTATGTTCGGAGCAAGTCTTCTAAAACTTGTTAAATTCGGTTTGGTTTTTACAAAAGCAGAGGTTATTATTTTATTTGTAGGTATGTCTGTTGCTTTTGTAGTGTCTATATTGGCAATCAAATTTTTAATGGATTACATAAAGAAGCATGATTTCACTGTATTCGGATGGTATCGAATTATTCTAGGAATTATAGTGATTTTTTATTTCTTAGCTAATTAATATTATCTTCATTATTTGTTTTTTCCCTTTCGAAGTGTTATTATATAGGATATAAATATTGTACGAAAGGGGAATTATAATGAATACAATGAAAGCATTTGTTTTTGAACCTCGTTATTTAAGTTTGGCTGTTATACCCGATGTAAATGCAGGAAATAAAATATTAAACGAACTTATTTTAGATGAAGAAACTCTTTTAGGGCATAGACAGGTTGGTAGCCGAAGTTATCATATCTTCTATTTTAAAAATGATCGTTTTTCTGTTTATTATCATAAAGGCGGAACAGACGCAATGTACTCTTCTAAATCACTAGATGTAGTTTTAGAGTATGTTAATAATTTAAAACCAGAAGATTTTGAGTAAATAGTATAATTATAAAATAGAATATGATTGGAGAAAAAATGTCAGTAAATAATATTACATTACTAGCAGATACAGAGTATTTAAAACTTTATAATGCAGAGTATACCAATAAAAAAGGTAGAATTAGAAATTGGTCAATAGCTTCTAGAAAAGATTTAAATACATTGAAAAATAATTACTTTAATGGTGCAGAAGGAACTATAGACGCTGTTATAGTAGTAGCAACTCATATAGATGAAGATAAAATAGTTGTTATAAAGCAATTTAGAATTCCTCTTAATGATTATGTTTATGAAATTCCTGCTGGACTTATAGATTCTGGTGAAGATGTTGAAACTACTGCCAAACGTGAACTTAAGGAAGAAACAGGACTTGATTTAATTAAAATTGATTACAATAAGACCAAATCTAAAGTATATGTTTCAACAGGCATGACAGACGAATCCGTAGCCTTAGTTTATTGCACTTGTAACGGCAAAATTTCAAAAGAATATTTAGAAGATGATGAAGATATTGAAGTTATGCTACTATCAAGGCAAGAGGCTGCTTCACTTATAAACTCTAATGAAAAAATAGATATTAAAGCTTTTCTTGCGATACAAAATTATATTGGTTAGCCCCAATTAGGTGCCACCCCCAATTACATTGGGTAACCACATGGCAAGTGGCATATGGTAAGTAACGTAAAAAATCCAGTGGAATATTAAATTATTCCACTGGATTTTTATTACATTAGTCTATAAAAAAACATCAAGATCATAAGATCTTGATGTTTTTTTATGGTGCTACATCAGGGATTCGAACCCTGGGCACCCTGATTAAGAGTCAGGTACTCTAGCCAACTGAGCTAATGAAGCACGTTGTGGAACTTCTTTAGTATATACTACTTTTACGTATTTGTAAATACCTATAGAAATTTCCAATAGTTGGCGGCGCACTTACTAACTTAAAAGTAAACATATAGGCTAACCCATACCTTCAATAATTTTTACTACCCATTTAGACAAATTTACAGATGATTTTTTTGCAACTTCTACTACTCTTTCGTGAGAGTGCTTAACTTTTTGTATTCCTGTAGCCATATTTGTTATACATGCAATTCCAAGAACATCTATTCCTAAATAGTTTGCTGCTATTGTTTCAGGCACTGTTGACATGCCTACTGCATCTGCTCCCTGTCTTCCAATAGCTCTAATTTCTGCAGCAGTTTCGTAGTATGGCCCCATAAAACCAGCGTAAACACCTTCTTTATACTCCACACCAATGTCATCTGCAATAGCTTTCGCAATACCTATAAGTTCTATTTTATAAGGCTCCGACATATCTGGGAATCTCACTCCAAATCTCTCATCATTAACTCCAATTAGCGGATTATCACTTATAAGATTAATAAAATCATTAATAATCATTAATGTACCTGGACTGAAGCTTGTATTTATTCCGCCACAAGCATTTGTTACAATAAGTTTTTTAATACCTAACTGTTGCATAACATATATAGGGTATGTTACCTGTTTCATTGAATATCCTTCGTAATAATGGAACCTTCCCTGCATTAATACTACTTCTACGCCTTTGATTTGACCAAAAACTAATCGTCCCACGTGACCTGAAACCGTAGTCTTCGGAAAATTAGGAATATCCTTATACTCAATGAACACACTATTATCCACAACACTAGCTAAATCCCCTAATCCCGATCCTAAAATCACTGCAACTACTGGCTTATTTTTCACTTTACTTTTTATGTAATCAACTGACTCTATAACCTTATCGTACATCATAAATGCCCCCTTATGTGACTATAATATTATTTAATATAATTCACCGTGTTTTCTTTTCTTGTTGGTGTATTTGTTATATTGATTTTCTTATAGCCAAGGCATGTTGCATGAATTTGTTTGAATCCTTCTGGTATACCAAGTTCCTTAACAAATCTTGCTCCCTCTTCGCTATTTAATAGATAAGCAATAAGTCCAACCCAGCAAGATCCAATTTCCAAAGATTCAGCTGCTATAAGCATGTTTTCTACTGCTGCTGCGCAATCAACTAAGGCGAGATCATTTTTTTTGTCTCCCGATACTAATACTACTGTTGGAGCATTATAAAAGACATGAAATTTTTCATTATCCGCAAATCTTCTAATATATTCATTATCAGATTTCCTGGCAATTCCTTTAAAAGCCACACTTAATCTATCTATCATGTCCTTGTTTTGTATTACTGTAAAATGCCATGGTTGCTTATTTGTAGCACTTGGTGCATAAATTCCTGCCTCTACTATCTTTTGCATATCTTTATCCATAAGTTGTTCTGGTAAAAACGCCCTTGTGCTTCTTCTGTTTCTTATATTTTTTAGTGTTTCATTCATTTTAAAATCCTCCATTTTGTTAATATATTCTTTTTTACAAGAGTACCATTGTTATAATTAATTTTCAACAAAAAAATTTTCAGCTTGTTAAAACTTTATATTAATTATTTTTACTAAAATATTAATTATTCCACATAATATAAAGTAAGTGAATATTTCTTATTAAAAGGAGTTGAACTAATGAAAAAGTTTATTTCTAGTTTAATTATTGTATTATTGGTTTTATTAAACTTTTCCAATTTTGCTTATGCGGAAGTAGAAGAAGAGGCACTTATAAAGGATCTTTTCTTGGAAAATAAAAGCATGTTCAACTTTGATATTATAAGTAATCCTAACAAGTATAATTTACAGATTCTTTATACGGAAATTGATAGAGATGAAGAAAATATTCCAATATTTACATCTTATAAATATAATGTAGATGCTAAAAAATACTTTTATCCTGCAAGTAGCGTAAAACTATCTGCTTGTATATTGTCATTAGATAAAATAAACAACTTAAAAATTAACGAATTATCAAAATACACTACTATGAATATCGGTGTATCAAGAAATGGTCAAACCCCTAGAAATGGAGAATCTATTTCAAGCTATATACAAAAAATTCTCTTATATAGTGACAATGATTCATTTAGCAGACTGTACGAATTTTTAGGACAAAAGTATTATAATGATATATTATCATTAAAAGGGTATAAAAATTCCAAAATTATTCATAGGTTATCTGGAAATAATAGTTATGAAAATAATAAATATACAAACCCTATAAATTTCTATTCTGGTGATAAAATTATATACACCCAGCCATTAATATATAGTGGCAGCTCCTATAACAACAAGGGTCTTACAAATACTTCTATGGACAAAGGTGAAGCTAGTTATTCTTGTAATAATTTTACATATAAAAATTATATGTCTATAGAAGACCTTCAAAACACGGTTAAAACTGTATTTTTTAATAGCTCTATGAATAAAGATAGACAGTTCAATTTAACTGTAGACGATACAAATTTTCTAAAAAAATATATGAAGGGTACAGGTAATATAGCTTATAAATATTTAGTTTGTGGGGGCAATTCTAACGTCCCCTCCGGTATAGAAATATATAATAAGATAGGAATTGCTTATGGTCAACTTACAGATAATTCATATATAGTTGATAAGCATAATGGCAAAGAATTTATGCTGACAGCAACTATATGTGTATCTAACAATGGTAATTATGATTATTATTCAAAAGGTATGCCTTTCTTCAAAAATTTAGGGCTTATGTTTCTAAAATATAATAAAAACAGATAAAACACTAATAAGCCCCAATTACCTTGAAATATAGGTTATACTTATAGTTATTAAACTAAAATTTACGAGTCAAAACAATTAATAACTGTTTTGTGCCCCAGCGAACTACAGGAGGGAAACAAATGATAGAAATAAATGATACAGTAGAAGCTCTCTTAGAGAGTCTAAAAACTTCAGATGATAAGCAAAGATCTGCAATAGTAAATAAACTTTCCTTAGATTATAATAATTCAATTCCATCGTTATGGTCAAAAGTTATAACTCAGGAAGAGCCAAGGGCAATCCTTTCCGTTTTAAGAGATATTTTAAAAAAGGAAAAACCCAAAGGAATGTTAAGAAGAACTATTGGAAACTCTAAAGATAAACTCAGCGCTCTTCTTATACATTCAGATCCAAAAGTAAGAAAGAATGTATGTGGTGTTATTGGAGAACTAGGAGACCCTGATTATTTAGAAGCACTATATAGTGCTTATGATTCTGAAGATAAGCTCTTTGTAAGGTATTCCTATGTACTTGCAATAGGAAATTGTGGTAGCTATGTGGACGCAGAGAAATTAAATAACATGTATGAAAATGTATTAGCCAATGAAAAAGCTTGCAATGAAGATAGCACCCTCGTAACCACTAATAAGCATATTAACGAGGAGAAACTTGCGTTTACAAGAGCCATAGATAAATTATCTCCTACCGTGCTCCATAAATTCACAGGCCTTGAAAACCCTGTACCTATGCTACTTACTGTTATGAATTATCAGTACCAGCACACTTTAAGAGAGCTTGACGAAAACTCCATTGAAGGTAGGCTTGTAGATGATGGCATAATTATTCACGAAAAAGATTTAGATAAGGTCTTCAACTGTAGGACTTTTTATGAGCTTTTATACCCACTAGAAGCGTGCAAAGACTTAGAGATGGATTATAAGATAATAGCTGATGAAATAATAAATGCAAACATCGTGGATTTTCTAAAGGAATGTCATGATGAAGATTCTAATTCTCCTTTTTGGTACAGAGTTGAATTTAGAACTATGAATTATAACAGAGATAGGTCAGAGTTTATAAAGAACTTATCAAGAGAACTGGATGAAAAATCTTCTGGGAACTTAAAAAATAGTCCTTCTTCCTATGAAGTTGAAATTAGAATAATTGAAAATAATGATCATTGTAGTGTATACGTTAAGCTATATTCTTATAAAGATAATAGATTTGCATATAGGAAAAACGACATAGCAACATCAATAAATCCTGTAACTGCAGCTATTGTAGTGAAGTCCATAGAAAAATGGCTAACCCCCGATGCTAGAGTTATAGACCCCTTTTGTGGCACTGGGACAATGCTTATAGAACGAGCTAAATTACAAGAGTTTGAAAGTTTAACAGGAGTTGATATATTTAGAACGGCTATATCTGCTGCAGAAATTAATTCTAAATCAGCTAATTTAACCATAGAACTATTAGATGAAGATATATTAGAGTACTCTACTGCAGAGCTTTTTGATGAGATTATAACAAATATGCCTTTTGACAATAAGTCCACCACCCATAACAAGTACGCAGACCTTTATACTGAATTTGTAAATAAGATTCCTAGTCTTGTAAAACCAGGTGGAATGGCATTTGTTTATACAATAGAAAAACAATTATTTAGGGAAGTTCTATTGGACAACGAAGAGCTTGAACTACTACAAGAGATTAAAATTGAAAGTGGAAGACTTACTCCTCATGTGTTTGTACTGAAAGTTAAATAAGGCCAATAAAAAAAGTAATAGAGCACCTAATTAGGTGCTCTATTACTTTTTAATTGTTAATAATCCATTTATATTTCTACTGTTGCACTTTTTAAATACTCTAGTTCTTCTCCCTTTAAGTAGGTAGAAAGTTTCTCAAATACAGTTTTATGATAATTATTTAGCCATGCTTTTTCCTGAGGTGTAAGTAAAGATACATCCATAGCTTGCACGTCTATAGGACAAAGTGTTAAAGTTTCAAATTTCATAAATTGTCCACCATACTCAGTCTTTTCTTCTTCACTCACAACAACTAAGTTTTCTATTCTAATACCATGCTTTCCTGCTTTATAAACTCCTGGTTCATTTGATACTACCATTCCTTTTTCAAGCACAATAGTATTGGGCACCATTGATATCCTATGTGGCCCCTCATGAACATTAAGAAAGAAACCTACTCCATGTCCTGTTCCATGTTTATAATCCATGCCAGCATTCCAAAGCGGTATTCTAGCTATAATATCTAAGTTCGAACCTGTAGTCCCATGTAAAAATCTTTGCATTGTTAAATCAATCATACCTCTTAATACTAGTGTAAAATCTGTTCTTTCTTCGTCAGTTAAAGTTCCAACCGCTAGTGTTCTTGTAATATCTGTTGTTCCATCTAAGTATTGCGCACCAGAATCTAATAAATAAAGCCCCTGTTGCACTATAGTAGCTTGATTCTTTTCTGTAGGTGAATAATGAGGCATAGAAGCATTTGCACCGTAAGCTGAAATTGATCCAAAGCTTAAATCGTAGAAGTTATCCCCTTCTCTTCTTAAACCCTCAATTTTGTCTGCTGCTTCTATTTCAGTAATATTACGTGTTTTAACAGTTTTCTTTAGCCAACAAATAAATTTAACCATAGCCACACCGTCACGTACCATTACATTTCTAATATTTTCGACTTGAATATCATTTTTTGAAGCTTTTAGTCTTGTAGTTATATTCATAGCTTCTACAATTTTAATATTTATTGAACTGTATATGAAAGTGCTGGTTTTTTCTGCATCAAGTAGTATTGTTCCCACTTTAATATTTTCCAAGAATTTTCCTATACTGTCATAAGGCAATATTTCTACATTAGCCTTTTCAAGTTCAGTTCTAACCTCTGAACTAATTTTAAGATCATCGATAAACAAACAACATTTTTCCTGAAAAATTACTGAGTAAGCTATTGTTAATGGATTGCATTTAACATCTCTTGCTCTAATGTTTAATAGCCACGCTATATCATCAAGACCTGATATAACATAGCAGTCTGCTCCCATACTCTTCATTTCGCCAGCTACTTTAGCAAGTTTTTTTTCTCTTGACTCTCCTGCATACTTTACATCATGCAAAATCACCTGGCTGCTAGGTTTTTCTGGTCTACCCTTCCAAACTTTATCTATTAAATCTTCATTAACCTCAAAGGTAAATTCACAACTTTCTACGACTTTCTTTAACCCTCTAAAATACTCTTCTGAAATAACCTTTCCATCAAAACCAACTTTCGCTCCCTTCTGAAGAGATTCTTTCAAAAACGCCTCAACAGTTGGGACTCCACTATTTCCCATTCTAAATAGAGTCACGCCAGTATCTTTAAGTTCAGTTTCTGCCTGTATGAAATATCTTCCGTCTGTCCATAAATTAGCGTCCTTTAAAGTTATAATGGCAGTACCAGCTGAACCTGTAAATCCTGTTATAAAAGCTCTAGCAGTATAATGCTCAGCTACATATTCACTTTGATGTGGATCTGAACTAGGTACTATGTATGCATCAATACCTCTTTCTCTCATCTGATTTCTTAGCTCTTCAATTCTTTCTCTTACGTTCACTACATTCACTCCTTAAATTATAAATTATAACATTTTCATATTAATTGTTAACTTCATTAAATACTAAAATTCATGGATTCACTAAAAAACTCGGTAAAAACATCTTCATTTGTTGGTCCATTAAACTTTAATTCAATACTTTCTTTATACTTCAGTATTTTATCAATGTTATTTAAAAACATGTCTAATAATTCACCATCAAAATGCTTATTCCTTTGTTGCCTTAACATCTCTAAACAAGTTTCAATTGGATAAGCACTCTTATAGACCCTTTTTGTAGATAATGCATCGAAAACATCTGCAATAGCTACAACTCTTGCAGTCAATGGTATATCTTTGCCCAAAAGTCCTTTTGGGTACCCGCTACCATCCCATTTTTCATGGTGATTCAGTGCAATTTCATAACCCATTCTAATAACATCTCGCTTGGAATTACCAAGAATCCTTGCACCATTTATTGTATGGGTTTTCATTATATTAAACTCTTCTGGTGTTAACTTTCCCGGTTTTAATAAAATTGAATCTGCAATACCTATTTTACCTATATCATGCATCAGTGCTGCATAATTAATCAACTTAATTTTTTCCTTCGATGTCTCTATCATTCCATATAAAATTGATGAATAAGAGCTCACTCGAATCATATGTAATGCTGAATCTTCGTCTTTGTATTCAGCTGAATAACATAACCGCTTTATAATTTCGTTTGTAAGTTCTTTATTTTCACTAAGTGCATTTTCAAGCAAGGTATTCTTGTCTATCAATTGTGAACTTTTATTTTCCATATCGCTAAGTGTACGATTAAGGAAAAAGCTCATTTTTCTAGTCATTATATCTTGTTCATTATTTTTATAATCAATATTTAACAGATTATAATTAATACCATATCTACTTAATTTTTTCTTCATTACAGCTAATGTTTCTACCAATATATCCGCTGAGAAACTTAAAAAACCACTGAATTTTCTAAATTGATCTTCTTTCACAAATTCAGAATTAAACATCTCCTTAGTTAAAAAAACAACGGGATGTTCAGAATGATTAATAATAATATCCCAATCGTTCACCAATGGGTCTCCTTCATCAAGTTCAATAAATATTGTATTTTTAAAAATTTTTATAGTATCTCTATTTATATTTCGAGCAAATATATAAACTTTTTCGCATAGTGAATCAAGAATTTTATATCTTTCGAATTCCGCCATAAAAAATTGAAATTCTTGAAACGTTACAAAAAGCTCTGACTTTAGTTTAAACTCAATAATCATATCTTCAAGACCGTGACTTATAGCTATGAGCGAAGACTTTGTATATACTTTACGCTCTATACTTGATGATTTTGTCACAGTAATGTCGCTTAATTCCGGCATTTAGACACCAACCTTTTCACACTTTTTTTTACATTAGTAAAGATTATTACCATATTTAATTTTGAACACCTCAATAGGTTGATAATACTCTATTTTCTTAATCATTGCAATTCTTTACATTCTTTAAGATAACTATTATATATTTAAATTTACAAAAACGAAAAATAAAATCATAATTTAATTCCATAATTTTTGCACTTATATTAAGTCTTTAATTAAAACTATCCTAGCAGGCGCACCATCTACCCCTTTAATTTTAAGTGGTAGTGCACACATGAAATATTCACCTTCTCCAATTTCTTTTAGTCTAACCCCTTCTATAATAATTATTCCCTTATTAAAAAGAATTTTATGAGTTTCATGTTCTGGCTGACCTCTTTCTATTCCATAAGAATCTATTGCCACGCCAACTATTTCCTTTTGAGCTAAATACTCAGCACCACTTTTTTCAACATAGACAAAGCTTGGGTCAAATTCTTCAGTAAAAGAATTTATAGTTTTAAGCAATAAGAATTCACCTTGTTCAATATTTTTATCCATAAGTTCTTTTTTTGTTATCCTATTCTTTACCTTTGTTAAATCTAGCACTCTACACTTTGTAAAAAGTTTAGTTAAATCAATAGCTTCTATAGTAGCCCCCATATCATCTACATGATATGGGGCATCGATATGAGTCCCAGTATGCAGATTCATACACATACTAGATTCATTAATGCTATCCTTTGGAATTTTTCTATCAAATTTAATTACTGGCCTTTTTTCCTCTATATTCTTGTACACTCCCATACTTTTTTCAATAGTCATCGATATATCATAAATAATCATGTTGCCCTCCTTAATCAGCGGAAGTATTCCACCACTGCCTACCATCTTTCTCTATTAAATCTATTGCACCAAGGGGTCCCTTCGTCCCCGCTGAATAATTAGGATAATCAGGTGTGCTCTTCTCAAATTCATTTTCAATGCTTTTAATGAATTTCCAAGAATATTCGATTTCGTCCCATCTAGTAAATAGTGATGAGTTATTTCTAATTGCTTCAAGGATTAGCCTCTCATAAGCCTCAGGTGAATCATTTAAATTCCTACAGCTTTGACAATAATCTAATTGAACCTTTTCCATTTTAAAATCACTACCAGGTTTTTTAGCATTTATCTGGAAGAAAAAACCCTCATCTGGTTGAATTTTTATAACTAAAAGATTATGAGAAATACCATTAAATTCACTGTAATAATTAATTCCAGGAAGTTTTTTAAACTGAATAACTATCTCAGTGCTTTTAGTATTCATTCTTTTTCCTGCTCTTATATATATAGGTACTCCTCCAAAACGGAAATTATCAATACAAGTCTTTAAAGCTATAAAAGTATCTGTATTCGACCCTTCTGATACTTTGTCTTCATCTCTATATCCTAACACTTGCTTGCCATTAACCACACCTTTACCATATTGACCTCGAACAATATTTTTTTTAAAAGATTCAGTAGTAAAATGTCTTAATGAACGTAACACCTTAACTTTTTCATCCCTTATAGATTCAGATTCAAAATCAACTGGCGGTTCCATAGCAATCATAGTTAATATTTGTAATATATGATTTTGAAGCATATCTTTTAGGATACCAGACTTTTCATAATATGCACCTCTGTTCTCCACCCCTAAAAGTTCGCTTGACGTTATTTGAATATTGTCAATATAATTTGCATTCCATAGTGGTTCAAATAATGAATTACCAAATCTAATTGCTAATATATTTTGAATCATTTCTTTTCCTAGATAGTGATCTATTCTAAATATATCCTTTTCAGGTATAAGCTTAGATATATTCTGATTTAAATTTCTAGCTGTTTCCAGATTTGATCCAAAGGGTTTTTCTATCATTATCCTTTGCCAACCATTATTTTTACAAACCATCCCATTATTTTTTAAATTTCTTATTATTTCTTCAAAAAATTCTGGTGCAACGGCTAAATAATATAATCTTTTACCTCCTGTTAAATATTTAGTCTCCATTGTTTCTAAACATGAATCTAACTCCTTATACCCATCATTATCTGAAGTGAAATCAAATTTCTTATAAAAAATCCTCTTACTGAATTTAAGCCATAACTCAACATTCAAAGGGAATCTAGAGAAACTCTTCACATATTCATACATTTCTTGCCTATATTCCTCGTTTGTTTTTTCACGTCTTCCTATAGCTAAAATAGTAAAATTTTCAGGTAATCTTTTCTCATACATTAAGCTAAAAATAGCTGGAATAAGTTTTCTTTTTGTAAGATCACCAGTTCCACCAAAAATTACAAACATACTTGAAAGCTCTTCATTTACATTTTTATTCAATAAAAGTACTCCTTCCCAAATTCTTTACATAATGTACTAGTCTCCATGTATCTTTATTAACTTATTTGAAAATTTCGCAGTTATCTTTCCTTTATATTCAACGCTAATTTTATTATTTTTTCTATACAGTTTAGTTACCTAAATTTTAGCACATCTTTCTTTAAGACACAATGATAATGTATTTTTTTGGAAATTTGATAAAGAGAAAACTCTAAGGCATCCCTCAGAGTTTTCTCTTTACTATTACTATATTTTTAGATAAAATTAAATCTTATCTTTTTCTTAATTCTACTAACACACATCCCTCTATTGCCTCAATTCCATTATCCCTACAAAAGTTAAGTATTTCAGGGCTATCTGCTCCTGGTTGAATAAATATTTTATCTATTTTTAGTTCATGAGCTTCCTGAATAATTTTAATACCTTTACTTGGATGAATGCATAAATCTAAAACTTCTATCTTGTATGGTATATCTTTTAGACTTTTATAAGCTTCTCCACTATCAACGGATGGGTTTAAACCCACTGCATTAAAATCATTTTCTTTTAAAGAACTTAATATTTTATGGGCGTATTTTAAACGGTTTAGTACATCCCCAACCACAACCCAGTTTTTATATTCTAAAAATTCACTGGCCTTCAATAATATCATCTCCTAATATAATCATCTATTGATATTTATTATACCTCTTTCAAATACATTTTATATCAAATAGAAAAAATTATTACAAAGAAGGTGATCTTTTTATACGGGAAAGAAAATTGGTATAAAAAGTATAGCACTTAAAATGATACATATTCCTGTAACACTCGTACCTCCAAGTATATATTTAATACCTTTTTTATTATATTTATCATTTTTAATATATTTTATACCTATGCCCCAAAAAACTAATGCAGTTATTGTTACTATAAACACCATTACAAAAAATATTTTAAGCATTTTAACCTCCAAAAGATTTTAAATTTTTGTTACTAGTACTTCTATTTTAAATTACATTTCTATACTTTTTATAAACTAAATATAAACATTTGTTTATATTTAGTTTTAAAGTTCTATATTTACTTTCTTACTATTGACATATACAGTTTAACTGTATATACTTATACTATATAGTCAAACTGTATAATAAAAAATGTAATTAGTCGGAGGAAAATATGAATAGAGATAACAATTTACCAGTAACAGAAACCACCTATTATGTTCTTTTAGCATTATTAGAACCTGCTCATGGCTATCTTATTATGCAAAAAGTTGAAGAATTAAGTAATCAGCAAGTAAATATAGCTGCTGGAACACTTTATGGTGCTATTGAAAATTTGCTTAAACAAAAATTGATACAATCTGTGAAAAGTGAAGATAAGAGAAGAAAAGTTTATGTTATTACTAAAAAAGGAAAAGAAGTTTTACTCTTAGATCTTGAAAGAATGCGTCAAATGATTGAAATAACTGAGACTCAATTAAAATTTTAGGAGGTTATGATGAGAAAATTTAAATTTTTTATTGATTGTAATAAAGAAGAAAAATGGTTAAGTGAGATGCTTCAAAAGGGATATGAATTAGAAAATGTAAGTTTTGGATATAAATTTCATTCTATAAAACAAGAAAATACTAAAATCAGAATTGACTATCGTACTTTTAAGAAAAAGGAAGATTTTATTGATTATTGTAGTATGTTTTCAGATAGTGGATGGAAACATCTAGTAGGTAGTAGATGTTCAGAAGCGCAATACTTCAAAAACAATAGTGAAAACACTGAAGAAGATATCTTCTCTGATTCAATATCGAAAGCAGGAAAATACAAAAGATTATCTACTATGCGAATGACAACTGCAGTATGTTTTTTTATGCTATCTTCATCATTAATATTTGGTGGTAATCCTAATGTTAAATTATTCCTCCACAATCCTCCTAAATCACTATACTTCACACCAGGATTATGGGAAAGCACTGGTATAACATTCTGGGTAGGTTTTTTATTTGAAACACCATTTGCAATAATGAGAGGTTGTTTATTTATACTACCTTTAGCAATGATTATATATATTTTTTTATTAATTAAAGCTAGAGCATCATATAAAAAACAAAAAAAATCCATTTGAAAAGCATGGATTTAATCCTTTAACTTAAGGAATTGAACCCATGCTTTTCTTTTAATATTCACAAGTAGCAGTTGATAATTCTATAATATCTACTCCACATAACAAAGCGACTTTTTATAAATTGAGTTAAAAAATAAGTATGATAAAAATATAAATAATGGAACTATTAATATACTAGGTATTGCTATATAAGCTACATAGCTTTTAAATACCACCAAAGGTATCTCTGACAAAAGGAAAGAAGGAAATATCATTGCAGAAAATAAAATAGTAAAGCTTCCTGAAGCTACAATTAGCCCTTTCTTACACAGTGAAATAGAACAAATAAAACAACTAATTCCAATAATAAACATTATTTGTTGAGACAATGCAAATGGCATAATAAATCCAAACCTGCCCCCTATTGTCTCTATAATAATAACGTAAACAATGAGCGCAGAGCATAATAAATTGAACGCCAATGATAAAACGCGGTTCATTTCCTTTGCCTGCCGTTCATCACCTTCCATATGATTTGCTGCTAATAATTGTTTAAAAAGATTTGCTTTCATTTTCATTCCTCCCAAAATAAATCGTTTAATGTTTTGTTCATAGTTTTACAAATAGCTATACATAATTTTAAAGTTGGATTGTATTTTCCAGATTCAATCATGCCAATTGTTTGCCTTGTAACCCCTATAGCTTCAGCCAATTGTTCTTGGGATAGATCACATTCTACTCGGGCCATTTTCATCGCCTTATTCTTCAAACGAATCCCTCCTTACCTTATTATTGTAACATATGTTAACTATAATGCAAACTATACATTGCACTATAAACGTAATTTAAACACCAAGTCCAATAAATTAAATTTTCGAACTAAAAAAGTAGCTCTGAGTATTTCTCAAAGCTACTTAAAATATTCTTTATAAGTTTTAAATTGATAATTCTGCTATTTTTAAAGCACTTTCCACGCTCTTAGCTGATGCTATAAACCCTGCTTTGTGACAAAATATAGCGTCATCTATTTTAATTATAGAATTTATTTCTTCACTTGACTTTCCTCTAATGGATTCCAATAAATCTTTTCTTGCTTCAAAAGTATCTGGGGTTTTTTTAACAGTCTGAATCTTGTACTCTACATTATTATCATCTGGTGAAATAACGAATAATACTTCGATATTTACATCTATTTTAAGTAACTGTTGGAGCCAAGGACAACCATTTTTCAAAACCACTATTTCTTTAATGTCTCTATTTTGAAAAGCTTCATTTACTATTACCCGTGCTTTTATAACAGAAACTTGCCTACTTATTATTCTTTTTATAATTTCAGTAGCATATCCAACTGCTTCTTCAAATGCCTCATCTTTGGATGAGGTAGAATCCCACGCCGGATTAAAACTTTGGATAATATCGCTTATTGTCGCTACTCGGATTTCCGACTTTATATCTATGCCATTATCTGTAGCGTCAATTCCCTGCAATATATTTTTATCAACATAATCAAATATTGAAATTATATCATCTTCATCAAACTCAGAATTAAACTTTTGTATTACACGCAGCCCAAACTCTCTCCAAACTAAACCACAAGCAGCATATGGAACATTATTTTCTCTTATTTCTTTATTTAATTGGTGATGGTCAAATTCTCCAAGGCCTATGTCATAAACAAAATCTAGACCACTAAGTATATTCTCATCTCTTGTTCTTGTTACCTTTATATCTCCTAATAGTAGTCTAAGTATAGCTGTAGCCATAACATCGTCTGCATGGAATTTACCACTATGTGTTCCTAGTGTTTTAACATTCTTTTCATTAATCATAAGTTACCTCTTTCATATTTATATTTAAAACTATTAAATTATGTTCACTTCTAAGTAAATATTAACATATACATTTATACAAGTCGACATATTAAGAATTTATATTTCTGCTATTCATCGACTTCCTCTAAATGTTTTATCATTCCATTCGAAATATTTAGACCAAAATTTATTAAGGCCTCCTGGCTAGAAAGCTTGTCCCTATCTATAGAATTAGTGATGAAACCACATTCCACAAGTACACTAGGCATTTTTGTAAGTCTTAAAACTGCTAAATCGCCTCCATGTATCCCCATATCATTCCATGTACCACTTTTTAATAATTCCTTTTGAATAGTACCTGCAAGTTTACCCTTATCCTTTTGCTTATAATTAACATCATCATAGTAATAAGTAGAAACACCATTATACTCTTTAGCTGTATTAGAATTTATATGAACAGAAACAAATATATCTGCATTTTCATCATTTGCCAAGTTTGCTCTCTTATTTAAATCTTTTATTTCAAGCTTGTCCAATTCAATATCACTATTTCTTGTAAATATGACTCTGCAACCGTTATATCTCAAATTATCCACCATGTATTTAGAAATTTTTAAATTTAGATCCTTCTCGAACAATTCTCCGTATTTTGCACCAACGTCAACCCCCCCGTGTCCGGGGTCTACTACAACCTTATATTTAAAAGAACTTTGTTTCTTCTTTATAAAAATCAATATCTTTTTATCATTTCCATAATCTAAATGTACATAGTTTTCATCTTCAGTTAACTTAACAAAATTAAGTATAAATAAATTTTTATCTTCTTTAAAGTTAATTTCACTTAAATTAACTTTGGTTCCATTTTTAATAGCTATGTTTGATATCTTAGACTTATCTAATATAATTTGGAATTTCCTCATATCTTCTTTAGGTTTGAAATTAGGTATAGCTTCAGTACAATTGATTGTATACTTTTTATAGAATTCATTTTCTTCAAAGTCAATACTTCCATTTTCGGTTTTGCTTAACACTAGTTGATTTAAAATTTTATTTGCTTGATTTTTGTTTTCTCTATTCATAAAAGAACTTGTTACCATTAATAAAACTATTAATACTAAAACACACATTATCCTTCTTATTAGATATTTAGCCTTTAGTTTTTTCTTTTTTTGTTTAGCCATTAACTTACTCCCTTCCCGATATTTATTTACCTTAAATGTATAATACCATAATTTTATAAATATAGTAATATATTACATTAAAATAATTTCATATCGTTAAAGAAAAGTTGGTGCCACCCACGTGGCAAGTGGCATGTTTGTTTTTGTTTCTAGTCATATATAACTTATTCCAAATGCTATAGGTGAAATTACAATAGGATAAATATAAAACTGCCCATCAAGATGTTTTAATCACCTTGATAGACAGTTTTTAAAAGTTACACCATTTATAAATAGTGTAATTGCAATCACCATAGTTACATACTGATGATTACTGAATTGTTATAGCACTTACAGGACACTGCTCTTCGGCATCTTTAGCGCTTTCCATTAGTTTATCTTCAATTTCATTTTCCGATGCTTCTGCCAATCCATCATCATTCATCTCAAAAATTTCTGGACATACCGCAGCACACAATCCACATCCAATACATGTATCCTTATCAACAAAACCTTTCATAAAAATTAAGCCTCCTTAAAATAATACCTTTACAATTTTGGTAAAAGTATTTTAGCAAATTGCATATTATCTAACTTATTTTCTTTAATATAATTTAGTACATCAACTGTATAAGTTTTATGATGCCCTATAATTTTTGAAAAAACCTGTATAAATTTAACTACATTTTCTTTAGAATCCTCATTATTATATAAATATTTTCCAACCAAATAAAATTTAATAAATGAATATCTTGTTAAAAGCATAATATATCCATCAAAAATTGATTCTGTTTCAGAAAATGGAAACATATTGTTATAAATAAAATTCACTAAATAATTTTCAAAAATATAATTATTATTTATAAATTTTGCAGTATAATCTTCAAATGCTTTTTTGTACAATTCTGAATGTACACTTATTTCATCTTCTTCCTCAAGCTTAAAAGCAACTATAATTTGATTAGTATATTCCTTAAAAGAAAGACTATCTACTTCTTTAGACACATTTAAGAATCCCAACATCTTCTTAAAAAAATCCATCTGAATAATGTAACTTGATTGATTTTTTCCGTAAGAATCACTAACTGAATCTATATTATATTCTTTAATAAATTTAGGTACATTATTATAATTTTGTTTAGATTTTTTTTCTAATGCACTTAAAAACTCACCTAATATATAAAATCTTTGACTTAAATCAAATTTTCTATTTTTAATTATTTTGATACTCATATCTCTAATTTCACTAAAATACTTTACAAGCGAATTATTAAATTTTTTAGATTTAGTATCAATATCGCTTGATACTATATGTTTTTCTAATGTTTCAGTTCCCTCTTCGAACTCTATTCCACCTTCTTTTAGTAAAATAATTCTTGCTGCTTCCGGACAAGCTACATCAAGTGACATTTCATAAACTCCATCTACTATATTGATTATTCTAGGAAAGGATGTACAAACATTTGAAAGATATTCTTCTCCAAGCTTAGAATAAATAACACAATAATTCTCTTCATCTAAAAAAGGACACCTTTTTTCCTTTGTTAATTTTACTTTTCCGTAATCAACTTCACTATTTAAATAATTATCATTATTATGAACATTTTTTTGGAACATTCTTTTCATTTCTTTATCTTTAACTTTATAATACTGCCTAAAGGTTATCTTATCAATATCTATATCCCATCCAATACAACAGCTATCTTCACACTTCCCAGCTATACACTTAAATTCTTTAAAATAACTCGGATATCTTTTTTTTATATTTTTTCCCATTATATACTTCCTTTGAAAACAAATCACTTCAAGTTTTCTGTTTTATATTTATTTTACTATATTATTTTAAATTTGTCAGATGTGAAAACAACATACTAATTTACTCTATTATATAATATTTACCTCAACAACTCAATTCATAATGCACCCTAATTATAGAACAAAATAAAGAAAAATAATTTAACTTATAACAGTAATATTGTAAATATTACTGTTATAATAGATAAAGAGAAAGTAATAGTCAAATAAATATTAATACGGTACAATAAAAAATTATAATTTCAAAATCGGGAGGTTAATAATGGAAATACAACCAATAAAAGAAAATAAATTTATAATTAAACTAAAAACTTTGAACATTAATAACTCTATAAAAGCAATCATAATTCCTATTTTTATTTTACTTATTCTATATTTGGGTATATCAATATATTTTAGCAATCATTTTTATTTTAATTCTGTAATTAATAGTTCTGTAATTAATAACATTAATTCTTCTGGCAAAACCGTAGAGGAGTTACATAAAGAAATATTATCTAAATGCGACTCATATACACTGGAACTTAAAGAACGAAATGGTGTGACCGAACAAATTAAGGCTGCTGACATTAAGCTTAAATATAATGCAAAGGATAAAATTCAAGCTTTAAAAGATAGTCAAAATTCTTTTAAGTGGATTTATGCTATTTTTAATCCAAAAGTTTCTGAAATATCTGATATAGTGACCTATGATGAAAAGCTACTAAAAGAACGTTTTGATAAGCTCTCTTGTTTTGATAGCAAAAAAGTAATTGAACCTAAAGACTCTTACACTAAATATTCAACTACCAACTATGTTGTTGTAAATGAAATTATGGGAACTAAAGTAAGTAGCAAGCCTTTGTATGCAAATGTAGTAAATTCAATTGGTATGGGAGAAACAACAATAAATTTGGAAGCCGAAAATTATTACATTAATCCAAAATATACTTCAAATTCCAAAGAAATTTTAAACACTAAAAAAATGCTTAATAAATATATAGCTTCAATAATTACTTATACCTTTCCTGACGGTAAAGAAGTTTTAGATGGTTCTATAATTAATACCTGGATTAGAGTTGACAAAAACCTTGCAATTTCATTTGATGAAATTAAAATAAAAAAGTTTTTAAGTAACCTTGACACTAATTATGATACCTATGGTAAGAAAATAAGTTTTGTTACATCTCTTGGAACAAAAGTAAAGGTTAATGGTGGAAACTACGGATGGTTGGTTGACCATAAAGGAGAAGTCCAAGATTTAATTGTGGCTATAAAGGGCGGACAAGCTATAGCAAAGGAACCTAAATATATTCAAACCGCCGCATCTCATAATGTTAATGATATTGGGAATACCTATGTGGAAATTAATATTGCAAAACAGCATTTATGGTTTTATAAAAATGCTAAGCTTATAGTAGATGGCGATGTTGTTACTGGTAATGTAAGCAAGAAGTTTGCAACACCCACAGGCGCTTTTAGACTTAATTACAAAGAAAAAAATGCCACATTAAAAGGACTGGACTATAGTACAGACGTCAATTGCTTTATGCCATTTAATAAAGGAATTGGAATACATGGTTCAGATAGTTGGCGACATAAATTTGGTGGAACTGAATATTTAAAAAAAGGTTCTCATGGTTGTGTAAATGCATCAGACAAATTAGCAATTACTATATTTAATAATATTGATGCCGGTACTCCAGTTATTTGTTATTAACATTGATTTAACAAAACGTGATCTTGTTTTAAGTTCAAAAAAATTAAAACCGAGGTGTATTTAAACCTCGGTTTTATCTATTGGATAAATTTCAAAACTAACAACCAAATAATGCTTGCGCCCAATAAATTATTTGACCATACTAGCCTCTTTAATAAATTTTTCTATCGCCCTATTAAACTCCGATTCAAGATAATCAATATAATTTTTATCGCTTGGGTCAAGTTCAATCACCAGATCTTTTAATTGTTTATAATGAGATTTTATCTTTTCAAATTCATTAGTGAAAAATATTTTCCTGCTTTGTTCTAGTATATTTTTTTCAATATCCATACTAACACATCCCCCTTAAACTTTTAATAAAGCTGCAAATAGCTTAATATTATAATTCTACATTAATGTCTAATTTCCTTTGTATAATGCTAATTAACCCCCTTTTCAAAATAATAAAAAGGTAAAATAACTCCCGATACAGCGAGTTCTTTCACCTTTTTTATTATTTATACCATTGATTAATAACCTTTACGCTTTCATCGCTTGGTAGATAATGTTTATCTTCGCTATGCTCTCCTATAGCAAAAATTGAGATGCCAAGCAACCAATCTTCCTTCTCAAACACTCTTCTATATGCTTCAAAGCAATTTGCTTGTTCTAAACTGTTTACCACATTGGAAGGGTTAGGATCCCATGGATGAAGTGCCGCAAAGTTTGCTTTAGGAAACCCAAGTTCTGCTAAGTATATTGGTTTTTTCCATTTTATATTAAAGTTTTCTATCTCCTGTTTAACATTTTCGTTTCTATTTAAAACCTGAGTATTAGAAAGTGAATTAACTAAGTTTTCTACTGTATTAGTTGGTTTATTAGAAAGTTCAAAGTAGGCACCTATAGAAATAAAATCAAGCTTAGAAAACAATTTATTGTTTAACTTTACATTGTAATCTTCAATAGATTTTTTATCCGAGGTAGAAGTATACCACCAAGTGGTCTTGTAAGTCACTAGCCCCTTATAAGATTTCCTAACATAGTCTACTGTATCACACCAATAACCCTCTGCATACTCTAGCTCCGTCATATTAGAGGAAATAATCAAAGCATCTACACCATAAGGCATCGCAATATCCTTTATCAAACCACTTAACACCTTCTTTTTCCAGTTCAAAAAAAAGGCATTGGTGTCGGTTGGCTTCCATTTAGTTTCAGACAGGCTACCATTACTAATCCATGGATAAGGTTCTAATACAACATTAATATTATTTTTCTTCAAAATTTTGATTAGTTCAATCGCTCTATTTTTACTGTTTATATCAATTGACATCTCATTGTCTGTTAGTGATTCTATATTAATTACTACTGGCACATTTACAGTGTTAAGACCTAATTTTTTAATGTCCTTTAGTGTAACGGGGATAGTATAATCCGTAGACAAGTTTCCAGATTTAATTTCGCCTTCCATAAAGGGTTTGTTGTTTAAAAAGGACTTCGGATTAGTTTTAAACGAAATTGTTAGCCCTAAGATACTAATAATTAAAACCATAACACCTACAAATAATATTTTTTTAAAGAACATTTCTTAGTACTCTCCTTCAATTAAAATTACTTTCTTCTGTGATAACGCTTTATAAAAACTATCAGAGTAACAATGAGGAAAACTACAATAAAAGCTAAAAATACAAACAGTGACTTTATTTCGTTACTTATGTCAGCTTTCTTAGTTACAGTATTATCTTCAATAATAGTAGGAGCTTTTACATTAAAATAACCGTTTTTTATATTTCCATCTCTATCGATAAGTGCCGCATCTCCAGTGAGTTTCTTAATTAAACTAAAATCTGTTAAAATGTTTTTAGAAAGTGCTAAGTCCTCTTCTTTGGAAGCAGTAATTACCATTACTATATTTTTTTCATTATAGGGTGAAGTAATCATCTGTATAGATGCTAATTTTTCATCATATCCATCTAACAAGGTCATTTTATCATTAGATAAAAACGCTGTAAATGTATCATTAAATTTAATATTCATATTTTTATTTAAATCTTTTATTAGTTTGTTTCTTGAAGGTGTACCAAATACTATTAAATTGTCATTGTAATATTCTGATTTAAACTCATTACTTTTTATTACATATAATTTTCCTGTATTAAGTTTTAAGCTATGACCTTGAAACGCAATTATATTAGCCAAATAATTTAGTTCTGTAGTGGTTGGTTTTTCGGGTAAAACTACTGTAGTATTATTAAAGCTTCCATTTGAAACAAAAGGGCTCGGATAGTTTTCCAAAGTATAATCCTTTGAACCTTCAGAAGGTAAATAAATAGTGGACTTATTTGAGATAAATGCCCAAGGCGAAGTATCCTCCTTGAACCTACAAGTTGCATCCACTACTTCTAAATCAAAGCTTACAACAATGTTATAATTGCTCAAATTTCTTACTTCTTTAGGAAGTTTAAATTCAGCAACATCATTTTCAGCATCTTTAGCTGTTAATTTTTTACTACCAATAGGTATATCGTTTATATATACTGTCATAAGAGATCGATTAAAGTCTAAGTTTTGAGAGTATCTCATTTTGATACTAATTTTTGAAGTATCTTTTATCAATTTGTTATTAGGTATTGAAATATTGTAGGTGGCTTCTTGTTTAAATAAACCTTCTAAATTTGAATTATCATAACCCATATCTAAAAAAGAAAAAGTATTTCTCAAAGGTACAATAATATCATAAACACTCATTGAACTGTCTACAGTAATACTATTGGAATCAATTTGAGTTAAAAGATCTTTGCTAGAAAGAAGATTACATGCCTTTATAAGGTTTTCACTATTATTTGAGATGATTAATAAAAGTTTTTTGTTTTTATTATAAGGGGACACCACATATTTTATAATCGCATTGCTATCTGCACGCTTTAACTCGCCTTCCGTTAATATGCTTAATAACTCCTTCGATGTGTCATCTTTTCTTCCAATATATATTATGTCTACATTTTTTTTAATTTCAGAAGAAGATTTTACATATATATTTAAATTAATATTGGAGAAACTTCTCCTTTGACCAAAGTTTGAAGCTAGAATCATAGCACCAGTAACTTCATTTTTATCAATACTATCTGGCAATAATATTATACTATTAGTTGGAGTTTCTTCTCTGGTTTTCATAAAAGGGAAGGGATAATTTGCAATCATATTTGAATCTGTTTTATCTTCAAAATCAATATGTACAGTGGAATCCTTATGGATTGTTATCCAATTTCCACTATTAACATCATCTGCACAAGGTTTATCAGTTATTCTATTGTATGTTTTAATTTTTATTTCATTAAAACCAGCAGTTAACTTATCTACAGGAATACCCACTTTTATAGTTTCCTTGTAGCCAAATTTTTGGCCAATATTTATTGAGTATATTGGTTGGTTATTAATCAGCACTGTAAGTGTATCTTGATCTTTATTTAAAAGCTGACTCTGAGTAAAAACTAGATTTAAGTAACATTCCTTAACAATCCAAAACTTGTCGACATTTATAGAAAAGTTATCCGTTCCAAATACACCACTCATAGTGGTATCCTCATCAAAATTATAGTTTTTAGTTTTTATCGGATTATTATCATCGCTTGTAATAGCTTTCACATTTAAAACAGGAATGAACATAAAGATTAAAACCACTAAAAACCATATATGTTTTTTCATAGCATCCTCCTAAAATATCTCACTTTTTTAAAATCTCTCGGTTTTGTACCATTTTGTTTCTAGTTTAAATATTTTATCTTTAATAAATAGGTACATTCCCTTTATTGCAACTATCATCCACATCTGACAATAAGTAAAATACATTATTGGTATAATCACAAAGTTTTTAAGGTTACTTTCCCCCTTTTCCATTGTTAGGGTTATATTAACCTCAAGAATAAATAGTAAATAAGCAAGTATCCATAATATTATGAAATTTCCTGATATGTGAATTCTAATACCTAAAGTAATACTGAGTATAAAAAAAATATCTGATACTATAACAGAAGATAAAAACAAGAAATAAATTAAAAAGTAATAAAATATATCAAAAACTATTCTTTTAGGACTGTCAGAAAAAACTTTTCCTAAATATTTCATTAGCACATAAATATTTCCTTTAGACCACCTAGTTCTTTGTTTAAACCAAACCTTTAAGGTCTCCGGTTCTTGTTCAAAAGTAACAGAAAGAGGCATAAAGGTTATTTTATATCCTAGCTTATACAATCTAAAGCTTATTTCTGTATCCTCAGCTATAGCATGTATATCCCAACCACCTAATTCTTCTACTACAGTCTTTCTAATAACGAAGTTTGTGCCAGGAATAGTACATAATTTCAAAAGCTGCCATCTCCCCGCTTGGGACAACCACTGAAAGTTTAAGGTTTCAATATTTATAAATTTTGTAAGTAAATTTTTCTCCTTATTTCTCGTTCTAAACTTTCCAATAACAGCTCCAAGCTCATCATCATAAATGATTCTTTGAATTAGAAATTTTAATGCATTTTTGTCAGGTGTATTATCGGCATCATAAACCGCGATAAAATCACCAATAGAGCTAGCATAACCAATATTTAATGCATTTGATTTTCCTTTTCCACCATTTGTTTTACCTGTATTAATAATTTTAAAATTATATCCTGAAAACTCAATTTGAATTTTTTTAAGTTTCTCTCCTGTATTATCTGAGGAGTTGTCATTTATAACAATTAACTCCATTTTATCTCTAGGGTAATTTAATTGTAATAAGGACCTTACAGTTCTTACTATTACTTTCTCCTCATTATGAGCAGGAACCAAAATTGAAACCATAGGATATTCTTCATACTCTAATTCCCTAAAGACCATTTTTTCAACCTTTAAATAGTATATATACCCTGACAAAGTCAAAATAATATTTATTAATAGAAGCATCCATATACACACAAGCGAAAATATAAACAAATAATCAATTAAAGTCAAATTTTCCATCTACTCACCTATAATATTTATTTTTATATATTTTTCTTGACATTACAATTAGTATAATAAAAATGATACAAAATATTGAAACTAACACAATAACAAAGGTATTAATACTTGATATATAATTTAATTTAGTAGTAGGCTTTTCTGTACTTTGAGCTTCACCCTGCACATTAATGCTTCCATTTTTAGAGGTTATTTTTATATTCCCAAATTTTACCCAATTTTCCTCCATCTTTAAGTCAAAGAAGCACACATCCTTACTTTTCAAGTAACTAACAATAGACTTTAGATAACTTATATCAAGATACGGATGAAAAAACAGTCCAGCAGTATAACCTCTTACAATAGAGATCTGACGAAAACTCTCCTCCATCTCAACAAGGGTCATTGGATTTGTAGGGTCTATATATCCCAGGTTTTCAGGCACTAATTTATTAAAATATTTAGTGTTATATAATTTATAAGGAAATTTAGATAATGTAAAGCTTGCATCGCTACTTTGAAACTCCCCAACATAAGTTGAAAAATATTTCTTTATAGCTAAATATCCCTTAGAGCCCATTGCATAGTGAGGTGCTTCAAACCCTAGAGGATATATACCATTTTCTACACAACTGGATATTCCACTTCCAATCCTGTCATCAATATACTTGTTTACATCTAGATTTAATGGGGAATCCTTAACGTGGTCCCAAAATTCAAAGCCTTCGCCAGTAGTAACACCAGTATAATGTTGGTGTGTGTATCCATGTAGTATTACACTTCCACCCCTATTTTGCATATATAAGATAGTATTTACAAAGTCACTTTTCTCAGAAAGTGTAGTAATATAGCTGGTTTGCGGATTAACATAGGTAGGTATCAACGCAATAATAAAAGGAATTTGCTCACTATAAAGATAATTCGCTACAGCTTTAAGTTTACTTATGTCCGCAAAAGGATTCACGTCCTCTATCCTTATAAAAACTTGACTTTTCGGAATATTAGACCTTTGAAAGATATCATTTAAAATATCAGAGAAAATATATAATAAAATAAAGTTATCATCTACTACTGACATATACCATAAATTCCCTTGATTAATTACAAGAGGATAATAATTTAAGCCATCACTTACATAAGATAATACACTCGCAGCAGAACCAGTAGTCTTTACTGTGGGAAAGGTGCCATTAGCCTGTAAATAGAATTTATCCATTTTATCATAGGTTAATGTAGACTCTCTATTATTACTATAAAAAACCTGGTTACAATTAGTTTTATCGCCTAAGTAAACTAAATCGTATTTCTTAGTATTTTTCAAAATATCGTCCATACCTTTACCTATTATGCATAACTTGTTTTTATACTTCTCCACATCATTTATAAAAGTTTGATTGTTAAGTCCCTTATCAATAGTATAAATAAATACATAATCGTATTTATTAAGGGTAGAAGAAGTATAGTCAATAATATTTACAGTATCAACATCCGTATCAAAGGCCCCCATAAGTTCCTCTAGTGTAGAAACGAAATCATGACTGTAGCCAAACTCAGTTTTTCTATCATACACAATTAACACCTTCGACTTTTGGACAGTAGAAGCAAACACTTTTATTTGTGCTAATTGAAAAACCATACAAGAAATTATAGTGAATAGAGCTACTTTTTTAAACATCATATTCTAGTTCCTTTTCAGCCAGTTCCTTAAACTCAAAGGAATCACTAATATTATCATTTAATTCTAAAGCTCCTATCTTTGTTTCCAAATTGACGTTTTTTCCTTTTTCATTAGCTTTAAAAGTCAAATTAGTTAGATTTTCTTTAATTCTAAGTTTTACAATTTCAGAACCTTTAAAATCAGTATTTGACATAAGAATGGCAAATACATCCTCATTAAGTTTATATCTCTCATCTTCATTTCTTGTTGCATCGTTAATACAACTACTTATATCTAACAATATCTCTGTTAACTTAGTATTACCAAGAATAGCTTTAAGATCATCAAAATAATGAAGTTTAACTATCATTAGCGTGAGTGGTGTCTTATGCCTTCTTGAAAAGCTCAGCTGTTTATTTAAATTCATATAGAATCCTTTTATATTATTTAAACCAGTTTCACTGTCAATAGTAACTAAATTCTTGTAATCTCGTGATAGTTTTTCATTATCGTCTTGAAGTTTATGGATATTATCAGATAACATTCCCGTTATAAAAGAACTTAATGGAATAAATAGCATCCATACATAAGTATTTAGAGCAACAGGAGAATTAAATGACAGGTTTACGTATAGCTTGAAGGTGCCATAAAAAAATATTATAACGGTGCTACTCAGGAGACCAACTATTGGTCCAAGAAAATAAGAAATAATTATAACCGTAAATAAAATTCCTATAATAATCGAATTCTCTAAATTGTTATTTGGGAAATTGAACCCTAAAAAATTCATTACGCAAAATAAATCTAAAAAAAGAAGTATAAAATAAATATTAGTTTTCTCTAAAAATCTATTCATAAACCCTCCTACCAAATAAAGACATAATAACAGTTATCTAATCTCAATTCTATTTTATCCAAATTCATTATTTATATGTTATAAGATTCAGAGTTCTAATAACAACTTATATTAATTGCATAAAAATGCAAAACTCCTGTTGATAAATTATGCAGCGACGCAAAAAAAGTTCACCTTAATTAAGATGAACCAAATTTCAATGTTACCTGACAAAATCATATATCCCTGCATATTATAAATACTTTAGTGGATTATCTAAAATTTCTTGTATCCCAGTGTAAAATTTCCCAACAAGTACACCGTCAACTAATGCGTGATGTACTTGAACAGATAATGGCAACTTTATTTTTCCATTTTCCTCAAAGTATTTACCCCAGGCTATTCTTGGAATAGTGTCAACGGGGTTCATTTGAATCGGATGCATTATACTCGTGAATGATACCCACGGAATACATGTAGTATATATAAGATCATCACGCCCTGACTTATCTTCAAGACTTATGTTGTCTTTTGATTTTTGTATTTCATTTGATGCAGTAACCATAAATTCTTTAAATTCATCTTTAAATTCAGCTGTACAAAATCCAAATACTTCATTTGAATTCATTACTGTAAAAGCAGGATTAATAACTTCATTCTCAATTACCTTATCCCCTCTTATCCTATAGCGAAATTCCTTTATGGTATTTGCCGTTTTTGTAACAACATACAACATTGATATAAAAAATGGTTGTTCCTCTTTCTTAAGATAAGTGTAAAATTCCGTAATATCAACATTTGCACAAATATTAAAATGAGGATAATCAAGTTGCTTGAAATAATTGTAATGCTTCTTTCTTTCCCAATTTTCTATATCTACAAATTTCATCTATATACCACTCCCCCTAAAATTGATTTAATACATCTGATTTTTTTCAAATATCTCTTTAATTATAACGCACCTTTGCATAAATTTTCTAAAAACATTGCGAATTATTATGTGGTCCTTTTTTTATGTACCTAACCATTAATTTTGTTGACTATTTTACAAGTAAATTAAAAGTAAGTGGTTCAAAGATTTAAGATTATTTCCATTTTTCATGAGTAATAAGAATTGAACTCCTTGCATAGTATCATAAGGTTATAAAAAGATATTTAATAAAATACACTTTCACTTAATCAACTATGTAAAAGTAATGATAATAATGATATTATTAATATGAAGTATTGTTATATTGTATAACCACACAATATTTCAGGAGGCCTATTCATATGTTAGTTGAACAAATATACGATAATACAATGCTATATATAAGTTCAGTACCCAAAAATAACAGAAAAAAGATCGGACAGTTTTTTACACCACCATCTGTTGCAACATTTATGGGCAGTTTAGTAGAATATACTAAAAAAGAAATAACCATCCTAGATGCTGGAGCAGGAAGTGGAATTTTAAGCAGCGCAATATGTGATGAGGTTCTTAAAAATCCTAATATAGAAAGTTTACATATCGATTTATATGAAAATAATGATGACATACTCCCTATTTTAAATCAAAATTTGGAATGTATGGTTAATACACTTAAATGTAATGGTAAAATTCTTACTTACAAAGTACTGAGTGAAAATTTCATTATTTATAATACAGGATATTGGCGAGGTGATATAGGGGCTACTTCACCCTTATATGATGTAGTAATTTCCAATCCACCATATAAAAAAATAAGAAAACAAGATCTTGAAGCTTTAGCTATGTTAGATATAGTTTTTGGTCAACCTAATATTTATTTTCTTTTTATGGCTATGTCTGCAAAACTACTTAAAGAAGAAGGTCAAATGATATTTATTACTCCTCGTAGTTTTAGTAGCGGGGCTTACTTCCAAAATTTCAGAAAATGGTTTTTTCATAATATTAAACTTACTAATTTACATCTATTTGTATCAAGAAATGATGTCTTTTCCTGTGACAGCATCTTACAGGAAACCATTATAACTAAGGCTATAAAGACAGAAAAAGTATTGAAAAACATTACTATTACAGAGAGTCCTAATATGTCAATATTTAATAATCTAACTACTTTTATTGTCCCCTATGATCTGATTGTAGATACCAATGACAAAAATTGTTTTATGAGAATACCAACAAATGAAGATGATATAAATACTATTAGTTTTATAAATCAGTGGCATCATAACCTTTTAACGCTTGGATATAAATTAAAGACAGGTCCGGTGGTAGACTTTAGATCAACAGAATTCACAAGATATGAACCAAGTGAAAACACTGTACCTTTGTTTTGGGCTTATAATTATGGGCATAACAATGCTATTGCTTTTCCTATTAAAGATAATAAAAAGCCTCAATATATTGAAAAATCAAAAGAATCTTTAGGTCAACTGGTAAAGAATACTGATTATATATTCGTTAAGCGATTCAGTTCCAAAGAGGAACCTCGCAGGATACAACCTGTTATATATAATTCTAATGAATTCAATTTTGATTATATTGGTATAGAGAATCATATTAATTATATAGTTAAAACAAATGATGAAATGAACGAGAGCGAACAATATGGTCTATTTACCATATTAAATTCAACTTTTATTGATAAATATTTCAGAATATTAAATGGAAGCACACAAGTTAATGCTAATGAAATGAACGTCATACCATTTCCGACAATTGAAGATATATGTGAAATAGGAGCTAAAGCAATTAGATTAAAAAATCTCACTACTGAAGAATGTGATAAAATAATAACTGCTAAATTTAATAAGAAAATTAAAAAAGAAGAAATTCAGGAGGTACACAAATGGGGAAATTAGAAGAAGCAAAAGGAGCCTTAAAGGCAATTGGTATGCCAGTACAACAACAAAATGATAGAGGAGCATACACCTTATTATCTTTACTTAGATTAAAAGAGTATGATAATTGGAATACAGCAACAAATGAGCCAATGCGAATTGTGGAAATTATGGACTTTATGCGAACTTACTATGGTAAAGATTATAAGCCTAACTCCCGAGAAACTATTAGAAAAGAAACTATCCACCAATTTTGCGAAGGTGCAATTGCAGAACGTAATACAGATGATAACGAGAGGGCTACTAACAGTCCTAAATACGGATACCGTATTACTGAAGAAGCTTTAGAGCTATTTAAATCATACAATTCTGGAACATGGAATACAGCAACTGAGAGTTTTATATTAGAGAAAGGTACCCTTTATGGAAAATATCAGCAAGTTAGAGAGATGGCTTTTATTCCAGTTAAAATCAACGATGAGGAAATTCAATTTAGTCCTGGTAAACACAATATACTTCAGAAATCTATAATAGAAGATTTTGCTCCAAGATTTGCACCTGATTCAGAGGTTTTATATGTTGGTGATACATCAAAAAAAGATTTAGTTAAAAACAAAGTAAAATTGCGTAAGCTTGGTATTAAAATAACTGACCACGATAAACTTCCAGATGTAGTATTATACAGGGAAGATAAAGATTGGATTTATTTTATAGAAAGTGTTACTTCTGTGGGCCCTGTATCTGTTAAAAGACGTACAGAAATTGAGGACATGCTAACAGAATGTCATTGTGGAATTATCTACATTACGGCGTTTTTAGATATGTCGTCTAAAAATGGTTTTAAAAAATTTATTGATGCAATTGCTTGGGAAACTGAAATTTGGGTGGCAGATCAACCAGACCACATGATACACTTAAATGGTGATAGATTTTTAGGACCTAGATAAATTAACTCCCTAGAATAATTATTTAAATAAAGTTATTACATAAACCTCTAACACCATGTTATAAATTTCCTCTCTTATATATCTTGTGTGTGTATATGGGAATGAGTATACTCCTCATGAGTATGAATATGATTATGCTTTCCAATAATAGTTTTATTGTGAATATGGCTATGATGACCATCATCATGACTATGGCTATGCTCATGGGATATTACAATATGGCTATGACTATGCTTATGTTTTTCTGTTGACGCAAAATACGTACCTATGATCATAATGACTAATGCGATAACGAATGAAAATGTTGGTATTTCTCTGAAAATTATCAGAGATAATCCCACTCCAATAAATGGTGCTATAGCATAATAGGCACTTGTTCTTGCTGCTCCTAAATCTCTTTGAGCATAGATATAAAAAGATATACCTAATCCATAAGCAAAGAACCCGAGTAGGAGGGCTGCTATGATATAAGGTACATTATTTGTTTGTTCACCTAAAGCACGTGCAATTAGTAAAGACCCAATTCCAGAACCAAATCCTTTAATTACAACAATTTCTAATGGATCTTTTACAGATAATTTTCGTGTACAGTTATTTTCAAGTCCCCAACAGATACATGCAATCAATACAAAAATTGAACCAAAAGAAAAGGAAAAACCACTTAAATCTTCTACAGATAAAATAATACTTGATAAAGTAATTAAAAAAATGGCACCCCACAGTCTTTTACTAATAGATTCTTTAAAGATTAATAAAGCAATTAAAGAGGTTGCAACAATTTCAAAATTGTTAAGTAGTGACGCATTCGCAGCAGTTGTAATAGTAAGTCCATACATTAAAAATATAGGTGCCACAATATCTAACAAAACCATTCCAATTATATATGGAAGTTCATGTTTAGTAAGTCTCGCTTCAACTTTCTCCCTATATTTCTTATGCTTAATAAATTGAACAATAGCTATTCCGCATCCTGCTCCTAGATAGAGAAATGATGCCATTAGCGTAGGGGGAATTTCTTTTAACAGCAATTTAGATAATGGTGAACTAATACCATATAATGCCGCTGCTAGTATAGCAAAAAAAGTTGCCTTATATTGTTTAATTCCCATTTTAAACCCCCAAATATTATTTTATAAATTTATCAATGGCACTATTCAAATCTTCTAGTACCTTTTTATCTCCAGTTTCTACTGCATTTACAACACAGGTATTAATATGGTCTTGTAAAATAATTTTCCCAATATTATTCACTGCTGATTTTACTGCTGCAATTTGAATAAGAACTTCGCTGCAATCTCTATTATCTTCTACCATCTTTTTTACAGATTGTAAGTGACCTATGGCTCTAGATAGCCTATTGATAACTGCTTTAGTATTTTCATGTTCGTGATTATGTTGTTCACACATATTTAAGCCTCCATTCAATATCCCCCATAGGGGGTTAACAAAATTATAGCATTATTTTGTTTGAATTCCAATATTAATATTAAAACTTAATTTTAAATAAAAAAGAGCCTATTCTGTAAAAAGAATAAGCTCTTCTAAACCCTTAATTTTAGCGGAGAGAGGGGGATTCAATTGCTGCTACGCATCAATTACGTCGACACCCGGTCCGGGTCCTGTCTCCGCGCGTATAGCTAAAAATGTGATACCATCACATTTTTAGCTATACGCCCTCGCGGGTTCAAATCCCCCTTATAAATTGACATAATAAAGAACTCGCCTACAGCGAGTTCTTATATTTTGGCGGAGAGAGGGAGATTTGAACCCCCGGAACGGAATAACCCGTTCGCCTGTTTTCGAGGCAGGTACCTTCGGCCACTCGGACATCTCTCCATATATTTAATTGCTTTTTTATTATAACACATTTAAATTACTAAACAAAGCCTACACATGCTTTTTATCCTAATAAACAACATAAAAGCCTAAGTACTATTTTTAAATAATACTTAGGCTTCTTAGATTTCCATTAAAAACATTCTACATTAATGGCTTAAACCCTTTTAACCTCAATGCATTTGTTAAAACAGAAACAGAACTAAAGCTCATTGCAAGGGCTGCAATAATTGGATTTAAAAGTGGGCCTCCGAATAAATGTAGTACTCCCATTGCAACTGGTATTCCCAGTGCATTATACCCAAATGCCCAAAATAAATTTTGCTTTATATTTGTTATAGTTTTCTTACTTAATTGTAGCGCTGTCGCTACATCCATTAAATCGCTTCTCATAAGAACTATATCTGCAGATTCCATTGCAACGTCTGTACCCGATCCTATAGCAATGCCAATATCTGCCTGAGCTAGTGCAGGTGCATCATTAATTCCATCGCCAACCATAGCAACTTTTTTACCTTCTGCTTGAAGCTTTTTAACCTCATTTGCTTTATCCTCAGGCAAAACTTCAGCTAATATTCTATCAATGCCAACTTGCGCTGCAATAGCTGCTGCTGTCCTCTTATTATCGCCAGTTATCATGGCAACTTCTATTCCCATACTATGAAGTCTTTCTATAGCCTTTTTACTATTTTCTTTGACTGTGTCTGCAACTGCAATTATTCCGCTTAACTTATTTTCTATAGCGATATACATTGGCGTTTTTCCTTCTTCAGCAAGTCTGTTTGAAACTTCCTCTAAATTATCTAAGGAAATTTCTCTTTCTATCATAAGTTTCCTATTACCAAGTAATATTTTGCTACCTTCTATACTAACTTCAATTCCATAACCAGGTATAGCTTTAAATTTATCTACCTTTTTAAATTCTAGTGAATTCTCTTCTGCATCCTTAACTATTGCTTCACCTAATGGATGTTCAGAACCTTTTTCAGCAGAGGCTGCTACTTGAAGTAAAAATGAATCAGTAATGCCTTCTGCAGTAACTATATCAGTTACCTTTGGTTTTCCTTCAGTAAGTGTTCCTGTCTTATCAAATACTATAGTTTGAATTTTATGTGCAGTTTCAAGTGCTACCCCACTTTTTATAAGCACTCCATATTCTGCACCCTTTCCTGTTCCCACCATTATTGCTGTAGGTGTCGCAAGCCCAAGAGCACAAGGACAGGCTATTACAAGTACTGAAATGAATATTGTTAACGAGAACACTCCCGTTTCTCCAGATATAAACCAAGCTAATGAGGAAACTAAGGCAAGACCTATAACCACAGGTACAAAGTAACTTGATATAATATCCGCCATTGCAGCTATTGGAGCTTTTGAACCTTGAGCATTCTCAACTAAGGTTATTATTTGTGAAAGCGCCGTATCTTTACCAACTTTAGTTACTTTATATTTGATAGATCCATTTTTATTTATACTTGCGCCAATTATATTATGTCCAATACTTTTTTCCACTGGCATGCTCTCACCAGTTAGCATTGACTCATCTACAGATGTAGTTCCTTCTATTACTTCACCATCTACTGGCATTTTCTCGCCTGGCCTAACTACTACTATATCTCCAACTTCTACTTCATCTATTGGAATCTCTGTTTCTATATTATCGCGGATTATTCTAGCCGTCTTTGGAGCAAGACCCATAAGTTTTTTGATTGCCTCAGAGGTTTTACCTTTAGTTACAGATTCCAAATATTTACCAAGCGTTATAAGTGTAAGTATTACACCTGCAGATTCAAAATACATTTCATAACCATGTTCACCTTCAAGTATTTTTATTACAGCAAATAAACTGTACAGAAATGCTGCTGATGTTCCAATTGATATTAATGAATCCATATTGGGACTCAATCTAAATAATGATTTAAATCCAACTATATAATATTTTTTCCCTGTATATAGTATTGGTAGAACAAGTGCTAATTGTAGAAGAGCATAAACCTTCATATGCATCATTGGATTAATAGCTTCAGGCAAACTAATAATCATAGGTAGCATGGCAACTAGTAAAAGTGGGACTCCAAAAATTGCAGATATTAAAAACCTATTCCATAGAGCCTTTATTTCTTTTTCTTTCTTTACTTTATCCAGGTCTACATTACTTTCATCCTCTACAGCCTTATAGCCTGATTTCTCAATTGCCTTCTTTATATCTGACATCCGAACTAATGCTGTTTCAAAAGATATAGTTAATTTTTCAGTGGCAAAGTTTACATTTGATTCTACTACTCCCGGTAGTTTCTTAGTTACTCTTTCTATATTCTTTGCACATGCCGCACAAGTCATTCCCTCTAGTTTTAAGGTTTTTGTGGTTGTTGGGACTAATATTTTGTACCCAGCTTTTTCAACTGCACTTTGTATATCTTCTAATTTAATTTTTGATTCATCATAATTTAAATTTAGCTTTTCAGTAGCAAAATTTACATTTGCCTCCTCAACGCCGGGTAACTTTTTTGAAACTCTTTCTATAGCCTTAGCACATGCTGCGCAGGTCATTCCTTCTATTTTAAGTGTTTTATTTCCCATATTACATTCCTCCAATTATTTACTTCCAATTAATTTAGCAAGTAATTCAATTATTTCATCGACTTTATCCTCACCTGTATTATTCATAAATGCATCTTTTACACAATGATTAAGATGCTGTTTTAAAATTAACATATTTGCTTTTTTAAGTAGAGATTGTGCTGCAATTATTTGATTTGACACATCAATACAATATCTACCGTCTTCCATCATCTTGATTATCCCCTCAATTTGTCCCTTAGATGTCTTAAGAGAACTCATTGCTTGTTCTTGATCTTTATTCAATTTAATCCCTCCTTTTATATGTTTTCTATAATATATAAGTTTTATACCCCTCCCTATAGGGGGGAGGTTTAAAATTAAAAAATATTATTTTTGACATTATAAACAAAATCGATCATAGTTTTTTCTATACAGCATTACACTAATAATAAATCTGTATGCCATCCACTTCCAGATTCTTTATCCAGAGAAATTTTCTCATGAATATATGCAGCTTTTCGTTTCTAATTTGTGTGTTTTTTATCAAAAATACACTTATATCATCTACTTTATACATATCATAATCATCTACTAATGCAGGTTTACCCAACTGAACTGTCGGGATATTTACCTTGGATCATCCTTCACCTGTGGATTTAACAAAAAGTGCTACTGAATTCTCTTTAGAATGTTTTCTAATATAATCAGCAGTATTTTTCTCTATAATTATATTCATAAACACAACTCCTTTTCTTAGTGTATTATTTGTTTATCTATGTAGTTATTATACCTGATATTTATGAAGAATTTATGAAGGAAAATCATTTTGATTTATTTTATTATAAAAAACCTGTAGAACATTTTTAGTTCTACAGGTCTGTATGTATCTATTATTATAGCTTGAAATCTGCTGGATTTACACCCAGGTTTGAGCACATTTCTTTAACCAAAGCAACTTCTTCTTTGTCGAAATTTCCATCTGCCGCGCCTATAGAGCAGCATACTGCTATTAAGGTTTTTCCTGCATCAGTTTTGCTTTTCATTTTAGTAATTGACTTCATAGCCTCAGCTTTTCCAACATTATAATCGAATGCAAACATATCTGCATAATGATTAAACCTTGTTAACACATCATTTAATTTAAAAACCTTTAATGAATCATTAAGATTAATATATCCTACCATCTTTTGTTTTTCTTCTGAGCTTATATCTCCATCAGCACTTGCGATCAGTGCACAACCCGCAGCAATTGCCTCCATAAAATCTTTGTTTGCAAATTGCTTGATTCCTGCTTCTGCTTTAGTCTTCTGTTCTTTTAACCAATCACCAATTCCCATAATAAACACTCCTTTGATTTTTAGTTTACAAATGAATTTTAAATAACCTTATTTACTATTATTCAGAATATTTGTATATATAATATATCATATACTGATGAAAATAGAAAGGACAAGCTACGACTAACCTTGTTTCCATCCTTTTCGTTAATATAACTGTGTTGAACCTTGCACTTAAAAGCATTATAATATACATAAGGTAGGGACAATTATATCTCAAAAACCTAAAAATGTATATATCTTTCAAAATATGTATTTACACTTTGTGGAGGTGTTTTAATGGTTTTGTCAAAAAATCAGATTAATAGATATTTAAGACATATAATAATTCCTGAAATTAGTGGTCCTGGTCAAAAGAAAATAACTGAAGCCAAAGTATATTTATATGCATCCACCGTACAAGAGGCCTCTTCACTTATATACTATCTTGCTGCCTCTGGAATAGGCTATATATATTGCACTTTTAAAAACGATGATGGATATGAATCATTATTTAAAAACATTTATGACCTTAATGGGGATGTAGTTATTGAGCTTTTTAATAATCAATCAAAAGTAAGCTGCAATAGCCCTCACTTTAATGAATGTTTTATAATTAGAATATTAATTAGTAAATACGATAACTTTAAAGATAATCTTATAAGTTTTTCTAACCACATGTTTAGTTCTAAATTCATTCCTACAATTGTAGCAATTAACAATGGTTGGAATGGATATCTTCAAACCTTTAGTAATCAAGAAGATTTGAATACTTTACTTTCAAATCTACCGCCCTTAGAATTGGAATCTGTTTGTAATATTACTGAAGAAAAAGAGGGCCCTATACTTACAGCTTGTCTTCTTGGTCCTCTTACCACAATTGAATGTATAAAGCTTATTTTGAACGTTGGAACAATATTAGATAAACCACTATATTTTAATCTATTGTCTATGGAATTCTACAAGTCAGATAATGTAGATTTCAAATTAGCAATTAATGCTTTTGTAAAAAATAGTTATTCTGATAATCAATTGACTTCAAATTCTCAAAAAAACTACAATAAAAAAAATCTTTCAGATAGTAAAGTGTTAATTGTTGGTGCTGGAGGACTTGGGTCTCCTGTGGCTTATGCACTATCTAGTTTAGGTGTTGGAACCATAGGTATTGTTGACTATGATAGCGTTGAAATTAGTAACCTTAACCGTCAAATACTTCATTCGGTTTCTAGAATTGGTATTCCAAAGGTAGAATCAGCAGAAATTTTCTTAAATAATTTAAATCCAAATGTGAAAATAGTAACTCACAATACTAACCTCAATATAAGTAATGCTTTAGATATAATTGAGGATTACGATGTAATTATAGATGCACTTGATAACTTTCCAGCGCGTTATCTTTTAAATGACGCATGTTATTTTAAAAATAAGCCCCTTGTAGATGCAGCCGCAGTAAGGTTTCACGGCTTAATTATGACAATACTTCCAAATAACGGCGCCTGTTATCGTTGTGCATTCCCTGTAATGCCTAATCAAAAGCCTGGTACTAGTTGCTCTGAATTAGGGGTTTTAGGACCAGTACCAGGCGTCATGGGATTTCTTCAAGCAGCTGAGATTGTTAAACAACTCCTAGGAAAGGGTGTGCCCCTATCTAATAGAATAATCTACTATGACGCTTTGGATTCTGACTTTGATACTATTAATATTAATAAATCCATAGATTGTGCTTTATGTGGTAGTCACCCAACCATAACTGCGCTTACTGAATATAATAGTTCCTGCGATAATAATAATAATAATAATAATAATAAGGGAATCAGCTAATATTGCGCTGACTCCCTTATTATTATTATCTTCTCCACAAACTCCAAATTATCCTCCACCAACTGGTGGGAACAGCGCTATTAGATCTGACTCTATCAGCGGTTTATCAAATTGTCCATCGCGTCCATTCACAAGCATAATTGCAACCTCTGACTTTTCTATCCCTAAAATAGCAATAACATCTTCAGGAGTTTTACCTGGATCTAGTTCCAAAACCTGAATTTTATCTCTACCATCTCTAAAGGTGGCAAATAATTTCACTGTAATTTTCACATTCTCACCTCTCAATCAGAGCATAGGTACTATAATCCCAATTTTTCTAACTTTTCTGCCGTTGGAATACCACTTTCATCCCAGCCTCTTTCCTTATAATACTCTGGAAGAAGTTCAGATAATCTGTGTACATTGCCTTTAGAAGGTCCTTCTTGAATTGGCTCCTCCAGTAATCTTTTTGGCAGTGTATCTTGGGTGGAATCTATCCCAGCAGCTAAATTAAATTGTCTTTCAATATTCCAAATTCTATCTCCTGCTTCAAGTATGGAATCAGCGGTGTGATCTGTGCCACATACTGCATTATACAAATCAGCATAATCAGGAGCTCCCATAGCAAATGATGTAAATAGACATAATCCAAGAGAATCTATAGATGCAGTTAAGTCTTGGAAAATTTTAACCCAAGTAGCTTTTCCCTCAAGTGCAAATCTATCCAATTTTTCTGGAAGTCCTAATATTTCTGGTGATATCATATATCCTCTTACATGGCATCCACCCCTGTTAGATGTAGCAAATTCAAGTCCTTGACCCTGTATAGCTCTTGGATCATAAGCAGGAATTTCAAGCTTTTTAACTGACATTGAAAGATCAGCTGCGCCGTAAGAATCGCAAAGTCTATATGAACCCATCGCCATTTTTGCTCCTAGTCCTTCTGATTTTCCTATTTTTATTGTCCAATCAAGCATTCCTTGCGCATTGCCAAATTCTAGTGGAGTTCCCTCTAGTTCTTCTTCTTTAATATATCCCTTTTGGTAAAGTTCCATTCCAGCGGCAATAGTCGCTCCTACAGAAATTGTATCCATACCATATTCATTACAGAAGTAGTTTGCCTTGCATATTGCATTCATATCAGCTATACCACAATCCGAACCAAAAGACCATAGTGTTTCATATTCTGGTCCCCCAACTTCTATACCCATATCTGGTATTTTTACATATCTACCACAAGCGATTGGACATCTATAACAAGGATTTTTTCTAACTAAGATATCTTTAGTCATTGCCTCGCCACTAATATCATCAGCTTTTTCAAAATAAGACTGCTGGAAATTTTTAGTTGGATGTACGCCATTTTCATTAAGTATGTTTACAAGAACTGCAGTTCCGTATGTTGGAAGACCTGCACCTGTAACCCCATTCTCTTTTATATTCTTCATCCAAACCTTTGAAACCTCTTTTAGCTTTTCAGTATCTGCTATTTGTGGTTTTAAACTTCCTTTAACCGCAATAGCTTTCAGATTTTTTGAACCCATAACTGCTCCGACACCAGAACGACCTGCTGCTCTGTCATACTCATTCATTATGGAACCCATTTTAGATAATCTTTCACCTGCAGGTCCAATAGTCATAACTTTTGCTTTATCTGGCATTTCACTCTTTATAGTATCAGTCGTTTCTGTAACAAGTTTCCCCCAAAGACTACTAGCATCCTTTATTTCTACCTTATCATCAATTATGGTTAAGTAAACTGGTGAATCTGCTTTTCCTTCAAGTATAATTATGTCAAAACCTGTGGCCTTAAATTCAGCTCCCCAGTGACCACCCGAATTTGAGCATGCAATTGTACCTGATAGTGGAGATTTTGTAACTACCATATATCTTCCACCAGTAGGAACAGGTGTACCTGTTAATGGTCCTGTAACAATTATAAGCTTATTTTCAGGGCTTAATGGGTCAACCATCGGATCTACTTCGTCCATGAATATTTTTGTTCCAAGGCCTCTACCGCCAATAAATTTTTTAGCCATTTCTAAGTCAAGTGCCTCAACCACAATAGTTCTATCCTTTAAATTAATTCTTAATATTTTACCATTATAACCATACATAGTAACCCCTCCTTCATACATTTTGTTCTACATGTATTTATACAAAGCAAGTTTGATGCCAAGACAAAAAAATATAATGCCACCGAAACATAGCCATTCTGCAACGTTTCGGTGGCATTTTAAAAAAATTAAAGTAATATATATTTACTGTCCTAATTTAGGACACTCTATTAATTGTTTACTGTTGCATTTTAGAACAGTGTTCTGTTTCAGGACAGTCAATGTTATACTTTTCAATTTTTCTATACAGGGAACTTCTTGCAATATCTAATATTTTAGCAGCTAGACTAATATTACCTTTAACTTCTTTAATAACTTTGGTTATATGTTGTTTCTCCATCTGTTCCAAAGTAATTCCTGTATATTGTTCTATTGACTCCTTTTGTTTTTCAGCTTCTTCATTATATAAATTCATTTGAAGCACTTCGGAATTAACTATACGTTCAATAACATTTTCAAGTTCTCTTATATTTCCCGGCCAATCGTAATTTTTAAGGTAGTTCATATATTCTTCGGAAATATCCACACTGTGCTTATTAAGTTTTTTAGATGTTTTCCTCATATAATAACTCACCAGCTGCGCAACATCTTCCCTACGTTCCCTTAGTGGTGGTAAGTGTAATGGAAGAACATTTAGTCTATAATAAAGATCTTTTCTAAAATTGCCCATTTCCACCTCATGTTTTAAATCCTTATTTGTAGCTGCCATAATCCTTACATCGATATTTATTTGTTTTGAACTTCCTATTCTATTTACTACTCCTTCTTCTATTACTCTTAATAATTTGTTCTGCATATCTGAAGGCATTTCTCCTATTTCATCCAGAAAAATTGTACCACCATCGGCAATTTCAAATTTGCCTACATTTCCGCCTTTTTTTGCACCTGTAAATGCTCCACCTTCATAACCAAAAAGTTCTGATTCTATTAGAGTTCTTGGGATAGCACCACAGTTTACTGCTATAAATGACTCTTCACTACGGTTACTGTGATTGTGGATTGATTGAGCAAAAACTTCTTTTCCTGTTCCACTTTCACCAGTAATTAATATTGTAGACTTACTATCTGCTATTTTTTTTGCATACTCAATAAGATTTCGGAATTTTTTATTTATCCCTATTATTTTATCAAAAGTATATATTGCTTGCCCACTTAAAATTCTCCCTGCAAGCTTCCTACTCTTTCTTAATTCATAAAACACAAGTGTTATTTCTTCAATCTTATTAGTAATACCGCATATAGGGTATGCTGTAAGAGTAAATTGCAATTTATTCACTGGAGTATTTACATATATATCTTCATCTGTAAATGTACCCTTTGACTTAAGACGCTCTATTATTTCATTAAAGTTTAAAATTAAATCAGGTATTTTCATACTTTTCATTTTGAGGGCGTCATACCCAAACATATTAGCAATTTGCTTATTCATTGTTGTAATGTTTCCTTCTAAATCACAAGTCAAAATCCCTGAAGAAATGGAATCAAAGGTGGTTTCTAGACGCTTCTTGCAAATTTCAATCATTAGATTATATTTGTTGTTTTGGAGCATTCTTTCAATAGCATTTGCCGCTGCTACTACCATGCCCAAAGTGTGAGGATTTACATTTTCTATATACCCAGTTAAATTTATCATTCCAATTATATTGCCATATTCATCCTTAATTGGTGCAGCAGAACATGTCCATTTATGATATGCATTAATAAAATGTTCCTCGCCAGACACCTGAGAGGGACGCCTTTCAGAAATTACAAGGCTCATTGCATTAGTCCCAATATGAGCTTCATCCATGTATGCACCAGTAATCATTTTAAGTTTAGAAGATTCTACTAATATATTTTCATCTCCAACTACGTTTAAGATACATCCATCGCCGTCGCACAGTAATGCAAAAAACTCAGAACCTCTTACGAAATCATATAAATGATTAATAAATGGAGCTGCATTTAATATAAGTTCACTGTTTTTTTCTAAGTTTTCCTGTAATTCATCGCCTTCTATTACTTTGGTGCTAAATAAATTGCCAGGTAGTAATTCCATTGTCTTACATCTATCATGTGACGCTTCGATGTGTTTATCCATAACTTATTCCTCCACTAAAATCTCATCTCCAGCTTTAATATACCCTTCAGTAAGTACCCTAGCAAATATACCTTCTCTTGGCATAACGCAATCACCAACCAATTTTCTTATTTCACATCCGCCATGACATTCCTTCCCTATCTGTGTTACCTCAAAACGTACCTCTCCAATTTTAAGCACAGTTCCCACTGGAAGCTCATACAAAATTATTCCTTCGGTAGTAAGATTTTCAGCAAACTTTCCTGAACATAAGCCTTCTACTCCAGTAGCTCTCATTTTATCAATGCTCTCTTCCCCAAGGAAGCTCACCTGTCTATGCCATTTTCCTGCATGTGCGTCTCCCTCTAGGCCGTGATTAAATTTAAAAAACCCTTGCTCTATAGGGTGTTTTATTACCCCTTTTTTCTCACTTATATTTACAGCTGTAACCTTTGCCATTACAATCCCATCCTTTCAAATATTCCTGATTTTCCACCAGATTTTTTTATAAGACTAATATTATTTATAACCATTCCTCTATCTATTGCCTTGCACATATCATAAATAGTTAGTGCAGCAACTGATACAGCAGTTAGTGCTTCCATTTCGATGCCAGTCTTTCCTACAGTCTTTGTGGTTGCAGTTATTTCAATTTTAGTGTTTTCAAAATCAAAATTAAAACTAATATCGCAACCAGATATCATTATTGCATGACACATTGGTATTATTTGAGAAGTGCTTTTGGCACCCATAATTCCGCCTACCTGGGCTACAGCTAGTACATCTCCTTTTGAAATTGTTCCTTCTTTTATTCTTTCCAGTGTTTCCTTTTTCATTGATATTGATCCAACTGCTATAGCTACGCGGACAGTGTCACACTTTTCAGATACATCCACCATTTTGGCTCTTCCTTCTTCATTTATGTGGGTAAGTTCCATTTTTTATCTCCTTTTCTATTTATTTAGCCTCTTCATATTATTTCTACGGAATCTCCCTTTTTTAATTTACAACCCCTAATTACCTTACAAAATACACCCTCGCTTGGTAAAAGACTTACACCAAATGTTCTACTAACTATACTAGGATGATCCTCTTTGCCAATCTGAGTTACCTCCAAAACAGCACATGAACCTAATCTTATTCTGCTACCAACAGATAAACTAGAAAAGTCTAATCCATCAATTAAAATATTCTCTGCAAAATCGCCGGGCCCAACATTCAAATGATACTCTTTATTAACCTTTTGAACACTAGCCCAATTTAAACACGTAACCTGACGACCCCAATCGCCGGCATGCCCATCATTTTCTATCCCATAGCACTCTATAAAATTAGCTTCAGGCACTTCTTTTTTAAGTTGTCCTCTCTCTGGACTAATTGAGATAGCGTATAAACTTCCTTTATTCATAGAAACAATCATTCCTTTCCACGTGCTCAAGGCACAAAAATTTATAGGTTCCTGATTTCTGTTTATTAACCGCCTATCTGAGACATTCCCTTAATACTTCTACTGGCACTTTCTTCCTTAAGATGATGTTCGAGTGGTTTGTTTAAAATTGCAGATTTTAATGCGGCAGTTAACCCGGCTTCGTCATTTAAGTATTTCCTAAGGTTTATTTCTTCCTTGGAATGAAGGCATGGTTTAATGGTTCCAGTAGATGTAAGCCTTATTTTATTACAATCCGAGCAGAATTTACAACTTACAGGGCTAATGAATCCAATCTTCCCTTTTGCCCCTTGTAGCTTGTACAACTCTGCAGTGCTACTTTTCTCAGTTTGTATTTGAGTTAGTTCAGGATGTAGTTCTAGTACTTCCATAAAACTCAATTTATTTTTCTCGTACATCTTGACACCTTCACCTATAGGCATAAGTTCTATAAATCTTATTTCTACAGGTATTTCACGAATTAAGTTTAAAAAGTCCACAAACTCTATATCATTAATGCCTCTAAGTAATACTGTATTTATTTTTACAGGGTTTAATCCAAGGCTTAAACACTTGTATATACTTTCCATTACTTTATTTAAATTACCAACTCTTGTAACACTCTTAAATTTATCAGTATTCAATGTATCAAGACTAATGTTAACTCTATTAAGTCCAGCCTTCTTTAAATCAGCTGCCATATCAGAAAGTAAAATACCATTTGTAGTTATAGAAATGTCATCTATGCCTGATATTTTAGAAGTTTCATATATGAGTTTGTCTATATCTTTCATTATTAAGGGTTCCCCACCAGTAAATCTAATTTTATTAATACCAAGGGAAGCAGACGCCTTTATTATTTTTAGAGTATCTTCAAAACGTAAAATATCATCATGACTTAGACTTTTAACTCCCTGTTCTGGCATGCAATATATACATCTTAAATTACATCTATCCGTTACTGATATCCTTAGATAATTTATGTTCCTTCCATAATTATCTCTCATAAAACCACCTCCTATAATGTAATTATTTCCCCTATATCTGTGTAATCATAGCCAGAAAGTTTATCAAGTTCAACTTTAAATTCATCAGTTCTAATTACTTTAATAAATTCACTTATCATATCCATATCTAAAAACTCCACAGGCACAGCAAAATCATATTCTTCATTCCCAAGTGCTATAAAATCGAGTCCCATGAGCTTCGCTGCTGAATAAACTCCCAGGCCACAATCTGCATCACCAGCGGCTATTACAGCTGCTACAGCAATATGTGTAAATTCTTCTCTTTCATAACCGGATATATTTTTAGGAGCAAGTTCTAGTTTTTTTAAGTTATAATCTAAAAATAACCTTGTACCTGAGCCTCTTTGCCTATTAACGAATCTTCTTCCCTTTGTAACTATATCTGTTAGCGATTTAATATTTAATGGATTCCCTTTAGGGACTATAATTCCCTGGATTCTTTTGACTCCTTTAATTAATGCCATTGGTTTATCACCCAAATACTTCTTAAGATAAGAAACATTATAGCTACCATTTTCCATATCTAATAAATGAATAGGTGCTATATGGGTTTCTGATCCAATCAGTGCCATTATTCCTCCCATACTTCCCACATGGGCAGAGGATAAAAAATATTTTTCGTTTTTAATGTGAAATAGGTCTGATGCTATATCTACTATTGGATCATGGCTTCCAATACACACAAGTGTATTTTTAATTTCTTCCTGGCTTCTTAAAAGCTTCACCTGAACCTTTGTTCCAACTTCATATCCTTCTATGTTTTGCGGAATTTCAAGTACTCCATCTGCCCTAACTAAGGACATTGTTGTTCCCGCTCCACGACTTATAGGTGTTGCAATATATTTCCCAGAAACAAATCCAAGCTTAACTCTTACAAATTCTAAATATTTCAAAGTTGACATAGTGCGCCTTGTAAGAACAGCCTCAACAGTTTTTTCTACTTCATTATTAATTCCAAGATAAGTATGGACTATTTTCTTCACAATGTTTTCCATTACGAAATATGCAGATACAGGAAATCCTGGTATACCAACCACAGGTTTCCCAGCTATGCTTCCAAGTATAACTGGCTTACCTGGTTTTATTGCAATTCCGTGTACACAAACTTCACCTAGTTCTTCGATTACTGTGCAAGTAAAGTCCTCTCTACCTGCTGATGAGCCAGCGTTTATAAGTACAATATCACACTTCTCTACTGCATTTTTTACCGCCTCTTTAATAAGCTTATAATCATCTTTTACTATATCAAATCTGAGTGGTATTCCTCCCCAGTGCTGAACCTGCGCTGAGAATACCCTTGAATTAAACTCAATAATATCTCCAACCTTAAGTTCTCCTCCTGGCTCAACCATCTCTGTTCCAGTTGGGATTATTCCAACCACTGGTTTTTTATACACCTGAATCTCATTTACCCCACCTGCTATTATAGACCCTATATCAACAGGCCTAATTAAGTGCTTTGATGGAATAATAAGCTGAGTTTCAACAATATCTTCCCCAATAGTTCTAATGTGTTGAAAGGGAGCAGCACTCTTATAAATTGCCACTTTTCCCTTAGCTACGTTTATTAAATCCTCTACCATAATTACAGAGTCATATTCTTTTGGTATTGGATCCCCAGTATCCACTACTATATAATCAATTCCTTCTTGAAGTTCAATATGACTTCTATCTGATGCTCCATAGGTTTTTGTACTCAGAGTAGCAATGCCATCCATTGCTGAACTATTATAAAAAGGCGATGATATTTTTGCGTAAATTGCTGAGTAGGAAACCCGTCCTGCAGCCTCCCATGTTGCCACATGCTCCATTTCACCTTTAATTCCTAATAACTTGTTAAAATATAATTTAACTGCATCATTCAAATCCATATTTGATAAAAAAACTTCTTGAGCCAATCCCCTCATCTCCTTCGTGCTTTCATTTATGGAACTTTATAATTTGTGAACTTCAACTGTCTGTCCTTCCTTTAAGCCCTCATCATTTTTCTCTATTTTAACATACCCCCATGCCTTTGAGAATGCTGTTATTATCCCTGATTTACCAAATACAGGTTTTGCAATAATCTTATCATTAGAAGTTTCAAGTTCTACAGGTAAATACTCTTCTCGCCCTTTAGCTTTATGATAATTTATGCTCATTGTTGCACTAGTTCCGTAATTTTCATCATTATAAGACATTAAATTATATATATAATTTTTAACAAGTATTTTATATATTATAGAGCATGCAAGAGGATGTCCTGGGAGACCAAATATTATTTTTTCTTCATGTTTTCCAATTATAGTTGGTTTTCCAGGTTTTACTGCTATGCCATGTACCAAAACTTCCCCGTCTCCGTAAGATCTTATAACCTTTAAGGTTTGGTCCTTTTTCCCTACAGAGCTACCTCCAGAAATAAGAACTAAATCACACTCCTTAAAAGCCTTATCAACTGTAAACTTTAAAAGCTCATAATCGTCTTTTATGATTCCATAGCTTACTGGCTGAATTCCATCCTCAAGTAGCAATGACCAAAGAAGGTACGTATTTATATCTCGCACCTCCCCAAGCTCCGGTTTAACGTTACAAGGTACTACTTCATCTCCAGTTGAAATAATAGCAACTCTTGGCGCTTTATATACTGTTACCTCGCTAATTCCGATGCTTGCAAGAACACCTATCTCATAAGGTCTTAGCTTATCTCCTTTTTTTATAACAATATCCTGGGAACCTATATCTTCTCCCACCTGTATCACATTATCACCAAAGGCCACAGGTGAATAAATCATCACAGTATCTTGGCCTAGCTTATGGCTGTACTCAACCATCACTACACTATCTGCACTTTTAGGAAGCATTCCACCCGTAGGTATGTATAAACATTCCCCGGGTGATATATCGGAAGGAGGAACTTTTCCCATAAATATCTCACCCTTTATAAGTAACATAGAAGGTATTCCTTCGCTAGCCCCATGAACATCTCTTGAACACACTGCATAGCCGTCTACTGTTGATCTTTTGAATTCAGGTATATTACATTTTGCTTTTATATCCTCAAAACAAATTCTACCAACGCTTGCAAAAATGTTAACCTTTTCATATGAAAGCTCATAATTAAATGAACTATCTATAATTTCTTTAGCTTTTTCTACAGATACCACATTAAAAAGTTCCATGCTCATCCCTCCTAGCACACTCGCTGGCTTCTCCTATAAGTATATCAATACCATGTGGAATTGCCTCTATTATAAATCCAAGATTTTCTACTGCAGCCTTAGGGCTTCCTGGAAGATTAATGATTAAGGTTTTTCCTCGAATTCCTGCTATGCTTCTTGATAGCATTGCCTTTGTCGTAATCGCAAGAGATTTCATTCTCATTGCTTCCCCGATGCCTGGTACATATTTCTCTATTACATTTTTAGTTGCCTCTGGCGTAACGTCTCTTTCTGAAAAACCAGTTCCACCATTAGTTAATATTAAATTCACCTTAAGTTCATCACACAAATAAATAAGTTCTCTTTCTATTTCCTCTTTTTCATCAGGAATCATTTTATAGTAACTTATAACAAAGCCCTTTCCTTCTAGTTCACTTTTTATTGCAGGACCTGTCCCATCAATTCTTTCTCCTCTAGAGCCTTTATCACTCATAGTTAATATTGCAGTCTTTATCATATTCATCGCCCCTTTTCAAAATCTTTCTTAACAATTTATGCTTCGGAAAATTAAGAACCATATTAGTTTCTCCCTGCTCAATAATCCTTCCACTATCTAAATAAATAACAAAATCAGCTACTCGCGCCGCTTGTAATAAATCATGAGTGATTAAAATTACACTTCTCTTCCCTCCAGCCATTGTCTTTATAAGCTTTTCCGCTGTCAACGTACTTTCAATATCCATACTGGCGGTAGGCTCGTCTAGAAAAGTAACCTGTGTTTCCAAAATAGCTGTTCTAAGTAGTGATACCTTGGCTTGTTCTCCGCCTGATAACTCTCTGGTATTTTTACTTAGCAACTCATCTATTTTGAAATAAGGAACATAAGAATCTATTCTATTCTGTATTTCTTCACTAGTGAACTTTCTGAACTTTAATCCCATTTTTATATTTTCAATTACGGAAGTATTAAATAAATAAGGTTTTTGAAGCATAACTGATATATCTTTTTTTACAAATTCAGTGACTCTACAATTCTCATACAATACGGTTCCCTTTGTAAATGTATCAAGCCCTGAAACGCACTGCAATAGTGTAGTCTTTCCACTACCATTTAAGCCCATTAATGCATACACGTAGCCTTCTTCAAAATTTAACTCTTCTATATATAATGCTTCTTTTTCGTTATATTTTTTACTTGCGTCTATTACTTTAATATTCATATATTATCACCTATACTCTATCCATTTTAATAAGTCCATGTAAAATAAAATTAACCACAAATGCAACAAGGAGTAATATAATGCCTATTGTTATGGCCCCACTAAAATTACCCTGACCAGTTTCTAAGGCTATATATGTTGTCATTACCCTTGTGTCTCCTTTTATATTGCCCCCTACCATCATTACTGCACCAACCTCAGAAATCGCTCTTCCAAACCCAGCCGCTGCAACAGACAAAAGTTGAACTTTGCACTCTTTTATAATTAAAATCAAGGTATCTCTTTTCCCTGCCCCTAGTGCAATACAGTTCTTTTGAATTTTCCTTCCTCGAGTTCCTATAGCTGAAACTGTAAGCCCGAATACTATAGGAAATACCAAAAGACTCTGCGCTATAATCATTGCAGTGGGAGTAAATAACAGCCCAAGCTCCCCTAGAGGTCCCTTCCTTGAAAGCACTAGATAAACAACCAGTCCCATTAGTACTGGTGGAATGCTCATAAATGTTTCAGATAATCTTACAATATATTTTTTAAGTCTGAAATCTTTTAGAGCAATTGGTATGGCAAGTACCATACCTGTAAGTGAGGCTATTAATGTTGATGTAATTGAAACAAACAGTGATAAAAAAACCACCCTTATAACTTCTCCAGACAAACTCATTTCATCACCTATTTTTCGTATTAGTTCTAATTGCATTAGGGGTAAATAGAGGCATTCCAAACTTTCCCTTACCATATTCACCTATAAGCTGCTGTCTTTTACTTGAAATCATCCACTCTATAAATTCATTTGCCTCTTCTTCTTTAATTTTGTTCTTACTTGAGTCTAGTCTTATAAAAGCATATTGATTTAAAAAGTCACTTCCCTTTTCAGTAACTATATCTAAATCTAGATTATCCTTCATATTTAAATATGTTGCTCTATCTGTTAAAGTGTAAGCTTTTTTCTCAGATGCCATTGTAAGTACTGCTCCCATCCCTTTTCCTGCTGATATATACCATTCCCCAGTAGGTTCTATTCCTGCATTCTTCCATATAGCAAGTTCTTTTGTATTAGTACCTGATTTATCTCCTCTAGATACAAAGCTTGCCTGACTACTATTAAGTAATTTAAATGCCTCTACTGCGTCTTTTGGGGCTTTTTCTTTAAGCTTTGCAGGATCATCTTTTGGTCCTACTATTATAAAATCATTATACATAACCTCAAGTCTTTCAGTTCCAAATCCTTCCTCTACAAATTTAACTTCCTGCGACTTTGCATGCACGAGTAGTCCATCCGCGTCTCCACGTTTAGCAACCTCTAATGCTTCTCCTGTTCCTAAAGCCAGTACCTTAACTTTAATTCCTGTATCTTTTTCAAATAATGGTAGCAAATAATCCAAAAGCCCTGAGTCTTGTGTGCTTGTTGTTGTTGCAAGAATCATGGTCCTCTCTTTTTTAGAACAAGCAGTGATTGTAAAAACCATAACAATACAAATCGACATTGCCAAAAGCCTGGAAAATCTTGATTTACCTCTTAATTTTAACATAAAAAAAACCCCTTTATATTTTTAATAATATAAAAAGGAATGACAATTAAGCATCCCCCTTTTCAAATGGAAGGCTAAATCGTTTCCAATTTAACCCTAACGGTCATAATTCCATAGAAGCCCTTAGGAACTATGACTCGGAGAATAAATTTGAATATTTAGTATATTTGTACGTATAAATAATATATCATAGATTATTGAAAATAGAAAGAGAACTAAACCATTTTTACGCTTGAGTCTATTTTAAAATTTGTTATGTCTCCAATTGTTGTTGTAGTTAATAATGATACAGGTTCTATCCAAAATTTTTATTTATTATTAATGAATCCACCTTTAATAAGCATTTTCTTAGCTTCATTGTATCCTAATACACTATCACTTGAGGAATATTCCTTTTTACTTAATGGATTCAAATTTAGTTTTTTATAATATTCCTTTAAGCCCTCTATATTTATTTGAGGTAGTATAACAAAATAGTCGTTATCATAAATATATGCATTTTCAGCTTCATACTTAGATATTAATACTTCATTAACCTTTTCACCGGGTCTTTTACCTATTATTTTAACCGTGCAATGTTCATCTCCAAATTCAGCTTGTATAATAGTCGCGATATCTACTATCTTATATCCTGGCATTTTCATTACAAAAATTTCCCCGCCTATACTACTTCTAATTGCTTTGAATATTAACTGTATTGCCTGCTTTAAAGTTAGGAAATACCTTGTCATTTCAGTATCTGTAACTGTAATTTCATTACATCTCTTCACTTGATCTATGAAATATGGCACAACACTTCCATTTGTACCCAAAACATTGCCCGCCCTTATGCAAACAAATTTTGTTTTACTAGTTATAACATTAGCATGAATTATTAATTTCTCACCAATAGCCTTTGTCATTCCATAAACGTTTACCGGCTCAACAGCCTTATCTGTAGAAACATCAATCACTTTGACAACATTATTTTGAATTGCTGCACTAATAAGGTTTTTAACACCTATAATATTAGTTTTGATTGCCTCATCTGGTTGCTGCTCACAAATAGGAACATGCTTTAAGGCTGCTAAGTGAAAAATATAATCTACATTTTTGGTAGCCTCATTTATTGACTCATAATCCCTTATATCCCCTATAATAAATTCTAACTTAGTATTATTAAATTTACGTTGCATATTGACTTGATTTAATTCACTTCTAGAATATATAATTATTTTCTTGGGATTCATTTCTAACAGCTGAGTTGTGAGCTCATTCCCCCAGGACCCTGTACCTCCTGTTATTAAAATAGTTTTATTTTCAAACATAGCAAACCTCCACTTATAAAGTTGCATATAGTACAGTTTCGTACCAACATTTTTTATTATGATGTCTAAGGTAAAGCTTATAATTCTTGTCAAAAGATTTAATTAAAAGCGGAATTTTCCACAAATCTTCTGCTAAATGATACACACAGATTGCCAATTTGGGCTTAGTCCGTAATATTGCATCTTTACTACCTGTAAGTGCCTCATATTCGCTTCCCTCTATATCCATTTTAATCATTGTAATAGGCTCATTTTTGCATATTGAATCGATATTTATTACATTTATAAAACTACTAGAAAACTCATTAATATTGGAGGCCGAACTATTTAAGCTTGAAAAACCTATTGTTTTTTCACTGCTGTATAAACCATATGGATATATTTTAATGCTTTCCTTCATCTCCAGCTTCCCAACATGCTCCTTAAGCTTCTTAAAATTAATACCGTCTGGTTCAAAACAATAGTACTTCTTAAACATTCCTTTACTGTGGTCCAAATAACTTTCTAAGGTATCACCTGTAAAAGCTCCCCCATCGATAATGATTTCATTATCTTCAAACACAAAAATATCATCTAAAAAATATTGATTTTCGTTTAATGTAATGGACTCAAAAATATCTGGATTTTGATCAAAAACATATTTTATTAGTCCTAAAAATATAGTTTTAGATACCTCATCTTCAAGATGTGTGTAAACACATTGGAGGTCATCTAAATGCATTAGATACTCTAGTGAAAATCTATTGTACACCTGTTTTAGTCCAAGGGTTTTTAAGCGTCTTGATATATCATCGCTCCATTTAGAGGTTATTATAATAGGTACGTTATTATGAGAAAACCGGAGTTCATTTATTGAAATAATGGGTATTCCATTTATACTTTTACCGATTTTATCAGCACTGTCATCACAGTAAAACTTTACGTTAATATTATCATAAGTACTTAAAAACAGTTTTGCTTTTTCTCCTGCACCATATAGTATTACATCCATTTTATTATTCTTTAACAGATGTTCCTCGTAAGTATTATAAAAATCTAAAGCTTTGCTTTTTATATACTGTCTTATATTCATGTTATCACCTTCTCACATACGATATTGCGAATATAAATGACTGTTTTTTATCATCCAATCTTTTAATTCGCTAATCATTTCTGTATAAGAAGGTAACTCTACAGAGAAATCACTTCTGATACTAATTAGTGATTTATCATTTTCGATTTCCCCAAAACTTTCAATTATTATATTTTTATCAAATACACAATTAATAATCTTTAATAAATCATATTTGCTTATTGAGGCTTTTGAAGTCAGATTGTATAATCCATTTAAATCATTTTCTATCATAAGGTCCAGGCACTTACCAAGTTGCAATGTAGTAACTCCTGACCATATAACTTTGGAATATCCTATAACAGTTACATTTTGTTTCATGAACCAATGGAATAGCCCTGTACCGTTCTGTTTTAATTCGGGTCCTATTATTGAAGTGCGTACTGTTAGGTCTTTATTATTATTTATTTCACCCAGTATTTTCGTTTTAGCATACAGATCTTTTCCATCCGGTACGGAAGTTTCATTATAATTACCTGTATCCCCTGAAAAAACACAATCTGTACTTAGGTGAATAAGCTTCATATTAGTATTTTTAAATTGTTCTTCTAAATATCTTGGTAAATAGGAGTTAATGAAAATAGTATTAGAAGGGTCCTCTTCAGCATTTTTATTAAGAATTCCGATTGAATTAATTATGATATCCGGATTAAGTTCCACAATAATTGCGTTTAATAAATTTAAGTCATGTATATCTAAGACTAGAGAATTTTCTTCCAATTTAATAATATGGCATAAATCATACACTATATATTTTTCTGATAGTGTTTTAAAATAGCTACTAATCATATGACCAGCCATACCAGTTGCACCTAAAACTAAAATTTTTTTCACATGCCATCACCTCTAATTTGATAATAAGAAATTTACAACTTTACTTGAAACATTATTGTCAATATAACCATCTGGATAGCTCCAGCATTTATTTACATTTGCCATAAGCCTTGCGCACATAATAATTTTGTCGTAATTAACACCTGAAACCACATTACTTCCACATTCAACTGTTTCTGGCCTTTCAGTAGTATCTCTTATTGTAACTGTAGGTATTTGAAATATGCAGCACTCTTCTTGGACAGTGCCACTATCTGTTAGTGCAAAGGCTCCATTCTTTTCAAGCTTTATAAAATCAAAAAAACCAAATGGTTCACTATAAATTATATTTTTATTGACATTCAGTAAGCCAAATTTATCTATTTTACTTTTAGTTCTTGGGTGAACGCTAAAAATTACTTTACACTTAAATTCCTTTTGTATTGAATCAATAGCATTTAGTATGATTTCTAACCTTTCCTTCACATCCACATTTTCAGCTCTATGAATGGTTGCTAATATATATCTGCCTTTTTCTAAATTTAAAATCCTTAAAATATCACTTTTTTCAATATTTTCATCATAGTATCTCAGTACTTCAAATATTGGGTTACCTGATACAAATATTTTGTTTTTTGATATTCCATCTCTTAAAAGGTTTTCTCTACTCCCTGCAGTATAAGGCATAGCATAAGTTGAAACTGCATCTATTATCTTTCGATTTTTCTCCTCTGGTACCTTTAAATCAAAACATCTGTTACCTGCTTCCATATGAAATACAGGTATGCCAAGTCTCTCAGCTATAATTGCAGATAAGCCGCTATTTGTATCCCCAAGTATTAAAATTTTATCTGGTTTTTCACTTAATATGACTTCTTCTACAAGTTGTAGTAATTTCCCCACTTGTATGCCAAAACTATCCGCAGGTATTTGTAAATAGTAATCAGGTTTTCTAATGTCTAACTCCTGAAAAAATATATCATTTAAAAGAGAAGAATAATTCTGACCTGTATGAACCAAAATATGATCACAGTTCTCGTCTAATTTTTTTATAATTAATGACAGTCTTATTATTTCTGGTCTAGTTCCTAGAATTGTCATTACTTTCATAGCTAAATCACCCCTAGGTCTTTGACTTGTTCCAAATACTTATCATATTTTTCTTTAACCATAATAAGTTCATTTAAAAAATTTGTTCCTTGTTTTAAGCCTTCATCAATATACTTCATTCCCTCTTTTGCAAACACATAACAATATTTAATTAATTCTTCCTTGGTAACATTTCCTTTTACATATTCAGGTATTGCATTCATATTTATATGATTTTCAATTTGATTATAATAAAACAGTGCTAATACATAATTTTTTAATTGATCACTATTTTCAAATCTATTCCATTCAATATCTGGAGCATATACTTCTTCTTTAAAATTTTTAATAATATAATCAAAAATTGAAACTGCTGAATCTATTCTTTTTTGTAGATTATGGGACAAGTTATTGGAATGGATTCTATAATTTATTACAGCAGTATCAATTTTACCGTAGTTCCAGTTATATTTAATAAACTGTAATGAGTTTAAAGTATCTGAGGAAAAATCATTATTTCTATATATTATCCAATTTATTTTATTGCTCCTAAAAAAACTCAATCTATAGAGGCAATTCATAGGTATAAGTCCAGACCCAGTAGCAAATATATGTTTAACCACATCACTTTGTGGATAAACTGCATTATCCCACTGCTGAACTTTCATATTATTTTCATCTACTATATTAAGACTACTAAATACATAGTCTTTATCAGGATTTTTTTCTAAATAATCTACAAATTTCTGGATAGCATCAATTTGAACAAAATCATCACAAGCAAGCCATTGAAAATATTTACCCTTTGCATTACTAATAATTTCTTGAATTCCCCTTGATGCTCCACCAGAGTTAGATTCATGATAAATAACATTTATATTTTTATATTTTTCCTCATAATTACTTATCATTTCCCTAGAATCATCTGTTGAACAATCATCAATAATTAATATTTCAATGTTAGCGTAGGTTTGATTTATAAAAGAATCTACACATTTTGAGAGATATTCTTTACCATTATAATTTGTTATTCCTATAGTAACTAATGGTCCATCTATTTTTATCACATTTTTTATTTCTTCCAAATTTCTAATCAGTGACTTTATTTTTTCTACTTGATCCTTAAATTCAAACCCATTTTTAACAAAATCATGATACTCTTGTGAGTTGTATTTATCCTCAGCTATAATATTAGTAGCCTCAGAAATTGTATTCCAAATTGACTCTTCAGGATATATATTTCTTGCTCCAACAAAATTATGAATTATAGGTTTTATTCCCTTAGTCATTGCTTGCATAATGCTCATATTTTGTGATTCTAAAACACTAGTACATAAAATATAATTCTTATTTTCTAGCCAAGCGTCTAAATCATCCTGCCAACCTTCAAAAATAAGATTATTTTCTATGCCAAACTCTTTTATCATTTGATTGAAATAAAGAACATCTCTTTCATCTTGAAATTGCCCCGCAATAAATAGTTTATAACGATTATCCATATCATAAATAGCTTTAAAAGTATGGAGTAATAACATTGGACCTTTTTTATAATTTATATATCCCACATAAGCAACATTAAAACCCTGTTTTCTCTCAGAAAATGTCCATTTTTTAAAATCAATACCATTAGGGATTACAATTACTTTTTCTTTCGCTAAATCAAATTTATCAACGACAAAATTCATAATATGTTCTGCTACAAATATGATTTTATCAACATTTTCAAAATTAGCCTTAGAAGGGTAATCAGTAAAAGCCTCATAGCTGTGGAGCCTGCAGATGATTTTCTTATTTTTTACATTATTTAAGCTTCCATAGGCTACTAGTTCATCACACCACTCAAACCAACATACATCAGCCCATTCCATTCCTTCATCTATATGTGAATAGTCCGTTACAATCATTTTTTTCGTTTCATATTCCACTGATAATTCATTAATAATATCGCCTAAAAAACTATCTAACCCTTGTTTAACAAAAAAAGCAATTTTCATTCTATGACTCTCCATTAAATCCCTCCTTATTCGGACTTATGTGTCAATATATATTTTCAGCATAATATATATAACATTTTCAGTATGTTTTTATGAATGATTTAAGTTGATATGCAACTACCCCGCTTAATATTTTATGCTTTATCTAGGTAATAGGTGAGTCCTGCATAAAAGAAAGAGCTACTGAATATTATCCAATAGCTCCCTTTATATCAACACCACTAACTAATAATTATAAACTATCCTAAATTTGAACTTCCATAGCAGTTAGTGAATAGTAGTCTTCAATAGCACTTATAGTTACATTTTCTGTGACTGCTATTGTATCTGGTACACTTAATATAAATTCATATACTACTGTAGTGTTACATATTGAAGAAGTAACTGGATCATCTAACCATTCGAAACCTAAAGTATTGTATCCAACGTAAGGTTCAACAATAGATACACCTGTTTCTCCTATTCTTGCAGCATATATCTCAGTACCATTGCTTGTAATTGTAAGAAGAAGTGGTCCAAGTTCTGTTATAAGTGCTACAGTTTCTGGTGTTGCGTTGAATCTAAACCCAATAGCACCGGATAAAAGCACCTTGTTGTTTATATTTTTCATATCTAAGGTCAAAGTTCCTAAAACAACTGATGTGGTAACGCTATCTAAAACTATATCAGCAGCAGGCTGCTTGGAAATATTTTTTAAATCAACAACTATTCCTGTACCTAAAATCAAGCTACTTGATATTTTAAATACCCCCTTTAATATTTTCTCAATATATATTTTCTCAATATATATTATGAGTGTTAGGAATATTTTGTTACAGAAATTGTACAAGTCCTCAGTAGTACTATTTAACATTATTATTAATGTTTAGCATGAAAAATCACTTGTTACTTTTCATATATAAATCATTAATTAACTTATCTTTTTCTCTAATTAGATTGAATAATTCCCATAATTTATTATTATTAGAAAGAAGCAGTATATCATTTTTTTTATTTAAGGATATTACTTTATCTAAGAAATTATTTTTATATATATTTATTTCGTGATGGGATGATACTTGTCTCTTATTTAATTCAATTATATTATCTTCAAACTCAGCGATTAAATTATTAAGATTCACAATATTTTTTTTCATCAAATTATTTTCGCTGGTGTTTCTTTCTAGCCTTTTGCTTAAAATCAGAATCTTTTCTTCTAAAAAATCATCATTAGATTGTCCACTTTCTAAAGATAAACATTCATTTGATATTTCATTTATAGGATTAAATTTTATTAATTGATTGGCATTTATGGCATTTAATAAGCTCACGCTATTTATCTTACGCTCTAAATTTTTAGAATTATTATTCATATAGAAACACTTTAAGTGATCATTGAAATTTTTATTAAATGTAATTACGTCCTTCCATAATATCAAGTCCTTGGAACGCTTTAATAAAATTTCATCTCCTTGCTCCCATGTCATATAGTAATCATCTTTTTTAAAGAATATGGAAGGCTTTAATGTGTTGGCATTTTTATCTGACAAAATTGATTTATCCCAAACTTCCTGTGTTTCCATGGCTAAATTTTTATGCATTATTATAGTTTGAATGTTTTTGTAAATTAATTTATTATACGCAATTACCGCTATGTTACTAGGACTTATGAAAAAACACACATTACTGCTATCTTTAAGTTCTATATGTTTGTCCATTTCTACCCAATTACCATTTGCGTTATCTAGCCTGTATAATGCTAATTTGCCTTTATCGTGGTTTAAATATATTAGTATATATATTTCACTATTTTGTCTTGCCATGAAATAAGGTTTAATTAATTTGGGACCCACAGACTGAAAAGTTTCTTTTAATTGCCAGTAACCATTCATGAAAAAGCTATGATGTATAATATGACTATTGCGTTTTGCATCTGTAAGCACATAAAATATATGGGGTACTGTAAGCAACATTTTTATACTTATACAGCGTAAAATAAGGTCCTGTTTTTCAGATGCAACATTAATAATGTTATTACACTCAGGTAAAACCATGTACTTAAGGTCTCCACCGTCATTAATAAATATAATATGGATTTTATCTTCCATATCTATAGATGCTGAGTAGTCTTTTATATTGTATGCAATCTCATTTTGGCTCACTACTTCTCCATCTTTTATTTCTTGTTGAACTAAATTATTACTATTATTTATAGTAAATCTATTAAGTAAATTCCATGAATTTCTAAGAATAGATATTTGCCTATCATCAGTCATAATATTCCTCCATATAAGTTACTCAATTTATTACTTATTATAATTTATGTTGAAATATTTAATTAAGAACTGTTAAATAAATCCTACATAATATAAAGGGAAGTAAAATATAGTTAATTATTTAAAAGTGGAGGATATTGTTATGAAGAATGAAGTAAGTTTATGTATGATTGTTAAAAACGAAGAGAACTACTTACCTAGATGCCTAAGCAGTATCAAAGATATTGTTGATGAGATAATTATAGTTGACACCGGTTCTACAGATAAAACTGTGGATATAGCTAAAAGTTTTGGTGCTAAAGTTTACTATTTTAAGTGGAACAATAACTTTAGTGAGGCTAGAAATGAATCATTAAAATATGCTACTAAAGATTGGATATTGATATTAGATGCAGATGATGAATTATACGCGCAGGATCAACAAAAATTAGTGGAATTCTTAAATAGCCAGTTAGAAGAAAATGCAATTTATAATTTTGAAACACTTAACTATTATGGAGATACTATTGATGATAACTCAATAACTATAAATTTAAATCCAAGACTTTACAAAAATAACCATGGAACTCACTATGAGGGTGAGGTTCATAATCAATTAATAACTTCAGAAAGTAGTTATAATGCAATTTACAGCCTTATAAAAATTCATCACTATGGATATATGAATGATAGTATAGCTTCTAAAAACAAGAGAAAGCGAAATATAACTATCTTAAATGAGCAACTAAAAAAAGACCCAGATGACTCTTTTACTCACTTCAATCTAGGCACTGAATACGCGGCATTAAATGATTATAAAACTGCCTTAGAACATTATTATAAATCCTATGAAAAGTTTGAACCTCATAATGGATACAGTTTTCTATTAATATTTAGAATAGTTTTTTTAAATTATAATATAAAAGAATATGAGTTAGCTTTAAAGTTCATAGATATTGGTGCTCAGCATTATCCAAAATTCACGGACTTATATTTCCTAAAGGCTCTTATCTTAAAAGATATGAATATGCCTACACTTCAGATAAAAGCTCTAGAAAAATGTATTGAACTAGGCGAAGCACCTTCTGAATTAAAATGTTTATATGGAGTAGGGGACTTCAAAGCATACTACGAGTTAGGCAATGCTTATTTAAAACTCAGAGATTATGATGCTGCGTATAATTATTATATTGAAACAATGAAATCAAAACCAGATTTTATTAACCCTTTATTCAACATCGGTCATATATTAAAAAACAAAAATACACCTTTTGATGATTTCAAAAGGATTATAGAAGAGTTTTTTTCTGAATGTCCGAAATCCAATATCATTATTGCAAATTTATTTTACAAAGAAGGTTTTTATAGCACTACCTTAGAGTATATAGAAAAATGTGAGCTGGCTGGAATTAATACAGATGACCTCATGCTACTTAAAGCTAAGTGTTTTGTAATGTCAGGCTCCTTTGATGAATGCATTAATATGAATAGTATAGTTGAAACTAGTTATTCTTATTTATATCTTTCAATGTATAAAGTTATAAGTTGCATATTAACTAATAATTGTGATAATGCACTATCACTATTAAGTAATTTTAAAGAAGATGATTTATCAATATACGATACAAAACTACTAAAAGTATATACTCAATTTTTAAAATTAGTAACCAAAGAGCCTACCTCTATTATATCTGAGGAGGAAAATGAAAGTGATTACCTTGCTATCATTTTAGAAATCTGTGAAATACTCCTAATTAACAATGAATTTGATAAACTTGACATAGCTGTAAATTTGCTAAATTTAATAAATAATAACTCTGTGCTGCTTAACCTTGGAAAACTATATTATAAATATGGATATATTGAACTTGCTAAAAAAGAAATAATGAGATCAATAAGTGAATTTGAAATATATGATGGGGAAGGTTTAGAGGTATTAATGGGCTAGGCAAAGGTTTTTCGGCATATATATAAGCAAAGAAGGAAACCATTATTTATATGGTTTCCTTCACACTCTAAGCCTTATAAGATCCAAAAAACTCTGTAGTTTCAACATCACCTGGCTTTTCCTTTGGAATAACAGCCATATTATACGTCTTATCTATATAAAGGGGGCTTCCACTTAATAAATTATTATATTCATCCGCAACGTAATAATTGTCTGTATGACCACTGTCATTTCTTTTTACTCCAATATTTATTATAGCCTCGTATTGCGAATCCTCTGCCACTGTTCCTATAACCCTAACTTGTCTCATAGTAGCTCCTACTGGATTACAATGGGTTTTTTTATAATCATTGCACTCATTACTAATAACAACTTTAATAAAAGGAGTAAGATAGCTGTCCACACTCATTGAAGAGCCAAATTCAGCAAGAACACTATGGTTTTCACTAAATAATGCTATACCAGTATTATTCAATTTATTACTTAACCATAATGAAACAAAGTAGGCTAAATTTACCGATACAGCTACATCCGAAATTATGGGATTAAACTTTTTTTTAAGACTTCTATTTACTCTTGGCTGATTATTGAAACTTGTATAAGTACTAAAATAGTCACTTAACGGGTGAATAAAAAATTCTTGTTTACTATCATTATAGAATTTATTTGTCTTGAATAATACAAGCTCTGCACTAGAAATAGAAACATTAGTTGGTATAGCTGAAATATCAAAAAATAAATAGCTAATATAGTTATACCCACCATCATTTCCTACAAATATGGTATTGTCATTTATATTTCCGTTAGGCAATCTATTTGTAACAGTGAGACTTCTAGTAGCCGGAATTAGTATGCTTGCCAAATTTACCACCTCTTTTCTATAGCCTCACTTTAAATCATGGAGCCATATGTGGCTCCATGAAATTTCAAAACAATTATTTTTAACTAGTACTAAACGGTATATGACCAAGCTGCTTCTACAGCACCAACTGTATCTGATCCCAAGAGCTTTGGTACAATTGACAACGTATAAGAAGTATTAACTGCTACAGCTGTGATGGTTGCATTTTCTATCTGTAATATTCTATAGAATGAGCGATTTCTAGCTGCAGTAGCAGAATTAGTAATGTTTAATTTAACGGTTAAATAAGCAAGACTATTTCTGGCAATAGTTCCTGTAACAAGAACCGGACGTGGTGTGCCAGTTTTAGGAGTATCAAAATTAAGCGTTGTAGCCATAAAATATTCATCTCCATGAATTTATTTTTTTAGGATTTTCAGTCCTTGTTTATTATATGACGATGTAAATATAATGTACCATTTTAATCTTCACACTATAAACTTTTCTGGAACTTAGCTACATACTCATAAGACAAGAAATATCCTTTCATATCAGCACCTACAATACTACAAATATCATTTAAGAACTTATCATCCTCAGGTGTTAATTCAGCATAGTAATGAAATACATATGGATTAATATATCCACACTCATGGAATATTCTGTATATATCTGTTAAAGTAAAAAATTTATTACTTCTTTTATCTAAAATCGAATTTTCATTATACATAAATTTTCCTTTTAATAACTCTTTTATAACTGAATGGTGCATTAAGTTAGGAATCGTCGCAATTATATATCCTCCAGGTTTTAAAAATCTTTTTATTTCATTCAAAAGTTTAAAGGGGTCTTTACTTTGTTGAAGTCTATTTCCAAGAATTATATAATCAAAAAAATCTATTTTGTCACTCTTAAAGTTCATACTATAATTTTCTTCGAAATCATTTGTCATGAGTTCTAAAATTTTCTCACCTAACCTTGCTACAGGTTCATTTATCTCTATTCCATATATTTTAGAATTTGGATACAAATATTTTAATCTAAGTAGTGTCGCTCCAAGTCCACAATCAAACTCAAGAATGTTTAATCCATTCTCTTCTGAGTCATCTATACGCTGTATGATGTCAAATTTTAATGTACTGCATAGGTTAGAATTAAACCCCCATTTGTCCTCAATTTTTTTTCGATTTACAGTTAGTAGATTACTAAATTTAGTATAATCCTTACTAAAAGATAAACTACCAAAATGATGTATGAAGCTATCATTACATAGCATCATCTTATATCCTGATTCTATAATCCTCATGCACAAATCATCATCTTCAAAGTTTCCAGGTGTAAATTGCTCGTCCATAACTCCAATTTTATTAAGAACCTCTCTCTTAATAAGCATACAAAATGCTACCAGTCTTACTTTTTGCTCCCATTTCTCGGGATTTGAAACATTATTAGCATCAGCAAAGATCATCATATCTTTAATATCACTATAAGGCACACTTATAGATTGATAATTAGAACAATTATTAGTTATAGATGCAGTAGCTCCAATGCTGTCACTACTGTAAAGACATACTTTAAGATTATCAAGCCACCTTGGAGTGGCTACAGTATCATTATTTAAAAACAAAATATCATTTTCTTTACCCGCTGCATCTATTCCTATATTACATCCCTTTGGGAAGCCAACATTTTCATCGTTTAAAATAACTACAATATCCTTTTGCTCTTTAAGCCATTCTCTTGTTCCATCAGTAGAATTATTATCAACAACAATTATCTCATAGGTATTCTCCTTAGTGTATTTCCTTATGCTATCAACACAAATTTGATTATAAATAAGGTTGTTATAAGTTAAAATTATTATTGATGTTTTTCTATTTTCAATCATTATTTTATCCCTTCCTCTAAAACATATTACTATCAAATTATGCTTCAACTACATATTATGCTAGTAATTAAAAAGCGTACCTTTACATTTTTATTCATAAATATGTTTCTTATTTTAAACCAAAGCATATTATATACTGTAGATTTTTCTTAGGAGGTTTATATGGTAACTATAAGTTTATGTATGATTGTAAAAAATGAAGAAGATGTTTTAGGTAGGTGCCTGGACTGTGCTCTAGATATTGTTGACGAAATAATCATAGTAGACACAGGTTCTACCGATAACACAAAAAAAATTGCAAATGAATATACAGATAAAATATTTGATTTCAAGTGGATAGATGATTTTTCTGCTGCTAGAAATTTCTCTTATTCTAAAGCAAAAATGGATTTTATTCTTTGGTTAGATGCAGATGATGTCATTCTGGAAGAAGATATCAAAAAATTTAAAGAACTCAAACAGAGTCTAACTTTAGATGTAGATAATGTAATGATGATGTATAATGTAGCCTTTGATGCAAATGGAACAGTAACCTTATCATATTTTAGAGAACGCTTATCAAAAAGAACAAATAATTCTAAATGGTCGGAGCCTGTTCACGAATGCCTAATAATGGGCGGAAATATTAAGAATGTAGATATTTGCATAACACATAGAAAAGAACATGGGGCAGTACCAGGTAGAAATATATCAATTTATAAAAAATTACTGTCAGAGGGAAAACCTCTGAGTCCAAGAGGTCTTTTCTATTATTCCAGAGAACTTCATCAAAATGGATTTATAGAAGATGCAATAAAATATTTTAATGAATTTTTAGACACAGAAAAAGGATGGGTAGAGGATAATATAAGTTCCTGTTTTGATCTTTCTAAGTGTTATAACATTATAGGTGATAAAAAAAGTATGCTTAAAATATTACTTAGAAGCTTTGAATATGATACTCCAAGGGCTGAGATATGCTGTAATATAGGAACTTACTATTTTGAATATGGTGATTTTAATAAGGCTATCGTATGGTATAAGATAGCAGCAGAACTTGATAAGCCAGTTAATGGCTGGGGCTTTATATCTCATGATTTCTGGGGTTATATACCCAATATACAGCTTTCGGTTTGCTATGACAGATTAGGTAATAGAGATGAGTCGATTAAGTATAATGATAAAGCAGCTGAATATAAACCTAACTCTGCAGCAGTGATTGCAAATAGAGATTATTATAAACGAACTGCTATATAAATTATTATTGAATATGGTTATTAAAAATAACAAATAATTGAGGTTATGTTCTTGAGAACATAACCTCAATTATTTTAATTTTTCAAATCAAAAATAGACTTAAGTTCTTCTAATTTGCTATCAAAGTAAGGCTCACTTGAATAATATTCTGTAAATATATCAATTCCTCCATCTATACTTAATGGTAGTCTACTTTGTATTATCCAACGAATCAATGGAAAGGTAATACCTAATGAAGCAATTTTATGATATGCTATCTCTTCCACCGTTAATCCATTATTTTTAAAGCTATATAATATATCTAAATAATTTCTTATAGCTACTTCCATAATATTATATCCAGATGCGCCTGCCGACCCAGTATCCGCTCTATTAATTTGTCCACTTAAAATACAGTAGTTTGGATTATTTCTTAACAGTTCAAGTTGTATATATATGTGGTTAAGATTTGAGTATAGAAATTTTTCCTTTTGGCGAATTTTCTTATAGGCATCATTTTTTATAACCATACCAGAAATCCACCCTCCAGTTCCTGAATCTATTTGATAATTACTCATACCCATGCCACGTTTTATATTTAATGAATGCCACTTCATTGACAAATACATTAAATCACAATCTCTATTAGAGTTAATCATATTAATTATTGTATAATAAACTCCTTCATTAAAATAATCATCATCACCGTGTAAATTAATATATTCTCCCTTTGATAGTTCTAATACCTTTTGTATATTTTTTGATACACCTATATTCGTTGGATTTTTATAATATACTAATGTTTGATATTTCTGCTTAAATTCTTCAATAATTGTAGAAGTATTATCTGCAGAGTCATTGTCGCATACTAAAACTTCTACTCTAGAATCATTACCAACCTCCGAGTATATATTCTCAAGGCACTTTCTCAAAAATTCAGCTCTATTATAAGTGGGGATTCCTATAGTCAAAATAGGCCTTGTTTTATCATTCTTATCCATGAAACCATTCTCCATTTTTATTATTTTTTACTTATATTCTTTAAAATATATTCCTCAATGTTCGATGTCATATAATTTATCATATCCTCAGTTATTCCAGGATACACACCTACCCAAAATGAATTAGTAGTAATTAAATCTGTATTTTTTAGTTCTCCTACAATTCTATATGAATCCTTATTATTTTTATATTCTTCAAATAATGGTTGCCTTGTAATGTTTCCTGCAAAAAGTAATCTGGTTTGAATTCCTTTATCCTCTAAATATTCAAGCAAATCCTTTCTATTTATAGATGGATCTTTAATTGTAATTAAAAATCCAAACCAACTAGGCTTAGAGTATTTCTCAGCAACAGGTAAAATTAAATATTCATCTAAATGCTTTAATTTATTTTTTAAAAGTTCCCAGTTTTCTCTTCTGCTTTTTATAAATTTTGGCAGTTTCTTAAGCTGTGCGCAACCTATAGACGCTTGCATTTCTGTAACTTTTAAATTATATCCTAAATGTGAATAGATATATTTATGATCATATCCAAGAGGCATATCTCCATACTTTATAGCAAACCTTTTCTTACAAGTATTATCACATCCTGATTTGCAGTAACAATCTCTTCCCCAATCTCTAAAAGATTCTACAATTCTATTTAAGATAGCACTATTAGTATATACAGCTCCCCCTTCTCCCATAGTAATATGATGTGGAGGATAGAAGCTTGAAGTTCCTATATCTCCAATGGTACCCGTATATTTTAACTCTCCTTTAAATTCATATTGTGAACCAAGGGCGTCACAATTATCTTCTATTAACCATAATTTATTCTTATCACAAAATTCTTTAACTCTTTCTAAATTAAAAGGATTCCCAAGTGTATGCGCTATAACAACAGCTTTAGTCTTTTCAGATAAGGCATCTTCTAATAAATTAACGTCAATATTATAAGTTGGTAGTGTTATGTCTACAAATACTGGCACTGCTCCATATTGCAATATAGGCGCTATGGTAGTTGGAAAACCTGCTGCTACTGTTATAACTTCATCACCTTTTTTTATTCTCCTGTTTTTTAATTTAGGAGATGTTAGTGCCATAAATGCAAGAAGATTTGCTGATGAGCCTGAATTTACTAATGAACAATATTTTACCCCTAAGAAATCTGCAAACTCATTTTCAAATTTATCACAAAATCTACCAGTAGTAAGCCAAAAATCTAGAGTAGCCTCCGTGAGATTTATCATTTCATCTTCATCAAAATATCTTCCTCCATAGTTTATTTTATTACCCTCTTTCCATTCTTCTTTATTTTTAAAAACCTCATTGTAATATTCTTTAACATTTTCTATTATTTTAAGTCTTAAACTGTTTTCTTTGTTTGACAATTATATGCCCCCTCTTATGGTAGATAGTTATATATTGAATTCTTCTTACTCACTCACTTGCCTCTGGAATATGTGTTTCATCACCTATCCAAAAATCCATAATACCTGTTGTGTTTTCTCTTATATATACAGGTTGCTTTATCTTTATTTTTATATTCTTTGTTCTTTGCTGATGTACTAAAAAGATATTAAATAACCGTTCCCCTAAATAGGCGAAATCCTTAACATTGTACTCAGGATTTAATCTCTTCTTAAGCTCTTCAAAAATATCCATTATCCAAGTCATATAACTATCAAATAAATCTCCTGTCATAATAAATAAATTAATATAATATACTTCATTGCTAAAAAGTGCTGCATAGCAATCTACTTCATAACTTGGATACTTTTCTTTAATAATTTCTAAAGCCGTATTTAAATATGAACTTTTATGCCACCTATTATATTGGTTCCACATATTACCTAGTCCAAACATTCTGAAATTTAAAGACGTAGGAAGTAATACATCGCAATCTTCAAGAAGATTCTCTAATTCCTCCTTATTCCAACCATATTTATTTATTGCCTCACTAAAATTATTACAACCAGCTACATTATCCTTAAAGGATATATATCTTCGATATTGAAAGAATCCTACATACTTTGGTATTTTTCTATTTTTCCATACCCAGTAGTAGGTTGTGAACTCAGCAAATAGTGGATTTTCATTAGAAATGTTATCTCCTTCATCAGAGCATAATATATTGTAATCATTTGGGACAATTTCTCTTTTAGTAAATATGGGTGTAAACATTTCAGATTCTATCATTTTATAAGGTTTATGACTAATAACATAGATATCCACTAACTCATTTAAGTTCACAGCTTTATGGTAATTTTTTATATATATCAATCTATTTTCATCAAATCCATTCATTGTATTTACAATACCGCAGTCATGGGTACACCAAGGAGTATTTTGTTTTGGTACAACTACTTTATACCCTCTCTTTTTAAACTCCATGCATTGTGATAAATCATAAAAATGCCAACCCTTAAATATATCTTCCCTCCAAGGAATATCATATTGGGTTATTATTATTAATCCATCAACCCCATCCACCTCATTATATTCTGATTCTGTTTCATTAAATTTAAGTAATGCCATCTTTCCTGTATGACTTTCATAAACCTTTCCTACTAACTCAGAGCCCTCCCACCATATTCCATTATCTGGTATAGTTTTAGTTCCACACATTCCAATAACACCTATACTATCTAAACTAAACACCTTTAATATATCATCTATAAAATTAATATTTATAATAGATACATCTTGATGAAGATATACTTTATATTTAGAATCACAGCTATTCATAGCATTGTTATAGGCTTTAGTTAAGTATTCTGCATTTCTTATGGGAATTATTTCGATTTGAAAATCATTAGGTACTATTAAATTATTTATATGAAATTCGCAATCTCTAAACGTTGCTTCATCATTGACTGCTATTATAAAACTAATCTTATTATTATTCATACTTAGCCCCTTATAATTCAGACTTATACATATCAATTATCATGTTTTCTTCAAGTTCCACTCTATCTAAAAGCGGTTCTTGGTCTTCTATTGGCCTGCCCATACCCAATTTGGGTGTTACATAAGTTATATTTTTAAGCTCCACCTCAATAACATAGCTTTCATCATCATTTAACTTTTCTTTTAATTCATTCATATGACTTTCATCACTTATTTTAAATGATTTTATACCATAAGCCTCACTAATTTTTGTAAAATCAGGAGCAGAATATCCGTCTATAGTTCCATAATAATTTGATTCAAAATACATTTCTTGAAAATGTCTAATCATTCCTAAAGCTTTATTGTTCATGATAATAATTTTTATAGGTATTTTTTCCCGGACTATAGTTTGTAGTTCTTGAATATTCATTTGAATACCACCATCACCAGTAATAGCAACTATTTTAGAATTTGATCTAGCATACCATGCTCCTATAGCTGATGGTAGTCCAAAGCCCATTGCTCCCATTCCACCTGCATTTAATAATCTTTGATTTTTTTTCAGCTTCAGTGACTGAGATGCCCAAATTTGGTTTTGACCTATATCTAAACAAATAATAGAATTTTCATCAAGCATTTCACTTATTTTATTTATAAAATCATTAGGATTTATTTCACTTGTATTTTTTTGAGTTTCATATGATGGGTACATTTTTTTGTAGCTATTTATTTTATCTATCCAAGAACTAAAATCGAATTTATAACATGAATTTATTAATTTCTGATTTAATTTATCAATAAATAGTTCTAAATCACATTCAATGCTTAAATCTTCTTTTACCTTAATATTAAGCTCATTTTTATCTATATCTACATGAACTATTTTAGCTTCTCTTGCAAAACTATCGGTTATAGCACTTGTCTGCCTTGTTGTTAATCTTGACCCTAGAACTAATAGTAAATCACAATTAGCTACTGCTAGATTTGAATACCTAGTTCCATAAGCTCCCATATAACCTACATAGCATTTGTGCTCATGATTTACGCTGTCTATTCCCATTAACGTGCATGCTACAGGAATACCCGTCAGTTCTATGAGTTTTTCTAGTTTTTCCTCTGCCTTTGCAAGCCTAATACCTCCACCAGCTAGTATCACAGGTCTTTTACTCTTTTTTATTAACTCTATTAAGCTTTGCACTTCTTCTATATTTACTTGGGTCTTTATTTCTTTTTTATATTCTTCTGAGTCATAAAAACCTACTAGATCATCTGGATTTATCTCTGCCCTTTGCACGTTCATAGGCAAATCTAATAAAACAGGTCCCGGTCTACCTGATTTTGCTATATAAACTGCCTTTTCTAAGAAAAATTTTATTTTTTCTGCAGATGTAATCATAACTGCATACTTGGTTATAGGTTTTATTATGCTTACTATATCAGTTTCTTGAAATCCTTCTTGCCTTATTTCCATTGACCTCTTATATTCATAGGTATTCACTTGACCAGTTATATACAAACAAGGAATAGAATCAAAATATGCACTTCCTATGCCTGTTATTAGATTTGTTGCTCCCGGTCCACTAGTAGCTGTGCATACTCCTATATCCCCGCTAACTCTTGCATAACCCTCAGCTGCAAATGCTGAAGCCTGTTCATGATAATTTGTTATAAATTTAATTCCCTCTGCTTTATATATTGAATCAACAAAATGCGTTATAGCCCCACCTTGATAGCCAAACACTGTAGTAACACCATTATCCTTTAAAAACTCTGCAACATAATCTGTTAGTTTCATAAAACTATCACCTACCTATAGAACTTTAAATTATCTTTAAACCAATTTATTGTATTATTTAATCCATCCCTTATTTCCACATTAGGTTTCCAGTTTAGTTTTTCATAAGCACTCTTATTATCACTAACCCACATAAGCGGCTCATATTGCCTATTTAAATTTTCTTCCCAATCTATTTTCACATCTTTTCCAATTAAATTCTTTACAGTACTTACAATCTCTTCAATTGTATATTGTGTTCCACTTCCTACATTAAATATTTCTCCATGGGAGTTTACTCGCTTGCTTGCAGCTAAGTAAGCTTCCATTACATCATCTATAAATATAAAGTCTCTCACAGAATCTTTTCGTGATAATTTAATCTCATTTCCAATGAGGCAGGAGGTAATAACTGTAGGTATCAATCTTGTTTTAGCATCATAATATCCATAGGGTGAAAATAGTCTAAGGGTTACTAGAGGTATTTTATTGATTTTCGCATATGTGCTGCATAAAATAGTCCCAGCTGCCTTACTGGCACCATACATATTATTAGGTGCCACATTCATCTCTTCGCTCATTGGCTGAGTCTTCTCTCCATATTCAGAAGAGCTACTAGTATTTACAAACATTTCAATACCTTTTCTAGAAAATTCCCTGAATAAATTAAAGGTTCCAATAACATTTGTATTTATCACATCTTCAACTTTATTTTGATAATGATACCCTCCATAAGTCGCTAAATGATAAATTTTATCTACACTTATATCACTAGCGAGTTTTGCTATTTTCTCACTATTTAGCAAACTTAAATTATGAATTTCTATATCCTCTAATATGCCTCCCAGTCTCCATAAATCAGTATTATCCCTTGTTATAACATGAATTTTATAGTTTTCTTTAAGTAATCTTCGAGTTAAGGAGGCTCCTACAAAGCCGCTAGCCCCTGTGATTAATACGGATTTCTCCATATCAAATTACCTCTTGAACTATTTTATTACAGTAACTTTTTATTTGATTAACACATAAATCAAACACGTCTTTGTCCTTATAATTTTTATACCAATCCACTGTATATTCTATTGCCTCATCTATATATAATTTAGGCTCCCAACATAACTTAACCCTTGCTTTAGTGCAATCCAAACATAATAAATTTGCCTCATGCACTGCTTCTTTATTAGATATATCTATCCATTTACCTTTTCCCCATTTATTAATAATGATATCAGCAACAGTCTTTACTGAAACTATAGAATCAATATTGGGTCCAAAATTCCAACCACTACAATAACTCACACCATCGACATACATCTTTGACGCAAGCAGTAAATATCCACTTAAAGGTTCAAGTACATGTTGCCACGGTCTAACTGCCTTTGGATTTCTAATTTCAATATCTTTATTTTCCTCTAAAGCCCTTATGCAATCTGGTATTATTCTATCCTTGGACCAATCACCGCCACCAATAACGTTTCCTGCCCTAACTGATGCTATTGCTGTACCGTGTTTATCATAATTATTAGTATTAAAAAATGAATTTCTATAAGACGCTATAAGAATTTCTGAACAAGCTTTGCTGGAGCTATACGGATCGTACCCACCCATAGGATCTGTTTCCCTATATGGCCAAATTTGTTCTTTATTTTCATAACATTTATCCGTTGTAATCATTATTCCAATCTTTACAGAATCAGTATTCCTTATACACTCTAATACATTTAGAGTCCCCATAACATTTACATCGTAGGTTTCTTTTGGAATTTCATAAGAAAGTCTTACAAGTGCTTGAGCTGCAAGATGAAATACTATCTCTGGCTTATATTTCGTAAATACTTCTTGCAAATATTGTCGATTTCTTATGTCGCCCCTTATATCTATTATTTTTTCCTTTAATCCAGTTACAATGAAATTGTCCTTTTCTGTATATAGATCTAAGCCATAGCCAACAACCTTAGCTCCTAATTCATTTAACCAAATTGAAAGCCATGACCCTTTAAATCCCGTATGTCCAGTGATTAATACTCTTTTATTTTTATAAAAGCCATTAAACAAATCTACTCCCCGCTTCTCCATAAATGCTCTCCTTTGTCCCATAATTTATTTACAGCTTCAACATCTTTAAAAGTATCTATAGCAGTCCAGAAGCCATTATGCTCATATACTGCAAGCTGTTTATCTTTTGCTAGATTTCTTATAGGTTCTTGTTCAAAAAAGCAATCTTCACTTGGCAAATATTTAAAAACTTCTTTATTTAATACCATAAAACCCCCGTTGACCATATCTTTTAAGATAGGCTTTTCTTTAAAGTCCAAAACAATCCCATCTTCAACCTCCATAAACCCAAAAGTCGAAATAGGATTTACTCCTGTGAGTGTTCCAATTCTACCTTTTTTTCTATGAAATTCTAAAAGCTCTAAGATATTTATGTTGCTTAATCCATCTCCATAAGTTAACATAAATTCCTCATCATCTATATATTTTTCTACTTTTTTAAGTCTTCCACCGGTCATAGTTTCAATTCCTGTATCAACAATAGTGACATTCCACTTTTCCTCTTCCTGTGTAAGATATTCTAATTTTCTACCACCATCGAAATGTAATGTAAAATCATTATTTCTCCAGTACATATCCATAAAATATTGCTTTATCATTTCCCCTTTGTATCCAACGCATAAAATAAAGTCATTAAATCCATATCTTGAAAATATTTTCATTATGTGCCATAAAATAGGTTTGCCTCCAATATCAACTAACGGCTTAGGCCGATATTCTGTCTCTTCTCGCATACGTGTTCCTTTGCCACCACAAAGTATTACTACTTTCATTAAATTTCACCACCATAATTAATTAAGAAAATCTTGTTTATATATCTCTATATTTTATGATAACTTCAAGTAAAAGTTCATAATTACAAGAAAACTTTACATGATTTTTAGTTTTCTTAATTATTAGTATTAATAATACACAAGAAGATAAATAGTCAACTATAATAATTAAGATAAACTTTCTCAGGAGGCAAATTATGAAAGGAATTATTTTAGCAGGAGGATATGGTACACGTCTTTACCCAATAACAAAATCAATATCAAAACAAATATTACCTATATATGATAAACCTATGATTTATTACCCATTATCAGTATTAATGCTTGCGGGTATAAAAGAAATATTAATTATTTCAACCCCTAGAGATATTACTACTTTTAAGGAATTACTTTCTGATGGTAGTTTTATAGGTATTAATCTTCAATATGTTGTTCAGATGTCACCTCGCGGCCTAGCAGATGCATTTATAATAGGAGAAGAATTTATAGGGGAAGATAATGTAGCTTTAATACTTGGAGATAATATATTTCACGGTTATGGATTTACCCAAAGACTTAGGACTGCTGCAAATAGAAAAGAAGGTGCTACTATTTTTGGATACCATGTAAGTAATCCAAAAGAATTTGGAATAGTTGAGTTCGATGAAGACAATAATATAGTTTCCATTGAAGAAAAACCAGAAAAACCAAAATCAAACTTTGCTGTTTGTGGCCTGTATTTTTATGATAATGATGTAATAGACATTGCTAAAAATGTTATACCCTCTGCTAGAGGTGAACTAGAAATCACATCAGTAAATAACGACTACTTAAAAAGAAAGAAATTAAAAGTAGAACTAATGGGAAGAGGTATGGCCTGGCTTGATACAGGAACCCACAGAGGCTTACTCGATGCGGCAAATTTTGTAGAAGCAATACAAACAAGGCAAGGATTATATGTGGCTTGTATAGAGGAAATAGCTTATGTTAATGGCTTTATAGATAGAGATCAACTTTTGAAAATATCTAAGCCTTTAATAAAAACGGAATACGGTAAATATCTATTAAAAATAGCATCTGAAGATGATAAAAATATTTAATAATAGAGGCCTTCAAAATATTATTGAAGGCCCCATAAAACAAGCTAATACAATTTTATTACTTGATTAATTGTACCAAATTAATTTACCAACTCTCTGTTACACTAAATGATGCATTTACTGTATTTGTAGCAAAACCCGCGATTCTAACCACGGCTAACGTAACTATAGCATTATCGGGGAGATCAAAACTTAATAATTCAGCAGTAGCTAACACTGACGATATTACTCCTGCTCCAGAGGTAATCCCTTGGAATATTACTTCTCCACCAGTAATGGTTGTAGATGTCCTGTTTACTAAGAGAGCAGTTTCACTATCAGGAATTATAGTAGTGGCCGTTGGATAATTTACAAATGTGCCATTAACGGTTCCCCCAAGTAGTACTTGATAGGCCAAATCAGCGCCTGACGAGATAATATTAATTTCTTCTAAACTAACCTCAACTGAGTTTGTTCTTGCTGACGCCGCTGGAAAAACTGCTTTTCTAGCAAAGGATATAACAGGTGTCAAAGTAGTAGTGACATTACTAACAGTCCTTCGCTCAGAGGTTACTCTAAAGGTAGGCTCATATTTCCCAATTATACTGTATTGTCTTCCTCCTACAAATAAATTAAAGCTAGTAGCTGTTCCAGCGTTATTAATTTGTGCTCTTAAAGGTTGATTTGGGTCGATAAAACTTGTTTGACCCGTTGGTGAAAATCGATTAACCGTAATAACTTCTTGAGCTAAAGTAGTTGGATCAGGTAATACTACCCTAAATTCGATGACACCATACCCATACCAAGTAAAAACGATTTGAAATATATTCCCTTCAGAAAGTGTTAATGTTGCTCCACTTGGTCCTGTTCCATCTAACTTATCAACATTCCAGGCGGACTGATTAATTACTGTATCGACACCTCCCCTTCGCACCGTTATAAAGGTATTTACGCTATTGGCACCAAAGAAAGCACCATTTTGACTATCAAATAACCCCCATAGAGCAATTTGATTTCCTGTTGGCAAAATAGGAATACGAACACCTATCCCTGCTTCTCCTGCATAACCAGGCTCATATCTTCCTCTCATTGCACTCTCTAAAATCGCAGAATCTGCTCCACTTGCTGTAGTGTTGACACTATATTCTGTAGACGTATTTGTAACTGTTCCGCCACCTGTCGTATTAACAACGTCTCTTAAATCAGATACTCCATACACAGACGTTAATTCTATAATTGGAGATTTTCTTGCAACTCTTAGCTCATTAAATTGCGAGCTTACAGTTGGACCAACATTTGAAATAATAATATCCGACATTAAAATTTCCTCCTTTTAAAAATAGGGAGAAATCAATATTTCTATTTCTCCCTTTCTATCTTTATACTTACCTTTTTACCACTCCTCAGTAACTTGGAAAGTAGCTGAAACAGAATTAGTTCCACCTGCCAAATTTAAAACGGCCAATGTTACGGTTTCAGTATCAGGTAACTGGAAATCTAGTAAACTAGCTGATGCTAGTGTACGACCAAAGAAACTAGCTCCAGCTACCAACCCCTGTATTAGTACTTGACCACCTGAAATGCTAGTTAACGTGCTGTTTACTTGCAGCGCCGTCTCATTAAGAGGAATATTAGTGGTTGCTGTTGGATAATTTACAAATGCTCCTCCAACGATTGTACCACCCAATATTATCTGATAAGAAATATCGTCAGAAGTTATAAGATCAATACCTTCCAGTTTCACACTAACGGAGTTAGTCCTTCCTGAACCTGAAGGGAAAACTGTTTTTCGCCTAAATGAAATTACAGGAGTCAATGTTGCTGTAGCTGTTACTGTCCTTCTTTCAGAAGTTATACGGAAAGTAGGTTCATAGTTACCTATTATGCTGTACTGTCTTCCACCTACAAATAAATTAAATGCACTGGCTGTTCCATTATTAGAGATTTCTGCACGTAGGGGTAGATTTGGATCAGCAAAACTCGTTTGTCCCGTTGGTGAATATCTATTAACTGTAATAACTTGTTGAGCTAGAGTAGTTGGATCAGGTATTACCACCCTGAATTCAATAACACCATAACCATACCAAGTAAATACAATTTGAAATATATTTCCCCTTGAAAGTGTCAAAATTGCTCCACTTGGTCCTGTACCATCTAGTTTATCTACATTCCATGAAGCCTGTGGAACAATAGTGTCAACGCCAGCTCTTCTAATGTCTATGAAAATACCATTCGTTACACTTTGACCGAAGAAAGCACCGTTTTGATCATCAAAAAGTCCCCATCTTGCCACTTGTGCGCCAGTTGGAGCAAGTGGTAACCGTACACCTAAGCCTGCTTCCCCAGCATATCCAGGCTCGTATCTTCCTCTCTCCGAGCTGTTTAATGCTGCGCTATCTGCACCATTTGCTGTAGTCGTTAGTTGAAACTCGGTATTATTACTTCCTACTGTGCCTACACCTGTAGTTATAGTAATATCTCTTAGGTTAGATAATCCATAGACTGAAATCAATTCAATAATTGGTGTTTTTTCTACTGTTCTTAATTCATTGAATTGTGAACTAACAGTAGGTCCTACATTCGCTATTGTTGCTGAAGAATCAAAAGTACCAGTTGCTCCTGTGGCTCCGGTATCTCCAGTTGTTCCTGTAGCACCAGTTATTCCGGTTGCTCCAGTGGCTCCTGTTACTCCAGTTATTCCTGTTACTCCTGTTTCACCAGTTGCCCCTGTGGTTCCGGTATCGCCAGTTGACCCTGTAACTCCAGTTATTCCTGTTGCTCCGGTTACTCCAGTATCACCAGTAACTCCAGTTGCCCCTGTTGCTCCGGTATCCCCTGTGGTTCCAGTTGATCCTGTGGCTCCAGTAATTCCTGTTACACCTGTTGCGCCAGTATCCCCTGTGAAACCAGTGGCTCCAGTAACTCCAGTTGATCCTGTTGCTCCTGTTGGACCTGTAGCTCCCGTTAAACCTGTTTCACCAGTTGCTCCGGTTATTCCTGTGTTTCCAGTATCGCCAGTCGTTCCTGTAGCACCAGTTATTCCTGTTGCTCCGGTTGCTCCAGTATCACCAGTAACTCCAGTTGCCCCTGTGGCTCCAGTATCCCCTGTGGCTCCGGTATCGCCAGTTGTTCCTGTAGCACCAGTTATTCCTGTTGCTCCAGTTGCTCCAGAATCACCAGTAACTCCAGTTTCTCCAGTTTCACCTGTAACTCCAGTTTCTCCAGTTTCACCTGTAGCTCCAGTTTCACCTGTAGCTCCGGTATCCCCTGTGGCTCCTGTAGCACCAGTAATTCCGGTTACTCCTGTTTCACCAGTTGCCCCAGTTGCCCCAGTTGCCCCAGTTGCGCCGGTATCCCCAGTGGCTCCAGTTACTCCAGTTTCGCCAGTTGTTCCTGTAGCTCCAGTTACTCCCGTGGTTCCGGTATCGCCAGTCGTTCCTGTTGCACCAGTTATTCCTGTTGCACCAGTTATTCCTGTTGCTCCGGTTTCTCCAGTATCACCAGTAACTCCAGTTACCCCTGTTGCTCCTGTTACCCCTGTGGTTCCTGTTTCACCAGTAACTCCAGTTGATCCTGTGGCTCCAGTAATTCCTGTTACCCCTGTTACTCCTGTTGCGCCAGTAACCCCTGTGAAACCAGTGGCTCCAGTATCTCCTGTAAATCCGGCAACTCCTGTTACACCTGTTGTTCCAGTATTACCAGTTGACCCTGTTAGACCTGTTGCCCCAGTTTCACCAGTAGCACCAGTAATTCCTGTTTCTCCGGTTACTCCAGTAATTCCTGTTGCCCCTGTTACACCTGTTGTTCCTGTAGCACCAGTAACTCCAGTTGACCCTGTTGACCCTGTTTCACCAGTTACTCCAGTGGCTCCGGTATCGCCAGTTATTCCTGTAGCACCAGTTATTCCTGTAGCACCAGTATCTCCAGTTGCGCCGGTATCCCCTGTGGTTCCAGTTGCTCCAGTGGCTCCTGTTTCACCAGTAATTCCTGTTACCCCTGTTACTCCTGTTGTTCCGGTTGCTCCAGTATCACCAGTAACTCCAGTTGACCCTGTTTCACCAGTTACTCCAGTTACTCCAGTGGCTCCGGTATCGCCAGTTATTCCTGTTGCGCCAGTATCCCCTGTGAAACCAGTGGCTCCAGTATCGCCAGTTGACCCTGTAACTCCATTTATTCCTGTTGTTCCGGTTACTCCAGTATCACCAGTAACTCCAGTTGACCCTGTTGACCCTGTAGCACCAGTAATTCCTGTTACTCCTGTTTCACCAGTTGCTCCTGTAATTCCAGTGGCTCCTGTTTCACCAATAACTCCAGTTACCCCTGTTGCTCCGGTATCCCCTGTGGTTCCTGCTTCACCAGTAACTCCAGTTGATCCTGTGGCTCCAGTTGACCCTGTTGACCCTGTTTCACCAGTTACTCCAGTGGCTCCGGTATCGCCAGTTATTCCTGTAGCACCAGTAATTCCGGTTACTCCTGTTTCACCAGTTGCCCCAGTTGCCCCAGTTGCCCCAGTTGCGCCGGTATCCCCAGTGGCTCCAGTTACTCCAGTTTCGCCAGTTGTTCCTGTAGCTCCAGTTACTCCCGTGGTTCCGGTATCGCCAGTCGTTCCTGTTGCACCAGTTATTCCTGTTGCTCCGGTTTCTCCAGTATCACCAGTTACCCCTGTTGCTCCTGTTACCCCTGTGGTTCCTGTTTCACCAGTAACTCCAGTTGACCCTATTGACCCTGTTTCACCAGTTACTCCAGTTACTCCAGTGGTTCCAGTATCGCCAGTCGCTCCTGTAGCACCAGTTATTCCTATTGCTCCGGTTTCTCCGGTTACTCCTGTTGTGCCAGTATCTCCTGTTGACCCTGTAACTCCATTTATTCCTGTTGTTCCGGTTACTCCAGTATCACCAGTAACTCCAGTTAACCCTGTTGACCCTGTAGCACCAGTAATTCCTGTTACTCCTGTTTCACCAGTTGCTCCTGTAATTCCAGTGGCTCCTGTTTCACCAATAACTCCAGTTACCCCTGTTGCTCCGGTATCCCCTGTGGCTCCAGTTGCTCCAGTTGTTCCTGTGGTTCCTGTTTCACCAGTAACTCCAGTTACTCCCGTGGCTCCAGTAATTCCTGTTGCACCGATATCCCCTGTGGTTCCTGTAGCACCAGTAATTCCGGTTACTCCTGTTTCACCAGTTGCCCCAGTGGCTCCAGTTACTCCAGTTTCGCCAGTTGTTCCTGTAGCTCCAGTTACTCCCGTGTTTCCAGTATCGCCAGTCGTTCCGGTTGCTCCAGTATCACCAGTAACTCCAGTTGCCCCTGTGGCTCCGGTATCGCCAGTTGTTCCTGTAGCACCAGTAATTCCAGTTACTCCTGTTTCACCAGTTGTTCCAGTTGCCCCTGTAATTCCTGTGGCTCCGCTTACCCCAGTAGCTCCTGTTACTCCTGTTACTCCATTATCACCAGTTACACCAGTTGCCCCAATTGCTCCAGTTTCACCTGTAGCTCCGGTTGCGCCTGTTTCTCCAGTTACTCCAGTTGCCCCTGTAATTCCTGTGGCTCCGCTTACCCCAGTAGCTCCTGTTACTCCTGTTACTCCAGTTTCACCTGTAGCTCCCGTTAAACCTGTTTCACCAGTTGCTCCGGTTATTCCTGTGTTTCCAGTATCGCCAGTCGTTCCTGTAGCACCAGTTATTCCTGTTGCTCCAGTTGCTCCAGTATCACCAGTAACTCCAGTTTCTCCAGTTTCACCTGTAGCACCAGTTATTCCTGTTGCTCCGGTTTCTCCAGTATCACCAGTAACTCCAGTTACCCCTGTTGCTCCTGTTACCCCTGTGGTTCCTGTTTCACCAGTAACTCCAGTTGACCCTATTGACCCTGTTTCACCAGTTACTCCAGTTACTCCAGTTACTCCAGTGGTTCCAGTATCGCCAGTCGCTCCTGTAGCACCAGTTATTCCTATTGCTCCGGTTTCTCCGGTTACTCCTGTTGTGCCAGTATCTCCTGTGAAACCAGTAACTCCAGTTGATCCTGTGGCTCCAGTAATTCCTGTTACCCCTGTTGCCCCAGTTTCACCAGTAGCACCAGTAATTCCTGTTGCCCCTGTTACACCTGTTGTTCCTGTAGCACCAGTAACTCCAGTAACTCCAGTTGACCCTGTTGACCCTGTAGCACCAGTATCTCCAGTTGCGCCGGTATCCCCTGTGGTTCCTGTAGCACCAGTAATTCCTGTTACTCCTGTTTCACCAGTTGCCCCAATGGCTCCAGTTACTCCAGTTTCGCCAGTTGTTCCTGTAGCTCCAGTTACTCCCGTGGTTCCGGTATCGCCAGTCGTTCCTGTTGCAGCAGTTATTCCTGTTGCTCCGGTTGCTCCAGTGGCTCCGGTAGCACCAGTTATTCCCGTTGCTCCAGTTACTCCAGCGGCTCCGGTATCGCCAGTTATTCCTGTAGCTCCGGTTGCTCCAGTATCGCCAGTTGATCCAGTAGCACCAGTTTCCCCCGTTGCACCTGTATTCCCAGTTCCACTTCCTACCTCTTCTGGTATCTCACCTATTACTAAATTTGCTTTTATCGTTACCGCAGAAGAGTAAAGCACACTATTAGTAGTTTTATTTATTAACCTCAATGCTACTGGTGCAGAATTAACTTGTATAATAGCAAACCCAACAACCTCACCCTGTTTAACAGATGAATTTCCTATTAAATCATCACCATTAGATGATTGAATTGAAAACTTTATATTGCTTGACCCTAGACCTGCTTGTGTTGCTACCCACCAATTAATAAAATATCTTCCTGCTTTATTTATTATTATTTGACCATTTAATAGGTCATAAATTACGGCTCCATTGCTATCAATTACAGTGTCAAATAATACATTAGCATTTGCATTTACTGTTCCTGCTGCTTGTTTCTGAATTTGAAGGCTTATCGTATCCAAACTACTTCCCTCCTTATTTGCAATAAATTTTAACTTTATTGCTCATTCATAATATGATGTTAATTCATAATGTGCTATTAATTGAATCACCTCTATTAAATTGAATTCTTTCAAAATTATAAGAACCTATAAGAGTTTCAAACAATTTTAAAGCCCCATGGATAGATTTATACTTACTCCTCCATAGGGCTAGAATTTAAACGTTAGATTGAAAATGTTAGATTGGCTTCAACTGTGGCTAAGGCATAACCTATGGTTCCAGTTGTTGCATTTACAAGTTGTAATGTTCCTGGTAATGAGCCTACAACAACCTAAATTAAAACATTACTCTATAATCAAGAATAACTTCTCATTAGTCAGTAAAATTAATTTATTCTTATACCTGCACTTCCATATCCAGATACAGTATTAACAAGTGATGATCCTGCAGCTGTTGCAGAGAATACCATTAACAATCGTGTTTCGGAAGTTACTGGTATTGATAATCCAGTAATAACGCCATTACTAATTGTACCTATGGCTATGATACCTGTAAGAGCTGGAGATAATATTACTGCAGCCCCTGCCACTGGTAAAAAAGTGTTGTCAGGTGTAGTCGAACTATATAACTGAGCAGTAACAGTTATTGTTGATCCCACAAGTGCTAGCTCTGCAGAGGTACTAAAATAAGCAGCTATTGAAGTAATAGCACCATCACTAGGAACTGAAAATGCGAAATTAACAACTGCGCTTGCAGAACCTGTAAGATTTATAGATGCTCCAAGATCTGTAGAATCCTGCGCCGAGCTTCCAAATCCAACGAAACAAGGTAGTCCTGCCAATCCTCCTGCAATAGTAGTCATTGAGAAAGGAGCCCCTGATGAAAATGGTATGATTCCACCAGCGCCAGTCGAACTTGCTCCAGTAGTTCCAGTAGTTCCAGTAGTTCCAGTTAATCCTGTAGCTCCGGTAGAACCTGTAGGTCCAATTAAACTAGAACCTGTATCGAGCCAACAAGTATCTAACAGAAGCACCGGTGCTGGTGATATTGTTGTTCTATAACCTACGATGAAACTAGCTGGGCTTGTTGCGCTTGACCATCCAACTGCAAATGACAGGTTAGCAATTGTATTTCCAAAACTAGATATATAGGTAGTACCTGTATAACTTGTATCAATACCTATTAGGCCCTTTCCAACAGTGTTTTGGATATTATTTCCTACGACCTGTATAAATTTGAAAATATTAAGATTAGGACTATTTAGTAAGATTGGTACGTTACCTTCGTTTATTGTGGTATTGTTATTGATATATAATTGGAAATTAGAACCAATAAATTCCTCGATGACAAGCAAGTGTCTGAGAGTAAACGGAGAAGCTATTTGGCTGTTATTGTCTATTAATAACTGACCTTGAAGAGTCCCTCCAGCACCTGAAATATTTGTAATATCAATAAATCTACAGTTCGTAGGTCCTGAATCAGATACAAATGTGTTATTTGCAATAATGCTTTCTCCTGAGGTAGATGATATATTAATATAACGATAGCTATTACCTAGTGCAGCAAGCGGTGCATAGGTAAACTTACAGTTTGTTATTTGGAACTCAGTGGCTATCAAGTATAATCCAAATTCACACACAGAAATCTCACAATTATCTACGTATATGCCTGTAGCTGTCAAATTATTCACGGAGATAATAGATTCAGTGGATATTGATGAAGGATAGTTTTGAACAATCTTCATATCTTGAAAAACCACATTTGGGACAGTAACATTAAACATATTATCAGACGCGACAGTTGGTACTAATTTCTGCACTGTGGTTGAGCCTATACCTTGACCTTGGATAGTAATTGATTTATTAACACTTATTGGTACTGTAATTGTGTGGATTCCGGCATCAAGCACTAACAGATCACCGTTAATCGATGCATTAATAGCTGCTTGGATTGTATCTATACCGGGAGCAACGTGTGTTGTGGTACCTGTCGGAAGTGGAATTGCTCTCAGTGTCGGAGGAGGAGGTATTAAAAATTTTTCATATACCTCTCCAGTAGTCAAATCTATATAAGAGTCTCCAAATTGACCTATTGCACAAGTTGGCACTACATTCCCTGACAAAAATGATGAGCCTGTTTCACCTGTTACACCGGTGGCTCCAGTTACTCCAGTTTCGCCAGTTGTTCCTGTAGCTCCAGTTACTCCCGTGGTTCCGGTATCGCCAATCATTCCTGTTGCACCTGTTGCTCCTGTTACCCCTGTGGTTCCTGTTTCACCAGTAGCTCCTGTAATTCCAGTGGCTCCTGTTTCACCAATAACTCCAGTTACTCCAGTGGCTCCTGTTACTCCAGTGGCTCCGGTATCGCCAGTTATTCCTGTAGCTCCTGTTACGCCTGTTGCCCCAGTTGCTCCAGTTACTCCAGTTTCTCCATTGGCCCCTGTTGCTCCAGTTTCGCCTGTAACTCCGGTTACACCAGTGGACCCAGTTACTCCTATTGCTCCTGTTTCACCTGTAGCGCCGGTATCCCCTGTGGTTCCAGTTGCTCCAGTATCACCAGTTGCCCCAGTTGCCCCAGTTGCGCCGGTATCCCCTGTGGTTCCAGTTACTCCAGTTTCGCCAGTTGTTCCTGTAGCTCCAGTTACTCCCGTGGTTCCAGTATCGCCAGTCGTTCCTGTAGCTCCAGTTATTCCTGTTGCTCCAGTATCACCAGTAACTCCAGTTTCTCCAGTGGCTCCTGTTACTCCAGTTGCTCCAGTATCACCAGTAACTCCAGTTTCTCCAGTGGCTCCTGTTACTCCAGTTTCGCCTGTTACTCCAGTTTCGCCTGTAACTCCGGTTACACCAGTGGACCCAGTTACTCCTATTGCTCCTGTTTCACCTGTAGCGCCGGTATCCCCTGTGGTTCCAGTTGCTCCAGTATCACCAGTTGTTCCTGTGACTGCAGTGGCTCCTGTTACCCCAGTTGATCCTGTTACTCCTGTAATTCCTGTAACTCCAGTTGATCCAGTAGCACCCGTTGCTCCTGTTAATCCAGTTGACCCAGTTGACCCAGTTGCCCCTGTATTCCCAGTTCCACTTCCTACCTCTTCAGGTATCTCACCTATTACTAAATTTGCTTTTATCGTTACCGCAGAAGAGTAAAGCACACTATTAGTAGTTTTATTTATTAATCTCAATGCTATCGGTGCAGTATCAACTTGTATAATAGCAAATCCAACAACCTCACCCTGTTTAACAGATGAATTTCCTATTAAATCATCACCATTAGATGATTGAATTGAAAACTTTATATTGCTTGATCCTAGACCTGCTTGTGTTGCTACCCACCAATTAATAAAATATCTTCCTACTTTATTTATTATTATTTGACCATTTAACGGGTCATAAATCACGGCTCCATTGCTATCAACTACGGTATCAAATAATACATTAGAATTTGCATTTACTGATCCAGCTGATTGTTTTTGAATTTGAAGGCTTATCGTGTCCAAACTACCTCACTCCTTATTTGCAATAAATTTAAATTTATTGCTCATTCATAATATGTTGTTAGTTCATAATGTGCTATTAATTGAATAACATCTATTTAGTTGGATTTTCTCACAGTTATAAAAAATTTATAAAACTTCCAGACAATTTAAAAGCCCCATGGATAGATTTAGACTTGCTCCTCCATAGGGCTAAAATTTAAAACGTTACATTGAAAATTGTTAAATCTGCTTTAACTGGAGTTGTGGAATAACCTATGGTTCCAGCTGTTCCATTTACAAGTTGTAAGGTTAAAGGTAATGAACCTGCAAGAACTTCAATTAATGCATTTCCACTAATCTGTCCCACATCGATAGGAGTTGAAGCTTGTATATTATCTCCTGCCGATGTTGTAACTGCAAATGTGACAAATGTATCTCCTGCTATTCCATCTGCGGCTACCCACCAATCGATATAATATACTCCTGCTTGTGTAATTGTTACTGTACCTGCTGCATAAGATAAAAATAGTGATAAAGGACTTACTATTGTATCAAACAGAATTGGTGCTCCTGAAACCACTGTTGTTGGTGCCGTTCCTTGTAACTGAACTTGCAGACCTCTTATCTGCGTTACAAAACCTGTTGCACCTGTTGCTCCTGTTGGCCCTGTTGCTCCTGCCCCTGTTGCTCCTGCCCCAGTTGCTCCCGTTGCTCCTGGATCTCCCGTTGCTCCCGTTGCTCCTGTTGCTCCTGTTGCACCTGTTGTTCCTGTTGCTCCTGTTGTTCCTGCACCAGTTGCTCCTGTTGCTCCTGTTACTCCTGTATTTCCTGTTGCTCCTGTTGCTCCCGTTCCTGGTCCAGTTACTCCAGTTGCTCCCGTTGCTCCTGTTGCTCCCGTAGCTCCCGTTACTCCCCCTCCGATTGTGAATGGAGGTATAATATTACTACAAATACTCATTTAAATTCACCTCAACTAATATATTTTTAATACTTGTAATTTACATTTAATGTTCTATTCCAATAATATATTATGAATTTGTTGTATCTAATGCTACAACTTATTTGTCTCACCTGAAGAACATTTTTATTTGTAATGATAATAGTGATATAAAATTAATAAAATTCATATTTTATATGAAATATTGAGAATTTTATTAATACAATAGAAGTAAGCATGAAATCAATTATTAGATTTGTTTATAGAAGGGAGGATGTCATGATATATTTAGATAACGCAGCAACTAGTTTTCCTAAACCAAATCAAGTTTACGACGAGATAATTAATTGCATGAAAAATTATTGTGCAAATCCAGGGCGAAGCTCTCATAATATGGCTATTGAAAGTGATATGAAAATTATGGAAGCAAGAGAATCAATAGCTAGACTTTTTAACATTGAAAATCCACTAAATATTATCTTTACAAAAAATGCTACTGAAGCACTTAACATTGGAATAAAAGGCTTACTGAAAAGTGGAGATCATGTTATAAGTACTTGTATTGAACACAATTCCGTGCTGAGACCATTAAATACAATGAGTAAAAATAATGTTGAAGTTACCTTTTTAAATATAAGTAAGGACGGATATTTAGATATTGATGAGTTAAAAAAATATATAAAACTAGAAACAAAGGCTATAATCATAAATCATGCTTCAAACGTTTTAGGAACTGTACAAGATATTAATGCTATAGGACATATAGCAAAAGATCATGGTATAATATTCATGGTGGACGCATCACAAAGTGCTGGAAATATCAAAATAGACGTTACAGCCGATAATATAGACATTATGGCCTTTCCTGGTCATAAAAGTCTCTTAGGGCCTCAAGGTACTGGAGGTTTGTATGTTAATGGCGCTATTAATCTCAATAAATATACTGAGGGTGGCACCGGAAGTAACTCAAATTCAATGGAACAACCCGACTTCTTACCCGATAAGTTCGAAAGTGGTACACTAAATACACCTGGACTTGTAGGTCTATGCGAGGGTGTGAAATTTATAGAAAAAACAGGAGTTGAATCCATTCATAATCATGAAATGAGTTTATTACAATGCTTATTCGAGGAGTTAAATAAATTGAGATTCATTAAAATTTACGGACCAAACAATTGTAAAAATAGATGTAGTGTAGTTTCATTAAATATTGAAGGATTTGAAAGTTCTGAAGTAGGTTATCTTTTGAATGAACATGGTATAGCTGTAAGAACAGGATACCATTGTGCTCCATTAATTCACAGTATAATAAATACAAAAAATATGGGAACAGTTAGAATTAGTCCAGGTTACTTTAATACTTTTAGTGATATATACGCTTTAGTAGCTTCAATTAAATACATCTATAATAGTTAATAAAGCATGGGTTATCTCTCCCATGCTTTATTATTTATTGTTGCCCAAATAACTTTTTAAATAACGAGGTATTTTTTTCATTTGTCATTTCAACTATTTCATCTTCACGAAGACCAATTTTTGAATTCAAGCCTTCAATAATCCTATTTAAATTTGTTATCATTATTTTATATCCATCAATTTCATTTTGCATTGCAGCATTTTTTGTAATTTGACCTTCAGCATTGTTATTATTATTTTTACTTAATTCCATTAACTCTGCTTCCTTTTGGATCATTATTTTCTCTAATTCATGAATTTGCGTTTCCTTTGAGATCAGTGTTTCTTGCAGTAAACTTATATCCTTATATAGCTGTGATTTCTGGTCTTCTTCTTGAAGATAATTTTTTTCCAAAATACTTATTTTATTATTAAGTAAAACTACTTTATTTTTTTCTTCCTTAATAATGTAATTTAATTGATTAATTAATTGATCCTTTTTTATCAACTTAATTTCTATGCTTGCCACATTTTCTTCAGTATTGCTTGGAATACTTTCCTGTACAGTATTAGTGTTAAAATGGTTACTTAATTTGTTTTGCTCTGCCAAAGTATGTTTGTAATTAAAAAAGTTGTTTGGAAGAATTGTTAAAACTCCTCCATCTTGCACATATAATTCATTTGAAATGCATTGCCTATCTGCCAATATCTCAATAAATGCTGATTTTATAATATTTATAGATTTTAGGCCTTCACTTTTTATTGGACTAATGCTATCACCCATACCACTCGTATAATAAGTATAAATACAATTATTGGAAATCCAAAAACCATAGGTGATATTACCTTCTTTAAAAAACGCGCAGGAAGTCAAATTATTGCTTTCAGATATCTTTGTATGCTCAGGGTTTGATATATAATTTCTAACATTATATAGTGCACTAGTTTGACCATTATTTTTAATATATAAAATATTAAGTTTATTATTAACTGAGCATAAGGAATAATCAATATAAGGAGAAATATTTTTATCTACATTAAAAAATTTAGACCAGTTGGCACTACTGTGATTAAGAATTTTATAACCTAATTCATATTTATTAACAAGCTTTTGATACATAATACAAATAGTATTATCCTCTAGTGCGTGTACTACAAATTGATTAACATGATTAACATTTGTAGTATCAATAAGAACTGGCGACGAAACCACCAGATCTTTATTTAAAGTTAATGTCTGATAAAACAGTGTTCTAATATTATCATGTGACTGTAATATGCTGTAAAAAATTTGGATTTTTCCAGAGACATACATAGTTTTAAAGTGTATATCACTTACACTATTAACCTTCTTATGAAGAATAGAGTGTTCTGTCCATTCATTCCCGGAATAAACTTTTAAAAGTAAATTACCAGAAGATGATTGATAAATAATACATATCCTGTTGTCTGGCAATATAAGCGCAGAAAATGACTTTGAGGCATTTTTTACTAATATATTGTAGTTAGTCCATGAATTCTTTTCAAACGTTCTATATATTATCCCAAAATTATCTTTGAATGTAAAATTCCAAAGAGTTCCATCTGTCTGCTTAATTATATAAAAATTCTTTGATTCTAACACCACAAACCACTCCTTATATACTAATTCCTATTTATAAGTTTATTCGAGGTCAACACCTTTTATGAGTTAAAATACTGATTTTTTTCTTTTTATTCAGTACATCTTTTTTAAAAATACATACTATGATAGTGAAAAGAATTACTTATAGTAATGATTATTTTTATAGAGGAGGATATTGTATGGAAGGAAATTTAGAACGCAGTTATGTTGAGCCAAAACAAGTACTTTCTGAAGAATGTATTATTGCGTCAAAAATATACGGAAAATGCAGACAACAAGACTGCTTAAGACCCGATTTTGTATTACCAGAACCCGGTGTGGAGTCAATTCCTATTGCCGGATCCAGATCAGGAGAAGTTGCTAATATTATATCTATAGGAGGGACAGTTTTAACTACACCTATAACCCCTAACAGTTTAATATCATTTCCCCAAAATTTAGTTAACTATGGAAAAATAGTTAATGGAGGTGTCATAATTTCTGGGATTGAACTACTACCTCCTGAAAAACAGGAACATCTTTTTTCATCCGAAGGCTACTGGAAAGTTACAATCGTATACCAGTTCTCTTACAAATTACAATTGATAGGATATGCAGGAACACCTTTAGTAATAGGATTATCAACAGATCCACCTGGACCAATACCAACAAAAGATTACATTTGTGCTTATAGCGAGTACGAAAAACAGATTATTTTATTTGGTGGAATTGGAAACTCAGATATTTATCTTGCCAGTACACTATATTCAAATAACGGACCGTACAATTACCAAAACGCACCTTATGTAGATGTTCAAGCTAAAGCAGTTCCTTTAGCTGTAAACCTTGGAATTTATGTTGATCCATGTTCAGAACAGTTTCCATGTCCAGATAATACTATAGGCGTTACTATCGGACTCTTCACAATAATTAAACTTTTTAGGCTTGTTAACATTACAGTTCAAAGTGAAGGAAATTGTGATATACCTCTTTGTGATCCAATATTACCTGGTGATCCATGCTCATTCTTTAATGAAATTCCATTCCCATTTGATGATTTTGACCCACCAACTATTTAAGCATTAATTTTTTAGGTTATTTGAAAAATAAGTAAGAACGTATGGAACTAACTCTCATACTTTCTTACTTATTATTAATCTGGAATATTTTCTTTTATTTTGTTTGCACAAAATTTCATGCAATACATACTATGGTAATGTAAAGACTTACTTACTTGCAATAATAAATATTTTTATAGAGGAGGATAATATATGGAAGAAAATTTAGATTATGTTTGCCCAGCACCAACCCCACAGCAGTTACTTTCTGAGGAATGCATCATCGCATCAAAGGTATATGGAAAATGTAGGCAACAAGACTGTCTAAGACCTGACTTTTTAGAACCTGAACCAGGAGTAGACTCAATTCCTATTCAAGCGTCCAGATCAGGAGAAACTGCAGATATTATATCTATTGGAGGAACAGTTTTAACTACACCTATAGCTCCAAATGGTCTACTAATATTACCACAGAGTCTTGTTAAATATGGTAAAATAATTGATAATAGCGTTATAGTTTCAGAAATACAAATACCACCACCTGATGAAGAACAAACTCTTTTTACATCCGATGGCTACTGGAAAATTACAATAAGATATCAATTTACTTATAGATTACAATTAATAGGGTATGACGGAACACCTCTAGTAATTGGATTGTCAACAGATCCACCTGGACCAATACCAACAAAAGATTTTATTTGTGCTTACAGTGAATATGAAAAACAAATAATTCTATTTGGTGGAATTGGAAGTCCAAATGTTTATCTAGCTAGTACATTATTTGCAAATAATGGACCATATGCATACCAAAATGCACCTTATGTTAATGTTCAGGCTAAAGCATCTCCATTAGCAGTATCCATTGGAACTTATGTAGATCCATGTGTAGAGCAATTCCCTTGTCCAGATAACATTATAGGAGTTACAATTGGTTTATTTACAATTATTAAACTATTTAGACTAGTTAATTTAACAGTTCTAACTTCCGGAAATTGCGATATACCTCTATGTGACCCAATATTACCTGGAGACCCATGTTCATTCTTCAATGAAATTCCATTCCCATTTGATGATTTTGACCCACCAACTGTTTAAACACTTTTTATAGGATTTACATCCTAATGATATTAAAGAGGGGCTATTTTAAAATAAATAGCCTCTTTTTATATTATATTTACAGCTTTTACAATTTTCTATATAACTAAGCTATCGCACTTTTATATCAGTTATCATATACTATACTAAATTTATAATTAAGAAAGGAGCTATATCCTTATGGAGGAGTTTTATATAATAGTCTTAAATTCTTCTAGTATTAGTGTCCATTTATTTAAACTATTAAAAGATAAAAAATTAGATGTAGCCATAATGTCAACGCCCTGTACAATAAGCGCAGGCTGTTCACGATCTATTAAAGTAAAAGAAAACGACATTGAAATTGTAAAACAAGACATAATAAATAATAAAATTAATATAAAGGGAATATATAAAAAGATTTATAGAGGACGTGTATTTTTTTACCTAAAGGTTCAATAAATGAAAATAATAAAATGAGGTGATCATATGCCTATATCTACTTCAGACTTTACTGCCAGTATATCCCCAAACCCAATAAGCGTAGTTATTGGAATGACTAGCAATATAAATTTATCCTTTTCTAACACAAGCTTAATCGAAAGAGGTTATAATTTAACAACAGTTTTAACTCTTCCTGATGGTGTCTCCTATTCAGGAGGACTTATTCCCCCAACATCTATTGTTGATGGACCCGGTGGAACCCTTATCCTTACATGGATTAATATAAAAGATTTGGCACCTAATGAGATTGGATACATCCTTGGAGTTACTTTAAAAGCAGATGAATATTTTAGAGTTAGTGGGCTTCCAGTACCTTTTGATATACCACTTGTAAGCGTTGACCTTGAAGGAACAGTGGATACTCTTCCAAGGGGTAATGATGACCCTGGGAACGTCAAAATAACTAAAAATGATTCTGCTAATTTTATACCACTTAGATATAGTCTTACAAAATCCGCTCCCGGTAAAATACCAAAAGGTGCAGGGCTTTTAATTCCTCCAACATCTCCCCTTTGGCCTTATCAATATACATTAACAATTATGAATAATAGTTTGCTACCTTCTACAGTTACTTTAATTGATAACCTTCCAAATGGAGTAAGATATCTTGGAGGACTTTCAGTAGTTGGACCAGACAGTGTGACACTTTCTACTCCTACAGTGACTATTCCTTCTATAGGTCCTGGATGTCAAAATTTTGTAACTATAGATTGGGGTTCTGTACTATTATCACCGTCTAGTGAAAATATAATTGTATTTAATGCAGCTGTCTGGGATAACTATACAGTTGGCTGTGTTGAGAACAGTGGATCTAAAATCCCTCATATGGCCGCACTTCAGAATGTTTCCACGTTAAACGGCTTGTCAGGACCAGTTCAAGGTATAGCTACCACTAATGCCATGGATACAACTATAGATAAAAGCGCAAGTCCCTCACCTGTTACAGATGTAGCTGTGACCAATAATTATACATTGACCTATAGAATTAACCAATATGATAATGTAGAAAATGTTATTATAACAGATACCATAAGTGATGGTCAGACTTATAATGTAGGCTCTGCGTCTTTAATACCTGTTAATCCAAATCCACCAAGAAATATTGATGGTACAACAACCTTATCCTGGAACCTAGGAACACTAACTACTGGTACAACTGGTAGTATTACTTTTGATACTACAACAAGCACTAATTACTTCTCAGGAGAGCCTGTTGTTGCTGCAGATGGACTAAGCAACGATGTTATTATTAATGGAATAAATCAGACCACTTTAACACCTACACCGGATAGTTCTAGTGCAAGTTTAGAAATAATCGTATCAAGTATTGTAAAAGAATTAATTGGCTATTTTTACAAAGATGGAAGCCCAAAAACAATTAATGTTGCTGCTCCCTACGACCGAGTAGAATTTAAAATCACTTATAGTGCTGTAGGAATAACTGCTGAGCAACGAGATATCGAAATAGACGAATATGCACCACCAAATATGGGACCACTGACTGCTTTACTCCCTGTAACCTATGGAGGAACCCTTGGAACTGGGCCTTTCCCACTAGTTACTGTAGCACCAAACGGATTAAGATGGACCTTAGGCACAGTGCCTGGTAACACTTTGTGGACTGCTGATTTTACTATTCCTGTTCAAAATATAGATTTTGTAGGTACAAGTAACAACCTTGCTAAGCTTGCAGGTATCAATACAGATGGATTTGCTTATAGCCGTCGCGATCAAGTGGAGGTAGACTTTGGTCATCCAAATATAACCTTTGCTAAAACAGTTGCCGGTCCTGATGTAAATGCTATAAAGGCTGGCGAAACCTATACCTATTCAATTACAATATCAAATCCACAAAACTTAGAAGGCAATGTAACAGATGCTTTTGAGATGGATTTAACAGATATAATACCTACTGGGCTTACCTATACAGGTACCTCAAGTGTTACAGGAACAGGAACTTTTACTACACCTGTGTTTGTAGGTCAAAATGTATCCATGACAATCCTTAAACTTGCTCCTGATGAAAGTTTAACTTTAAACTATGATGTATTGATTACGCCTCTTGTTGCTAGTGGGCAAAGTTACATCAATAGTGCGGAACTTCCAAGACCTTATTCACAACCTGATAGATCATACCAATTTCCAGGTTTACCTTTTACAGATTCCACTACACTAAAAGCTTTAGGAGTTACAATGACAAAATTAGTATCTCCCCCATCTGCTAAAATAGGAGACTCAGTGACTTATTTACTTCAGGTAACAGTCCCTCTTGGCACTACTGCTTATAACGTTCAAGTTGTAGATACCTTTCCTATCGCTACACAAACCTATTTAGGAAATGCTACTGTGGATGGAAATCCTGTATTACCACTTGTTGCTTTAGGTACTGTAACCTTTCCTACCATACCTTCTGTTGATGCAACAGCTGCAGCTGTTACTATACTTTATGCTTTTGATGTAAGAGTTGTAAATGGAACTCAAGTTCCGCCTTATATTGAAAATCAGACTGATAATGCCACTGTAAATTGGGATCTTGATAATATAGGAACTCCTGCTGTACCTTTTAGTACTTCAGCTATTCTTCAAGTAAGAACTCCAAACCTTGTTGGAACAAAACAGCAAAGGAACGCCACAACTGGAGGTACTTTTACATCTGGAAATGTAAACTATAGTATAGGTGATATTATTGAGTACAGGATTACTTTAAATAACACTGGAGCTGAAGCTGCTTATAATTCAGTTTTAACCGATATACTAAATCCACTATTATCCTTTGTGCCAGGCTTTATTACTATCCCTGTCGGTACAACGGCATCTTTCGCACCAAATACTGTTACCTGGAATATACCGCTTCTACTAGCAGGTAATAATACTACAATTTTATTTGGTGTAACTACACTAGCTGGAATAGGGTCTGATGGTAGAATTACAGATACTGCTTCTTTTATATATACTACTAACGATAATGGATTTGAAGTAAGCTATGGACCAACAAATACAAACACTGTGACACTTATTGCTCCAACTGTAACTATTTCAAAAATTGCATCAATTACACAGGGAGAAATAGGAGACGATATTACCTATACAATTACCTATACAGTTCCAAATGGAACTATAGCATATAGCCCTATAATAACCGATACACTACCAGTTGGGCAAACCTATATTGGACCAGCCACAAGGCAAGATACCGCAGGACCAATAGTCCCAGTAGTGCCAGGTGTTGTAGGACAAATAATAACTTTTCCAACTGATCCTGATATAAATGCAAATGCAGGAACCCGAACACTTGTATATACTTTTGTGGCAAGAATAACTAGTGCCACCCATAATCCTCCTTTCCAGGAAACTCAAACAAATACAACTAATATTAACTGGGGACGCACCCCAGTTGGAAACAGAGTAAATAGAGCATCAAGTGTTAGTATTACTGCAAGGACACCTAACATTATTATTTTAAAAGAGCAGAGAAATGTTACAACTGGGGGAAGCTATACCACATCAAATATTTCTGGAATTCCAACAGATGTTATTTATTACAGATTTACAATAAATTCTAATGGAGCTTCACCTGCTTTTAATATAAATTTGAGTGATATACTAAGTAGTAAAATTTCGTTTATTTCAGCTATATCCGGTCCTACGGTAGGCATAATTACGCCTCCACCACCAGGACCAGGTGGAACTTTAACTTGGAATATACCTCAGCTAAACAATGGTTCTAGTGCAGTTTACGAATTCCAAATAGCTATAAATAGCGGCACTGGTGCTGGTGATAATATACCTGATATTGCAACCTCAACCTATGATTCTAATGATGTAAATCCAATAACCTATAACCAAAATTCAAATCAGGTAGTTATAGATATACCTTTAATTAATTTCGCAAAAACTTCTCCTACTAGCGTAGCAGCAATAGGAAGTACAATAAACTATACTTTAACCGTAACAATTCCAAATGGAGTTGCCGTAAACAATTTATCTTTTACAGATGTTATCCCTGCTGGTCAAAATTATGTACCAGGAACTTTTGCAGGAATTCCTCCAGCACTGGGAGTACTAATTCCAACACCAAATCAGTTAATTTATACTGATAATTTGCCATCTAGAGTTGGACCATTAGTTCTAATATATACTTTTGATACAATTGTAATTAGTGGTGTTACAGTACCACCATATACTCAAAATCAACGAAATATAGCGGATGTAACATGGGATATTACGCCACTAGGACCTAGTGCAACTGTATCTGATTTTCATGATGTAGAAATACGTACACCATTTATTGTTGCATTAAAGGAGCAGCGGAATGTAACTACTGGCGGTAGCTTTACTACAGCTCCACTTTTAGGTGTAGCAACTACTGATATAGTTGAGTACAGAATAACCCTTACAAATAATGGAGCAGGAGCTGCCTATAATGTAGTTACTACAGATATTTTAGATCCAGCTCTAACTTATAGTGGTTTAACAAGTGTATCTGCTGGAATAGTAACACCTCCTCCTCCTAATGTTAATTGGACAATTAACCCTGGCCTAATTATCCCAGGTGGATCTGAAGCTCTTGTGTTCCAAGTTCAAGCAAATGCAGGATATGCACCTGGTACACAAGTAATTGATCAAACTTCAACACTATATGATACTCTTGATGTAAACCCTACAACATTAGGACCTGTATTATCTAACCAGGTAGCCTTTAACTTCAATAATCTCGAGATTGCAAAGACCGTAGATAAAAATGCATTATTTATTGGTGATACAGTTAATTACACCGTTGCAGTGACTATTCCTTTTGGTAATATCGCATATAATATTCAACTTACAGACACATTTCCACCAGAACAGACCTATAATGATCCTAGCTTAAAAGTGGATGGGGTTGACACCATACCACTATCAGTAAGCCCACTAGTAACGCCTTTTATTGTTGAAATCGATGCTACTTTAGCTGCAGTAACTGTAATATATACATTTTCTGCAACAGTTAACAGCATAGCTGCAGGACCTCAACAAGCTCAAATAGATACTGCAACAGTTAGCTGGACATTAGATCCAGGCGGGCTTATTCCAGGAACGCCTCAGAGCAGTAACGCTACAGTGTTTGTTACAGATAGCGATATTAGCCTGTTAAAAACACAAAGTAATGATATAGGCGGACCATTTGTTCAAACTAATATTTCAACTTCAGTAGGAAGTATAATATACTATAAACTATCCGTTACTAACCCAGGTCCAAATACAATATTTAATGTAGTTGTTACAGATAATTTTAGTCCACTACTACAAATTAATAGTGTTACTCATTCTGTTGGAGCTTCTATGGTAGCTTTAAACACATTAACTTGGGATATAGCATCTATTCCAGTGCTAACAACTTATGATATTATAATAGAGGTGTTAGTTTTACCTGGTGGAGGCTCAGGCAGTACAATACCCAACTTCTTTACAGCCATATTTGATGCAGTAGCTCCACCACCAGAAATTCAATATGGACCAAGAACTTCAAACACTGTTTTAGCAGATTTACCTTCTACTCAATTTAGTAAATCCGTTTCTAAAAGCGTCGTAGAGCTTGGTGAAGTTATAACTTATACTTTATCAGTAATTGTGCCAAGTGGAACCATAGCCTATAATGTTATAGTTTCTGATACACTACCTGCTGGCCAGAATTATGCAGACAACGCATCTATTGGCGGAAATCCTGTTGTACCAGTGCAAGTAGGACAGCTTATAACTTTCCCATCACAAACAACTATTGATGCTACCGCCGGAGAGGTTACACTAAACTTTACCTTTGATGCAAGAGTAGTAATGGGGAATGATTTACCTCCATATACCCAAATTCAAACTGATAATGCCAATATGACTTATGAAGTAAACCCACAAGGTGATCCTGGTACTCCACTATCAGACACTTTGGATATTACAGTAAAGAGTCCATCATTAGATGTAGTAAAAACTCAAAGTCACGTTACTGTTGGATCTGGCTTAGGATTGGACCCATTTATAGTAAATGTTGGGGATGTAGTAAGGTATCAGCTGGAAGCAACAAGTTCAGGAGCATCTCCAGCTTATAATGTAGTTATAACAGATGTACTTGGACCTTTTGAAGAATTTGTGGGAATAGTACTGGTTCCAGCAGGAATAGCAACTTACAACGCTCTCACCCGTACTGTTACCTGGACAATTGATACAATACCTCCTGGCACTATTTATGCTATGCAGTTTAATATACAAGTACTTCCAGGAGTTGGAGCAGGTGGTAGCAACACAGATGTTGCTAACTTTATTTATAATAGTAATACAACAACTCCAATTGTAATTGGTCCTACAGATACAAATGAAGTAATACAGACTTATCCTGGTATAGATATTGCCAAAACGTCTAATATAAACAATACTGTGGTAGGAAATGTGTTAACTTATACAGTTATGCTAACAGTTCCAAATGGAACGATAGCTTATAATGTTCAACTTTCAGATATAATTCCAGTTGGGCAACAGTATAACAACAATGCCACCTTGGATGGTGTGCCTATAATTCCTGATTCTGTTATTGGGCAATTAATAACTTTCCCATTAATTCCATTTTCAGATGCTACTAGTGGAGCAATTGTTTATATCTATACCTTTGAAACTCTAGTTGTTTCAGCAAATGTAGATCCTATAACCTTAATTGACATTCAAACTAATACAAGTACTGTAAACTGGTTTATAGATCCTCAAACTCCAGCTGAACCAGAGAGTGCAATGGCTGAAGTAAATGTTACTGATAGTATAATTGAAATAACTAAACTTCAAAGAAATGTAACAACCGGTGGAAGTTTCACAGCTTCTAATATAATAGCAAATATAGGGGACGTAATAGAATACAGTCTTACAGTTACAAATACTGGACTCAATACAGTTTATAATATTAACATTACAGATATATTACCAATTGAGTTAACCTTTATTTCACAAGTATCTGTTCCTATAGGAACTTTAGTCCATAGTGGTGCTGTCCTAGGAGGATTCGTTACCTGGTCGTTTAGTCCACTAGCTCCAGGTGAAACTGTAACTGCTGTATTTTCAGTAAGCATTGCAGCCCCAATTCTACCAACTGTTGATAATTTTTCTTCGGGAGATTTTACGCTTACTCCTGATAGTACTATTCCTTTTAAAACAACAGATTCAAATATAGTTACCATAGATGTGCTGTTAATCACAATCGTAAAGACGGCTAACCCTAGCGTGGCAGCCATCGGAAGCATAATAAATTATACTCTAACTGTAAATATTCCAAGCGGAGTTACTGCCTACAATTTGACGTTCACAGATGTTATACCTGCTGGTCAAAACTATGTACCATTAAGCTTTGGTGGAACACCTACTCCACTAGGGGTACTAAGTGCAACACCAAATCAGTTGATATATACAGATTCTGAAGGCTCTAGGGTGGGACCTTTAACTCTTATCTATACCTTTAGTACAACTGTAATCACTGGGACTACAGTACCACCATATACAGAAGTACAACGAAATATAGCGGATTTACAATGGGGTATAACACCTATTGGTCCTCTTGGAACAGCATCTACTTTTGCAGATGTAACTATAAATTCACCGCATATCAATGCATTAAAACAGCAACGACTGTTACCATCAGGTATCTTTACAACAGCTCCACTTTTAGGTATAGCAACTACTGATGTGGTAGAATACCGAATAACTCTTACAAATGTTGGAGCAGCTGATGCATACAATGTAGTTACTACAGATGTTTTAGATGCTACTCTAACTTATCTTGGTTTAACAAGCGTATCTGCTGGAGTGGTAACCCCTCCTCCACCAGGACCAGGCGGTACAGTTAATTGGACTATTAATCCTGGCCCAATTGTCCAAGGAGGATCCGAAATTCTTGTATTCCAAGTTACAGTTAATGCAGGATATGCACCTGGTACACAAGTAATTGATCAATCTTCAACTTTATTTGATACTCTTGATACTAACCCTACAACCTTAGGACCTTCATTATCTAACCATGTAGCATTTAACTTCAATAATCCTGAAATTCTAAAGACAGTAGATAAAAATGCAGTATTTATTGGTGATATTGTTAATTACACCGTAGAAGTAACTATTCCTTTTGGAAATATCGCATATAATGTTCAGCTTACAGATGTGTTCCCTGTAGAGCAGACCTATTTTGATCCTAGTTTGAAAGTAGACGGTGTTGACACGATCCCACTATCAACAAGTCCTTTGGTAACACCTTTAATACCAATCATCGATGCTACTTTAGCTGCAGTAACTGTAATCTACACGTTTTCTGCAACTGTTAACAGCATAGCATCAGGACCTCAACAGGCTCAGATAGATACTGCAACAGTTAGTTGGACATTAGATCCAGGCGGGCTTGATCCAGGAACGCCACAGAGTAGTGAGGTTACAGTGTATGTTACAGATAGCGATATTACTGTAGTAAAAACACAAAGTAATGATCTAGGCGGACCATTTGTTCAAACTGAAATTCCAACCTCTGTCGGAAATTTAATTTACTATAAACTATCCGTTGCAAACCCAGGCACAAATACAATATTTAATGTAGTTGTTACCGATATTTTTAATCCACTTCTACAAATAATTAGTGTTACTCATTCTGTTGGAGCTACATTAGTAACTTTCAATACATTAACTTGGGAAATAGCATCTATTCCAAGTTTAACAACTTATGAAGCTATAGTAGAGGTGTTAGTTTTACCTGGTGGAGGCTCACAGAGTAAAATTCCTAATTTCTTTACAGCAGTATTTGATGCTGTAGCTCCACCACCAGAAATTGAATATGGACCAAGAACTTCTAACACTGTCTTAGCAGATTTACCTTCACTGCAATTTAATAAAACAGTTTCTAGCGGTAATGTGGAGCTAGGGGAAATTATAACTTATACCTTAGCAGTAACTGTACCAAATGGAACACTAGCCTATAATGTATTAGTTTCAGATATATTGCCAATAGGGCAAGAGTATAACGATAATGCCACATTAAATGGTGTCCCTATAATTCCTGATTCTATTATCGGCCAGATAATAACTTTCCCTGTAATACCATTTGCAGATGCTACTATGGGTGCAGTCAATTTTATATATACTTTTGAAGCTCAGATAATCTCTGCAAATGTTGACCCTGTAACACTTATTGATCAGCAGATTAATGAAAGTACTGTAACCTGGTTTATAGACCCACAAACTCCTGCAGTACCTGTAAGCTCAACGGCTGTAGTAAATATTACTGATAGCTTAATCCGTATAACTAAACTTCAGAGAAATGTATCTTCCAGTGGAAGCATTACAGATATGCCAATAATCGCAACTATAGGAGATGTAATAGAATATAGTCTTACCGTAACAAATATGGGCACTAACACTGTTTATAATCTAAACATTACAGATTTATTATCAAATGATTTAGCCTTTATTTCCCCAATATCTGTCCCTATAGGGACCTTGATTCATAGTGGAAGTCCCTTTGGTGGCCTGGTTACCTGGTCATTTAGTCCACTAGCTCCTGGCAATTCGTTAACTGCTGTATTTTCAGTAACTGTTGTAAACAAAACTTCCTTAACCATTAATAATTTTTCATCCGGGGATTTTACGCTTACACCTACTGGCACTATTAATTTTAAAATAATAGATTCAAATGTAGTCACAGTTAACTTCACACCATATATACAGCTTAAAGGATGTATAACAGCTATTGTATTTGCTAAATGTAATAATGAACCTTATTGCCCATGCCAATACTCTAATGATAAAAATTAACTAACTCTACAATCAAAACCAAGCATACTAATATAACCAGAATTATATCTCATATTAAACAAAATAAATTGAGGTTGCTTACTTTTGTAAACAACCTCAATAATCAAAATAAATTAACTAATGAATTAACAATATTTAATCAGTAACAACCTATTTTTAATATCATATTATGTAATGGACAAATTCATATTTAATTAAAAAGGAGAAGATGTATATGTCAAATCCTCTTACATTTAATAATTGTATAGCACCAGCAATTAAAAATACAACAGTAGATAATTTAACAATTTTAACCGCAGATGAAACTACACTTGCAAGCTTAACCTTAAACGTTAACAATATTGGAGATAAGGTATATTTCTCAGCTGATATAACATTTATTTTTGTTAATTTCCTTCCTGAAATGATCCCTGCAGACTATTTAACATTTAGAGTTTACAGGGGTACCACTTTAATATTTGAAAAAGAAATATACTGTTCTAATCATGCTATATTATTAGAAGGACCTAGTCTTGAATATGTATATGAACCAACTGAAGCAAATTTCTTCTGCGTTGATACTCCTACTTTCCCAATCTGTGATTGCCCTAAACAAGTAACCTATAATTTAACTGTCCAATCAACAATGACTGACACTTATACAATAACTCCAAACAATAGTACAAGTACCTTTATTATAGTTGAAGTCAAATAATACCATGGTGCCACCCACGTGGCAAGTGGCAAAAGTGACAAGCTCTGTTAAGTAGAAAAGACTGTAGCAAATTTATTTTAAATTTGCTACAGTCTTTTCTACGGTGCTACCCACATAATAATTGGGCGGCAATATGTTTTTTATTTTACAACAACTGATACTCCATCTGGTATTACTGTGATTTTTGCATCATTTCCCTTTATCTCAAGAGCTCTTTTAAGAGCTTCCTCAAAGGTAAATGCATGCTGCATATGCATACTCACAATCATTTCAGGGGCACACATATCTGTAACAAAAATTACAGTATGTTTGTCCAATATGCGGGCAAGAATCTGAAATTCCCATTGATCTGGCGCCGTATCATTTCTTCCTACTTTGATTACCCTATCAAGAACTTCCCTTGGGCTACTTGCATTTGCTATATTGTCATAGAAGGACTGACCACCATGTCCATCATTACAAGCAGACACCATGATTATAACTCCACCATCATTGCAAGTCGCTTCTGCTGCAGTCATGCCCTTAACAGACTGATATATGTTTTGATCAAGAGGATAACCTCCATTAGTTGAAATGGCAATATCCGCTTTTACAGCCTTCACAGAAGCAAGTTCCATTACAAACTTACATCCTTCTAAGTGGGCGAGCTCACTATCTCCTGCAAATGCTTTTATAACATTTTTTTCACTGTCAATAACAACATTTAATATAAATGCAAGCTTTGCCTGTTTTGCAGCATATAACATGTCCCTATGAAGCGGGTTATTTTCAAGAACTCCAGATCTAGCGTACTCACTTGCTATAAATTCTGAGCAATGATTTGCCATAACCGTCTTCGCTGATGCCACTCCTGGAAGGACACTCTTTCGTCCTCCAGAAAATCCTGCAAAGAAATGTGGTTCTATAAATCCTTCCGAAATTAAAAGTTCTGCTTCCATTGCTAGTTTGTTTAGGAGTAGTTCTCCACCTGAGGGAAGAATTCCTACACTTGCCATGCTACTATAATCCTCTGATACATGATTTATTATAACCTCATTATCTACAATTTCCTGTCCAAATTTACTTATCATTTCTTCTCTTGTAGTAGGCCTATGAAAACCAGTAGCAATTAATATTGTTATTTTAATTTCAGGGTTAACACTTCTAATTCTACTAAGAAGAATTGGAAGTGTTACCTTACTAGGTACAGGTCTTGTGTGGTCACTAGTTATTAGCACCATATTTTTTTTACCCTTTACTAGCTCTTCAAGCTTTGGACTTCCAATAGGACTATCCAGTGCCTTATTTACTATTTCCTCCTGGGTGCCTTCTGCACTATATGCATGAGCTTTCGATTCGAGTATTGCCACCAAATTATTATCTGGTATTTCAATTTCCAAAAACCGTTTTGAATATGGAATTTTAATTTGAGTCATCTAAATTCCTCCTTACATTGTAAAATATTTTGCTCCAAAATACGTAATTAATCCTAATATTGCTACATATCCCAAACAAAATTTTAAAGTTGCCTTTAATATCTTACCTTCAGTTCCTACAATTCCAGTGGCTGCTGTGGCAACGGCAATACTTTGAGGTGAAATCATTTTACCTGCTGTAGCTCCACCAGTATTCGCAGCCGCTAACCAATAAGGACTCATGTGTAGATTTTTTGCAACTTCAACTTGAAGTGGTCCGAAAAGTACGTTAGATGATGTATCACTACCAGTTACAAATGTACCTAGTGCACCTATAATTGGCGCAATTAGTGGATAAAAACTTCCAGTTCCTGCAACTAATACCACAGCAATAGATGTTATCATTCCACTATAGCTCATAACTTTTGCAAGAGCTACTATAGCAATAATTGTAATTGCCGTTTTACTCATTTGCATGCAAGTATCCGTAAATACTTTTATTATTTCTTTAAACTTAGCTCCTTGAATAAGCCCTCCTATAAATGCAGCAAGAATTATAAGTGTACCAGGATTAGCAATCCAGGTAAAGGTACTAAGTTTAGCATGTGGGCCTGTATATATTTGAATAGAAGTTTTTATAGCTGATAATGGTTTATTAATCGCTGGAACAAGTGAGCTTGTAATTAATATAAAAGTTAGAATTAATATAAATGGTACCCAAGCTATTAACGCTTGTTTTAAAGATACGTAAGCTTTATCTTTTGCTGCAGTTTTTTTATAAAATACTTTAGCTATTACAACTGTTACAATAATACATAATATTGAACCTATCAGTGCTGGAAGTTCAGGTCCAACATATTTTGCAATTAGAAGTTCTGGCAATGCAAAAGCTAAACCTGATGCAAGAGAAATAAATACAACTCCCTTTATTGCCTTTATACTTTTGCCTGTAAGCATTACTAAAGCTAATGGTACAATTACAATTAATGCAAATAATTGAATTCCAACTGCATAACCTAAAATGACGGGATCAATCCCTGCCACCTTTGCCAATGTTATTACAGGTAGCCCTATAGCACCAAAAGCTGTTGGTGTTGTATTTGCAATAAGACATATTATTGCCGCAAATACTGGATTAAAGCCAAGTGCAGCTAAAATACTTGCAGGTATAGCAACTGCTGTACCAAACCCTGCAATTGCTTCAAGAAACCCACCAAAACCCCAGGCAACTATTAAAACTAGTATTCTCCTATCAGTTGTTATGCCTGTCATCATATCCTTTATTACATCCATACTTTTTGTATGAATTGATAGGTTGTAAGTAAATACCGCTGCTATTATTACAACAATTATTGGCCATATTGCCATTGCTGCACCATCTAGCGCTGCTGTAAAAGTTTGACCAATAGGCATCTTCCAAACTAAGATTGCAAGTACCACTGTAATTACAAGTGTAATAGAACAAGTTTTATGTCCTGGCATTTTTAAGACACCTAAGGATACCATAAGCCATACAATTGGGATAAGTGCTATGAAAAATAATAAATAATCGCTCATCTTTTATTTTCTCCTTCATTTAGCTATATGAGCCATATAATGAAATCGACTACATAAAACTATTATTTAATCGCCAACATCTTTTGAAGACATTGGCGAAATAGTTTGTTTTATTGACAAACCTTTCCTGGATTTAATATATTCTTAGGATCAAATGCTAATTTTATATTCTTCATAAGGGCTATGTATACAGGCCCCAATTGCTCAAGCATATATGCTTTTTTAGCAAATCCAATTCCATGTTCTCCAGAAACTAAGCCTTTTAGTTGTCTTGATTTACTATACATTGCTTCAAATACTACTTCAATTTTCTTTTCCCATGCACTATCTGTTAGTTCATCCTTTAATACATATACATGTAGGTTACCGTCGCCTGCATGTCCAAAGCTTCTTATTCTTACATCAAACTGCTTTTGAAGTTCATTAGTATACTTAATAAATTCTGCTACTTTATTTCTTGGTACAACAACGTCACATTCATCCATATCGGTTGTTGTTGCTTTAACAGCTTCAAGGAAAGCTCCCCTTGCGGACCAAACAGCTTCTTTTCGCTCATCTGTATCAGTTATAAATACATCTAGAGCGCCTTCCTCAAGACAAATATTAGCAACCCCTTCATAGGCTCTTTCTATTTCTTCTATGTTATTACCATCAAAAGTTAATAAAAGATATGCATCTGATGAATTATCAGGGAATTTCTTACCTAGAAATTCTTCAGCAGCAATAATAACTTCTCTTTGCATAAATTCTATAGCCGTTGGCGCAGCTTTTGATTTAACTATAAGTGGCACTGTATTTATTGCCATATCAAGATTTGGAAAAGGTATTAAAAGCGACACTGCTTTTTTAGGTAGTGGTAATAGTCTTAATATAATCTTTGTAACTATTCCAAGTGTTCCTTCTGCCCCACAGATTAAGTCTTTTATGCTGTAACCAGTAGAATTCTTAACTACTTTTCCTCCGACTTCAAGTATTTCTCCACTTGGAAGAACTACTTCAAGTCCTCTTATGTAATCTCTAGTAACTCCGTATTTAACGGCCCTCATTCCACCTGCATTGGTGCTTATGTTACCACCAATTGTCGCAGATTTTTCACCTGGATCTGGCGGATAAAATAAATCATGTTCTTCAACAAACTTACTTATCTCCATTAAGAGTACACCTGGTTCAAGAGTTAGCATTAAATTATCTTCATCTATTTCAAGTATTTTATTCATCTTGGACATATTTATCATAATTCCACCACAAACTGGAACTGATGCTCCAACAAGTCCTGTTCCTGAACCTCTTGCTACAACAGGAATCATATTTTCATTAGCATATTTCATAATCTTTGCCACTTCCGCAGTTTCAAGAACTTCAACTAATACATCTGGCATTTTGCTTATTCCACCCATCTCATCATGGCTGAAATCATCATTTATTTGGTCATCTGTAAACACTCTATCACTACCTAATACAGACACTAAAAATTCTATATCCGTAGCATCAAGTTTTTTATATCCCATAATATTGCCTCCTTGATTCTTAATTTATTGTAACCACAAGTTTTAACGGTTTACTAAAAATTACTAACACAAGACTCTGCTCCACCATTTTTAATATTCTCTATCAATTGGGGAACTATTTCATATATGTCTCCTACTATTCCATAATGAGCTACATTGAATATGGAAGCATTTGCATCTGTATTTACAGCAAATATACGCTCTGAACTATTCATTCCAGCTGTAAATTGAACTGCCCCAGATATTCCAAGAGCTATTATAAGTTTTGGTTTAACTGTTCTACCAGAAAGACCTATTTGTTTCTTAGCATCAATCCAACCTGTTTCAATTAATCTTCTTGTTCCAGCTATTTGAGCGGAAAGAAGATCTGCAAGTTCCTGAATCATAGCCATGTCTTTTTCTGACTTAAGAGCTCTACCAACTGCAACTATTACCTCTGCATCTGATATATTTTCTTCTATTTCTTTTTCTGTAACCTTTAATACTGTTATATTAGAAGCTAATTTTTCTTTATCTATTTCACAAATAGTAATTTTACCATTCGGAGCACAAAGTTTTTCAGGAGCATTCATAACCTTATATCTTACTGTTGACATCTGAGGCCTAGTACTCGGGCATAAAATCTGAGCCATAATGTTACCACCAAAAGCAGGTCTTATCTGTACAAGATCTGTATTTTCTTTTATTTTAAGCATTGTGCAGTCAGCTGTGAGTCCCGTTCTAAATCTTGCAGCTACTCTTGGGGCAAGGGATCTACCTACAGTTGTAGCTCCAACAAGTATGGATGATGGCTTTACCTTATTTACAAAATCTTCAAAAGCAGCTGTATAAGGTTCTATCCTAAAATCCTTAAGCTCTGAATCGTCGTACACAAATACCTCATCAACACCATATAAAAGTAATTCTTTAGCTTTTTCCTTTATATTGTGACCAATAAATACACAATACACTGGGAAATTAACAACGCTAGCAAGCTCTCTAGCTTTTCCGATAAGTTCCATTGTTACAGGATGTATATCTCCGTCCACATGGTCCACATATACAGCTATTCCCTTCCATAAACTCTTATCAATTTTTGCTTCGTCTGTTTCAACAAATTCCATTACTCCTTTTGGTCCTTTTTTAACGCATATCTTACACATTTTACAACCTGCATTAACTTCTATTTTCCCATTAATGTATTCAATTGAACCAAAAGGGCAAACCTTTATTAATTCTTGGATATTGGAATCGTTTACTTTTTCCTGATTACAAATTAATTTACTCATGAATATACCACCCCTCTTTATACAAATTTTAATTCTTTAAGTTTTGTAGCTATTTTAAGACTAAGGTCAGCACTACTGCCTGTCCATGTTTCTCTATCATTATTAACTTCTGGTGGAAATATTCTTTCAACTTGTGTTGGTGAACCGTTAAGTCCATATTTTTTTTCATTCTTATCTTCAAAATCATTTAACGTTATCACTTTAATTTCTCTATCTTTTGTGGCTATTTTTGCTCTATATGATGGAAGTCTTGGCTGATATATATCTTTATCTACAGTTAAAAGACAAGGGAAGTTAACTTCTGCTATTTCAATAGTATTTGCCATATCCATTTCCACAATAACTGATTTTTCTTTTATTTCTTCTATTTTTAAAACGTTTGCAATATGTGGAATACCTAAGTACTCAGCCATTTCTGGTCCTACTTGAGCAGTATCTCCGTCTGTTGTCTGCTTTCCACATAATATAAGATCAAATCCACCCATTTGCTTTACGCCTTGTGAAAGTGTACGAGAAGTAGCAAGTACATCTGCTCCTGCAAATTTTCTATCGCTTACAAGTGCTCCTTCGTCAGCGCCCATCATATATGCTTCACGAATCACATCTTTTGCTTGTGGTGGTCCCATTGTTATAACCTTAATTACTCCACCCTTTTGTTCCTTAATTTTAAGTGCAGTTTCTAAAGCAAATAAATCAAAAGGGTTCATCTTTGAATCTATACCATCTCTTTTTAAAACACCTGTAACTGGATCCACTTCAACATTTGAAGTTCCTGGAACTTGTTTGATACAAACTAAAATTTCCATATATATTCCTCCAATCTTTGTATTAAAAATCTAAATTTATGTATGGTAGTATGGTCTGACCACCTTCTAAATTAATAGTATCACACTATTTTAAATATTGCTACAATTGTTAATTAGTTAACAATAAGATTTATTTTATTCACAAAAATGAAGGTAAGAATAATATTTGTTATTATTCTTACCTTCATTTTATATATTATATTAGTTTAATCATATATACTTGTTTGCAAAATCTAGGTGTTCACGCATAGCTTGCCTTGCGGCTGCTGAACTATGTTTTTCTATAGCTAAATATACATTCTTATGTTGATCAAACAATATTTTCTTATTTTTTTCTTGGACCAATATCAATTTTCTTGCATCCACAATAAAATGATCCACAAGAGTTGAAACTGTTTTAAGAATATTAAATATTAAAACATTACCTGAGCATTCTGCTATCTTATAATGAAATTCTTTGTCAATTTCAGCAGTAACATCTTCATCAACAGAATTCATAAATCTTTGATAAATCTCTTTTAATTCTTGCAACTTATCATCCGTTATTCTCTTAGCAGCAAGGCCTGAAGCCTCAACTTCCATGATCTTTCTAAGCTCCCATATTTGTTCTGGGTTACTTTCCTCTAGCATAAACATAATTGATAGTGGTTCAAATAAATTATCTTGAAAGCTTGCTTTTATATAGTTGCCTTCCCCTTGTCTACAATCTATAAGCCCAATTACTTCTAAAGCCCTAAGTGCTTCACGAATAGAAGTTCTGCTTATCTGTAATTGTTCCACTAAAGCTCTCTCTGATGGAAGCTTATCGCCTTTTTTAAGAATGCCTTTAGCAATCATATCTTTTATTTGTATTATTACCTGTTCATAAACTTTCGTAGTCTTTATTGGACTAAACATCTTGCGGCCCCCACTTTTAGTAAAATTTAAATTCCTTACATTATATTATAACATAATAATTAAAATTTACTTGTGAAAAATTCAATTATAGCATCACTAAGCTGCATTTCCCATTTTCGGGAACTAAGAATATGATTCCCATCTTCAATATCTACAAAATTCACTTTTTCTCCATATATATCTTTATATTTCTTCCCAAATTCATTTGGAACTGCTTCATCTTTTGTACCATGGGCTATTAAAACTTCACCTTTAAATCCCTTTGCTCTTTCATAAGTAGATATTGTCTTCATTTCATCAAAGGCATCCCTTGAAAAAAGCAGTCCATTAATATCTGCAATTCTATTCCCATTCTCAAAATAATCACTCATAATTTGTTCAATATTAGCTGCTGGAGATATGAGACATAGACACTTTATATCATCTTTAAGTTCACTAGCAACAATCCCTGCAATCATTCCACCCATACTAGAGCCAATTAACCCTATTCTGTCTAAATCAATATTAGGAATTGTTTTTCCATATTCCACTATATTAATTGCATCATTTATCTCACAACTCGGAGTCATGTTCTCGAAATTACCATCACTTTCTCCTGAATTTCCAAAGTCCATTCTTAGTGAGGCAATTCCCAATTTCTCAAGTCTTTTAGACAGCCTAACATAGTAAAAATGGTCTTCCATTTTGTTACTTGTAAAGCCATGAAACATACATACTAGAGGTACTTTTTCTGTAACTGTATTTGGCATATGAAGATATCCTCTTAAAGTAAGTCCATTACTTTCAAATTCAACATGTCTTTTCATAATTAATACATCTTATCCGAGATTGACATTGTGGTTTTTTCTTTATTTTCTTTAGCGAGTTCACTATTTCTTCTAAAATACTCTGCATATATAATATCAATCATATATAACTGAGCCATCTTAGTAGACAATGCTCCACCTTGAAGCGGTCCCTCTTTTGCTCCTACTAAAAGTACTACATCTGCATATTTAGTTATTGGAGATTTAGCAAATCTAGTTATACATATGGTTTTAGCTCCTGCATTTTTAGCTAGTTTCATCACATCTACAGTATCTTTTGTACTTCCTGAATATGAAAATCCTACTGCAACTTCATCACTTTTCATTAAACTTGCGACCATAGCTTGCATATGAGAATCAAAAGTCGCCTCTACATTTGGTCTAATTCTTACAAATTTATTTTTTGCTTCATAAGCTGTTACTGCGGAAGATCCAACTCCAAAAAATACAATTCTTTTGGCAGAAAGCAAACTATTAACTGCTATATTTAACTCTTCATAGTCTAATAACTCAAAAGTTTCATTTAGTGCTGCAATATTAACATTCAGAATTTTTTTAGATACTTCAATAAGTGTATCCCCTTTAGTGATTTCATCACTAAGTTGCTCTCCCATTCCGTCTTCTATTTGTATACTTAGTGCTAATGTCATTTTAAAACTTTGATATCCATCAAATCCAATCTTCCTACAAAATCTTAGAACTGTAGTCTCTCCAACTTTAGCTTCATCAGCTAAATCAGTAATAGAGCTATATAATATGTGTTTAGGATCTTTAATAACTAATTCTGCTACTTTTTTTTCAGATTTAGTAAAGGTATTATAACTTGTATTAATAGTAGGTAAAATATTGCACTTCTCTCTCATTTTACATCACTCCAATTCTTTTGCTAATATTGAAACTCCCAGTAAACCTGCAGTATTACCTAATTTTGCTAAACTTATTTGTACTTTATTAAAATTAGGCATAACATATTCACTTATCTTCACTCTTAACCTAGCCAATATATACTCTTGCTGCATTATTCCTCCACCAAGAATTATATGACTTGGATTATACATATGTATTATACTGCACAGTCCCATGGCAACTTCCACTATCCACCTATCAACTAACTGTTTATATTCTTCATTTTCTTCTAAAACCCTTTTAAAAATGTATTTTCCATCAATTTCATCACAAGTATTTGTGGAAGCTTTAACACTTCTTACTAAAGCGGATGTTGATGCATATGCTTCATAACAACCTCTTCCACCGCAACTGCACTTAAGACCCCCTACATGGGTTATCATATGTCCAAACTCCCCAGCGGAACCAGTTGCGCCACGATATATTTTACCATTTTCTACTATTGCTCCACCAATACCCGTACCATATGTCAAGCATAAGAAATTTAAATTCACTTCACCTAAACCATAATATGCTTCTCCTATTGCCGCTGCATTAACATCATTTTCAACAGCCGTTAAAATAGAGTACTTATCTTCTATTCTTTTTTTTATTTCCATTCCAGTCCATCCAGGCAAATTTTCAGAAGCAAAGATCACTTTTCCACTTTGAAAATCAACTTGTCCCGCTGTGCTTATTCCAACTCTATCTATATCCTTATACACACTAATCTCATCTAAAATTTTACTAATTAGCTTCTCTCCACCAGCTCCAGCATCCGTTGGTATTTCTCTATTTTCTAAAATATTACCATTTTCATCTACTAGCCCTATTTTAATTGCAGTTCCACCTATATCAAAACATAATATTCTCAACTATTTCACCTCAATATTTAAATCTACTTCAAACATCCTATCCCACGGAAATTTAACTTTAGCAACGGTTATTGCATTACCTTCAAATTTACTATTAATGAACTTCTCAACAAATTCATTTAACATAGATTTTGTTATATCTTCCACCCAAGATGTTTGATGCTTAAAATCATAATATGAAAGCCCCTTTGACTCTATTTCTTTTATTACTTCTTGCCGTGCAATAGCTTGATATCCACAATCTTCTACAATTCTATATATTAAAAACTCCAGATTAACATCCCCATATAAATTTGCTACGCCACTTGAAAGTACCGTTCCAAGTGTATTTCCATTGGTATTCCAACCTGCATATGCAGTTACTTTATTTAACAAGTTATAGCTTCTAAGAAGCGTTATAAGTTCAACATCTGAACCATTACTATAGGCTGAATCAGATATAATGACTTTTTTACCTGAATTTATATATTCTATTATAGATGCTACAAATTCTTTTAAATTTCTATAACACTGGTTTGTCCTAGGTTTATCATCTTGCTCAAAGGCTTCAGTCATCTGATTTTCCGGAGAATTCACCATGAGGATTAAATCAGCATTTGTGCTGTTATCTGTTATATTCATTCCACAGGAAATTATATGAGCTTTTATTGTCTCAAGTAGTGGCCTATCTTCATATTTAGGTATTATAGTTGGTCCTATCACTGATGAGAATCTCACATAAACTTTAGGGCATTTCTCATTATAGTAGTTTAAAATTCTAGAAAGCAAGGTGCATCCTACCTCATCAGCACCTGGATAAATTAGAACACTATCAATAATTTCTAATTTTTCAATTGTCTTTATGTGGTCTTTCTGTTCTTTAGATTGTATCCCATAAAGAGCAGAATCATCCTGTGGTATCACAAATTCTTCAAATATACCTTGACTTACATATTTTAGAGCTTCCTCAGTAACCATAAAGTTCTTTTCTCTACGATTGAAATAATCTTCATAGTATTCTTTAGGGAGTTTCTCTAAGTATTCACTATACTTAAAACTATCTTCTAGGTTGGCCTCTCCTATATTAATTTTATCCTGTAACCAAGATATGTTAAATATAGTCTCTCCATAGGTTTCATAATAATCCGGCTCTTCTTCGCTACTATTATAAGACGGAACTCTCATTATTAAACCAAAGGCGTAAATCTTTAATTTAGGATTCATTTTCTTTAATTCCACAATTCTCTCTAGCCTTTGTAATAACATTACTATTTCTTCCACATGTAACCTTGATGGAAGAAGACCTCCATAAATTAGCATGTCTAATGATAAAATCGCATAATCTGCACTGCCTGCATTTCTATTAATAAAATCCCATAACTTTTCAATGTCTGCAGCTTGTTTTTTCTTGCTTAGTATGTTTTGTGGTGGAGTAATAAGTTGTATATTATTAATTTTCAAAGCAATCTGTGTTGGATATTTATAATTACATGGTCTTTCATCTAATGGTATATAAAGAATTTTCATCATCAAACTCCTTTACTTTAACTTGAGAGTCAATATCTTTTTAGCACTAACTTCAATACTCCCGGTAATTAATTTCTCTTCTTCCTCTAGCAAGTTAGTTTCATATATTTCCTTCCAAAAACAATCTATATGCAATAGTTCTACTTGTTCTTTGGGATTATATAATCTTAAAATCACTTCATCTTTGCTATTTTTATAGAAAGCTGAAATAATAATGTTTTTATTATCTAAAATCAATATATTTTCCAAAGCATTTTCTATATCATTCCCTTGAAAAACTACAGGTTTAATTCTTATTTTTTTCGCCTCAAAAGGAACATTATCTTCAAAAGTAATTGCATAATTAAAGCTGTTTTTACCTAAACACTGTGCATCTGGTGTTGCCATATTAGGGCCTGCACCTCCGCCTCTAGTTCTAAAATCATCTCTAGATAACCATCCCACACTCCTCATTACAGTTAGGTACACTGCATCTTTAAAATTCCCATAATTTGAAACTTCAACTTCTTGAAGCCCTGTATGGATTATTCCAAATTCATTTTTTATATAAGCATAACTATCCGTTGGATGTGTATTAACTCTTACTTCACTCTGCTTTTCTGCGTCATATGTAATATTTTCTAAGGGTACTCTTTCTACATTATCAAAACTAACATCTGTATAAAATTTTTTAACCCCTTTACATAGTGGAAACACTATTCTTAGTCTCTGATCTTTAGCTTTATTATTTATTTCTGTTGTAAATTCTACTGTTTTACTATTCCCTAATATTCTAATTGTAGATTTAATCTCAGTAATAACTTTTTTTAAACTCTGCCCATTTCTATGTTCGTCTAAGCTTTCAGGTTGCTCTAAATTATATATAACCACTAACTCTTGAGTCACATCATTAATAATTATATTATTAACGCCCACAAAATTTGCTGTGCTTACACAATCATTAATAGGTGGTGAATAAGTATATTCATCTCCTGCATCTAAAGAACTCACAAACATATTTGTATTTTCGTATAATTTGTTATTTTGCTTATTTAATATATCTACATAACCTTTACTATTAATACTAACTTTAACATATGAATTTTCTAAAAATGACTTACGATATATTTCTTCTTCTTTTTTAATATCATTAACAATATTATACTCAGTAAAGCCCATGCCCTTAAAATTTGATTTTAAAGCAACCTTAAATTGGTGTACTTCATACCAATTTGGCTCTAGATCAACATCAGCTAAAAATATTTGTTTGTTTTCACTGCTTAGAATTTCCATGGTTATATATTTATTACGGATATCCGTAATTTTGAAGTTTTCAATATTTGTTGGTAAATTTAATATTGCTTCTACTACCCCTTCATACTTATAAGGAAGTGGATTAAATATATAAATTTTATTATTATCTATAGGCTTACTTTTTATAATTTCCTTGGCTGCATAATGCTTAATTGATTCAAGCATATCATTTATTTTCACATTACGTGTTTCCATTTCACTATGAACACTATCTATACTACATCCACAGATACTATCGTGGGGATGATTTTTTAAAAGCGACTTCCATGTATGATGAAGAAATTTATATTTATATTTATTTGTTACAATACTCTTAATTAACTCTAGAGGTTCAGCTATATGAGTCAATTTATCTTCTAGCTGTCCATTTTGTTTTTTTAAGTAACTTCTGCTTGATGCAACATTTGGTAATATGTATGCTTTTCTTTCATCTCTTTGTTCACCATAGATTATTTCCACAAAAGAACTATTATCTAATCTAGAAATATACTCTTTTAAGTTTGTCTGCTCTATTACTATATCTAAATCACTTTCTAGCTTCGTTAATCTATCATTTAAATTTTCATGCGGAATTAAATGATCTGCGCCGTTTAAAAGTAATAATTCTTCACTATCAGTAAACTTTTGAATTTTATCTAAATATATTTCTAACCTTTTGGTATAGTCATCATAGGTTAAAAAGTGATTATAATATCCTTCCCATAGTGGAAGAATTATAGCTTTAATTTCAGTATGATCACTGCCCTCAAAAATCACTTCGCTACTTTTAGAATGTACCCCTCTAAATAACAATGCACAGTCTATATTAAGGCCTTTAAATATCTGTGGTAATTGCCCTATATGACCAAAGGTATCTGGTAGATATCCAACAAAATCTTTTTTACCATATTGCGCTGAAATATCTGTTCCTATTTTTAAGTTTCTTATTATGCTTTCTCCGCTAACCAAAAATTCATCAGGCAAAACATACCACGGACCAACGTCAATTCTTCCAGATTTAATATAATTAATAAGCTTTTTATATTCACCATCTTCTAAAACTTCTGCTAAATCTTCTAAAATAACTGTTTGTCCATCTAACATAAAACTTTTGAATTGACCATTATCTAATCCTTTAACAATTAATTCTATTCCTTTAATTAATTTTCCTCTAAAGGTCTCAAAACTTTCATACCATTCTCTGTCCCAATGTGTATGATTTATTATATTCAATCTTTTAGTCATACCTATCGCTCCTTTATACTTTTTATTCCTTTACACCGCCAGCAGTAGCGCCTTCCATGAAATACTTCTGCGTTGCAATGAAAAAAATAATTATCGGTATCATAGATAATACTGCTCCAGCTGCTATTAGTCTCCAATCTGTAGCAAATGTACCCTGCAAATCCATAACTCCCAGGGGTAGAGTATATTTACTCTTATCACTTAATACTAATAGCGGCCAAAGAAAATCTCCCCATGAATTAACAAATGTAAATATGGCCAACGTGGCAATAAATGGTTTTATTAATGGTAATAAAATTTTATACCAAATCTGAAATGCATTGCAACCATCAATATATGCTGCTTCTTCTATAGAAACGGGTATTGTAAGAAACGCTTGCCTTATTAAAAATATTCCAAAGGCTGTTACTGCAAATGGTAATATCACTCCCGGATAGCTGTTTTTTAATCCAATTTTAGATATTAAAACAAATATAGGAATCATTGTAACCTGGATTGGAATCATCATTGTACTTAAAATCCCAGTAAAAATTATATCTTTCCCCTTAAACTTCATTCTAGCCAATGGATAAGCTGCAAGGCACGCTAGTACAACGTTTAAAACAACTTGAACCAATGCTATTATCACACTATTAATAAGATATGTCATAAAGGGTATTGTTTTGAATACTGACTTCATGCTTTCAAGTGTAGGATGCCTTGGAAGTAGATCCGGCGGAAACTTAAATAAATTTTCTGTAGATGATTTTAATGCTGTGGATAAAAGCCACAAAAAAGGACCCACAGATACAATTAATAAAACTATTAATATGGTATATAGTATAACTTTTTCTTTAAATTTAATCTTTATACCTGAATTCATATCTTCACCCCTATTGTACTTTTTTATCTGAAATTTTTATACTTATTATTGAAAAAACTAATAAAATTAAGAATAATATTACTCCCACCGCACTAGCATATCCCATTTCCAGTTGTGAGAATGCCCGTTCATACAAATAATAAACTACGGTCTTAGTGCTGTTAAACGGCCCGCCACCTGTCATAATATAAATTTCATCAAACACTTTCATAGCAGCCATGGAAGACATTACAGCAACTATAGCCATTGATGGAGCAAGTAGTGGGAAAGTAATAAAGAGGTGTTTTTTTAGTCCTGAGGCTCCGTCTATTTCTGCAGCCTCCCATATATCTTGTGATATTGCTTGAAGTCCTGATAGATAAATAACCATATAATATCCAATACCCTTCCATATAGTAACTATCATAACTGAATAAAGCGCAGTATTTTTAGATGTTAAAAAGGGTATAGGTTTTTTAATAATATGTAAAATATTTACTAGTAAGTAATTTAAAAGTCCAGAATCAGCATATATCCATTTCCAAGCTATCCCCGCAACAACCATGCTTGTTATAACCGGCAAATAATAAGATGCTCTAAAAAATTTAATACCCTTTAGTTTACTATTAACTAAAATAGCAACAAATACAGGTAGTACTACTAAAGTAGGAACAACAATAATAAAATATAATACTGTATTTTTTAGTGCAGCAAGAAAAGCTTTATCTTTTATTATATTTTCATAATTCTTAGTGCCTATCCATTCTGGTGGTGTAAAAACATTGTAAGATTGAAAACTATACATTATAACTCTTATTAATGGATAAAATACGAATATTCCTAATATTAATAGTGCTGGAAGTAGAAACATATATGGTGTTAATTTACCGTATGGTCTTAATTTTCTTTTCGTTTTTCTTTTTATTATATTATTCATATTTTTTTCCTCCTTACGCTTACCTTCCTTTATAGAAATTAAGCCCCACCTTTATGTGGGGCACAATTTAAAACTTTTTTATTTATTTAGCTAATGCTGCATTTGCTAATGCTTCTGCTTCTTTTAATGCTTCTTCAGGCTTTCCCTCACCTGCAATAGACTTTTGTACTGCAGTTAAGAAAGCGTCTTGTATTTCACTATAATTTTTAATTGGAGGAAATATATTTTTAGCTTTTTCTATTTGGCCAGCACTTATTGTTCTTGCCTGCTCACTTGCATTCCCTTTTTCTAAATTAAAGAAATCATCTTTTATTGAATCTCTAGTTGATGGAATTATAGCTCCAGAAACTTTAGCAAACTCAACTTGATTTGGTGCATCAGTAATAAACTTTGAAAATTTAACTGCTGCATCTTTGTTTTTACTACTCTGCGCAACACAAATATTCATTACAGCTTCATTATATTTTCCATTAGCATTTGCTAGTTGTTGTCCCACTGCGGTATTATCATATATTTCTTTATTATTTTTTTCAATCATACTTGCATGAGAAGTTCCACCTTGGAACATAGCAACTTCTCCACCGCTATACATTTGAATTATTGTTCCTTGTCCTTCAGTTAAACTAGTCTTTGGAATTAACTCCTCATCCATCATTTTCTTAAAGAAATTAATGCTTTCAATTGCTTCCGGTGTATTAAACGTAGCCTTTGTATAATCATCATTAAACAGTTTTACTCCCATTTGCTCAAAAGCTTCCATACCAACACTTTCATTAAATGAAATCATAAAACCATATTTTCCTGTTTTTTCTTTTATTGTTTTTGCTGCATTATACATTTCTTCATAATTGGCTGGTGCCTTATTTGGATCAAGTCCAGCTTTTGTAAATAATTCTTTATTGATATATGTGATACCTGTTGTTAAATACCATGGAAGTCCAAAGGTTTTACCATCAAAAGATGAAGCCTCCCAAGCTCCTTTAAAATAATCATCTTTTACATCTGCTGCGCTTACTCCCATATCAACTAGTGCATTTAATTGAGCCAATTTTTGAGCAAACTGAGGATTCAAATTTACAACATCAGGCATTGAACCTGAAGCTGCTGCTGCCATGACTTTCTTCTCCATATCACCCCAAGGAACATCAACCCATTTAACCTTAATAGTTGGATTTTCTGTTTCAAATTTTACTATAGCACTCTTTAAATAGTCATCAAAAGTTGGTGATAACTGCATAGTCCAAAATTCTACATTTTGCTCTGTTTTTACTTCTGGAGTTTCTTTTACTTCCTTTTTGTCATTACTTGCACAACCTACAAATAAAGATCCACTCATCGTTGCTGCTAATGCTATTGCTAATAGTTTTCTGATTTTCATACATTATTCCCCCTTAAATATTTATCTAAACCCCTTTTGTTTTAAAAGAGTTTGAAAACTTAAATTATCTAACTGCTTAACTTGTTTGTTATTAATTATGCTCATATATGCCATATAACCTGCTGCTTCTCCCATGCCACGACAAATATTTTGAATTCTTATGGCAGACTGAGCAATAAAATCTGTTGATACACACCTACCCGCAACTATTAGGTTATCTATTTCACTACAAATCATTATGTCCCATGGGATATCATAATAAGCTTCCTTATTACTTACGTCATTTCTTAGTTTTTCTATATATTCTGTGTCATCATTACTTAAATTATGAATATCAACTGGGTAATTTGATGACATGATTCTGTTATCAAATTTTTTATAGGTTAAAATATCTTTACCCGTCAAAATATATTCACCTTGAATTCTAACACTTTCCCTTACTCCTACCAGTGGAGCTATTAATGAAAGGTACGAATTTTTAAAACCAGGTAATGTTTTAAGAAATTTAACATATCTAAATATCTTTTGTTTGCCTATTATTTGTGCTGTTGTTAAATCCTCTACGCTACTGCCATCAAGTTGCTGAAATATTTCAGGACAGTTAAATGTTAAATCTGAACTTCTACCTGGGATAGAAAAACATTGAAAATACCTAGCATCTTCTTCTTGTAACTCTCCATTCTTAACTGCTTCCTCAAATATAGGTTGTAATGGGAACACACCATCTTTTGTATGGGCTGTGCTGAATTCGTTTACATCTAACTCATGCTTTTGCCCTAACCCCTCTACATAACTTGAAAATTCGCTAACATTAATATTACTCATTATAAATCTTAATGAAATAGGTTGGTTTAACCCATTTAGGTTCCCTTTGCACACTTTAATTCCAGCTAACCTAGAAATATCTGCGTCACCTGTGGAGTCAATAAATATCTTACCTTTAAATTCTTCAACTCCACTTTTACTTTGTACTAAAATTGAATGGATTAATTTTTCTTTCCTTATTAGTTTAAAAGCGTTGCTATAATATCTAATTTTCACTCCAGATTCTACAATCAATCTTTCTAAAACATATTTCAATACTTCAGGATTAAACCAATTTCCAAAGCCATCTCCTGTTTCTTTAAGTTTAAGTATTATTTCATTATTTAAATCAGATATATAATCATCTTTATGATTGCTCATCATAGGTGAAACTATTCCACCTGTAGCCGTGCCGCCTACATATCCATTACTTTCAATAAGTAATGTTTTCATTCCCATTCTACCAGAGGCAATAGCAGCTAGCGCACCTGCAGTTCCTCCTCCTATTATAATCACATCATAAATCATTATTTATATTTCCCACAATTAATCTCTTTAATGAATCTTTCTGTTATCTCTAGTGGTCTTGTTATAGCCCCACCAACTACCACAGCATATGCGCCATTATCTAATGCTATTTTAGCTTGCTTTGGATAATGAATTTTACCTTCACATATTACAGGTATATTAACTTTCTTTGATAACCTATTAACAAGTTCTAAATCTGGACCATCAGAGTTTACACTATAATTTGTATAACCAGATAAAGTTGTAGAAATAATATCCATACCTATCTTTTCAGCCATTATTCCTTCTTCATAAGTAGATATATCCGCCATAAATATCTGATCTGGAAATTCATCTCTAATTTGCTTATAAAATTGTAACAGATCAATTCCGTAAGGTCTTGTTCTATTTGTAAAATCCGTTGCAATAATATAAACTCCGATATTGTGTAATGCTCTCACTTCTTTAATAGTAGGCGTTATATAAACTTCTGAATCATCATATATTTTTTTTATTATTCCTATTATTGGTAGGTCAACTGACTTTTTAATCTCTATAATATCTTCTATTGTATTGGCTCTTATAGCAGCCGCTCCACCTGTTTCAGCAGCATATGCAAGTTTTGCCATTATGTCAGAACCATATAGAGGCTCTTCCACTAAAGCTTGACACGAAACTATAAGTTGTCCCTTTAAACTATATAATTTATCAAATTGCTTCAATTGGATCCCTCCTTATAAACATTATTATAATGTATATTATTAATAATAGAAAATTCAATCTTAGAGTGTATCTCCTTTTTATGGTCGATTATTGAAACTTATCTCTCTTTTCCTCTTCATAGAGCAATATTTCATTTTTTTATATATTTTTGGAGTTTTACTCCTTTTATTTGTTACTCTCTATTTACAATATTTAGTAAAAGTGATAGAGGTGGCGATCAAATAGTTACCTATACAAAAGACTTTGGACCTATAACTACAGGAACAAATGATCATGAAGCTGGCGCAAGCTTTCTCATTAACAATGCGGTAATCGGCGCAAAAATTAGTATGGACCAAACTACCAAAACATTAACTGCCTCTGTAACTCCTGAAAGCATGATAGCCGCTTTTGAAAAAGATTATAATGATTCGCTGCAAGCTTATACTACTGCTAAAGATGGATTGTATGATGTACCACTACAAAGTGCTAAGGAAGCTATAGATGCAGGAAGTATAAAACTATCTGCAGCAAAACAAATTTTAGAAGAGATAAAAACTGCCACAACAAACAAACAAGACTTAGAATTTCAATTTATAGACTTACTGGATGAAGTTAAGTTAAACACAAATCTCGTAACCTACAGATCTATGGAATCTAAAAAAGTAGAGTCCAGGGCAGTTTGGCATAGACCAACAGAAATGAATTTAGATGCTGTAAAAGCAAATTTAGATGAGTTAAAAAACAATAATTTCAATTTGATTTTCCTAGAAACATTTCGGCAAGGATATACACGTACAAGAGGTTTTAAAGGAGAGTACCTTCAGAGATGCTGCAGTTCTACCAAATGATGACATTAATAAAATAATAGAAACCACCTTTAAGGACATTCTTTCAAAGGCTGACAGGCTTTATATTCCAAATGGTAAAATGTCGGCTAAGCAAAGACGCTCATTAAGAAATAAATTTAAATCTATTGAAAACAAAAAAATCAAAAGTCCCCGTGATATTAACAAAGCAGTAAATGAAATTGATAAACTAAGAAACTCCATTTCAGACTATGCACTAGCCCCTGCTTCAAACAGAATTGCAGAGGACCTTGAATATTTAAATGGTATTTTAAAAATAAGAGAAAACATGTTAAGCCGCTGAGTTAAATAGGATAAAAGGGGTTGTCTCAAATGATTATAACCTCATTTGAGACAACCCTTTCCTATATTAACTTTATTTTAATTTAAGATTCCTTATCAGAAGTTTATCTTTTGTTCTACTATCTAGTTGAAAACTTATAAATTGTAGTATGCTCATATTCTTCACATGCTCTAAGTATTGGAGATGGAAAATTCTTATACTTTAAAGAGTTAGGAAAAAATTGAGTTTCTAAACATACGGCATCCCTTTTTTTATAAACCTGTCCACCTTTTCCCGGTCTATTAGCTATTAAATTATTAGCTGTATAGAGTTGAACTCCTGGCATTGTAGTATATGTTTCCATAAGTCTACCCGTTTTTTCTTCATATAGCTCAGCAATCTTTTGTGGAGTTTTTCCATTAACCTTTAATACAAAATTATGATCATACCCGTCACCATATTTAATTTGTTGATTTTCTGCTAGTAACCCATCACCAATTGTCTTCATGGTAGTAAAATCAAATGGAGTATCCACTACTGAACATATTTCTCCAGTTGGAATGCACTCATCATTTATTATAGTGAAATTATCAGCATTAATCATAAGCTCATGAGATAGAATATCTAAATCCCCACGCCCTAATAAATTAAAATACGAGTGATTGGTTAAATTAACTACTGTATCCTTATCGGAATCAGCAAAATATTCAATTTTCAGTGCATTGTCTGCTGTCAAAGTATAAATAACCTTCACCTTAAGTTCTCCAGGAAACCCCTCTTCTCCATCCGAACTTGTATACGTAAGTTGTAAAGATTCCTCTTTGTCTTGTTTTATAATATCAGCTTTCCATACTACTTTATCAAAACCAACAAATCCTCCGTGTATTAAATGTTTCCCATTGTTTTTACTTAAATTATATTCTACACCATTAAATTCAATAGTCGCATTCTCAATTCTATTAGCATACCGTCCTATAATTGCTCCAAAATTATTTATATTATGGAAATAATCTTCTAATTTATCATAACCTAAAACAACATCTGCAAAATTTCCAAACCGATCTGGAACTTTAATTGAAACAACTATCCCACCAAGGTTGATTATTTGCACTTCTACACCTTTTGAATTTTTCAAAGTAAAAATATCAATAGGGTTCCCATCTTTCGTCTTACCGTATAAGTCTTTTTTAATACTCATATATTCATCCTCATTTCAATATTTATTATTTATATTGCTCTTTCGTGTTTCTCTTAATCTATCAATTATACCATATTTAGAATATTATTTTGTAGCTTCATTAACATAAACTGCTGTAGCTAATCCTTGCATAGGATAAGATTCTCTTATCCCGCCCTCAATGTAAATTTCCACATGATTACCTATAACAAATTTCCGGCTTACATTCTTATACGGAATAGACGTTCCTTCATTAATATCTTCAAAAAAATTAGTTTTATCATCTATACTTACCCAAATTTCACCTTTTACAACACCTGCAGTAGAGTTTACTAAAATTGATTTGACATCTTCCTTTACATCTAATACTTCCCCTATTACTGTCGGGGCTATTAGTTTCCCGCTTATTGCTGGTGGTTTTTCACTTACCTTATTACTTTTACATCCCACAAGAATTATAACTGCTAACACACTTACTATGGTAAAAATTATATTTTTTTTCATACTATCCTTCCTTATACTTTATTTTTTTTATTATTACTAGTTAATACGATTATATAACTAAAAAAGTTTCATCTATTTGCACAAAATTTTATATACTGATAGATTTCCTATTCAGCTTATTAATAATAATAAATCCCGCGGAATATTTATTCCACGGGATTTATTAACATTTACTACCTATTCAAGAGATCCCTTTACTGCATCAAAATCATATCCAGGTGAAACATTTTGTATTTCCTTCATCTTAACATCTTTAGGTACATTTTCTGGTATCTTAAATTTATTATAGAAATCTTTCAATTCTGTTTTTGTATCTTTAGCAGCATCTTCAATTGTCATATATCCTTTAATTTCATCATAATTTATACTTTCTCCAGTTTTAAGTTCATCTGGGGTAAGTTTATATAATCCAGCAGCTTGGAATGCAAATATAGATCCAAAGAATAGTGCAATTACAATTATAATTGTAATAAGTGGACTTATTGTATGTTTACCTTGCTTTAGTTTAAGAGCTCCTTCTTTAGGACAGTTAAGTACACAAATCTGACAGTTTAAACACTCACTAGATTTTACCTCTTTTAGATGTTGTACATCGATATTTACAGGACATTTTTTACTGCATATCCCACAATCTATACATTTATTTTCATCTCTTACAACCCTGTGTGGGCTCACTTTACCTACTATTGCATAAAGGGCACCCATAGGACAAAGATATTTACAGAAAAATCTATCATATATAAGTGATCCTACCAATGTTATTATAAGTATTATTAGTCCAACAGCAGATTCAGCCCAAACACTTGAAAGGCCTTCAGGAAGATGAGCATATGCAGACCATGGATCATAAGGAGCCATCCATAATCCTGCTGTGTTCCATGCATAAAAAACTGTTATTGCAAGTATAACATATTTCAAATATCTAAGTGGTTTATCAATTTTTTTAGGCATTATAAACCTCTTTTTAAATAACCTTTGTCCAATTTTAGCAAATAACTCTTGAATTGCTCCAAAGGGGCATATAAGTCCACAGAAACTTCTTCTAAAAAGTAGAGCTATAACTAGAGTTATTGCGAAAAGTATCATGGTACCTGAGAAAATTTTCTGTATAAGTCCGCCTGTTGTAAAGAATGAATAAAGACTTTCGAGCCCTCCAAATGGTCACAGTGCATGAATTGAAGGAGCTTTCGCTCCTCCGAGTATCTGATGGAGATATGCCGCAATGCTAACAAGCACTGCAAATAACGTAAGCAACCCCCATCTTAAATACTCTAACATCTTATTTTTCTTCAACAAAAGTCACTCCTTTATTTTACAATCTATTGTGTTACACATCCAGAACCATTACCCTGTCCAGATCCTTTTCCCATTCCTTGACCTCTTCCTTGACCTCTTCCCTGACCAAATCCTGCACCGTTCATTTTGCCTATCCCACCACTTCCTGTTCCATCACAAGTCTCTTGGTTCTTCACAATAGAATTGTAAATTTCATCAGCCTCCTCTTGAGTTAAGTTACCATCTTTTACTCTTTGATCAAGTACTAATTTTTTCTGCTGTAATGACTCTGTTTTAAACGCTTCTAGCTTTCCTGCTTCTTCAGCAATTGTTCCATAAGTTTTTCCCGAGGTTCTTTCTGTTGTAACTTCCTCTACTGTCTTTCCTGTTAATCCAGCTGCTACTTCCGCTGGAGTCTTTGTAGCTACAGCTGCAAAAACAACCCCAGTACTAAGTACTGTTACCACTGCAAGGGATAGAACCATTTTTTTGATATTTTTCATATAAAACACTCTCCTCATAATTTTTTTTATTTACTTTCTATCTTTAGTATAAGGGGAAGTTGTGATAGAAGTATGATAAAACAACGACCTAATTGTGAAACTTTCAGATAAAGTAAAAGACCCCCTCTTCTAAAAGTGGGGGTCTCTTACTTTATTATACTTGCCTTTTTATGTCAAACCAAACCATAGTCCCTTTCCCTTTTGTGCTCTCTACTCCGTACTTAAAACCATGTGATTCAAGAATAGTTTTTACAATAGTTAGCCCAAGACCAGTGCCAGTGGATTTTATCCCTTCTATTTTATCTGTTTTATAAAATCTATCCCAAATATGTTTTAGGTCTTCTTCAGATATTCCTATTCCAGTATCCGCCACTTCAATTCTGAAGTTTTTTTCATTTTCTATTGCCCTTATAATTATATGTCCAGAACTCTTCGTATGATTAAAAGCGTTATTTACAAGGTTATACATAACCTGTTCTAGTCTGATTTCGTCCGCTTCTACTATTTTATCTACATGATTCTCAAGAACTATATCCACTGAGGTTTTCTCACTTAAAATCTGAAACTTTACTATAACTCTTTCCAGAAGCTCATTAATATTAAACTGAGTTTTATTTAAATTAAGATATCCAGCCTGTATTTGGGATAAGTTAAGAATATCATCAACGATTTTAGAAAGCCTCTCTGATTCCTCTATAATAATATTCAGCTGTTTCTCTCTCTTATCTGCAACATTGCCTGTAACATCTCTAATTGTCTCAGCATAGCCAAGAATAAGACTTAAAGGTGTCCGTAGTTCGTGAGATACATTGGCAATCAAGTCTTTCCTCAGTTGTTCAGTTTTTGAAAGTTCTTCACCCATATAATTTATAGTGCTAGAAAGTTTACCAATCTCATCCCTGCTGTTTGATTTAATCTTCAAAGAAAAATTACCTGAGGCCATTTCTTCCGATACTTTTGTAATTTCAAGTATAGGTCGCGTAAAACTCCTAGACAAAAAATAAGCAAATATCAATGCTGTGAAAAGAAGAATTAATGTGATATAAAATAACTGTACTTTAAGTATTGCAGCTGTATCCTTTACTGGTGCTAAAGGCAAATTTATAAGAATCCCTCCCTCAAATTCACCTTGCACTTTGAAGGGTAATCCAATAAGTATAAATGTATTATGAAATTTAGGATGAATTAAAGATAGAGTTATTTCCTTTCCTTGTTTAATTTCATTAATAGCCTCAATCCTTGCATTATTCATCATCATCATAGGCATACTAGAAGCGCCCCCGTTTGAGGCTACGCTATAAAGTGTCTCTTCATTTGAATTCAAAAACTCTACGTTAGAACCTGTCTCATTAGCAAAGGTTTCAAAAGTGGTTTCAAGATTTTCTCCTGAGTCCAACTCTAACCCCTCAAGAATAAAGTAGCCTTTGCTTTTCATCTCTGAAATTTTTATTGTAGTATAAAATTTTTCTAAAAATATAATTTGGAAAAGCCATAGCATAACAAGCATTATAAGCACAAGAGCTATCATACCTGACCATAATTTAAGAGCTATACTTTTCATTTTTCCCACCCACCTCAAATTTATATCCTGTTCCCCAAACTGTAACAATAAATTTTCTATATTCTTTTATACTTTCACGTAGCATCTTTATATGCGTATCTACAGTTCTGTCATCACCAAAAAAATCATAGCCCCAAACCTCATTAAGCAATTGTTCTCTAGAAAATACTCTATTAGGATTACCTGCAAAAAAAGTTAGTAAACTATATTCTTTAGGCGTAAGTGTAACTAATTTATCATTAACATAAGTATTTCTAGAATTAAGATCTATAACAAGACCCTCAAATGTAATTGTAGTTTCTTTTTCATCTTTGTCTGCATATGAACTTCTTCTTATTATTGCTTTCATACGTGCAAGAAGTTCCTTTGGGCTAAAGGGTTTTATTATGTAATCATCTACGCCAAGCTCAAAGCCGAAAAGCTTATCATACTCTTCTCCCCTTGCAGTAAGCATGATTACAGGAACATTTGATGTTTTGCGTATTTCCCTGCACACGCTCCACCCATCTATTTTGGGCATCATAACATCTAGAATAATCAATGAATATTTATGATGTGAAAACAGATTCAAAGCTTGCACACCATCACCTGCTTCATCGATATAATATCCCTCAAGACTGGTATATTCTTTTATCATATCTCGTATACGCTCTTCATCATCAACTAGAAGTATTCTTTCTTTGCCCATATAAACCCACCTCTTTCTTATAACTCCTATTATACTATAATTTATACCAACATAATTGACTTTATATATTTATTATAACCAACAATTGTGTTCGAGGTGTGATATATTAATATAATCGCATTATAAATAATGATTATTTATTAATAACCATTGCTATAAAAACGAATTAGGGTTATAGTGTAGTAAATGAAGTAACAATATTTAAAAAGGAGAGGATAGATAATGACAGATAAAAAATTAACTCCAGAAGAAATATCAAAGTTAGAAAAAGAAAAACTTGAACAAGCGAAAAAAATCGCCAACTTTGTACCACCTCCATCAGATTCAGAGTTTGATATATGTGGACCTTTAGACTGTGACAGACAACTTTAAATATATATAAAAAATAATCTCTTTACCTTGGATTTAAGGTAAAGAGATTGTTTTTTAAAATTTAAACTTTTTAATTAAGTCGATTAATTCATTTGCTTTATCATTTAATCCCTGTGCCAGTGAATTCATTAAATTATTTGATTGTGATTGATTTTGAATTGTTGCTGTAACTTCCTCAGTTGCAGCTGTATTCTCCTCTGAAATTGCAGCAATACTATTTATTGAATCATATAAATAGTTTTTGTCCTCATCTATTACTTTTATAGATTCCATTGAATGTTCCATAGCTTCAGAAATTTTTGAAATTGATGTCTTTATATCTTGGAAAGACAGTATTGTACTGTTAACTTGCTTGGATTCTTCTTTAAATAACTCTTTTGCATTAGTTGATATTCTAAGAGAATCATTTATAGAAGTATTTACTTTACTAATAATATTTTCTATTTCCAGTGAAGCGCTTTGTGATTGCTCAGCCAGCTTTCTAATTTCACTAGCAACAACAGAAAAACCTTTTCCAGCCTCTCCAGCCCTTGCAGCTTCTATGGATGCATTTAGCGCCAATAGATTTGTCTGTTTGGTAATGCTATTAATTTTATTTAAAATAGTAAGGATTGCTTTTGTGTTTTCATCTAATGTTGAAATAGTGTCAGATACATTATCCATTGCTGCAGAGTTATTTTGAGAAGTTTTGCTTAAATTATTAATAATATTTGAACTTGTATTAATAACACCAATAGAATTACTTGTTGCACTATTTACATTGCTTAAGGCAGAAATCGCTCTAGTGATTTCGCTATTAAACTTTTCAGAAATTCTAGCACAATCAATAGTCTCCTCAGTCTGTTTTGATGATCCTAGTGTTATTTCTTCAACTGCTACAACCACTTCAGTGGAACTTTCATTTATGCTACTTGATAAATTTAAAATTTGGGCTGCTGAGTCTGTAGTTTCCTTTGTTAGCACAGCAGTTATTGAAAGCATCTGTTTAAGTTTTTCCGTCATATTGTTGAATTTATGGCTTAATTCATTTAATTCATAAATAGAATACCTATCGGTTTTCACTGTGAAATCTCCATTAGAAACATTTTCTGCAACATCTATTATATCGTTTATTGGGTTTGTAATTTTCATTGTTATAAATAGTGAAAATATTATAGTAAGAATTAAGCATCCAAATATTATTGGAATTGATAAAATACCGATACTATTTGCTGTAGAAGCAAGTTCTTTCATTGGTACTACAGCTATGATTTTCCATGATTTAGAATCATATGTAGAAACTACTCCACGCATACTTGTTCCACTCAGCTTAAAATCAAAAGCACCATTGTCTTTTTTTTGTACAGAATTCCATATAGAACTATCTACTTTTTCACCTGCAATAGTAGCATCTTTATGTGCAATAATATTACCATCTTTATCCGAAATAAACATATAACCATTTTGACCAATTTGCACCTTGCTTAAAGAAGAAGCAAAAACTTCTGGATCAGCGTTAATAATTAAAATTCCCGTATTTGTAACATTATATTTATCTCTTAATACCCTCATAAAACTTATAGTTTTTTCCTGAGCAAGAGAAAAAGTATTTACGTGAACTTTTGACCATATTGGTTTACCATTTGCTTCTATTACTTTTTTATAATCTTCGGTAGTTTTAAATTCAGCATATTTAGCTGCATCAGTAACAACTGAATTACCAGAATCAGAATTTACTGATAAACCCTTTTCATTTAATACATAAATACTCTTAGCAAAGGAAGAAGTTCCTCCACCAGATAGATTTTTAAGGCTATTAACTAGCTTTGTAGTAAGCTGAGTTTTATCATAAACGTCAACAGGTACAGTATTAAGAGTATCCAAAAAATCATTATTAGTCAGTAATTGAATAGAAATATCCTCGAAATATTTGTCTATTAGTCTAACATAGTTCATATTTTGGTCTAAAATTTGAGTAGTTGATGTTTCAAAATCAGCAGATACTTTTTGCTTAGTAACTTGAAATATTAAAAGAGCTGAAATTGATAGTGTAATTAATGATAACAAGGTAAATGTTATTACTAATCTTTTAAAGAGGCCACCTTTAATCTTTAGATTTTTGAATATCTTTTGACTTAGTGTAGATATACTTATTTTATTTTTTTTGAAACCCGGTATTTTAAACTTAACCTTTTTCATAGCACTTCCCCCTGCGTTAAAATTTATAATACTTTATCCTTTAAATGAAAAAAACGAATCAAAAGCTAGCACTTAAGAAATACCAAACTTTTGATTCATTCATTACGTTATTTTAATTATTTATTTTATTTACTAACCTTTTACACTACCTACTGTTAACCCACCAACTAGGTATTTAGATAAGGCAATAAATAGTATCATAACAGGCACAGCTGTAATTAACGCTCCTGCGGAATATATACCCCATGC
>NZ_JBOITO010000032.1:0-1339 GCF_050717635.1 Clostridium sp.
CTCATACTTCGCAGGACAGAATCGCCTTAAACCCCTTATGTATAAGTGCTTGTGTAGCTTAAAATAGTATTAACATTTGCTTTTAAGCTACTTTTTTAACACTAAATTTCTCAGCAAAATGTTTAGGTAGTTTTAACATGAAATTATCAATAAATTTATCTATTTGCTCGTCAGTTAAAAACAATAAATCCTGTAGAACTTCTTTTAGTATATCGAGAATAACTCTTAAAACTTCTGAAAAATTTACATCTTGAAGTTCATCGTGAATAAGAAAAAATAATTCACCCATGGTGCGTTCATCCTTATTATTTCTATTTTCTACAGCTAGCATTATATATCTGGTCATGACAATTGTAGTGTGTGCAATCATTGAATCATAAGAAATACCTTGAAATTCTTTTCCAAGATTTAGATAAGATTTACATATTTTAAAGAAAACTTCTATCGACCATCTTTTTCCATAAAGAGCAATAATCTGTTCTTCTGTTAGGCTTAAATCAGTACAAATGAATCCGATCCATTTCTTTTTGTCATTACGGTCCCGAACAAAAACTAGTTTTACATCCAATTTATTATCATCTGCATCATAAATTTGTGCCATTACTGATAAAAGATACTTTGATCTTCCTGGTCGTTTTTTCATTGATTTATATATTTGAGATAATGTTTTTCTTTCACCGTTAAAAATATATTTTATTTTAGTAGTATTTTTAAGCCTACCTATAGTATGTAATTTAAGTTCAAGTATTTTTATTATTGTAGAAGGATAAGAAAACCAACTATCAAACAATACATGTTTTGCAGGTATACCAGCCTTTACAATGGTTTTAAGCATTTCAATCATGACGTCAGTAGACTTTGAGATTGCTTGTTTTCTACGTTTAAAAGCAATAGAATTTTTATTTAGTCCTTCCTTCATTTCACAAAACCTATTCTTTTCTTTCTCTGAACTTTGTAAATTAAATGAAAGAGGTACGAATGTATTTCCATCAGTCCAGCCAGTTGTAAGCATTCTAAAACCTCTTTTATATTTTGTACCTTTGCTTGCGTGATCAAAAACGTTAGATAATAATTCAACTTTTTTGCTTCTAGTTCTACCATAAAATGAATCATCGACAATAAGAGCATTCAGACGATCCTCTGAAGTTAAGTTTGATAAATGTGTTTTAATAACAGTTCCTGATAGTCGTAGTAAAAATGTTTGCCAGTTTATGTACATAGAATTTAAAAATCTATACACGGTATCTTTTCCAAATTTAGGCTCATCACTTTTAGTTTGATAAGTCATATACATACTTTTACCAGTGTAAACTAGCTGCAATAGATAACAAAAAATGTC
>NZ_JBOITO010000033.1:0-1327 GCF_050717635.1 Clostridium sp.
ATTACATACTATTTAGTCTTACGACTAAAAATTTACTTCTTTTTACTAAAGTAATTGACTGGTTTAGCAAAATATTATTTTGCTATTCTTTACCTATTTCTCTGTTTAATTTTCAAAGACCAATTTGTTTTGTCATCATGTGACGACTTCTACTATTTTACTAGGTATATCTTTTTTTGTCAATACTTTTATATCTTTATTTGATATTTTTCTATAAATAACAAAAACAAAAGCCAATATTAACAATGATATTGGTTTTTGTTTAAATTAATTTAATAATATGTTAACTATCCACACTGCTTTTATTTTATTTCTACAGTATACTTATTCTTTAAATCTGTTATAGAACTTACATATTTTTCATTTTGTTTTTGATTTAAAAGGTTTTTTATAATTATATCCTTAGACTCTGCCAAAGATTTTGTTCCTTGTGGAATTTTTTCATCTAATTGTATTAAATGATACCCAAACTGAGTCTTAATAGGCTCACTTATTTCGCCAACTTTTAATTTGAATGCAGCCTCCTCAAATTCAGGAACCATTTTACCTCTAGAAAAACTACCTAAACTTCCGCCTTGAGCTGAAGATGGGCATTTAGAGTATTTCTTAGCAGCTTCTTCAAAAGACATTCCATTAGTTATTTCTAATTTAATTTCTTTCATTTTTTCTAAGTCATCCACTAATATATGTTTAGCTGAAGCAGTTTCATCACTATTAAACATTTCAATGTTATCTTCATAGTATTTTTTAATCTCTTCTTCTGTTGTATCTACACTAGACATTATGTTTTTTACGCCTATTTGTATTAAAACATCTTTTTCTATCAATTTTACTTGTTCTATATAATCTGGATCATTCTTCATGTCACTATCAAGCGCATGCGCATATATTAATTCAAAATTTATCATCTGATCCAAAAATTGTTTTTTACCCTCTTCTGTATTATAATGTTCTTGTGTTTCTTGTGGAAATCTTTGTAATGTTCTTTTCATATCTTTTTCAGTTATTTCGCTTCCATTTACTATAGCTAAAACCTTATTTTCCATAATTACTCTCCTTTAAAATTATTATAGTTATATACTTCGTAAGTATATGTTCGCATTATCATAATACCATAAACAAATTTAAAATACAAAATCAATAAACTGTTACTTATCTGACTATAAATATAAATAAAAAGCACTTCATAAAGAAGTGCTTTTTTTTTGGTGGCTTACCGGGGAATCGAACCCCGGACACCATGATTAAAAGTCATGTGCTCTACCAACTGAGCTAGTAAACCATATTTACCTGGCGACAACCTACTCTCCCACAAGGTCACCCTTGC
>NZ_JBOITO010000034.1:0-1302 GCF_050717635.1 Clostridium sp.
TGCGTTTGAATGTTATACACCTGAGGAATTTGACAAGAAGAGTGGTAGTCCTATTGTTCTATGCCCAGAATGTGATGCAAATATGATAATCAAAGGACGATGAGATTATCATATTTGCTTGGCATAAGGGTTTTTACTCGACCGTAGGGAGATTTTGTTCTTTCCTATAGAAGTTAATAAAAAAGGAGATAAATGGTACATAAAAAACAAAGTAGATTATCCAATTATGTTGAACAAGGTATTTCTAATAGGATATGCAAAGTTTAATGAAGAAAAGATAGCAAATGTTGAAACTGAATATGATGATTTGCTATCTTTTGGGAATGACTTAATTAAAGGTGTAATTGAAGAACTAAAAAAAGTTAATGTTATTATATCTTACACAGAATCTGAGGCAACTAGGTTTAAAGAGATTGCAAAAGACACTGAGCTTAATTATAGGCTAGGAGAACTTGTAATTAGGAATAATATTGTAATGGGTCACTTTAATATAGCAAACTCTATTTATAATGATTATAAGGACATGGAAAGCAAAGATTTAAGCAATGAACTAATGTACAAATTGTTGAAAAATGAGGCAACTGATGAAGCCTCAGTAGATGTGGGAGTAACTGATAAAAATGAAAGAAAAGATATTTTAGAAAAGGATTATTATTTTATTTCTGATTTGGATTATAGTCAAGAAATTGCAGTTAAAAGAGCAGAAGAAAATTCACAGCTAGTTATTTATGGCCCCCCAGGAACAGGTAAGTCTCAGACCATAGTAAATATAATTTCACAATATTTAAGTTGTGGCAAGAAAGTGCTTATGGTTTCTCAAAAGAAGGCAGCCTTAGATGTAATTTACAATCGTTCTGCTAGAATTAATTCAAAGATGATAATGTTCAATAAAGATGTGGATAAAAAACAATTCTATTCAACTATTGCTAGTAGAATTGAATCATTAGAAATAAAACAATTAGATTCTAATGAAATATCATCTATGTCAGCTGTAGTAGATGAAAGATTGGAAAAGCTTAAAGCCATAGCAAATGTATTAACTAAAGAACAAAGCTTTGGATTAACACTGCAAGAGATGTATGGTAAGCCTAGAATTGTAATGGAAAAAGAAGATAATTTAGACAAGTTCTTCAGGAATTTTAGAAGATCATATCCTTTTGAAGATTTTAAATATAGGCTATGTTTAAGATAGATGTTGAAATTTAATATTTTCTAAATATTTGGTTATAATAAGACTATATGAAGGATTACGGAGGTCTTATTATGCCAAGTGTAGCGTCAGTAAAGAAAGATTTAGAGGCT
>NZ_JBOITO010000035.1:0-1201 GCF_050717635.1 Clostridium sp.
ACAGTATAAAAAGTGTTGATTTTAACTTTGAATTATATATTTATTAAATAGACTGAAAATTCTGAAATATATTACAGGGATATCGAATATAAAATTTTATACGACAACCTTCTTGACAAACATCGGTTACAAAAAGAACTCTTTTCTATAGAACCATTAAAATAATTATTGGTAGGTGTTAATTTTGAATACTAATTTAATTTCTGAAGAATTAAAGAATTATTTACAAAATCCAAAGAAAATCATCAATGTTATTCCAAATAAAGATTTTACCTTAACCATAAAATTCGATAACGATGAAATTAGAATATATGATATGAATGATAAATTATTTGGTGTATTTGAAATTTTGAAAGATTTAAACAAATTCAATGAAGTATTTATTGATAAATCAGGCAATGTTGCTTGGAACAGAGATACTTCTATTGATTCAAATACCTTTTGGAATAATCGAATTGATATCTGTAAAGATTCAATTTATCTTGATTCCAAACCTATTTTATTAAGGCTATGTTTAAGATAAATGTTGAAAATTAATATTTTCTGAATATTTTGGTATAATAAGATTATATGAAGGATTACGGAGGTCTTATTATGCCAAGTGTAGCGTCAGTAAAGAAAGATTTAGAGGCTTTAGGAACAACAGGACAGGAAGAAATATTAAATTATCTTGAAGAAATTATTGTATTAGGTTCTTATGCAACCGAAGTTACTAACGAGGTTAAAGAGAACCGATTCTCCAAGGGAAAAGTCTGCCCCCACTGTGGGCATGAGGAAGTATCAAGAAATGGCAAGTTCAAGGGCAAACAAAGATATATCTGTAAGTCCTGCCGAAAGACCTTTACTGACTTTACACGTTCACCCCGTTACAACAGTAAGAAAGATATTAAAAAGTGGATATTATATTCTAAATGTATGATAAATGGTTATTCCATAAGAAAATGTGCCGAGATAGTCGAGATTAGTGTGCCTACATCTTTTTATTGGAGGCATAAGTTTTTAGACGCTATCAGAGTGTATATGGGTATTGGAAATGTTGGTGGAGTTATAGAAGTTGACGAGGCGTTTGTAGCCTTATCAATACCTAATTTAAAATAATGTTGAAAAATAAGAGAGGGTATATATTATACATGTATAATATATACCCTCTCTATGCAACCTATTTATAGTTTATTTATAATTTTTTACTTAACAATATATA